>JAMPDJ010000004.1 GCA_023665805.1 Bacteroides sp. | reverse complement strand
CGGGTTTGTGATTGAATTAAGAATCATGCGGCTTGATTTGGCTGGCTAAAGTGTTGCTTTGCCTCGGAAGGCCGCATCTTCATGTCATCCTATGGTATGGTGGCTATGGATGTGACGCTACCGTATCGGAACAGACTCACGTTGTGGTCTGCCAAGATAGTTCGCGATCCTGTTCCCGTATGTAAACCTTTCATGGCCGAACCCGATTCATTCTCCGGAAAATTATTTGCGCTGTTCTTGATTCTGTTGTCCATTATGCCCCAGCCCTGGCATGAGGTTCTTGCGGTGAGTGGCGCCCATGCTTCTATGCTTGGTCTTTATGTCGGGGAGCACTTATTGGCTTTATATCCGAAAGCATCGGTTACAGCCCCGTATAGCACTCCCTGATTGCTTTTTATGACCTTAGATTCTAAACCAGTAATGCTCTTATGGAATTGCAAAGTTGCAAATATGAAGGCATCTATCGGGGTGGGAGGATACTGGTGGATATATGGGTATCATAGTTTTATGGATGATGGGAGTTTGAAAATCAGATAAAAGTACATCCGTTTCATGGTAAAGTCCATTTTTCCGTTGGCTTGTTTTTCATATTTTTGCAACATTGAAGTATAGATTATGTAGGCCTTAAATAAAAATGGGCATGCTATTGTGCTTTTTATCCGGATAAAGGGTGAATTTAGCTCACCATATGCATTAACGGCCTACAAATCAATTGCTTCCAACTTAGTAGTTAATCATATTGAATGATACCTTATGGAAAGACGATCATTTCTAAAGCATAGTCTTGCTGCGTTTGTCACTATGGTAGCGGCATCAGTGTTGCCGGTAAGGTCGTTCCCGGCTCAGTCACCTGCCGGGAGCAAGTCCAGGTCGAAAAAGAAACGCATTGCAAAACGCGTGTTGATGATAGCACTTGACGGCATATGCGTGGAAGGGTTTGAAAAAGCGTACACGCCAAATCTTGACAAACTGTTGTCGGAGGGCATATTGTCAACTGACACCAGAGTGGTGATGCCGTCAAATACCCAGCCCAACTGGATGAGCCATCTCAGTGGGTCGGGTCCTGAAATACATGGCGTTGACCGCAACGACTGGCTGCTTGAAAAACATACATTGCCGTCGCTCGTGACCGATGACGATGGCTACTATCCAACGGTTTTTAAGGTCCTTAAAGACAGTATTCCGGCAATGAAAACGGCATTCTACTATAATTGGGCCGAGCTTATAAATCCGTACAACCGCAGGTATCTTGATGAAGTGAGCTTTGAAGAAAACGATGAATATCTAAATAATTACTCCAAGGCTCTTGATTTCATGCGCGCCCATCGCAACGAGCCGTGCACAGTATTTTTGTATTCGGTGCACACCGACCATGCCGGACACAGATATACATGGATGTCGCCACAATATATTGCCGCCATTGAAGAGGCCGATGTCAATATAGGCAAATTCCTCGAACAGATGAAAGAGGATGGTTTGTATGACGATGCCCACATACTATTCATCACTGACCATGGCGGTATCAATTGGGGGCATGGCGGCATGACAACGAATGAGATGATAGTTCCTTGGGGAATAAAAGGACCAGGCATTGTCAGCGGTGTAAGAATGACTGAACCAAACAATACCGTTAACACTGCTTCTGTAATTCTGAACCTGTTTGGGTTGGAGCAGCCTTTGTACTGGACTGGCGAAATTCCGCAGTCCATATTCCGTTGAAGCATGTCGTGCTGGTTTCATAAAGTACCTTTTGATGTCCAGTCAATTAGAGTCTTCATATATTGATTCATTCCAATCTCCATTTTGGCCGACTGTCCGGAAAATGGAGATTGGATGGTTTATTGTGTTTTTGGTTATAAAAGGACCGAAAGCACCTCATGTTCTATCTGCCCGTCAATAAGGAAGTGACATTAGCAGCTGTGTAAAACGTGATATCCTAAGATTATGGTCTTCCGTATAATGAGATATGGAGGAGACTGGCTTTGCTTTGTCAACAAGAAAGGAACTTAAAACCAAATCGGTCATTAGAACGTCAATTTGTATAAATCATCTGCTTTATATTGCCTTTTCCTCCATTTTGCCTTTCTCTTCGCCGTCTTGCTTCCCGTTTTGGTCTTGCCATAGCTCGCTATGCTTTCGCCAAAACGGTTGCAATACGCACGAACATAAAGGCAAAACGGATTGGAAATCTAATGACCGATTCGGGTTTAAGTCAGTTGCAGCAGAATCCGCATGTGTGGTTGTTTTTATATGGCACTTCTTCTTGATGCGTTTCTTCATCGAATATGCGGGTGAAGAGAGTATTTAATGCGTTTTCATCGCTAAGCAGGGCCTGAAATCTCTTCAGGTTGTCGGCATTGTCGCTCCATGGGAGCCAGATTTTCAGGTATCCGTTTGGTGAGTACTTGTTTCTTAAGTGCTCCATGGCACGCATGTAATGACCTTGACGGTCCAATTCGGGATAATGTGTCAGTCCGTACTGGATGGTACGTCGTATGATGCTTTGGGCATCTATGCAACGGTCTGCTTCGGCAACAATCAGTCCATAGTCGTTGCGCGGACGTTTGGGGCCGGAAGCGCGGTGGTCCTCTACGGCTTCACCCATCAGTATTATCTCTTCCGGTGTGAAATGCGACTGGATGAAGGTGTCGGCCTCCAGGATTCTGCGGGAATCATGGTGATGGTTATCACGACCGTTCACCAGACCGAGGTCGTGAAAGGCGGCTACAAGGTACACCATGTCAATGTTGATGTTTGGAAAATGTGTGGCCAAGGTCATACTCCGGGATATTACCGTTCGTACATGTTCTTCGCGATGAGCTTTGTCAAAGGCTGTATAAAGCGGTATGACTTCCTGCTCTACATATAGGGTTATTTCCGATGAAACAGCCTTTTCTTGTGCATTGTAGCATGGTTCTCTTGTGCTCATGTCGTAACGTTTGGGTGAGATTACATGGATTGTCTTGTCACATGGCGTTCTTCTCTGTCCATCCGGCGCAGAATGTTGCGTCTGGCCGATGTTATACCAGGAGATACGGGACCGTATTCGGTCAGCTCCAATACTTGCCGGAACTCGGACAATAGCTCGGGGATATGGCAGCATTGTGCATACGCCAATTTCATGCATAACATCCTGTGGCCGTAAGGCATGGTGGAGTTGATGCTCTCAAAGCAAAAGTCAAGGAAATCCGTGCGCAGGCTCTTCTCCGGGTCATATGTCCGTTCCAGCACTGTAAGGAGCAGGCGTATATGTCCGTCGTGGTT
This sequence comes from Bacteroides sp., assembly GCA_023665805.1. Taxonomy (GTDB): domain Bacteria; phylum Bacteroidota; class Bacteroidia; order Bacteroidales; family Bacteroidaceae; genus Physcousia. Next base: position 160,708 of record JAMPDJ010000004.1, on the reverse strand, counting down.
GGAAACAAGCACGTGGTCAATCATTTCGTCGTGCTTCGTCCTGAGCCATCCTGCATGGTTGCGGGACAGGTGGGAAAGGCACCAGAGTGCATTGTATGCCACGCGATTGTCCTCGTCCCCGGTCAGGGCGAAGATAGCCTCGCGTAGTGTGCCGCTTTTGTCGGCATGTGCGCTCGCTATTGTTTCGCTTATCTCGGCCATGTGCAGCCGGTTGCATAGCCTGTTTCTCAGTTTGTAAATCTCATCATCAATGTCCATGGCGATGCAAAGATACGATTTTATGGTGAAAGCATTTCAAAAGGACCAGGATAATGTGTACTTTAACCCAAATCGGTCATTAGAACGTCAAATTGTATAAATCAGATGATTTATATTGCCTTTTCCTCCATTTTGCCTTTCTCTTCGCCGTCTTGCTTCCCGTTTGGTCTTGCCATAGCTCGCTATGCCTTCGACAAAACGGTTGCAATACGAACGAATATAAAGACAAAACGGATTGGAAATCTAATGACCGATTCGGGTTTAATAGCGAACGTTACATACTCGTTTGGTTCTGCAGGCAACCCCGTAGCCCTGTCGGCATTTTCCTGCCTTTCGGGCAATATGTTGCGAAAAGCGTGGCTAATGTTCACTGAATATTCTTCACAGGCATCGCCAAACGCCCAAGATACGATATATAGTCCCACACCACGCATACGGATATATCATTCCCGGTGGACATGTCGCGTCATATTCGTGAATTCACGTTCTCATATTCACGAATATGGGTTGGTGAATTCGTGAATACGAATCTGTGATACCATGTGGTCTTCCTTATTTCTACTGTCATGAGTGCGCCACGGACATGGACTCCGAACGTGGCTTTCAAAGAGTGAGGACGGCTCTGTTGTGGATTGTTGAAAAAAAACGAGACGCTGTTGGGATACAACGTCTCGAGGAAATGTTTTTTTATGGCCGACTGTGTGCTCCATCGGCATATCTTGATACAAGGCTATTCCTTTAATGTATTTGGCATAGTCTATTCGTCAACGACACAGCGGATGAAGCAGGCATCGGAGCCATTTGTCTTAACCAGATTGTCTGCTCCCAGATTATTGAAATCAAACGTGAAATAATTGATGTCCCAACCCAAGTAGTCGGCATTATCTTTCTTTATCGTTTTATCATACCAATATACGGCTCCCGGACGTTTGTATAGGTCGTAAAACAACGGTAGATTTATCGGGGTTGGAAACAGTTTGGTTCGTCCGCTACAATATCTTAATACCCCGTTAATTGTTTCGGGATCGCCCCAATTCTGTGTATAGGTTTGCTTTCTGCGTCCATATCCGGAAGCCCCGATAGGGAAGAACAGGTTCTTGCCTGTTTGCCTGTTATACACAAAACATCCTCTCATCCCACGCCCCTTGGTGTTGTTGGCATAGTCATAGCCGTAGGCATCGCCGATACTGTCAGCCGTTTCTGTGGCGTCGTCTCCGTAGAGAACGCCATATCCCTCTTCGATGACCGTGTCGTTTTTCAAAGCCATGAAATCGGCATCTTCAGCCACTCTGGTGCCACTTATACCGGTGTCTCCGAACGTGTCCGTTGTTTTTCCCGAACCGATGGTCTCCCATGACATCGGTTGGTCTTCTCCCACAATGGACAAATCCTCGGGTTTCACGAAAGAGTCCTTGGTGACGTTTATCCATGGACTGAACGGGGTTTTGTTGCTTAGCGCATCTATGGGTTCTTTCCAGTTTGCGAATTTGAACAAAGACCCTTCTTCCAAGGGGGTAGAGGCCAGTTTGCCATAAGCCGTCATGTTATAGGCATACCATTTCGTGCCATTGTCTATCAAATTATCAGGCTTGTCGCCTTGTCTCACAAAAATCAAGTGCTGGCAGGTATAGTTGTGATATTCCACACGGATAATGGCATAACGGTTCTCGGTGGAGTTGCCGGAAAAATCGACATTGAAATCAATCACACTGCCGGTTTTGCCATGAATGGCAGTTCCATACACGGAATCAGGCCTTTCCTCCGACCCCGACGTTTCCGAAAGCGTAATGCCCTCACCGTTTGTCTGCCTTACTATATATGCTTTCCAGGGACCTTCTGACTGGAATGGAATGAACTTGGTCGCATCTTCTCCAGGCAATCGTTTCAGTACCACATGAAAAGACTTGTTTGTGCCTGCGGAACGATAGATGCCCTTTGGGTTCACCACACGGCGCACCTGATATATCGGAACTTCGTTTATAAAAAGCTTCTCCACGTTTTTCAATTTTGTCGTAATCCTCACGACCGCTTTCCGCTGGTACGCCACATATGGATTATTCCCCGTGTATCCGGTTGTTTTGTACATCAGTTTGGCACGGGTGTACATAGGAATAAACACATTGTATGTATTAACCTCGGTGGGGTGTTTTTCTACGCGGTATTTATCTGTCGCCCGTGATTCTCCTGCCTCATCCGAGCTTGTAGCATGCTCTCCCTCTGTAAAATCAGTATATATACGCACACCACGTTTAGGCTTTTCTTCGTATTTGCTCTTATTCACGTCCTCGCTGGTTGCCTTATCATTGTCCGTACCAAGAATCGTCTCTGTCGTTTGGTGCAATGACAGGAATCCGTTCCATAGCTTCTCTGTTCCTTTAGCCGCAGGTTGATAATAATCGCCAGGAGCGGTATCATCACCTTTACCAGGAGTAGCATTATGTGGAGCCCAGTTGTTTTCTATGATTTCTGCCCTTATGGATTCAATCTCGTGCCCGCCCGTATTCACCTTGATGGGATACATCATGGAATGGTTGTACAGATATGTTATATAATAAGGTTCTGGAGTCATCACTCCGGGTTCCGGTTCCTCATATTCGATATGCCAGTCGGCTTCGTTGGCGAAGTTCTTGAATTTCAAAGTCAGCTTGTAGTGGCAATTGCGTTTGGCGTTATAGTCATTTGTCACGTTCTGTCCCAACATGAAGCGATAGATGATGCGCCCGTTTCCCAGTCGTGCGGAATTATTGGAAATGTAGTGGGCTGTCACCTCGATGTAGGTTCCGTAGAGCACATCGTCTTTCAGCCTGTATGTTTCATCGTCCGGCAATCCGGGAAAATCCAGCTTTCCGTCCGGTTTTCCGTCCGGGCCGGTTGCATCCTGCCGCTTGTCAGGCATATCGTCTCCCGCACCCTGCATATTCTCGTAGAAATACAATGCATCGTCCGTTTCTCCATGGGAACCGAATTTCGGAGTACCTGCTGTGATACGATGTCCCATACAGTTCTCGGCGATGTCAAAATCAGCTGCTCCATGATTGTGCTCGGAATAGATAATGATTTCCCCGTCTTCCATATCAGTTTCTTTGCCTTTTTGGGGTGCTTTCAACGTATATCCTTCCGCGCCTACGTTATTCTCCTTTCCCAGATAACATTGCGATGGAATATCTTTAATCTGCACCGATTCGAGATAGACAAACACTCCTTCCTTCAAATCACTGCCGTCGTAGGCGATGGTCACTTTGGATGCCGCACGTCGCAGCCACGCATGTAGCTTCACGCTTTTTTCCTTCACGACAAGCAACTCGCCACCGGTGGAATTGCCGGAAACATTTGTGAAACAGCCCATCATCTGACCGTTGGCGGCAATGTCTTGGGGATTCCATGTAAGCGGGATACTTTTGAGCCCGTCCACGGTTGCAATGTTGTTCTCGTACGTAGTCAGCAAGTCGGGAATGTTTGCCACTGCATACATGTAATACCGGCCGAATTCGATTTCTTCAGGCAGTTTGAATGTGGCGCGTTTTGTCTGATTTTCTGCTTTTATCCCATTTTCCGCATCCGCATTTGTTCGTTGTTCATCGGACACGTCATATTCTTCTATCTGCCACTTTTCTTTTATGTTTCCTTTGTCATCATACAACAGCACATGAAGGCTTTCAATCTCTTTCAATGCATCTCCGGATGTCCGTGTCAGTGCCGAGGACATGGGCTTGAAGTCCAGAGTAACGTATACTGTCGACTGACCTTTGCCAATGATTTCCTGCTCCGCAAAATCATCTTGGCATCCGGTAGCAGCGACTATCGTCAGAAGAAGAATGGCATATCGTACAAAATGTTTCATGATGCTTCTGTTTGTTGTTTTACAATCCGAATTCCGGTTCAAGTTTTACCTCGCTATATGGCCTTACATCCACTATGATTTCATTGCTAAGTAATGTGATGTTTACTATCACGTGGGTGTTGCGAAACAGTGCTTTCAGGTTCGGTAACGTTTGTACGAAAGGCTCACTCCTTCCCTTTATGTGTATGGTCAGGGTGTATTCCTGTTCTCCGTCTGTCGCATTTGCTTTGAGGTTCTTGCTTTCTGGCAGGTAGAAGATACTGCTTGCTATACCAGGTTTTGAATTGTTCGGGTTGTCTGTATTGATTGCAGGTTTTCCTACAGTAACCGTTCCGTGGGTATAGGTCTTTGCCGCATCGGCCTTTTCAGGCAGTTCGTAGTCTTTCAGCCACCCTGCGGCTTCTGTGGTCTCGTAACTGTCGTTCTCCGATGAGGCATCGGAAACTTCCTTCAACCATTCTATCCAAGTTTTCCCGTTGAAGAGTTTCTGGTTTTGCTCGGTGTCCTCCTTGACATGTGCCATCAAGAAGTTCTTGTCGGCATGTTTGGCCAAAGTCAAAAAATCCACAGTCACCTCCTCGTCGCGCCAGTTCCTGAAGTTCACGGTGAACTTGGTGGCTGCACGCACCACATAGAAGGTTCTTTCGAAATTTTCTTCGGTTATGTCTATATCATACATGGAGGACATCGGGATAGGCTTTCCTTCCGAGTAGTCAGGAGCGAAGTAAAGGTTGCTTGCCTCGGTTTTAAAGTCGTTCGAGTCCTCTGTGTAATTGTTGAGGAAAGTGGTCAGCGTTTGGCTTTCGCCCGTCACTCCCTCCACGTTGTGCACACTCTCTTCATTGGCGAAGATAAAAATCTTTTTCTTTTCGTTGGGCTTTACTTTGAGGATGATGAACTTCTCTTCTTTTGCGCCATCCAACGAATAGAACCGGTTGTGTTCTACTTTTCCATCCCCATGCAGCACAACTACGCGCAGAGTGTGCATCTTCTCGTTGTCGGGCAATGTCGCCCCTTCATACTGTGCCTGTTCCAGTATGGCGATGTTCATATACAGGGTGGCTGCTTCGGTGTTCGTGAAAGGTTCCTCCTGACTGCTGCACGCTATCATAAAAGGCAGTGTGAATGCAGCTAAACAAACCACAATGCAATGTATAATGTTCCGTTTCATCAGTTCAGTCCTTCCTTGTGCTTATTCGATTTCAATGTTGCTCAATACCACACGCCAAGAGTGAATCAGTATCTGGCTGCTGATCCATCTGTTGTTCTCGTCGAGGAATAATGTCATTACATAGTCGTCCTCGCGGTCCAAAAACTCCTGATCTGTCATCGGACGGTTGTATTCCTCCTCGTAATAGTCCTTTGCCAACAGCGCATAGTCTATCACCGGTATGTGAGCCACAGTCTTGTCTTTCGTGTCGGATATGGTGAGGAACATCCTCTTCCGGTGTGTTTCTATCATGCGACCCACGGTTATGTCGGCAATGGCTCCCTTCACGTTTATGACGGCACGGGTATCTTCTTTTCCCACTCCTGCTTCGCCGTTTTGTGTTTTCCAAGGACGATACGTGATGTTCTCGTCTTCCAGCAATTCGTTGTCATACGCCATCAAGCCGTTTTCGTCCTCTATGCGGAAAGTAAATTGCTCCACATTCACATCCTCTCCCGAGAGGTGTTGCAGAATGACGCGTATATGGTTGGTGTTCTTTGTCAGGTACATGGTATAGTCATAACTGCCTCCATTGTTGTTGGATGGTAGCGATACATCCATGGTGCCGTGGAAAAGGCGGTAAAGCCTTTCGTCGCTGTAGGCATTGCCTTCGTCGCGCTTGCGGTTCAGAACGCACTGTAGCTGTTCGATGCGGGTTTCACCGATACGGGCTTCGGGCACTGAGAAAGATTCTTCGTGCTCTCCGTTGTTCCGGAGGCCGCACCATGCCAGCAACCGGTAGTCACCGGCAGGCATGTCGAGCAGCATCGAGTAGTCCTCTGCCATCAACGGCTCTATCTGTTCTTCCTTTTGCCATACCAGCACGCCCGACCGGTCGAAGGCGTACAGATGGACCGACGAAACCTCGTTGGCAAAAGCATCCGCCCATTTTAGGTTCCTGTCATAGCGGAACTTTAGGCGGTAGTATACCGAACAGTCGCCTTCTTCTTCGTAGAGCCAGTTGTTGCATGACACAAAAACTCCCGACGGCAACACCGTCATAGCGGCCATCAGTATGTGCAACACCTTTCTTCGTATAAGAGTATTCACCTTCATGCCATTTATCTTCTTTGCCATGTATATATGTTGTTTGCGATTCTTGCAGCGCAAAGTATTTTCTCATCAAGTCGGAGTGCTTTCACGAAGTCCTCCATGGTTACGCACCTCTTTTTGCACCGGTACGTGAGTGCTTTTTGTGGGGGCTAAGTGGTGTTTTGGGGCGGGGAGATGTCCCACTATGACATCTCCCCGCCATTTTATGTTTCTTATCTTTGCTGAATTACCATACCAAATCAATGTTTTGATTTACGATACGCCATGAGAGAATTCTAATCTGTGCGGCGATATAGGTATCATCGTCCTGTGTCTTCTCCGGATAAATGGTTTCATCAGGGTTATATACCGGAGTACCCAAACCTACCAAAGAGGTAACGTTGGCTGCATAAATGTGGTTACGTACCACACCGTATTGGCCATTGCCATTTTGAGTATCGTTCAAGTGGCGGATGTCAAAGTAGTAATAAGTATAACCATCGGCCCAAACCTTTGCGCCACCAAGACCTTTCAGGATTTCGTCGGCATTTACAGTTGATGCATCTTCTGCATCGGAACCATACCAATTCTTTTGGGCGGCTTCCGCGGTCAACTGGGCATATACCTTGTAGCGGCCTGGTGTGTTCTGATTTGCCACACCTGCCTCGGTAGCAGTCTTCAGTTCGATGTCATCTATTGTAATAGTTCTCTTTCCGTTTTCACCGTCAATGTCTGTCCATAAACCGGAAGCTGCGGCATATTTCTTTTTCAAACCCTCAACTGTTGTTCTTTCGCCTGCGTATTCAGCGAATTCTATCGGTGTGTCACCATCTGCTTTAACAAGTTGTGCTGCGATGATTACCTGCGTAGGAGTAGTTGGGTCGCTTCCTTCGTTGTAATTATTTGACGCATTTTCCTGCAAGTAGGTGTAGTTTACTTTCTTCTCTTCGCCAGTTCCAGCATCGAAATGCTTGATAAACTGTGCATGCTCTGCAAAATTTCCCCATTCGTAACTCATAGTCGCAGGATTGACTGCCCAGAATGAACGGTGATAGTCTGCCGTGTTCCAAAGGATTGTGGAGGTAAACAGGTTGCTGCTCCATGTCGGATTTATCTCTTTCATCAGGCGTGATTCTTCAGCAGTGGCAGTTACGTTCCATCCTAAGAATTTCACGTATATTTCCTCGTCATCGAACTTTTGTGAAGCATCAGAAGAGGTTTTGTAAACGCCCTTGTCGTTAGGCGTGAGTTCGACAGTCAAACGCGCCTTTGCCAGCACGCGCTCCACATGGATGATAACGGGGTCTTGTTTTGCTGCCTCGGCATTGGAATACAAGTGTCCGGCTACATCCACAGTCTCCATCTTCTTTTCTCCATTGGCATAGACGGAATTGCTCATGATAAAGCCATTTTCTGTCTTGTTGTAATTGCTGATGATTTCATTCAGCTTGTCCAGACTTGTTACATTTGTTGGATCCTCTTGCGGATTTACCACTGCTACGACAGAAGTGGGTATCTTATCCCCTTGCGGAGTTTGAATTATCAAGGTGGATTCAAGGATTTTCTCCACATTATTCATATCTTTTCCAGTTTCCTCAACGTCTGTGACATCAAGGTAAGAACCTCCTTTGTCGCCTTTTACCTTTGCTGCATTTCCGTTCTGGTCAAAGAAGTAGAAGCGTACTTTTTGTACCTCGTTCTCGTTCTGTTCTCCTTCTTCGTACGTCCCGTCTAAAGCACGTGTCAAAGAACCTCCAGTTGCGCTGATACTTACAGTCAGGAACTTGGGCTCTCCATTGTTTTCATTACCTTTGTCGGGAGTGAGACCGTCTTCGTTTGAACAGCCGGCAAACAACAAGGCTGCAAACATGGAAGCTAATAAATGTTTTGCTTTCATACAATTGGATTTATAAATGTTAATAATAAAATGGTTAGTCGGTATTTCCGCGTTTTTTCAATTCTTCCAGAATATCACTTGCCTTATCAAGGCCCATCTCTTTCGCCTTCTCCAGATATTGGCGTGCCACTTCGTAGTCTCCCTCCCGTACGGCAAGTGCTCCGCGTGCATAGGCCGCTTCAGCGGAATCGCCTGCCTTGTCAAGATACTTGCGGGCTGTCTGGAAATCATCCCGGCGGATTGCCGCATTGGCGGCGTTCAGGTTGGCAGTCATATCGTTGGGGAACATGCGCACAGCTGTTTGGAAAACTTCCGTGAACTCATCAGTGCCCGGCTCATGTTTTCCGGCAACGAGGTAAAACTCGTTCAGGCTCAATTTCTGCGGCCGCTCCGCCATGATACGACTTATTTCCTCCACATCGCTGAACGTGCGGATGTTGTAGTCTATGCGATAGTCCGTATGGCGCAAGGCGGGATAGAAATTCTGTAGCATGAAACGATATTCATCGGGATACGTGCGCTTGATCTTTGCCTCCTTGGCATCCGGTTCCATGTCGCTGTCTATCAAGGCCAATATCTCTGCACGGTGGTCGATGTTCGACTGATTCACGTAGCGGCGCAATCCGATCCAGTCCTCCGGTTCGTAATCGGTCTGTATAATACTATCCGCAAAATGGTATAGCTGCCCTATGTGCTTTTTGAGGGCGGCAGTACGCCAGATGGCGAGTTCCGTGTTGTGCTTGTAGGGGCTTTCAGGCGAGGCATATCCTTTCAGCCACACGGAAGTGATGGTGACATCCTTGTCATTACGCACGGAGTCGATGCTTGCCTGTATCTTACCCAGTTCAACCGTGTTGCGACGGTAATCGGGATAAATCACCGTTTGGTCAACAGGAAAGTCGATGTATGCCGATCCGGATAATGAACGGCTTTTCGTAATTTCCGCCTTAGGCTGTACGAATACCAATTCGGGGAAAAACGCCTCGTGATGTCTTCCCAGTTCGTCCTCGTATTCCGCCAAAATCTCCTGGCAACATCCCCAGTCGCTACGATGTAACTTGAGCGTTGCTCCGTCCATCCAGTCTTTGTAGAGGACAAGATTGTCATATTCCAGTTGTTCCGGTTTTTCCGATGCCTGGAAAGATTTCTCGGATTCGTCCGAAATGGCGCTTATTCCGTTTCGCATATAATAATAATATCGGCGTCGTCCGTAAATGCCTATTGAGGGCAAGTCCACCGAATCCGTTCCGTTGACCAGTCTGGGTGTAAGCAGCACGGCACGGTTGGCATTCACGTCAAGGGCTGTCAAATTGACCTCCATCTCCACAGTGAGGTATTTGCCGTTACGGTTCATGTCGATTTTCTCTATGGAAACATCTGGTATGATGTGTTTTTGTGCCACCGCTTCCGGCATATATCCCATAATCAGCAGGGTTGCCAGTATAAATATCATTCTTTTCATGTTCGTTGCTATTTAAAATAGATAAACCAGATTTATGGCCATTTTCGTGGGTCCAACGTAGTGATGCGGCTTGTCGATTTCGATTTTCTTGCCGCAACCGGCGCATCGGAAGCGGTCGTAACGTGTATAAGAATAACCGATGCCTATTTCAGCCTCCAGATTCCAATGGAGACCGAGAATCCAGGCATAGCCGTACGCCACACCGGCACCTACGAACCAACCTTGGTAACGAGTATCCTTTAGTTTGCGTGCGTCCGTTCCCAACATGTTGATTCGCCCATCGAAGCCACCGATGTTGTATTGCCCGCCATGTGCATGTACGCCAAAGAAATGCGCGCCGAAACGGTCACACAGCCAATAGCGTGCTTCGGGTTGTACGGCCCAATGTTTCCAACGACGGTCGTGAGAGAGAGACCATGCGTTGAATTGCCCCGTAACATCCAGTGTCCATTTGGGAGCCAGACCTATTTCAACGCCGATGTTCGGGTTGAGAAAGCCGTCAGCGAGCAGGTTGGTTTTGACCGCAACATTCTGCCCCCGAACGGTCTGAAACATGCCGCTAATGACAATTGTCAGAAGTAAAATAATCTGTTTCATTGTTCTTCATTATCTTGTTATTTTCTCTCTTTTTCATACTTCTCCCGGTAAGAGAAGTATGTTTACATGAATATCTTTGTTAAATCATTGATAGGCAACCCTAAGGAATGCATTACGAATTAACGGGCCTAAGAAATAATGGTCAAATAAATTTAGCTGATTGATGAATTTATTCGATAGATTAAAAATCATAATCTTCATTCCTTGTGTAAGTATGAAATTTGACGTAACTTTGCAGCCGAATAATACTTCTCTTACCGGGAGAATGACGTTCTGTTTTCATTTCTCAATCATGTAACTTTAAGTCACATATGCTTTTATGGTAGCTTGTAGCTTAAGGATGGGATGGATAAAAATACTATAAATAGCAAAGGACTGCGCTTGGCGCAGTCCTTTGCTATTTGTAAACGGTCAACTGAAAAATACCGATATCCTTGTGTCGTGTCAGCAACCGATTTATGCAGATGCCGTGTAACGGGCTTGGATAATCATTCCTCGGAGATGGGATTCTCCTGTTCCAGGGAATAGAAGCTGCTGCCATCGAAACAATGGGTGCAGATGCGTTCCTTGGGCAGTCCGATGGCACGGACAAGAGATTCGAGGGTGGCGAACTTCAGGGAATCCAAGTGCAGGCGTTCGGCTATCTCGTTTACCATGCGAGTGTATTCGGGAGAACCTGTGCGGGTATAGGCATCCACGTTCTTGTTCATGTCGCCTTCGAAGTCCGCTATGATACGGCGTGTAATCAGTTCCAGCTCGTTCTTGCTCGCGCTGAAGTTCACGAACGGGCATCCGAAAATCAGTGGCGGGCAGGCTATGCGCATGTGTACCTCCTTTGCACCCAGACCGTGCAGAGCACGGGTGTGGTCGCGCAACTGCGTGCCACGTACGATGGAGTCGTCGCAGAAGAGGACACGCTTGTCCAACAGGATGTCCTTGTTGGCAATCAGTTTCATCTTGGCCACGAGGTTACGCATGTCCTGATTCGCCGGAGTGAAGCTGCGTGGCCATGTGGGGGTGTATTTGGAGATGGCACGGGCGTATGGAACCTTGTGTCCCTCGGCATAACCTACGGCCATTCCTATGCCGGAGTCGGGGATGCCGCATGCGCAATCCACTTCCACGGTGTCCTCTCTACCCATGTCACGGCCGCAGGCCACACGCATGGCCTCGGCATTGCGACCTTCGTAACAACTTGTAGGGAAACCGTAGTAGACCCAAAGGAACGAGCATATCTGCATGCCCTTGTTGGGGCGGCGTAGCTGCTGCATGCCATCGGCCTGGATGCGGATGATTTCGCCCGGGCCAAGGAAGTGCAGGGTCTCGAAACCGAGGTTAGGGAAAGCTGTACTCTCGGACGCTACCGCCATGGCTCCGTCCTTTTTGCCCACGATAATGGGAGTGCGGCCCCATGAATCGCGGGCGGCGATCACGCCATCCTCCGTAAGCAGGAGCAGGGAGCACGATCCCTTGACCATGCGGAATACGTTCTCTATGCCCTCCACAAAAGTCTTGCCGCGTACGATGAGCAGGCCTATAAGTTCGGTGGGATTTATCTTTCCGCTGGAGAATTCGCTCAGGTGCATACCTTCCTCCAGCATCTGCTGTGCCAGTTCCTCTATATTGTTGATTCTTGCCACGGTAACGATGGCAAAGCGGCCAAGATGGCAGTTGATCAGCATCGGTTGCGCATCGGTGTCCGAGATGACACCTATGCCGCTGTTGCCAACAAAGCGATCCAGTTCAGGTTCAAAACGTGTGCGGAAGTATGTGCTCTCCAGATTGTGTATGCTTCTGTAGAAACCGTTGGTGCGACAGAAAGTGACCATGCCGCCACGTTGTGTGCCAAGATGTGATTGGTAGTCAGTGCCATAAAAAAGATCTGCAACACATGGTTGTTGCGATACAGTGCCGAAAAAGCCACCCATAAATCAATACTATTTAGAGTATGTTTTTATTGAAAGATATGCGCAAATTTACGGCAAATCGTGCAAACCACCAAGAAAATAGGCACATGAGTATGCTAAAAAGCATTCTTTTGTTTATTCCTTGGACAGTTTTGTCAGCCCCATGCGTTCTGCTTCCTGTAGCATGAATGTGAAGGCCGATTCATGGTCGGACGGTATGCGCGACTCCCATATGGCATCCTTTACCGCCTGTTTCAGTATGCCAACTTCACGACATGGAGGCAGGCCGAATGCCTGCATGATTTCCTCACCGCTGATGGGGTTGGTCCATGTGCGATAGTTGTCGCGTGCCTGCAGGTCGGCTATTTTCTCGCGTACGAGGCGGAAGTTGTTCAGAAATTGTTGTTTGCGTGCCAGATTCTTGGATGTTATGTCGGCTTCGCACAGGGTCATGAGATCGTCTATGTCTTCTCCGGCCTCGAACAGCAGTCGCCTTACGGCAGAATCTGTCACCTCCTCGTCGGCTATGACCTGCGGACGCATGTGCATGCCGACAAGTTTCTCCACGTAGTGCATGCGTTCGTCCAAGGGAAGCTTCATACGGCGGAACAGAGGCAGAATCATCTTCTGTCCCACATAGTTGTGGTTGTGGAATGTCCATCCTTGGGGATCTTCCCAGCGTTTTGTACGCGGTTTGCCTATGTCGTGCAGCAGAGCGGCCCAACGTAGGAAGAGCACATCTCTGTGGCGTGGCATGGCCTTCTCATCCGCTGTCTCGTTTTCTGTGCCGGACGAGGCACCTTGCTCTTGCAGGTCTTTTGCCGTGGCACGAGCCATGTTGTCAAGAACTTCCAATGTGTGGTAGAAGTTGTCCTTGTGTGCGCGGCCGTTTCGGCTTTCTGTGCCGCGCAGTGCTGCAATTTCCGGAAGGATAAGTTCCAGAAGGCCGCACCTCTCCATTTCTATGAAACCTATGCTTGGCACAGGAGACAACATTATCTTGTTCAGTTCGTCGATGATGCGTTCCTGCGAGATTATCTTGATGCGTTCGGCATTTCGGCATAGAGCCTTCTGCGTTTCATCCTCTATGCGGAAGTTTAATTGTGTGGCAAAACGCACACAGCGCATCATTCTCAACGGGTCGTCGCTGAAGGTGATGTCCGGGTCAAGCGGCGTGGCTATGATGCCGTCTTCCATGTCCAACAGACCGTCAAAGCGGTCTATGAGCATGCCGAAACGGTCGCTGTTCAGTTGTATGGCCAAGGCATTTATGGTGAAGTCCCTTCTGTCCAGGTCGTCTTCCAAGGTGCCGTCTTCCACTATGGGCTTGCGACTGTTGCGGGAATAGCTCTCACGCCTTGCCCCTACGAATTCCACTTCCTCTCCGTGCCATTTGACCTGTGCCGTGCCGAAGTTCTTGAATACGGACACGTTGGCTCTGTGCCCCAGACGTTTGCCCAAGGCCTTGGCCAGGCGTATGCCGGGACCAAGGACGGCGGGATTGTCCACGAAGGCAGTCTCCACCACCACGCAGTCAATGTCCTTGGACGGGCGTCCAAGAAACAAGTCCCTCACATATCCGCCGACAACATAACACTCCAGCCCGAGTTCGTCCGCGGTTTCGGAGATGCGGTGGAACATGGGCTTGTCCAATAGCTTGCGTAAGTCCTCGTCTGTATGGCGTTGCATTGATGTGGGGATTCTTGAGTTTTTATAAACTGAGCTTCTTCTTGTCTTCTTGCAGCTTGCGTTCAAAGAACTGTTTCTTCACGGACAGGCGTTTCCATTCCTCGCCGGTGGCATTGCCCATACTGTCGCGAGCAGCCATCATTTCCACGCTGTCCAGCAACAGCAGGGCCTTGGCGCGTGTCTGTATGGCGGCAGGATATCTTTGGCGTAGGTTCATTATGCTGTCGCGTGCGGCATTGTATTGTCCTTCCTCCAAGTGTTGTCTGGACTTCTGCAGTATCGTGCCCGCTTCCTCGTCGGGTGATTTCCTGTCGCAGGATGCAAGGCATGCCAATGCAGCCAGCAGGCATATGGTGTATAGGATTTTCATGTCAAGTACGGTTTGTGTTGTTTGTCGTGTATGGCCGGACGATATGCACATGTGCGCAATATATTATATAAGGTATGGTGGTTTGCTGTCCCTTATCGTCTGCGTCCGAAAAGATCCTTCATGCCATCAAGGTCGAAGCCCAGGGAGAATCTCATTGTCTGGTCCAAAGGGTTGGCCTGTGCGGTGGCTATGCAGTAGGCGGCATCCACGGAGAATACGCTCATTCGGAAGCCGGCACCCACTGTGAAGTATTGGCGGTTACCCTTGTGAGGGTTCTCGTAGTGATATCCTGCACGTAGCATAAAGCGGTCGTTATAGGTGTATTCCGCACCGAAACTCCACCGCAATTCCTGCATCTCTTCCTTGAAACCTCCTGGCGCATCGCCAAAGCTCTTGAATATGCCGCCGATGGAACTGACGGAGTAGTAATCCTCCTGCAAGCGACGTTCATAGTCCTCCGGTGACTCGTCTTCGCCCTGTACGGGACGGGTGGGGATGCAGAGTTTGTATACCTCGGCACCGAAAGACAGCCTGTTGTACTCGTTCAGCGGCACATTCATGTTGATACCCAGTCGCAAGGTTGCGGGCAGGAAGTCCGCATTGTTGTCGTTGCGCATGTTTATCTTGCTGCCTATGTTGCTCAGAGCTATGCCCCAGGACAAACTGCATTCCCTGTTGCCCATGAAGAAGTATCCTTGCCTGTACATGGTTATGTCCGCGGCAAATGCCTTGCCCACGGCAGCCTCCTGTCGTTCGTCATAGTTCATGTTTGAGAGAATGAATCTCATTGCCACGCCCATGGAGAAGGTTCGCGTAAGCATACGGCTGTAGGCCACGTCAATGGACATTTCGTATGGGCTGACACTGTATCCCATGTCCTGCACGCCGACTTCGCCCATGCCGAAGTATCTGAGCGAGGCACTGATTGCCGAGTAGTCTCCTATACGGTAGAAACCGGATACGTTTGCCAGGTTGATGCCTGTGACAATCTTGCGCAGCCATGGAGTGTATGAGGCGCTTACTCCTGCACGGGCTATGTTCCACGGGTACTTGGCGCAATTCCAATACTGGCTGTTGACATCGGCCTCTGTTGCCACGCCCATGTCACCCATTGCACCTGCACGTGCATCTGGGGCTATGGCCAATGATGTGACACCATATATTTCCGGATTGAAACGTTCCGACAATGTCGAACTCTGTGCCATTGCTGCCACAGTGCCCAGCAGCAAGGCTGTGAAGTAGGCAAATAATCTTCTCATACGTGTTATAATAACTCTCCGTGACATCTGTTTATTGCCTTCGGAGGACGAATTTCTTTTCCTTGTAACTCTTTTTGCCGTCTTCGTGCGATGCCGTCACACGGCAGATATATATGCCGTTGTCCATTGAGGCACCGCTGCCGTTACGGCCGTCCCACGGTATGGTAACTATGCCGTTGTCGCCGGCGGCATTCACCTCGCGGCTCCACAGCATGGCTCCCGTGGGCGAGTATATGTCCAGGCGGAAGCGGCATTCCAGACCGGGATAGTTGTAGGCGATATGGAAGTTGGTGCTGCCTGCCACCACATCATTTTCCAGCATCAGCGAAAGCACCTCGGCCTTCAGTCCCTGGCCCACCACGAATCTCAGGCTCTGCACCGACGTGTTGTTGAGCATGTCCCATGCACGGAAGCTCAGAACGTGGGCACCCTCCTCCAGTTCCGGCATGTCATTGAACACCACTTTTCCCTGCGAATAGTCGCTGTCATGGCCGATGTAATAACGGTTCAGATTGTAGGTCTTGCCCGGGTCGCCGTCTATGCACAATTGCAGGTCGTGTCCTATTCCGTTGCCGTTGTACTGTATGCCGGACTCGTCTTGGAGCTCGGCCATGAAGATTGGTCTGGAAGGCACTGCATCCCCGTCCATGAAGTCCTTGTCGTTGAGGTATATGAACATTTCCGGCCCCTCGGTGTCGTTTACAGGCTCATTGTTGTAACCTCCCACCAGGAAATTCTCGCTGCTGCCGTTGGCCTCTATGCTCTTGTCGTTGTTCACGGCATAGAAGACAATTCGTCCGTTTTCATCGCTGTAACTTATATCCTTGGGAATGATGACCGTGGTGGAGAAACGCCCATTGCGGACACTGTCCGTTCCGTGGTTGATTTCCTTGCTCCTGTAAGTATACTTGAACGGACCTGCGTATACTGTCGGGACGTTTTCCCGGGTGGTAATGGTTTCCTCGGCATCGTATAGGCGGTAGCTCACAGTGCCTTGGAAGGTTTCGTCTGCTACTCCACGTGCCTGTTCCACATGCCCGCTTATGCGTACCCGGCTGCCTCCACGCAATGTCTGCTCCCCGGTCAATGGCTCGCTATCTATGCTGTCGAGCACAACCTTGGCACCGGAGATGCCGAAAAACAAGGCCGGGTCGCCCAATAGCGCGAACTGCAGTTTGTTCTGCGGTTGTCCGCCTTCCCCGCCATTAGCGACCATGCTGCCTTTGGCCATGCGCAAGGCTTCGCCTACGGAATTGCGGTGTCCTTGGGCATCCTTGCCGAAGAGGTATTGCGAGAAGTATCGGTTCAGGTACATGTTCGGCGTGCTGTATACCGTGCGCGCCGTACCTATGAATGCAACGGCTCCATGGGGATTCAGTACGGCGGCCTCGCCGATGTTGCCCTCCTGGCTGTCAAATGGAGCCACCACGCAGGCGGCCACGAACCACAACGGCGGTCGTGAGGTGTTCCATGCCTTCACGTCGTCCAGCGTCACCACACGTTCGTGACTCAGCAGATAGGTGGCCCCGTGGCCTGTATAGTTGAACATCATGGCTCCCTCCTGCAGTTGTTTCTCCACGTAGGCGCGTATTTCCGGATAGGCATTGTACAGTCCCTGGTTCACCATCGTGTAATTGTCCCACATCACCTTGCGTACATCCACGTCGGGAACCTCCTCCTCTATGCGTGTTGCCACGGTGTTGGCATCCGTCATGTGCAGATTCTCGTCACCGTCGTCGCCCATGATGATTATGCGGTTGCACCACTCTCCTGTGTTGTCGCGTCGCATGTGTGCTATGGACTTGTCCACCATTATGCGTGCCTGCTCCTCTGTGGTGACGGGGAAACGCCCTATGGCCAAGTCCGAGAGGTCCTTGTAAGGTGCGGTTCCCTCGCCGTCGTCCAAGAGGCCGAAATAGTCCTCCCAGCAGTAGGACTTCGTATCGCTGAAACTGTTCTCGCTCTGATAGCATAGCAGGTAATTGTCAGGAGAATAAGTGCGCCATGTGGTGGACTTCATCCTGTTGTCCCAGGCACAATCGCCCATCAGCAGAAGGTATCTGGGTGCCGTGCCTGCGGAAAGGCCGCGGTCGTAGAGCATCTTCAGGAAGCGGCGGTATGCAGTCGCATCCGGCGTGCCTGACGAGAATTCGTTATAGATATGGTCGGCCCTGACCACTATGCATCGCAGACCGTCGTATTGCTCGTGTGCCTCGGCCAACCTGACGGCCTGTGCATGCAGTTTTCCGCTGGCAGGTATTATGATGACCATGTCAGCCCCTTCCGTGGCGTGCAGGTCCTGGTTTTCTATCGCCTGTCCCGCAGAGGGCGTGGGAAAGGCATAAGACGGGTCGAAGGCCACAAAAGCTTCGGTGCCATCCTCCACGGAACATTCCAGCCCTTCGTCTCCATATGTTGCGGGCAGCAGGGATGCCGGTCGTCCGCGGCGTCCTATGCGCATGACCCGTATGTCCCGTGTGCCGTCTCCCCCTATGCCGAAGAAACGTGTGGGACCGGAGAATCTGCGGGTCACGCTGGACAGGAATCCGGTTCCCAGGCCTGTTCCCATGTAACCGTCTCCGAAACGCACGAAACCCTTCTTCAGTTCCAACGGTGCGGTATAGTTGAGGGCTATATAGTCCAATCGTCCCTGTACGCGGTTGCTGGCCGACCCCGTACCCTTGGCCGTGAGTGTTATGCGCCAGGTCTCTCCTTCAGTCTTGTACGGAGAGACGTTGAGGTTGGGGAACTTGCTCTCGGAATAGTATGTGTGCAAATCCTTGTCTGGTGCCGGTATCGTACCTGTTGTCACCGTCTCGCCATTGGCGGCTATGGTCAGCGGAGTGGCTACTTCGCCGCCGGTGAATACCACGGTAAGGCGCTCGTTTCCAAGGCTGTTCACGTCCTGAAACGAATATGTGCGCGACTGTCCGCCCGTGAAGAGGGTACTCTCCACCAGATTGCGTCCTCCGCGGAACCAGGCGTAATCGTCCACCTCGTGCAATGCATGTCCGAGTGTGGAGTTCACGCTCTGGCGTACGGTTCCCGTATACGTGGCCTCGGTGGTGATATCCGGCCGGGTGTCACCTTCTGTCAGGAAATATGTAGCCCGTGTGGCATAGGCATTGAATATGCGGTCGGTCCCTTCCCACCTCACCAGTCCGTTGCCCCAAAAGAGCAAGTCGCCGTTGGGGGCTGTGAATAGCGGAACCTCTTCAAGGTCATCGAAATCGTTGTCGGCATCCAAGGCTTCGGGCTGCTGGTGCCCTCCGTATCCATAGAGGCGTACCTTTTCGGGATGACGGAACCCCATGCCGGAGAGAAAGGCCGCTGTGAGCCTGTAGATGCCGTCCTCTGTGATGTGTATCTTGCGCCATGTGCCGGTAGCCAGGACGGAATGCGTGGCATATCGTCCGGCGGCAGTTCCTGCGGCCGCTCTTGCCGCCCGTGGGCGTGGGGTGGGTACGATACTGATTTTTGCCGAAACCAGTTTGCGATATGAATTGCCATGTCGTATGATGGGCACGAAGCTGTAGTTCAGTAAACCCTGTCCGCGTCCCACGCTCAGATATTGGTCTATCTTGATGGAGTCCGCTATCATGTGGTCGTAACGCCGGGCCAACTCTGTTTCGCGTGAGGTCAACGGTGCCCAAGAGGGATATTCCAGACTGACACTATAGGTGTTGTTCCTGTGGTCGGTCTGCAACGGAACTACCTCGGCATATACGGGGCACAGCGTATCCTTGGCCATGGCACCCCAGTCCAGGAATGTTATCCTCTCCTGGGCCTGGCAAGCCATGGCCGCCATGTATGACAGAATAAATACGTATAGTGTCCTTCCCTTCATGCTTTTGTGTTGTGTGTATGTGGTAAAGTGGTTGGTTTTTTCTGCAAGCTTATTTTACATTGAATTCCAGTACCTTTTCCTCTGCCATCCATCCCTCGACGTGGTCGTCTATATGCACCGGGCCTACCCCTACGGGAGTACCTGTGAATATCAGATCGCCAGTCTTCAGGGTGAAGAAACGGCTTATGTAGCTTACCAGATAATCCACGGAGTGTATCATGTCCGTGCTGATGCCCTGCTGCACCGTCTGTCCGTTGATGTCAAGGCGGAAACTTATTCCGCGGGACAGCATTTCGGCTACCGGGTGTCCCTCGTATCTGCCGGTGGAACCGCACAGTAACGGAGCCTCGTGTCCGCAGAAATCCCTGAAGTCGCCTATTACCGCGCTGCCGTCAAATCCCTTGGCTATGTCCCAGGGCAACCCTTCGGCGCGGAGCCTGCGTTGCAGGTCGCGCGCGGTGAAGTCCACACCTACGGTCACGGCATCGTAGTATCTGTGGGCGAAGCGTTCGCTTATGCTGCGTCCCATGCGGCAGATGCGCACGACCAGTTCGGCTTCGTACTCGCATTCCCTGGTATAGTCGGGGATGAAGAATGGACGTCCTCTGGTGACCAAGGCACTGTCGCACTTGGTAAACACCACCGGGTCGGGATATGTCTCCTTGGGACTTCTGCGTCTGCCAGGAGCCTTCTCTTCCATTTCCGCCACATGCAGGCGGTAGTTCATTCCTATGCCGAATATCTTCATAATTAACGTACAAAGATATGAAGAAATTGTGTCTTATCCAAATTTACTCGTCTTTTCCATTGGGCATCAAGCCTGTTGCCGGATCGCATTGCCGGCAAGTTCCCTATGGGGACATGTGTCCGCCTTGATTCGGGAATTACGCCAGTCGCAGGCCGTCCTCGGAAATGACTATCAGCCTTTTGCGGTACAGGTCGCCAACAGCCTTCTTGAATACTTTCTTGCTGACGTGGAAAGTCTTGGCTATGTCCTCGGCTGGGCTTTTGTCTCCCAACGGGCAGTAGCCGTCATGGTCGCGGATATAGTCCAGGAGGACATTGCTGAAATCGTGGACTCCATCCTGCCCGTGGCGGGACAGGACGACATCTATCTTGCCATCCTCCCTAACCTTATCTATATATGCGCGTACACGGTCTCCGGTGTGAAGTTCGCGGAATACTTGCGAGTTATATAGCAGGCCGGTCCATCGGTTGTCTATTATCACCTTGAAACCAAGGTCGGTCTTTTGCCATACCAGTATTTCCACTTCGTCGTCGTGGCAATATGGCGGGAAGCCGAAGTCCAGATAGTGCTCCACCTTGGCACTTGCCATGATGCGGTCGCTGTCTTCGTCGAGGTGGATGTGGACTATATAGCTCTGTCCCTTGAGCATCTTCATCTTCTGTTCGCGGAATGGGACGAACAGGTCCTTGAGCAAGCCCCAGTCGAGGAAGGCTCCGAAGTTGTTGACCCAGGCCACACGCAGGAAGGCAAAATCGCCGACTTGCGCCAATGGGGTACGCATGGTGGCGACGAGGCGTTCCTCCTGATCCAGATACAGGAATACGTCCAAGTCCTGCTCCAATTCCACATCGCCCTGTACTTCGTTCCGGGGCAACAGAATCTCCCCATGTACGGGTCCGCCGTCCAGATAGTACCCAAATGGTACCTGTTTTACCACGCGCAGGCGGTTCATCTCTCCTAATTTTATTTCCATATTTCTTTTGTCTGTTGATTATATTATCAGACCGTCCTGCATGCGTATGGTGCGGTCGGTCATGGAGGCGAGGCCCTCGTCGTGGGTGACGATGACGAAAGTCTGCCCGAAGCGGTCGCGCAGGTCGAAGAAAAGCCTGTGCAGTTCCTCCTTGTTGCGGGTGTCCAGGCTGCCCGAAGGCTCGTCGGCCAGCACCAGTTCCGGGTTGTTGGTCAGTGCGCGTGCCACCGCCACACGTTGCTTTTCTCCTCCAGAGAGTTCGGCAGGCTTATGCGAAGCCCTCTCCGTCAGTCCCATGAAATCCAGCAGTTCCATGGCACGCGTCCTGGCTTCCTTGGCAGGAGTGCCTGCAATGTAGGCAGGCATCATCACGTTTTCAAGGGCGGTGAACTCGGGCAACAGCTGATGGAACTGGAAGACGAAACCTATATGCCGGTTGCGGAAACGCGCCAGGGCGTCCGACCCCAATCCGGTTACATCCTGTCCGGCCAAAGTCACCGTTCCCGTGTCCGGGCGGTCCAGTGTTCCGATGATTTGCAACAGGGTTGTCTTGCCGGCACCGCTGGCACCCACGATGCTTACCACCTCGTTCTGCTTGATGTCCAGGCTTATGCCTTTCAGTACCTGCAGGTTGCCGAAACTCTTTGTGATGTTTTCTATTCTGATCATGACCATTGGTCGGGATAAAGCAGCATTACGCTGGTGTGACTGAAATAACGATGTATCTGCAACGGCAGTCCGGCAAAAGTCCCCTTGTAGGATATGAAGCCGGGACGTGCCGTGACGAATACGACCATGTCATCGGCCCCTACATTCTGGGACAATGACAACACCTTGGTCCACAGGGCCATTTCCACATAGTTGACACGCAGGGACGCATGATGCTTCTCCATGTATTTGCGCAGGTAGGGCACGGTGTCGAGGTGGGCATGGAACTCCACGCGGCATTCCAGCTGCTCGGCCATACGGCAGATATGCTCGACCCACTTGTAGAAACCGGCTTCGTATTCCGCCTTGTGCGGGCAGGCCACCACCAGGCGGCGCAACGTGCCGGGAGGAACTATCAGACGCACTGCCATCACCTCGCGGCTGGAAGCCTCTATGACATGGTCTATGACCGGGCCCAAGCTGGATTTTGGCATGCCCGTGGTGCGGTCGGTCAGGCACACCATCACCTCGCCGCAGTCATATTCTCGTATGGTGTGCAGGATGCCGCCGGCCACATTGGTGCTTAGGCGGGAGAGGGTTTTCATGTCCACCTGCGCCGCCGATGCCACGGCTGCGGCTTCTTCCAGCATGCGCCGGGCATCGCGGTAGCCTTCGGCCTCGCCGTCGTTGTCGTTGAAAGTGACGGTCAGTCCCATCAGACTGTCCGGGATGCTGGCATTGCGTATGGCCAGGGCCAGCTGGGTCAGCAGTGCCACGCTGTCGGGCTGGCTGTAGGTTACCAGGCATTTGCCGTGCCATGCACCTTGGTTTTCCTCGGTGTCCATGTCCGTGAGAGCCAGACGCCTTGCGCCCTCGTTCGTCGCAAAGCTGCTGATGATGCATGAAAAGAGTATGAGTATGACCGTGCCGTTGAGCACAGAAGTGTCCATGAGATTGACATTGGGGTCGGTGCCTATCATCACTATGGCCAATGCTCCGGCCGCATGGGCGTTTGTCAGACCGAACATCAGAAGCGAACCTCCTTTCAGCTCCGGCGAGATGCGGCACATGAGCCGTGCGGCTGCCCATTTGGACACGGTTCCCGCCATTATCATCACCGCCACTATCCAGATTGTGTGCAGGTCGCTCAGAAGTACCCTCATGTTTATGAGCATGCCTACGCCTATCAGGAAGTACGGGATAAATAGGGCGTTGCCCACGAATTGTATATATGACATCAGCGGGGAGGTGCGTGGAATGAGCCTGTTGACCGTGAGACCTGCCAGGAATGCTCCCAGCAATCCCTCCAGACCGGCCAGTTCCGCCAAAGCGGCACTCATGAAGACCATGGCCAGAATGAAGATGAACTGCATGTTGGTGTCACCGAGCCGGCGCAGGAACCATCTGCCCATCCTGGGGTAGGTGTAAATGACGAAGGCTCCGTATACCGTGCACTTGAAGGCGAAAGCGGCCCAGTACATCCAGGTGGTCTCCTGCAAGGTGCTCACTGTTATGGCCAGAAGCAGCAGCGCCACGAACAGCGCCACGGCCGTGGCCACCACGGAGATTATCACCACGGGATGCTTGGTCAGTCCGAAACGTCCCACGATGGGATACGTGATGAGCGTGTGGGAGGACAGAATGCAGCTGAACAACAGCGATGTGGCCATGCCGTATCCCAACAGGTATCTTGCGGACGCAAAACCGATCACAAACGGCACCGCATACGTGATGAGGCCGAACAGCACTCCTTTGCGTCCATACTGTTGCACGCTGCCCATGTTCATTTCCAAGGCAGCCAGGAACATGATGAAGTATATGCCCACCTGTCCGAATATCTCGAAGCTGCGGTCACGCTCTATGATATTGAAACCGTATTGCCCTATGAACACGCCGGCCAGGATGAGGCCTATGATATGCGGCGTGCGCAATCTTCGCAAGAGAATGGGCGACATGAGTATGATGACCAGCACTACAAAAAATATCCAGGTAGGGTCTGTAATCAAGGCCATTGGCACGTGAACTGCGGTCAATATATGATACATCTCTGCTTGAATTTTCGTGCAAAGGTACGGCAATTTGTGCTATTTCTCTTGCATGACACACCTTATTTATAATAATTTCCGTAATTTTGCATCCGATTACACCAATTAACAGTATTCAAAAGCCCGGTGTCACGTCCGTTGCCCATATCCATGTGGCATGGACGCGAGGGCAAGTAACCCTTTTAGATTAAGACAAAACGATGAGAGTAGCTATTGTAGGTGCCAGTGGTGCTGTAGGCCAGGAGTTCTTGCGTGTGTTGGCCGAGAGAAACTTTCCCATGGATGAACTGATGTTGTTCGGCAGCCAGCGTAGTGCCGGCACCAAATACACATTCCGCGGCAAGGAGATAGAAGTGAAACTCTTGCAGCACAACGACGACTTCCGTGGTGTGGACATTGCCTTTGTAAGTGCCGGAGGGGGTACCAGCAAGGAATATGCCGGAACCATCACCAAGCATGGTGCCGTGATGATAGACAACTCCAGCGCTTTCCGCATGGACGAGGACGTGCCCCTGGTGGTGCCCGAGTGCAATGCACAGGACGCCCTGAACCGCCCCCGTGGCATCATCGCTAACCCGAATTGTACCACCATCATGATGGTAGTGGCCTTGCAGGCACTGGAGAACCTCAGCCATATACGCCGCATACACGTTGCCAGCTACCAGGCTGCCAGCGGTGCCGGTGCCGCAGCCATGGCAGAACTGTACGAGCAGTACCGCCAGGTATTGGCCGGCGAGAAACCTACCGTGGAGAAGTTCGCATACCAGCTGGCATTCAATGTCATTCCGCAGATAGACGTTTTCACGGACAACGGATACACCAAGGAGGAGATGAAGATGTACAACGAGACCAAGAAGATAATGCATACCGATGCCGACTGTTCTGCAATGTGCGTCCGAGTGCCTTCGCTGCGCTGCCATTCCGAAGCCATCTGGGCCGAGACGGAGCGTCCGGTCAGCGTGGAGGAGTTCAAGGAAGCCGTAAGAAACGGCAACGGCTTGCAGCTTCAGGACGATCCCGAGGCCAAGTCCTATCCCATGCCCCTCTTCCTTGAAGGTTGCGATGATGTCTATGTCGGCCGCATCCGCAAGGACCTTTGCAATCCCAACGGAATAGCCTTCTGGATTGTGAGCGACCAAATAAAGAAGGGTGCCGCCCTCAATGCCGTGCAGATAGCGGAATGGCTCGTCAAGAACGACCCTCGTTTCATGGCATAGGCAACACGAAGCCAGGGGTGTTTAGCTGACATCCGGCTGTTAGGAATCGACCATCAGGCCAGATAGTGCCGGCAATTGTTTTTGAGGGCACGTCAGGGAACCTGATGGTCGATTTCGTATTATGGCATGTTGGGATGCGGAGGCGCAAGGGTCTTCTCCCCGGTGATGCCATGTCGTTCCCGTATTGTCAGTACCCGGGCCATACTATGGATGCGCCTCCAACCATACTATTGTCACACTCACAACAATATTATTATCACACTCACAACAATATTATTATCACACTCACGACCATACTATTGTCACACCCCCGACAATACTATGGTCGGGGGGCCGGGCTCCGCTGGTGTCATGCGTATGTGGTAATTGACAAACCTTGCCGGTCCTGATGCACTTTTGGGGGAAATGCCGGTTTGTACATAAAAAATGTAAAGAATTGCGAGAGACAGGGAACAGTTGGGGCCGGACTTGGGTTATCGGGATTATTTTTGTAAATTTGCACTTGCCTTTTATTGCAATCCACCAAGATTATGGACACAAAACGAATGATAAACCTGACCGTAGTGTGCTTTGCCGTCTGCTGCTCCGTACGGGCTGTGGCGGCCGCCGCTACTTTGAAACCGATGTTGCCATCCGCTGATTCGCTGCAGAGGCAACGTCCGAACCATGTCAACAATGCCGAGAGCCGCTGCTTTCCGGCCGTATTCAACCAAGACGGAGGTTCGTGCGGTTCTGCTTCACGCATAGGCTACATGTTCACCCACGAGATCAATGCCTTCCGTGGCGCGGATGCTTCATTGCCGGAGAATGTCTATCCTACCCACTTCACCTGGTTGCTCACCAACAGCAATTCCGGCAAGGAGGGAATGGCCATGGCTAACGGAGTGCCCAATTCCGTGGTCTATGGCGGTACGACCTATTCCAAGGTGTTTGGAAACCAGGACTGCGCGCAGGCCGACTTCGGGTGGATGCAGGGCTATGACAAGTGGTACTCCGCCATGTTCAACCGCATCTCGCACAACTCTTTCTCTCCCTACGGCGTGGACACAGAAAAGGGACGCGAGTATGTGAAGAACTGGCTCTGGAACCATGGTGGGGACACTGACTTCCATGTCGGCGGCATCGTCGGCATAGGCGTGGCCAGTGCCTGTCGGCAGGCTCCCATAGGTGCCGACCCCCAGGGACGCAACGAGGCTGCCGGAGTGGTGGGGATGAAATACGTCACACGTTGGGGCGACGGTGTGGACCATGCCCTGACCATCGTGGGATATGACGACCGTATAGTCTTCGACCTGGACAGCAACAATGTTTATGGCGAGAAGGACAAGGACGAATGCGGTGCATGGATTATTGTCAACTCATGGGGAAACGGCTGGGCCAACAAGGGTTTCATCTACTGTCCATACAAGTACGGATTTCCTGTCAGGCAGCATGAAGGCGGAGCATGGCATCCCGAGTTCTACCACGTCCGTAAGGACTATCGTCCGTTGCGTACGCTCAGGTTGCGCATGGACTACGGAAGCCGCAGCGAACTGAAACTGATAGTGGGCATTTCGGCCGACCTAAGTGCCAATGAGCCGGATGTAACCGTGGAAATGGAGCACTTCAAGTATGCCGGCGACGGACGCTCCGGACAGGCCAAGGCGGGCATGGAGGCCTACACTCCGATGCTTGGCAAATGGGCCGACGGAAACATGCACACGGAACCCATGGAGTTCGGCTACGACCTGACGGACATCTCTTCGGGCTTTGACACGCGCCGTCCGCTTAAGTACTTCTTCATCATCGAGAGCAAGCCGACGGCTTTTGCTTCGGGCACGCTGTATGATTGTACCGTGATTGACTATGAGTTCGATCGCCTGGGAATAGAGACCCCGTTGCTCACCGGGACGGCACGCGCCGTCAAGAGCGGCGGGGCACGCACCGTGGTTTCGGCCGTGGTGCAGGGCGAACCTTTCTTTGCTCCTGTAAACATGCGTTCCACGGTCGGCAATACATTGGCGTGGGACGCTCCCCAGGCCACACACTACAAGCTTGTATCTTATATATTATATAAGGACGGTACACCTGCGGACACTCTGCCAGCCTCTGCAAGGAGCTATACCTGTGCGGATGGCTTGAACGCATACTCGGTGGCTGCCCTGTACTCCTATCCCGTGGGGGGCGATTCCATTGCCACGGCACTGTCTGCCCGCACGGCCGAAAGTAGGCCTGCAGGTATGGAAAGCCCGGAGTTCCAGGCTCTTGAGCTGGACAGAAGCGGTCTGGTTGTGCCCGACGTGTTCCGCACACGCCACGAAACTGCTACAATCGAATACTGGCTGAAGCCACGTACATGGACCAGTTGGAACCAGGCGGCCGGTGCCGGATGGGGGAACTTCCTTATCCATGCCAACGACAACGGTGCGCTGACTGCGGGCTGGGACGGTGACAACCGTATTGACACCCGGGCCGGTCTCGTCACTCCGGGGCAATGGTATCATTTTGCCTTCGTTGTTGCTCGGGACACCCTCACCGTGTATGTCAACGGACGTGAGATAAGTTCTCTTGTCAGCAAGACGCGCAAGGGCATAGGCGGATTTGGCAACTTTGCATTCTCCACGGACCCGGGTGGGGCTTTTGACGGTGAACTGGCCGAACTGCGTATATGGAAAGAGGCGCGCACCGGACAGCAGATAAACGATATGATGAATGTCCGTTTCGAGAAGGCCGGGATTCCATCGTCTATGCTGGCATACTACAAGGGGCAGGTCTTCACCAAGGACAGCACGGATTACTGGCGCGACTTTGCCGGTGAACATCATGCGAGGTTGCATGCCTATGGTGCTCATCGCGAGATTGCGTGCGGCCGGACTTTCGGGACTTCGAGTGAAGCCAGTCTTGATTTCATGTGTTCCGATTCCGCATTCTATGCAGGCAGACAGTTTGAACTGCAGGCCATAACCTCTCCTGCCATAGCCTCCCTAAGGTGGGATGCGCCGGATGCCGGCCTACATGACATTGCGCTCAACAAGGTGGCGTTGCGGTTTGCCGCACCGGGGAGGCATACTGTCAGATTGCAGGGACTGACTGCTGACAACCGGAGTATTGTGGTGGAGAAGCAGTTTGACATCATGCCTGTACATGGAGACGCTTCTTTCCTTCCTGTCGGCAAGATTGCCAGGGCCGGAGAGCGCATCAGCTTCAGTCCTGTTTCGCCCATGCCGGGCTGGCGTTACAGCTGGAGCATGCCAGGGGCAGACAGGACCACTGCCGCCACGCAAAACGCTGCCGCCACCTATGAGGTGGCAGGTGACTATAAGGTGAAGCTGAAAGTTACCAATCCGCAGAACGGCAAGAGCTTCCGCAGCAGCTATAATCTGACTGTCAGGAACGTTGCCCCGGAGGTGCATTTCGATCTTTCCGCGCGTGTCGTGCAGAAAGGCACCAAGGTGACGCTGACCGACCGTAGCCGCTTTGCTCCCACGAAGTGGCAGTGGCAGATTGACTCTCGTGGGCAGGGTGTGAAACTTGAGGGCAAGAGACACGAAATGGTGATGGACGCGCCTGGCGTATACGACATAACGCTGACAGCCTCCAATGCTGAGGGGGCCACGACACGAACCGAGAAGCAGATGCTTGTCGTGTGCAATGCAGACAGCGAGAACGGGCTTAACTTCAGTCGCGACGAGGCTTCGCTTACAACAATGCAGCCGCTATGGGAAGGTACTTCTGAACAGATGACAGTAGACTGGTGGATGAATGCTTCCACGCAGGGCCGCACAACAGGCATGGGACACTCCAGGGGCACATGGCAGATGTCGGCCGACAAGCATGGGCGTCTCACCTTCTCGGCCGACAGCGCAAGTGTCAATTCCGGCAAAGGCTTTATACTGGCAGGCAGTTGGCATCACTATGCAGTTACATTTGATGGCGGACGGGTATGTTTCCTGCGCGACGGTGAACTTTGCCACTCCGACACATTGATGCGTGACAAACAGGTTGTCGCTTCCCTGCCTGCCACTCCATCGTTGCGTGTAGGTGGACAGGATAGTCCCATGAACGCGGTCATCGACGAGTTGCGTGTATGGAAAACCGCATTGGACGATACTGCACTGCAAGCTTGCTGCAATGCTCCGGTCTCCGACATATCCGCTGCTGAAAGGGATGGCATGCTGGTGCTCTATTACTCTTTCAACCAGAACGGTGGTGACGTGCGCGACCTGACCTCAAAGGCAAACAACGGAAAGCGTGAGTCTTTCGGTCCCGACGGTGATGCCTGGGGACTTTCCACAGGCGTGTTTAATCTCAACTTTGACAGTAAACCGAAAGGTGAATGACGATAAAGCTTCAAGGGAACATTCTCGAAGTGGCTGTAAGCCATCGGGAGCAAGATAACAGGTACGGCCAAAGTGATGTTGCCGTCCTATAACAATGAATCTCGCAGACAACTCTGCGAGATTCATTGTTATAGGACAAAAGATACTCTTGGTTACATTCCCTCAAGGATTTGAATGTGCGCACTGCCGAAAAGTGAGCTATAGTCGTAAGAGTAACTTATGTGGTATATCTTCCCGTTCCGTACATCGCTATAGACGGCAGGTGTGGCAGAGAACGTCTGTCCGTCGGAGTTGGTGGCGGTGAGGGAGTAGGAGAAAGCTCCGTCGGTCTCGTTGAAATATGCAGTTTCCCCGTCGCGCAGGTCCAGTTCGCGATTTCCTGCACTAAGTGTGAAGGTATAGTCGGGAAAGAGTTCGGCAAACAGCTCGGGCAGTTGCAGCCTCACGGCATAGTTGACCATTGGTACGGACATCTTCAGGCGGGTCGTGGCATCGGCTTGCATTTCCACTGTCGTTTCGGCATAGTAACATGCTTCTCCGCGCCCGTCATTGGCCGAGAGCCACGTCTGGGTATTGGGGGTATAAGCCTGAACGGTAAAGGTGCCTGGTTCTAGGACTATCTTGGACGGCACGGTTCCGGGAGCATAGTGTTCTCGCGTCTGTCCGTCGGCATCCAGCACGCTCACAGCCAAGTCCGGGTCTATGGAAGCTGTCATGGCCGGTGCTCTGTTGGTACGTACATTGTCAAACTCCAGTACGCACTCCTCCGTAGGGGTCTGGGGCAATTCGCCTTGGTGGCATGACGCCAGCATGACGAGGGCTAATGCAGGGTATATGGTTTTATTCATTGCTTGGCGTATTTGAGGTCAAGGGAATAGATGTAGGAAGCATTCTGGCCTGCGCCATTATTGCAATTACACTTCAATTGCGATGCATTGGCAGTGATGACTTGTACCTTGGTGTCAGAATATGGGGTATTCTTTCCGGCAAAGGATTTTTCCTGCTTCTCAAAGAATGTGTCATTGCCCAGTGATAGGGTCAGCTTTGTACCACGAAGCAAATCGCCACCGCGTACTACCACGTCATAGAAGAATGCCACTACCGTGCCCTGGGGTACGGCAAAACCGTCGTTTGTGATATAGTAGTTGGTTATGGCGGCATTCATGCCCAACTTCACCTCTGTACTGCTGAAGTTCACTGCGCTGCCGTGGCCTTGCCATCCCGTTTCTTCTGTTGGCGGAGTATAGTTCACCGGCAGGCCTGTGATGTAGAAGTCCTGGCTGTTCTGTACTGTCACACCGTCGAACGAGGCGGTGGCGCTGAGTGTGTACGGGGTGAAGCTTGCTGTCGCATCGGTCTTGTCTCCGGGTGCATAGGTGTTGCTTCCTGCAGCTATCTGTGCTTCCGTGCCTGCAAAAGTGCCGGTGAAAGTGTAGGCGTATTTTGCAAGCAAGGCATCACTCACATTGAAAACCACGGATGGAGCATATATCGTGTTGGCATTGCAGGCATTGGCCGCATCTACGTCTCCCTCCTGGTATTTTGTATAGGAGGTGTATCCGCCAACAGTCAATGTAAGCTCTGGGCTGGGGACGGAAAAGTTGCGTGTGCCCATTTTCTTTTCCATGTCATCCTGCATTATGTAATATGTTGCCGTGTATTCTCCTGCACGCAAATACGGCCATTCTATCGATGAATCGTAGGTGGAGGACAGTGCTCCGGTGCCGGAAACGGTGCGTACCACAGTGGCATCGGCATTGGTGATCACGGTTTTCCATGTAGCACCCGGATAGGTATTGGATAAACTAACGTCTGTACCAACCAGCAGCCCGTTGCTATCGTAAACGTGCTTTGCTTCGGCTTGTGGCATAGGCAACCACGATGCAGGAATGCTCTGCTCCATGGTGACGGTTTCCACCTCGGCCTTGCCTATTTCCACTATGAGAGCACTTTCGGGGTCGGGTAGGGTCAGTGTCACTATGCCGTGTTCCGCAGCCTGGTATACGGAAGGAAGAGCATCGGACTGGAGAACGAATGCGACTTGGCGTCCGGCATCTGATTTCAAAGTGCCGTAGAATGTAAGTTCCGGACTGCTGCCTGCCGGGAAATAGATGCTGCTTGTCTCCCATCCGGGGGTGATTGCCATGAAGTGGTCTCCAAGTCTGACTCTCACCCCATAGTCGGTGAAGTGATTGTCGAATCGTGCCTTTTCTTCGGCATCGCGACCGAAATGCACGGATACCAATGCATTTGCCACGCGACATGGGATGACCACCGATGATGCCTTGTCTTTCTCGATTGTGGCCTGTGCAGTGCCTATATAATAAGGTGCATCGCGCCCGATAGGCACATCTTCTCCGCAACGGGCAGTGATGTCGTAGGAGCCTATGGACAAGTCCATGCTTTCTACAAATCGGTCGTTGTAGACGGGTTGCGAACTGCCGTTGCGCTGTATCGTCAATGTGAACCTGTCGGCCAAAGGTTTGCCCAACTCCGCTGGTGTGGCGCGCGTTTCGGTTGTGCCACCTGTATCTGCCGCCTGACCTATGGCAAACCTTATGGTACCGTTTGGCAGGGTTGTCTGTTCATCGCTTGTGCATGCCATAGCGAGAAACAGGGTGGTCAGTAGTATTGTCGTGTTGAAGATATTTCGCATACTGCTATTCTATTATTCGTATATCAGTTTGATGTTGTCCAGTGTCAGGGTACTTCCTACGCCACCTGTAAAGTAGTCTCCATACTTGCTGGACGAGGCCACGACCAATATGTGCGTGGGAGCCACATCGGTTCTCTTGTAGTTCAGGGTTATTGTTTCCGATGTCCATGCAGGTACGTTGTCGCCTTGTGTCAACTGTCCGTAAGCTATGACACGGGAATCGTCTGGTGAGAACAGGTGCTGCTCGGCTCCGGGCTTGGTGCGTATCACTATCGGGTAGCTCTCTCCTTGGTATACCTCTTCCTGGCCGTCATCCACGTGCCACAGGGCGATGTAGATGTTGCACGAATCGGGACGGCCCATCAAGTGGCGGAAGTTCTCGTCACCGACCCTGCTGATCTCGGAAGTGGCATATTTGTAGTCGAAGCTCATCTTGGTCGGGAAAGCGGTGAAAGGACGGCCAAAGCCTAAGATACCGTTGGTGCCGTCGGTTTTCAGGTACTTGCCGGTGAAGATGTTGCCTGCTGCGAACTTGATTACTATCCATTTGGATTCCAGGTATGCCGCCTTTCCGCGCCCAGTGCTTGTGTCATCTGTTGGGACGGAATTGCTGTTGCCTACGGTGGTGGCACCGCGATTGCCGGTGTCCCAATAGGATGTCTCGCCTGCGGCCCATGGGCAGAGAAGCTTGGAGGTATTTGCGTCTGTGGACCAGTCGTCTAAGCTGGTATTGGGCAACTGTTGGAGGGCTATGGTCGTGATTTCCTGTTCACTGACTGAACTGCTTCCGGCTTTTACCTTGTATATATATTTGGTGGCCGGTTTGAGGTCGTTGATCGTGACGGAATATGTTGTGGCCGTAAGGTTTGTGTCCTCCACGGGTGCCGTGTGCCATGTGTTTTCGTTGGCACTGCGGTACTCTATCTCCGGAGTGATGCCGTTGGGCTTGTTGCCCGAAATGGTCATGCTGGTATTGCGTGGAAAAGCCTTGGCCGTGGTCTCCACTACGGCATCTGTCTGGTAGACAAGCACGCTCCATGTCTGTATTTCTCCCCATCCGGTCTGTACCACAAACTGGCGCAAATTATAGAAATCGTAGGTTTCCTCGTTCGTGGGGTCTGGAAGGACAATTCCGTGTTCACCGCCAATGGTGAATTTTTTCACCTTTATCTTTCTTAAATCCTGCGCCCGGCTGACATACACAATGATATTGCGTTGGAAGTCGTCTATCACGGCATTGCCTATCTGGTTTTCCAGCTCTATTTCTCGCTTCACTACCTGCTTTACAGTCACTGTCCATTCATAGTTCTGATATGTATGCACGGTGAATCTCACAGGCTTACGGAAATCCACGCTGGTATTCTGCCCTTTGGCAGGCTCCTTGAAGCCGTTCTTGGGGAAACGGCTAAAGTCATCGCAGACAGTGGAGTCGGGCAAAACGACAGGGGCATCCGTATAGTCGACATCAGGATTGTACGTTGTTCCTGACGCGCCCAACCTGGTAATGCGCAGGTTTGCCAAGTTAACGGTATCGCAGACATAGAGGGTCACTTTGCGTGTGTCCCTGTTTATTGATGTGGAATAGTCCGCGCCGCCATCGGCATTGCACTGGCCTTCCACTTCGAATTCCGTAATCTGTCCATACACTATGGGGTATGGAATGTCGTCACTTACCTCGCAGGCACCCAGCAACACCAGTGCCGCCATCCATGCTATGTTCTTGAGTATCTTCATAGATAATAGGTTACACCGAATTTAATACTGAACAGGTTGATTCTGAAGTTGGCACCGGAGTTGTTCAACTTGCCATGCTCTATGTTGTTGG
Source organism: Bacteroides sp. (assembly GCA_023665805.1). Classification (GTDB taxonomy): domain Bacteria; phylum Bacteroidota; class Bacteroidia; order Bacteroidales; family Bacteroidaceae; genus Physcousia. Next base: position 126,908 of record JAMPDJ010000004.1, on the reverse strand, counting down.
TGTTCTGGTCGCCCCATTTGAAACGATAGCCACCCACATTCAACATGACCTCGGCAGCCATATAGTCTGTAAGGAACACTGTCATGCCTCCGCCAAGGCCTATCTCCAGGCTGTGCGCTTTCTCGTACACGGCAGTAAAGGTATCTCCGGCTCCTGTGGTATTGCGTCCCTCGGAGAAGGTGTAGTTGAGTTGCAATTCACCAAACAGACCGAAAATCTTACTCTTGCCTATGGGCAGGTATGAGCGCAGGAAAGCCGTGGTCTCGTAATTGTGCTGAAGATAATACAGGTCTTTCAGACTGATGTTCAGGTCATCACCGAGGTTCAAGTCCAATTCTCCCATATTGAGATAGTAACGCTTGTATGAGAAGCGTCCGCCGATTGCAAGGTTGTTGGTGAAGAAATAACCGAGATACGGACCGGCAGAGAACGTATATCCCTCGAAGTTGATGTCTTTTAGTATCAGGTAGTTCAAGTTGTCGTTGTTCCATTGATTCCAAGCCACCTGGCCGCCTACCATCCATTGTCCCTTGGGGATGAACACGGTCTTCATGGCATCGCGTGTGATCATGCCTCTTTCTTCGGCATAGGACTTGCGCTTGCCTCTCTTGATACGCTTGCCGCCATATTGTGCATCGGTCTGTGCTGTATCCGTCGGAATACTGTCCGGCTGATGTCCCACTGTGGCGCTGTCTGTTGTGTCTTGTGCCTTCACCATGCCTGCCGTCAATATCATGATGACACCAAGTAGTGTGCGGCTGTATCTGTTAGTCATTGTTTGGACCATATTCCTTATATAATGGTGTTTGGAGCTTTATACTTTGTGTACTGCCCAAGGCGTTTGTCGTTGTCTTGTTTATATTGCGACCGCATCTGTCCGCACACGAGATGTACGGACAGATGCAGTAGGATGTTTTTGTGTATTATTATTTGACTGCCGGTGTGTCGCCATATTCCAAGGAGAAGTCGTCCAGATACAACTTGCTGCCTGTGCCGCCATGGAAGTAGTCTCCGTACTTGCTTGAAGAGAACACAATCAACAGATATGCGGGTTTCTTTGTCAGGTCGTGGTATACCAGCGGTATGTTCACTTCTTTCCATTCTCCATTGCTGTGTACGTTCTGCTCTGTCGGCAGGGCGCCGTAGGCTATGACACGCGGGTCGTTCTGCCAGTCGGGGAAAGTGCTCATGTCGGTGTTGTCGACATGCAGAACTTCGGTGAGCAGGGCACAGTACATGCCGCACTGGTCTGCTTCGCCCTTGGCTGGAGCATCTGCCGGCAGGTTGCTGCCCACGCGGTCGATATTGGCCGGAGCATACTGCATGAAGCCTCGCAGTGCCGTGGGACGTGAGGTGAATGGTACTCCCCAATCAAGCGCAGCACCCTTAGTGCCGTTCAATTTGATGAACTGGCCTGTGTACAGGCTGGCTGCGGCAAACTTGATTACAATATATTTGGATTCCAGTTCTGCAGCCTTGGCACCACCGTGTACAATGCTTGTTGTCTCGATTGTGTTGCTGCCTGCAAATGAAGCCGCACCCTTGTTGCTGGTATCCCAGAACGAAACGCCCTCTTCGGTGGCGTAGGCAACCCTGCCGTCCATCCACCAGTTCTCGAAGCCGCCGTTGTAAAGGGCAACCTGCTCTTCGGTAGTGAAGGTCGATGGGTCGGAAGCCACGTCTGTTTCACCATCGGCATAGTACAGACGGTATTCGTATGTGGTGTTAGGTGTCAAGCCCTTGATGGTGGTCGTGACATTGTCATCGGCATCCACGGTCAGTTCGTTGGCGGTCAGTTCATTCCATGCCTCTGTTCCGCTTTGTCTCCACTGGATAGCGAGGTTGTTCCGGTCAAAGGTAGCGGTTTTTGCGGTAACAGCGGCGTTGAGTATGGCAAAGCTGCTCCACGCGTTGGCCTGTCGTGCTACCAAGGCTATGGCACTTTTTCTTGGTACCTCGAAAGTATAGGTGTAGGTATTGGTGCTTTCGTCCACGTCCACGGTGATGCCGGGCTTGTCGCCACCGCCCAAAATGCCTTCGTCGGCCAGCTTGAAGTTGAGGATATAGTGGTCGCGAGGCTGTACGTCGGTAAATGCACGGGTCAGTGAGTGCTCTACATTACTGTGGTTCACCACATCCAGCTTGGCCTCGAAGTTACCGGCGGGGATATAGCCAGATTTGGATGTCTCGTTCATCACGAAAGACAAGGGGGCTACGTCGCTGAGGGAGGAAGTTATGGTGGTGGAGGCACTCTTGAAGTTCTTCACGAAACTCTGGTCGTAAGTGACAGTCAGCTTGACATTGGCCTGGGTACAGGTGATGCTGGCGGTCTGAAGGCTGCGGGGCTGCACGTTAACAGTGGTGGAACCATAGTAATAGGGGGAGTCGAAACCGCTGTCGCTACCGTCCCAGTTGGCAGAGTGTGCCTCTATGGTGTATGTGCCGGCTGTCAAAGCTATCTTGCCCTGAAAGGCTGCATCGTTGTCGAAGTCTTCGGTGCTCATCACCACATTGCCGCTTTGGTTCTTGATTTCCACGCTCAGTTGCTTGGCATCGTAGTCCTCGGGTACGGCTGAGCGGGTACCGGCATCCGGAGTGTTGGTGGATACGAAGGACTGTATCCTCAAGGCTACATAGCCCTGGTTGCCCTCGACATCAAGGTCCTGGCTGCATGAAACCATAGCTGCGGCCATGATCATGATGGAGAATATATACTGAATCTTTTTCATAGTGTTTACTGTGTATCTGCGTTATTCATTGTTATCAAACAAACCATGGACTGCTTATTCCACAGTCAATACCACACGTCCGCTCTTTGTGTTGCCATCCATGTCGGTGACTACCAGGTCGAAGGTATGGTCGCCAGGCAGTACAGACAGCAGTATGAAGAAGTTGCCGATGGGGAAAACGTATTCCTTGTCGCCTTCCGCCGGAACTGACAGTGTCTGTCCGAGGTCGGAGAAGAGTCTCACCAAGACATCATTGTCTACCACTTCGGTACCTTCGACGAAGTCTACGCCGTAGTTCGTTTTCAGGTCGGCCAGAGAGCTGATCATGTCCTCGCTGGTGGAGGCCATCTTCACCTGTATGCTCTTTAGGCCGTTCTCCGAAGCAATGTAGGTATCTCCCAATGACGGGTCGGTGAACATGTCCACTGTCATGTTGGCAGGCAGGTTCAGCGTGATGGCATTCGGATTGTCTGGATTATCTGGATTGTCGGGGGTGGTACCGCCATTGTCGGCATCCTCCACTTCCATGTCGAAGTTCTCCTCCGTCTCCTCGAAGCTGATATTTGCCTTCAGAGTGATGCCTGTGATGTCTCCCTCTGTGCTCTCCACGGGACTGAAGTGGATGACTATGGCATCGCCTCCGGAGAAGAACTCGTTGTCGCTGTCATATATCTCGCTGGCATTCTTCTTGGTGAGTATGTTGTTGGTGACTATGCGGTTGCCTGTGACTGTTGTGCCCACGAAGTTTACCTTCAGCGATGCCACGTTCTCTTCGAAGCGCATGTACTTTGTCGCGGGATTGAGGCCATCCAAGTCGGATGTGTAGATGATGGCCAATGCGGATCCGTCGTCAATGGATACGGTCCAGCTGCTGAACACTTGTGCGAAGTCTGCGCTGAAGCGGACGGTGAAGCTGCCGTTGGCCATGCGGCAGGTGACGGTGGCCTCGGTGTTGACCGCCTTCATTATCTCGAACTCCTCGCGTCCGAAATAGTAAGGAGCAGCCATTATCTTCTCCAGGTTACCAGGCGTGTGGGCCGTGGCATAATACTGGCCCACTGGCATTGTCAGCCTGTTGGGCACGAGTGTGGCCTTGTCGTAAGAGACGAACTCCTTGTTGTCGGTCAGGCTGTATATGGTCACGGGGAAGTCCTCGGTCTCCACGGCACGTGTCTCCGTGGCGGCATTCTTGGGTTTGGGCATCAGTTTTTCCACTCCCAGTGACATGGTACCACGGTCGGTGCCTTTGAGGTAATCGTTCTCATTCGTGCATGATGCCAGGCTCATGCCGATGAAGGCTCCTGTCAATAATATCTTGGAAATATTCATAACGGTTGTCTGTCTTGTAATATATATTATAATGTATTGTCCTTAGTCTGCCATGACATTAAATCCAATCCACGGGTACCTCTATGTCCACGGGCTTGTCGTTGGTGCTCTCGTCAATGGTGATGGTGATGTCCACGCTACCCTTGTCGGTGGGGGTGTAGGAGGGATTGATGTTCATCTTGTAACCCTTGTTGCGCTCCAGTCTGAAGGTGCCGGTTTTGGTGGCCGTCTGCTCCTTGTTGCTGCCGTTGACATATTCTTCCTTGGTGATTGTGGTGATGGTGAAACTGATGGTTTCTCCGTCTTCGTTCAGTTTCACGTACCAAGGTTCCACATCGTCCTTCAACCATGCCAACTTCTCGGTACCGAGTGCCTCGGTACCTGAAAAACTCACGTTGTAATCGCTGAAATAGGTTGCCATCTCGGTGTTGAAGTTCACCATGATGCGTCCGCACGTGGGGGTACATGTCACCTCTATGCTTTCCTTCTGGTCTGCCTTGATTGTGCCTGTCTTGGTTCCCTCCACATAGAAATCGTTGCGCGATGCTGCTGATTCCTTGCCATAGAATGCCTTAACGGAGTAGCCGCCAAGACTCATTGTCAAAGGCATCTTGTAGGGAAGTTCGCTGCCTTTGCAATTCAACTGTTCGCGACCGTCCTTGTCGGTCACCACCACAGTGTAGTTGTCCACATTGTTGTAGTCGGATTCGTTCAGCGCACGTGTCTGCACGAAGTTTGTCTTTCCGTTCAGGTTCAGCATCAGCACGCCATGCTTGCCGTCCACTCCGGGACCCTCTGCGGAATCCTGGCTACATGAAGCGAAGGTCAATCCCATAATTGCCATAGCTCCCAACATCCATGTTGTTTTCTTCATAAGATATATATAATGATGTAATCTGTTTTGTTGGTAAGGTCGCACTTATGCCCTATGCCGGAATCTTTTTTCCTATATATACAATGGTATAAGCCGAGAGGCGATTTGCCCATTAAACTGGTTGCAAAATTAGGGCTTTTACTGTTAATAATATCAAAATTTTGGTATAAACTGCCTTTTTTACCGAAAAAGACGAGATTTGTGCCCATTCCATCGTGTTTTCTTTTGGTTTACGACGAAGAATCAAACGATGGAATTTCGGTACAAACACTCCGTGTCTGCCGATATTGCCTGGCAAATAACCACCCTTTAGGATGCACGTGTCGCATGCAGCTGCATGCCGGCAAACGGATATTTCCGGTAGGAGCAATGGGTCGTCCTGGAGCCTGCTCCTTGCGATGTTTGGAGATTTCATTGTCCCTTCCCGTTGCATCGGGGTGAGGAGCTGTTCGGGATGAACATGCTTTTGTGGCTGTTTCATTAGGGTTTCCCACATATTTTCTGTACCTTTGCCTCCTGTCTCCGATGAATGTAACTTAAACCTAATTTATATACAGCTATGGGATACGACAAAATGGAAAAGAACAATTCCTATGCTCCGAGCAGCGTAGCGAGTGAAACGAGTGTGTTTGCCGTGCTTATGCGCAACGTCTACACGTGGATGACCTGTGGTCTCATGATGACCGCTCTGACGGCCATGATAGTAGGTCGTAACGAAAACTGGCTTTATGCCCTTGCCACCAGTGGCATGTATTGGGGATTGCTTATTGCCGAGGTGGTGCTGGTGATATTCCTTTCTGCCCGCATACACAAGATGTCCTTTGCCACGGCGGGCATCATGTTTGCGGCCTATGCAATACTGAACGGTGCCACGTTGTCCTTTATCATGGCCATATATACTGCCGAAAGCATAGCGCAGGCATTCTTCGTCACGGCCGGGACCTTCGGTGCCATGTCACTGGTGGGCTTCTTTGTCAAGAAGGACCTTTCCGCTATTGGCAGGGTAATGATTATGGCACTCATAGGACTGATTATCGCCACCGTGGTGAACATCTTCTGGCAGAACAGCCTCTTTGCATCTGTTCTCAACTATCTTGGCGTTATTGTTTTCGTGGCTCTCACTGCCTACGATACTCAGAAGATAAAGCAGATGCTCGCACAGGCACAGCAGTTCGGAGTCAATGACGACACCAACAAACTTGCTCTCATGGGCAGTCTTACCCTCTATCTGGACTTCGTCAATCTTTTCTTGTACATCCTGCGCCTGTTCGGAAACAGAAAGTAGGAATGCGGAAACATATCGAAATAAGACAGCCGGGCACCTGTAGATAGATGCCCGGCCGTCTTTTTATATGGCCAACCTTGATGTCGGCCGTTGTGGTTACTTCTTGTTGATGAAGACAAGACCTGCTGTGTCGTTGCCGCCATCACCGCATGCTTCGACCTGAATGAAGAACGGTGTGCCTGCCTCAAAGGCATCCACCTGGAAACGATAGGTGGCTATGGGAGAGGCTGAGCTTAATGTGGCCGACTGCTTCACTTCGGTCAGCAGCTCGTCGCGCTTGAATAATTTGAGGGTGCCGGTGCGGAACGCGTTCTGACCCTTGGTGTGGACGAATGTGATTTCGTATTGTCCGTTGCCGGAAATTTTGCCTGTGCACTCGAAGCGCCAAGGCTCCATGCGAGGCTGTACGGTCAGTGGCTTCCATTCGGATGTGAAGGTTCCGTATTGCTTGTAGGCCGAATAATCTGGAGCAAAGTATATTGGCAGCGAGTAGTGGCGGGGATTGACTACGGTTATGGCATGGAAGTCGCTCTTCCTGTCCACGGTTACCGGACCCGTGTACTTGGGTGAATGGATGGTGGGGTATGAGCCGTTGGTCGTGTAAAGTATGTCTGCACCTGCCACGGCTGGAGCCAGGGTGAATTTCAGCTTGCCGTCGGCAGTCTCCTCCATGGATTCGATACGTGGCTCGGGAACACGGTAGTTGCATCCTTTGTGGTCCAGGCGTGAGTAGTGGCGTATGAGGCGTTGGCTGAAGTCGTTGTAATCACGCTTTGCGCGTGGAGACCATGCCACCTCTGATACGGCCAGCAGGCGCGGGAAAGTAAGATATTCGACATAGTTCTCGGAACGGTTCTCGTTGAGGTAGGGTATCTCCTGCAATACGGTACCGTGTATGAACTGGTCGCTCCACAGGCACCCCTGCACTCCGATTACGGTTGACTTGTCGGAATAGTCGTTGACTTCCATGGTGTAGCACTTCTCAATGGAGATTGGAGGGCACCATGTGGCGGCCTTCACCTCGCCCGGAGTGTTGCCCTCGGGGAAGTCCAGGTACATTTGCACGGCCGGTGTGAGGATGGCCTTGTGCCCTGTTTGTGTGGCATGGATGCTATCGTTGACATTGTGCCAAATGAGGCTGACTACAGGCGTGTTCACCTTGCCACGCATTATGATTTCCTCCCATCCGATGACGGTGCGCTCCTTCTTCTTCAGGAACTCGGCCACATAGTTGGTCAGGTATCCCTGCAGTTCCGATGCCTTGGACAATCCTTCGCGTTTCATCAGAGCCTGGCAGTCGGGACATTGTTCCCAACGGGTGTACACGGCCTCGTCGCCACCTATGTTGATATAGCGCGATGGGAACAGTTCGACTGTCTCCTCCAGCACGTCGCGCAGGAATTGCAAGGAGGATTCCTTGCCTACGCACAGCAAGTCTCGGCTGATGAAGTGCTGCACGGGCATCTCGTGTTGCAGTCCTGTGCAGCAGAGCCACGGGTAGGCCACCACGGCCGAAAGGATATGTGCCGGGAACTCTATCTCGGGGATTATCTCCACGTTGCGCACTTGTCCGTAGGCTATAATCTCGCTTATGTCGTCCTGAGTATAGTAACCTCCGAGCCGGTTGTGGTCCGGGCCTGCCCATGCGCCCACTTCGGTCAGGCGCGGATACTTCTTTATTTCCAGACGCCATCCCGAGTCGTCGATGAAATGGAACTGCAATTTGTTGAGCTTGTACATGGCCATCATGTCTATGTACTTCTTCACGAACTCCTTGTCGTGGAAGTATCGGGCCACGTCCAGCATCATGCCGCGCCAAGGGCGTTCAGGTGCATCGTAGATAGAGACGGCCTTGGCTGTCCATTCCACCCCGCGTTGGGGACGGTCGCTATATATCTGTGACGGGAACAATTGCAGCAGACTTTGTATGCCATAGAACACGCCACCTTGGTCGGCGCCGCAGATGGTGACCTTGCCCGGGGCCACTTCCAGCCGGTATCCCTCGGCCTTGCCTATGGAGGCGGAGTCCGTGGCAAGTAGGATGGTGGCCTTGCGGGCGTTCTCTTTCAGTTGCAGGTCCCAACCGGTGGATTGGTAGATGACATCACGCAGGTATTCGGCCTGGGCCTTGCATGAGGCATCATGACCGATGGTGGTCTTGGAGGTAAGCGTAAAGGTGCCGAATGCCTGTTCCACATGCAATGGACGCGGAATCAAGTCGATGTCCTCGGCCGAGGCGACGCACACGTTGCATGCCAGCAGTCCGGAAATAATCAGCCTTTTCAGTAAAGAACGACTTTTGTTCATGGGTAATATGGTTGTTAAGGCGGCCGCCGGTGCCTGAGGGAATGGACGGCCGGGTAAATAATATATGTATATTATATTGTGTATGCGTGTTTGCTCCAGTGGCATCCTTCGCGTGCAAGGGAGCTTAGAACGCCCTATAGGCCGAGTTCCTGTCCTCGCGTATGGCTATGCATTCCATTTCTATAAGCCATGTCGGGCGACATACAGGTGCAAGGGTGATGACGGTGGGGATGGATGGAAAACGCTCGGCGAACATCTTTTTCACGACAGCACGGTCCGCAGTGTCGCGCAGATATACGATGATGTGTGCGCAGTGTTCCATGGTCATGTCCGCCTCGGCAAGGAGCTGTTCCACGTTCTCCCACATTCGCAGAGTCTGGCGGCGTATGTCGCCAACATGCATTACCTCGCCGCGGTTGTCAATGCTGGCCGTGCCAGAAATGTAGGCATGTCTGCGATCTCCGTATATCATAAGGGTGCCGCGCTCGAAAGTTACTCCGTAGTCGCTTGTGCGGTTAAGGTGCGTGGGAGCATAGAGGTATTGCTGCTGCTCTGTCTGGAACCCTGTCACGGCGTATGCGTCCAATTGTACCAGAGCCTTGGTTTCGGCAGGATTGCCGCCTATGCCGGTGGAGGAGATGTAATGTGTGGATGCGGTGAGACCTATGCTGTCGAAGTACTTTCGTCTTGCCTCCACCATCCCAATGTACTGGGTATCCACATCGCGGACGAAGAACCATGTACGCAGGCAATGCTCTGCCATTGTGGCCCTATGGCCGGTCAGCAGGCCGTCGTATTGTTTCAGCAGGCTGTCGGTCTGTCCGTAACTGTTGCCGTCTGCCTCTGTCATGCCCATGGTCCAGATATGGCGGTAACCATTGTGGCGTACTATGGTGGAGTCTCTGGCGTCGGCCTCGTATTCTATGTCGGTGCCTTCTTGCAGGTACAGCCACAACGCCACTTTGCTGCCGTCCAACGGCGGTTGCTGTATGTAACAGGTGGCACAATGTGGCGAGGCTGCGGATTGCATGAAAGGACGCTGGTTGGTGCTGTCGGACAGAAAATATCGTTTCAGGACAGTCTTTGCCCCCTTCAGCTCGGGCATGGCCATCAGTGCGGCTTCTGCCTGGCACAGGCGTGCGTATTGGTCCGTGAAGGTGTCCTCGCGTGGTTCTATGTGCAGGATGGCGTGCCATTCGCGTGTACCTTCTGCGGGAGAGAAAGCTGAGATTTGCACTTGGGCTGCCAGTTCCCGAATGTCTAATCGTGTGTATTTCATGTCACAAAGATATGAAAAAAAGTGAACATACCGTGTGTTTGACGGCTCTTCGTCATCGGAAATACCTGCCTATGACTGGAAGTGAGCGCAGTGGCAGGTCGTGATACAGGATATGTCCCACAAAGGCAATGACGAGTACTGTGTTTATTCCCATGCGCAGAACTGGCGGCCATTCCTGCGGAAGGCTTTGCATGACAAAGAAGAACAGCAGTGTGATGCCGACGTACACGGCCATGCTTTTCAAGGGATAGTCTACGGGATTCTTCTTTTGGCCAACTACATAACTCAGTATCATGGCGGTGCCGTAGCCGGCAAAGCCGCCCCAGGCACAGGCCGTGTAGCCGTATTGCGGAATGAAGATGATATCCACGGTAAACAGCACGGCACATCCCGCCAACGAGAACCAAGCACCGTAGATGGTACGGTCGATGAGCTTGTACCAGAAGGAGAGATTGAAGTATATCCCCATCATTATCTCGGCCGCCATGACTATGGGTACCACGCCAAGCCCCTCGCGATAGTCGCTGCCAACCAGGTATTGCAGCAGGGGCATGTAGGCCATGACGCAGAGGAAAGCCAGCAGCGTGAATATGAGGAAATACTTCATCCCAATGGCATAGGTATGGTTCTTGTCCCTGTCGCGGCTTTGCGAGAAGACGAACGGTTCGTAGGCATAACGGAAGGCCTGTGTTATCATGGCCATGATCATGGCCACCTTCACGCAAGCACCGTATATGCCCAGTTCCACCACTCCCTGTTCGCGGTCGGGATAGATGAGAGGGAATATCATCTTGTCCGCGGCCTGGTTGAGTATTCCGGCTATGCCAAGTATGAGTACAGGCCATGAGTAGGCGAGCATGTCGCGGAGCAGGCGGCGGTTGGTGTGCCAGTGTATCCGCATCAGTTCCGGCAGGAAGAAGAATGTTATTACTCCCGTGCAGACGAGATTGAGCAGGAAGACGTACAGTACATCAGTCTGTCCCAGGTAGACGTAATAGAATAGGTTCAGCCCTATGTTCATTACGATGAACAGCAACTTGAGCGAGACGAACTTCACGGCCTGCGACCTGTATCGCAGATAGCCGAACGGTATGGCCTGCATGGCGTCCAGTGCCACCACTGATGCCATGATGAGGATGTATTCGGGATGTCGTTCGTAGCCCAGGAGATTGCTGATTGGCGTGATGAAGCCGAATATGCCACAGAGAAATAGTGCCACGAGCGTGCCCACGACCATCATGGAAGCAGTGAAAACAGCATCGGGGTCTTCACCCTCCTTGTTGGCAAACCGGAAGAAGGATGTTTCCATGCCGAAAGTGAGAAGTACCATCAGCAGGGCCACATAGGCATAGAGATTGGTGACTATGCCGTAACCACCGTTGGTCGCGCTGATTACATGAGTGTATAAGGGCACCAGCAGGTAGTTGAGAAACCTGCCCACGATGCTGGACAGGCCGTAGAGTGCGGTGTCCTTTGCAAGAGACTTGAGGCTGGCCATAAGGTAGGAGAGAGGTTAGAACAGTCCGAATAACCTTTGGTCAATTTCCTCGGTAACGGAGCGGAAATCATCGGGATTGTCTCCGAACTTGCATGTGTCTCCGTCTATGATCAGCAATTGGCCTGTATAGTTCTTGATCCACTCCTCGTATCGGTCGCTCAATCCTTTGAGGTAGTCTATGCGGATGCTCTGCTCGTAGTCGCGACCGCGCTTGCTGATCTGGGCAATGAGATTGGGTATGGAACTGCGTATGTATATCATGAGGTCCGGCAGTCCGACGAGGGACATCATCAGGTCGAAGAGGTCGGTGTAGTTGGCAAAGTCGCGGTCCGACATATATCCCTGCTCGTGCAGGTTGGGGGCAAAGATGCGTGCATCCTCGAATATGGTACGGTCTTGAATGACGGTGTGGTCCTGTATGCGGCTTATCTCCACCACGTCCTTGAATCGCTTGTTGAGGAAGTAGATCTGTAGGTTGAAGCTCCATCGGGACATGTCCTTGTAGAAGTCTTCCAGATATGGATTGATGTCCACGGGTTCGAAACGTGGTTCCCAGCCGTATCTTTTGGCCAGCATGTTGGTCAGTGTGGTCTTGCCGCTGCCTATGTTGCCTGCTATTGCTATATGCATATCTTTGGTTTAGTGAGTATGTTTGTCTGTTGTTTTGGATGATTATTCGTTGGTGTCTTCTGGGAAGAGACTGTAGAAGATACGGTCTATCTTGTCGGTGATGAGGCGGAAGTCATCGTTGCTGTGCAGAAAGTCAAGGTTGTCCACGTCTATGGCCAGTACCCGGCCAGGATACTTGTTCCGGATGAAGTCCTCGTAACGGTCGTTGAGGTTCTGCAGATACTCTATGGGGATGGCCTGTTCGTATTCCCGTCCGCGTTTCTGTATGTTGGCCACGAGGTGCGGTATGGAGGCGCGCAGGTATATCATGAGGTCCGGCATGCGTGCCACGCTGGTCATCTGGTGGAAAAGTTCGATGAAAGTGTCGTAGTCGCGTTGCTCCATGTTGCCCATTGCCTGATTGTTGGCGGCAAAGACATGCACGCCCTCGAAGATGCTTCGGTCCTGGATGACATCCCTGTCTGTTTCCGAGATACTCAGGAGGTCGCGGAAACGCTCCTTCAGGAAAAACACCTCGAAGCAGAAGCTCCAACGGTGCAAGTCCTTGTAGTAATCGTCCATGTATGGGTTTCGTGTCACGGCCTCCAGTTTGGGCTCCCAGCCATAATGTTTGGCCAGAAGTTCTGTCAGTGTGGTCTTGCCTGCTCCTATGTTTCCTGCTACTACTATGAACACGGTGTATTGATATTAGTGCTGTTTTTGTTTTTATGCGAAGAATGCGTATGCTATGCAGATGGACGCCGCTACGCCTATCAGGTCGGTGATGAGGCCTGCCGTCACGGCATGTCGTGTATGTCGCACTCCCACGCTGCCGAAGTATACGGCCAATATATAAAAGGTGGTGTCGGTGGCTCCTTGGAAAATGCTGCTCAGTCGTCCCACGAAACTGTCTGCTCCGTAGGTGCTCATGGCATCCACCATCATGCCCCGGGCACCCGAGCCGCTGAGGGGTTTCATGATGGCTGTTGGCAGCGCTGCCACAAATTCGGCATCCATTCCCATGCCGCGTACGGTCCATTCCACGGTGGAGATAATCACGTCCATCGCTCCGGAGGCACGGAACACGCCTATGGCCACCAGCATGGCCACCAGATAGGGGACGATGCGTATGGCCGTGTCGAAACCTCCCTTCGCACCGGTGATAAAGGCCTCGTAGACGTTGATGCGGGCACGTATGCCGGAGACGATGAAACCGATGATTATGGAGAACAACAGCACGTTGGATACCGTTGTGCTCCACAGGTTCATGGTTTCGCGGTCGATTTTCGTGCTTGTCCACACTATGCCGCTGACCAGGAGACACATTCCCAGCAGCGTGCCCATGACGGTGCGATTGAACAGGTTGATTCTCTGATACAGCGAAGTGACGACGATGCCCCCCAGTGTGGCTATGGTGGTGGAGAGGAGGAGGGGGATGAAGATGTCGGTGGGTTGGGCCGCTCCCATTTGTGCGCGGTAGACCATGATGCTGACCGGAATGAGTGTGAGGCCTGAAGTGTTAAGGACCAGAAACATGATCATGGGATTGGAGGCGGTGGCATTGAGGCGGTCGGTCTCTTCCTGTGTCAGTCCCAGTTCCTTTTGCTTGCGCTCGTTGGCCCGTACGTTTTCTTCCTGCATGGATTCCATGGCCTTCAGCCCCAATGGGGTGGCGGCGTTGTCCAGATTGAGCATGTTGGCACTGATGTTCATGAAGATGTGCCCGTATGCAGGATGGTTCTTGGGCAAATCAGGGAACAGGCGGCAAAACAATGGCGACAGTACACGGCTGAGCGCGTTTACCAATCCGCCTTTTTCCGCTATCTGCATTATGCCCATCCATAGGGATAATACGCCGGTCAGACCGAGGGAAATCTCGAAGGCTGTCTTGGCCGAAGCGAACGTACTGTCCATTATGGCCGGGAACACCGTTGTGTCGCCCATGAACAGGAGGCGGAACAGCGCTATGCAGAATGCCGTGAGGAAGAATGCTATCCAGATGTAATTTAGAACCACGCTAAAGATATGTCTTGTATGTGTTTAGAAATCAAATAGGCCTTGCTGGCCGCCATTGCCGCACGCCGGGGTGCGTCCCAGATGCTCGTAGGCCAGTTCCGTCACTTCTCGTCCTCGCGGCGTGCGTTTGATGAAGCCTTCCTTGATGAGGAACGGTTCATAGACTTCTTCCACCGTGCCCCCGTCCTCGCCTATGGCAGTGGCAATGGTGTTGATGCCCACGGGGCCTCCCTTGAACTTGTCTATGATGGTGAGCAGAATCTTGTTGTCTATCTCGTCCAGGCCATAGCGGTCTATGTTCAAGGCCTCCAGGGCGTATCGTGCTATGGAAAGGTCGATGGAACCGTTGCCTTTGACCTGTGCGAAGTCGCGAACACGGCGCAACAGGGCGTTGGCTATACGTGGAGTGCCACGGCTGCGGCCGGCAATTTCGCCGGCGGCCTTGGTCTCGATGGGCACGCCCATGATGCCGGCGCTGCGCATGATGATCTTTTGCAGCGTGAGGTTGTCGTAGTATTCCAGATGGAGGTTGATGCCGAAGCGTGCACGCAAGGGAGCCGTCAACAGACCGCTGCGCGTGGTGGCTCCCACCAGGGTGAACGGGGCAAGGTCTATCTGGATGGAGCGGGCCGACGGGCCCTTGTCTATCATGATGTCTATGCGGTAGTCCTCCATGGCGGAATAGAGGTATTCCTCCACCACAGGGCTGAGGCGGTGTATCTCGTCGATGAACAGCACGTCGTTCTGCTCCAGTGATGTCAGTATTCCGGCCAAGTCTCCCGGCTTGTCCAATACCGGACCAGACGTGAGCTTGAATCCCACACCCAGTTCATTGGCTATGATGTTGCTCAGAGTGGTCTTGCCCAGTCCCGGGGGGCCGTGGAGCAATGTGTGGTCGAGGGGTTCGCCCCTGTACTTGGCTGCTTCCACGAAGACGCTGAGGTTCTCTACCACTTTCATCTGTCCGCTGAAGTCGCTGAACTTCAACGGACGTAGTGCATTCTCATAGTCCTTCTCTCGCAGCTGTCCCTCTTGCCTTATGTCAAAATCTTCCATAATAGATTGCAAATATAGTGATTTAATAACACTTTCGGGGCACGGCTTCGGTAAAAAGCGTGCACGAGGACGCTTTTTGACTGATATTGCCTGTACGGGAACCTGTGGTCGGGTGTTTATGCGTATATTTGTGTTGTCGGAAGTCGCTGTCGGGCATGTCATGCATGGGCTTCGGTGAGGATGGCCTTGCATATTCGCGTATGTGCTTGTGAGAATTCACGAATATACAGGCGCGGATTCGCGAATGTTCGACAGAGCTTTCACTGAGGCCTCGGCCAGCCATCGCGGAAGGCTGGCACCTTGACCGTACCTGTGACAGGCCGGGCGTTTCCGCTATCTCCACAGTGAATGACAACGAAAGGCGTTTTTGTATATTATGACCAATGAGGAATTTATACGCTTGCATCTGCGCGATGATGTGCGTACCTTGGCCTTGCGCGGTGCTGGTGCCGGGGTGGATGCCAAATGGTGCCTGCAACAGATAGAGGGGTGGCAGAAGGCCGTGGACAAGCTTCCGGCATGGGCGCAGACCGAAGGGCTGTGGTATCCTCCCTCGTTGTCCATGGAACAGTGTTCAAGTGAACTGGCTGCTTCCTACAAGAGGGCCGTTGTGGAGAGATTGCTTCCTGAGACCTCGCGCGCTGCCTTTGCCGACCTCACGGGCGGGTACGGGATAGACTTCAGTTACATTGCTCCCTTGTTCTCCGCGTCTGATTACATAGAGAGAAATGCCGAGCTGTGCCGGATAGCAGAGCACAATTTCTCTGCTCTCGGATTACGTGGTATAAACATCGTTTGCTCCGATTCCATCGGCTTTTTGTATGCGAGGTCAAAGGCTTATGATCTTGTCTATCTTGATCCGGCCCGCCGCGATACGGCAGGACG
This sequence comes from Bacteroides sp., assembly GCA_023665805.1. Lineage (GTDB taxonomy): Bacteria > Bacteroidota > Bacteroidia > Bacteroidales > Bacteroidaceae > Physcousia. The sequence goes on along the minus strand of JAMPDJ010000004.1, from coordinate 111,041 downwards.
TAAAACGGTTGCCATGGAGGATTGCACGCCGGACGTGTGCATGCTGCAGGGCGATTTGCTGGCTGCGAGCGAGTATGTCGTCACGAAGCTGTCGCCCATGCTGGACATCAGTGCCGCCATGGCCAGGTTGCGGAACGTGTGCGAAGTGCATGTCGTTTGTGTGAAAGGCGAGTGCAAGGAACTGCTGTTGGTGCAAAAGTCCGTTTATGAAGGCATGCCGGTGTATCACGTTGCGAACCTGACGGGAACGGAAATCCTTGAATATACGTGTACGTATGAGGAAAAGTTGGCTGCGCGTCCTGTTCTTTCGGGAAATTGCGGGAACGATGTCGTTGGCAAGTTTCTCTATGAACCGCATGCAGGGATATTGAAAGCCGGATTGCAGGATACTTTGTGCCAAAGATACGGAGTGGCCAAGTTGCATCCCATGAGCAATCTTTTTACCTCCGCGGTGGCTGTGGACGGTTTCCCGGGACGTGGCTTTGTCGTGACGGGTTGTTGCGGCTTTGCTAAAAAAGAACTGCGTGCCATGCTCGGTGATGTTTCGTGCGCCAATCTTACGGTTCGCAATTTTCCTGCCACTGTGGCCGAACTGAGAAAGAAATTGCACCTGCGCGAGGGTGGTGACGTTTATCTGTTTGCCACCACAATGGAGGACGGTTCACGCGCCCTTGTCCGTTGCAGCAAACATGCTTAGGGCCGTGTCGATGTCCATGCGGATGTGTTTTTTCAGTTCTTCCAGTGAACCGAACCTTTTTTCTTCGCGGATGTGCCCTATGAACTGCAGTTGGACTGTCTGTCCGTACAGGTCTCCAGCATAGTTCAGGATGTGCACTTCGATGGAAAGGTCGGTTCCGTTGTCCAATGTGGGGCGGCGGCCTATGTTCATTATCCCTCGTCCAAGGGTGGTTTCCACGGCATACACCCCGTTGGCTGGAATCAGTTTCTCTTCTGAAATATGCAGGTTGGCCGTAGGAAATCCCAGCGTGCGTCCGACTTTGCGTCCGTTCTCCACTGTGCCTGTAAGAATGTACGGATGTCCCAACAACAGTGCGGCGTCGCCTACTTTTCCGTCCTGTAGCATCTTGCGTATGGCACTGCTGCTGGCATACGTGCCTGTGAACTGCGGAGCCGTCACCACCTTTATCCCGCACTCCAGTCCCCACCGGACATAGTCCTCTCTTTTGCCGCCTCCATGTCCGAACCTGTGGTCATATCCCATTACCAGGGTGGAAACATGATAGCGGTCTCTAAGAACCTTCCGCATAAAGTCCCGTGCGCTCATCATGGACATCTGCCTGTCGAAGTGTATTACCTCCACCCGGTCCACGCCCGTTTCGCGCAGCAGTGCGATTCTTTCCTCGGTGGTGGTTAGCAGTTGTGGTATATAATCAGTGTTCACCACTTTCTTGGGATGGCAGTCCATGGTAACGACCATAGAGCATAGTCCGGCTTTGCCAGCCTCTGCTATGACTTGTGAAATCAGGTACCTGTGTCCGCAGTGTACTCCGTCAAAGAAACCTATAGTTGCTACAAACATAATGCGAAGGTACAAAAAAATCCCTAATAATGCTTGCGGTATCGAAAAAATGTTATACCTTTGCACTCGCAAGAGCGTCAAGGTGGTCACCTGATTGGCATCTTGGCATATCTCTTCATCGGACTTGTAGCTCAGTTGGTTAGAGCAACAGACTCATAATCTGGAGGTCATAGGTTCAAGCCCTATCTGGTCCACATTACTAATCAGCGATTTACGGACGAATGTAAGTCGCTGATTTTTGTTATTAAACAAAAGATTTGAACTTCGCATGAAGATAGAGATACTTACTCGTCTCTATGATGACAGTCTCAATTGATTTTGAATCTATACGGCTTTCTCCATGTCTAAGCATGGTGTCTGTTATATATATTTAGGTGTGTTCCCGAACCTTTTCAAGTTCGTGCAGAAGATATGGTGGGGGCGTGTCTTGGAATGTTGTTGATAGGGAAATAACAAATAATTATCATGTATACAAGGCATGGAGTCCTTGTGAAATGCCTTGTGGAAGCGGATGCGGTTATTTATATACTGAATACGCAATTAGTTGAATATCAGCACGATACATACCCCCCCCCCTATTTGCTGTAGTGTAGAGGTAAGCTATTGTCAATGAGAATGTTATGTGTTGTGGCTGGTCCTTTTCCCATTTCTCAATAAAATTGAATATGTTGCTAATGTTTAATAAATAATTGCTATCTTTGCACTTGCCATATTGCTTATGGCATTATGCGTGTGTAGCTATGATATGTGGCGTGGCAATTCCAAACTATGCATTGACAGATATATTTGTCTCATTTATACATCAAAATAAGATATGAACATTCTACAAAAAGTCAGTAATTGGTATTTTTCCCGCAAGGCGTTACCGTATTGGTGCATACTGGTTATGGACAGCGCGATTGTATTCGCTTCGGGATTTTTTGTCTATTACCTCCTCCATGGCGGGGCGGAATTGACACAGAACCTTGGCAGAGTGTCACTCGGCTTGCTCATGTGTCTTGCGGTGTATGTGCTCTCTTTCATGGTGTTTCACACTTTCCATGGCGTGATACGCTATTCAAGTTTCGTAGACCTCCATTATGTGGCCTATTCCACAGCAGCTGCCAGCATGGGCGTCTGCATCCTGCATCAGGTGCAGGTACACACCGGATTGCTTCCTTATATGCATATCCTGCGTTTTGAAAGCGTCATACTGCTCTTTATTGTTGCCACAATGGCTATGTGGTGCCTACGCGTGGTGGTCAAGTCCATGCACGACTGCTATCGTGGCGACAGCAGCATCCAGAAGGTGTTTATCTATGGATGCATGAGCGGAGGCATGTCTCTGGCCAAGAGTATCCGCAACGAAGTGCCGCAACGCTACCGTCTGCGCGGTTTCATCTCCACGGACAAGTCACTCAAGGGCTCCTGGCTTTTGGGCGAGCAGGTGCATTACGATGATGACTCGGTGGTGAATGTCATGAAGAAGTATAGGGTGACCACCCTGCTGGTCTCGCCGTTGCAGACGGAACATTTCGTGACACGTACCACGTTGATAGACGCCTTGATTGCGGCCAATATCAAGATTATGATGTTCCCCATTGGTGCCGAGGAATGGGATGGCAAGAGTGAATTGTCCCATCAACAACTGCGCGAGGTTGAAATCGAAGACCTCCTTCCTCGCGAGAAGATTGAGGTCAACATGGACGTTATCGGAGCCATGCTTACAGGCAAACGTGTGTTGGTAACGGGTGCGGCTGGCTCCATAGGTTCGGAGATGGTGCGTCAGATTGCTCTCTACAAGCCGGCAGAGATGGTTCTCATAGACCAGGCGGAAACGCCTATGCACGACATTCGCCTGATGATGCTCAGATCGTTCCCCGATGTGAAGAATGTGACCGTGGTGACCAGCATCACCGACAAGGTACATATGGAGAAACTTTTTTCCGAGCATCGTCCCGAGTATGTCTTCCATGCAGCTGCCTACAAGCATGTGCCTATGATGGAGGACAATCCCGCGCAGGCTGTCCGCAACAATATCAACGGTACACGCGTCATTGCCGACTTGGCCGTGAAGTACGGCACCATGAAGTTTGTGATGATTTCCACCGACAAGGCTGTAAATCCCACCAATGTCATGGGCTGCAGCAAGCGCATCTGCGAGATATATTGTCAGTCGTTGAACAAGGCAATCGTGGAGGGCAAGGTCAAGGGCAATACTCAGTTCGTGACTACACGTTTCGGCAACGTCTTAGGTTCCAACGGTTCCGTCATTCCGCTTTTCAAGGAACAAATAAAAAAGGGCGGTCCAATCACTGTCACTCATCCCGACATCATACGCTTCTTCATGCTCATTCCCGAGGCATGCAAGCTTGTTCTCGAGGCCGGCACTATGGGCCATGGCGGTGAGATTTTCGTCTTTGACATGGGCAAGCCGGTGAAGATAGTGGATTTGGCCAGACGCATGATTTCGCTGTCAGGAGTCAAGAACGTCGAGATCAAGTTCACCGGATTGCGTGATGGAGAGAAACTCTACGAGGAGGTTCTCAATGATGCCGAAGGTACCAAGCCCACGCATCACCCGAAGATAATGATTGCCAGTGTACGCGAAAACGATTACGAGACAGCCAAGCGCAACGAGGATGAACTTCTGGAACTCTCCTACGGACATGACGACATGGCTATCGTCAAGAAGATGAAGGATATTGTGCCTGAGTTCAAGTCAAAGCATAGCAAGTACGAGGTGTTGGACAAATAAGCAGCCGTATTCGTACGCCTGCAGTGCGGTACATGTTTCGGTCTGATCATGTTTGCCTGCTTGATGGCAAATAGGTATTCTTAGGAGCCAGAGGGTTGTCGGACACTATGTTTTACCGCGCATCATAAATATAAGGAGCCGTATCTACTCTGAGTTAGAGTAACGATACGGCTCTTTTTGCGTTCAGGCTCAATAATCCGAACGGAAGGTGGAGGCCGGCAGTCCCTCGCCGTTCACGAGATTGGCGCGGGTATAGGGTTGCCATCCATAGCGGACGATACATGGGAGGGGGACTCGTGTAGAATGTACCTTGACGGTCTGGCCTTGTATTTCGGCTTGCGCGGGGTAAAATATGTGGTCCTCGCCGGCAAGTTCGAAAGTGAGGAGTGAATCCCCTGTGCTTGCCGGACGCAGGCCTTCGGCGTGATCGAATCGTACATAGGCCGAACCGTTGCGGAAGTCCGCAGTGCGGAAAAGCGGACCGGATGGCACGACATGTTCCATGCCGTATGTGCCGTGGAGGGCAAGGCGCGCCAGGCGTTTTCCCACCTCCTCTTTGTGTGTTGGATGTACGTCCGACGGATTGCCCACATCGGAACTTACCGCCATTCCTGTGGCCTGGATTGATGAAAGAAGACGACGCTGGCTGTCGCGGAACAGAGGCCAGGACGGACGATTGAGGCTGGAAAGCTGTACGTAGTAGAACGGCAGCGTGTCATCGTTCCAGTATTGCCTCCATCCTTGGACAAGGAGTGTGAAAAGGCGTTCGTGAGCCTCTATGTTGTGTGCATTGGACTCGCCCTGATACCATATCACGCCACGTATTGGGAAGTGTTGCAATGGCAGGATGCCGGACTCGAAGAGGTAGCATGGTTCGTAGGGGTGGCGCTGGAACTTGTTGCTGGACTTGCGTACGTTTTGGGCTGCACGTTCGCGTACCCAAGGCTGTATGAAGTCGTTGGCAGTCCAGTTCCTCAGAATGGCCGGGAAGTCGTGTTCCAGTGTGCGGCGCGGTATCCACGATTCGGCAGGAGATCCGCCCACGGCATTGCATATCAGTCCTACGGGCACGTGCAGACTGTCTTGCAGCATGCGGCCGAAGTAGTATGCCACGGCAGAAAAGTGCTGAGCCGTGGCAGGAGTGCACTCCTGCCATGCTGTTTCACGGAAATACTGCAGATGATTGAGAGAGTCAAGAGTCGTTTCCGCCCATTCCACCGCATCCGTGCGCCAGCGCGCTTTCATGTCGAACAGGCGGATGTCGCTGCATCCTGCCTTAGGGATGTCCCTCCCAGCAGTGGCGGCCTGACTGAGTCTGAATTCCATGTTGGACTGCCCTGAGCATAGCCACACCTCGCCGGCCATGACGTTGCGATACGTCAGTTCGCGCTTGTCCGTTGCCACCGTCATGGTATAGGGCCCTCCGGCTTTCAGCGGGCGAAGTGTCACATGCCAGTGACCGTCACCGTCGGCTATGGCCTTGCGCTTCTGTCCGGCAATGGACAGCGTCACTCGTTGGCCGGCATCCGCCATGCCTTGGATTTGCAGTTCGCGTCCGTGCTGCAGCACCATGTTGTCGGTGTAGAGAGGCGACATCTTCAGTCCGCCATAGTCGCCTGTGATGCCACGGTAGACGATGGATGCCAGCATCTCGGCTCCCTCCGTGTCGGGATGTATGGCATCGTGCAGAAGATAGGGGTAGGGTAGCAACGGCTCGTAGAAGTTTATCAGTTGCACGCCCTCGGCACGTGCAACATGACTTATGGCCTCCTGTATCTGGTCGTGCCAGTCGCGTGTGCCGGATTCGAATCGCGGATGCCTGTGGGATAGGGGAGTCATGCGTGCGATGATAATGCGTGCCGCCGGGTTTGCCTTGCGGAAAGACTGTATCAGTGCACGATAATCTCCTATGAACTCGTCTTGGTAATTGGGCCAGTTGCGGGGGTCGGTGTCGTTTATGCCCAAGTGGATGACTACGATGTCTCCGGCAAATTCCAAGGCATCGCGATACTCCTGCTGCTGCGTGTAGGGACGGTGACCGTGGTTGAGCAGCGTGGCTCCGGACTTGCCGAAGTTGCCCACCTCATATCCGTCGCCCAGCATTTTCTGCAGTCTGAAAGGGTAGGCGTTGGTTTCCCTGTCTGGCAGCAGATACCCGTAGGTGATGCTGTTTCCAACGCAGGCTACGCGTACCTTCTTTTGGGCGAATCCTGCAATGCCGTACATCGCCAATACGCACAGCAAAAGGAAAATCCTGGTAATTTTGTTCATTGTCGTTATGCTTGTGGTTTGGATTTGTTTGAATGTCAATGCTTGACGCGGTTTTATCGCCGGCTTGTCGTTACTTGCCGCTATTGGTTGATATAGAGAAAGCCTTCTTCTGGCAGTACTTCCGTTGTCTGTGGATTTTCCATGCGGAAGGCTTTGGGCAACTTGGCTGCAACGAGGGAATAGCTGTGTGCCACGAGATCATATATCAGGCCTTGGGGCAGTGTGCCGTAGAGGTTGATTTGGTTCCAGTGCCTTTTGTTCATGTGCCATGCCGGAGTAATCTCGGTGTATCGTTCGCGCAGTTCCAAGGCCATGTCCGGGTCGCATTTGAGTACAAACCATTCGGTATTAGCCAGATTGAGCATGGCAAAGATCTTGCCGCCCACACGGAATGCCAGCACCTCCTCGTCAAAAGGAAAGTCCTCGGTGACCAGTGGAAGGGACAGGCAGTGTTCTCTGATTGATTCGATGTCCATGTATATATAGAATAAGGAATGTCCGTAAATACCATGCAGCCTATACCTCCAGCGTCTTCACTACCCGGCATGGATTGCCTGCTGCAATGCTGTTGTCCGGTATGTTCTTCACCACAACGCTGCCCGCACCTATGGTGCAGTTGTTGCCTATGGTTACTCCCGGCAGTATGGTCACTCCGCCGCCAATCCAGCAATTGTCGCCTATGGTAACAGGTCTGGACCACTCCTGGCGTGTGTTGCGTTCGGCCGGAATGGTGCTGTGGCATGCAGTGTAGATGCCTACGTTCGGTCCTACGAAACAGTCATTGCCAAAGGTGACGGGGGCCTCGTCCAGCACAACGAGGTTGAAATTGGCAAAGAAACCCTTGCCCACACGGATATGACGTCCGTAGTCGCACAGAAACGGTTGTACTATGAAAGTGTCGTCGTGGCATTCGCCCAGGATGTCGCGCAACATCCGGCGGCGTGCCTCGAAGTCTGTGGGGCGCAGCCGGTTGTATTCCCAGCAGAGATCCTTCATTCGGTTGAGTTCATTGCACAGGTTCTTTTCCGTGGCCTGGTAGATTTCGCCGTGTAGCATTTTGTCATACTCCTCGGAGAGGATGGGGGGATGGTTCATGTTTTATGGTGTGTATGGAGTTTTCGTTGGCATATCCCTGTCCGTATTTCGGATGTGAAGAGGTATGCATGTGCAAAGGTAACTTTTTTTCATGTCCATGGCAAGAAAATGCTGCCTAATTGCATGTCCACTGCTCAATTATCAGTATCTTTGAGGCATGAACACATCTATTTCTTCCACAGGCGCATGCGTTAATGCCCCTGTACCTGCCAATGGGCGTTTGTTGTCGCTGGACACTTTGCGAGGCATGGACATGCTGTTTATAATGGGTGCTGAGATGATATTCGTATGCCTTGGGCGATTGTTTCCGGACACTCCGTTTGAAACCTTTGCCGGAGAGATGCATCATGTGCCATGGGACGGTTTTGCCTTGTACGACCTCATCTTCCCGCTTTTTCTCTTCATAGCTGGCATCTCCTTTCCTTTTTCCATGGCCAAGAGCCTGTCTCGCGGGGCGGACCGGAGGGACATCTCGCTGAAGGTGGTGCGTCGTGGCCTGCTGCTCATTTTGCTGGGTGCCGTTTACAATGGCTTGTTGTCTTTGGACTGGGCCAATGTTAGGTATCTCAGCGTGCTGGGACGTATAGGTTCGGCGTGGATGTTAGCCTCCCTGCTGTATATATGGGTACCGCGCAGATATTGCATATCCGTGGCCGCAGGCATACTGCTGGGCTACGGGGCATTGCTGTTGTGGACATCGGCACCTGACTATCCCGAGGCAGCATCCTTGTCCATGCAGGGCAATATAGTCGGATATGTGGATCGTATGGTTATGCCAGGCAGGTTGCACCAGGGCATCTTTGACCCCGAAGGGTTGTTGTCCGTTCTTCCTGCCATTGTCACTGCCATGTCGGGCATATTCACAGGCGATTTTGTCCGTGCGTCCCGCATGGGCGGACATTACAAGGCCGGTGCGATGTTAGTGTGCGGAATGGCCCTGTTTGCTTTGGGATGGTCTTGCAATGGTGTGCTGCCTGTGAATAAAAGCCTGTGGAGCAGCACTTTCGTGTGCGTGGCAGGCGGGTTGTCCATGATGCTGTTCGCCGTACTCTACTGGGTGGTGGACGTGTTGCAATGGCGCCGTTGGACACTGTTCTTCCGGGTTGTGGGGATGAATTCCATTACCATATACATGGCACAGGAGTTTGTGGACTTTCATAAGCTTACGTCCAATGTCTTTGGAGGTGCTGTCGGCCTTTTGCCGGAAAACCTGCATGCTCTTGGTTACTGGGTGGCCTATGTCGGCATGGGATGGCTATTCCTGTATTTTTTGTATAAAAAACGTATTTTCCTTAAGGTATAGGCACAGGGGCGCATTGGCGTTGCCTGTGTTTCCATGCAATAACGGCCACGGTGGGCAGGAAAGCGAAATGTGACTTTCCTGCCCACCGTGGCATTTGTCTTAATGTTGTGGGATGTTTGTCCTGTAGGGTAGCTCTCTACGCGTCGATGTTGGCGTATGTGGCATTCTGTTCGATGAACTCGCGACGTGGGGCCACGTCTTCGCCCATGAGCATGGAGAATACATAGTCTGCCTGTGCCGCGTCGTCTATGGACACTTGCTTGAGCAGACGATGTTCCGGATTCATGGTGGTGTCCCAAAGTTGCTCGGCATTCATCTCGCCCAAACCTTTGTATCGTTGGGTGTGCACCAGTTTTTCTTGTCCGTTGGCATACTGGTCGATGAAGCGCAGGCGGCTGTTCTCGTCATAGCAGTATTCTTCGTGCTTGCCTATGGAGCAGCGGTAGAGTGGCGGAGTGGCTATGAAGAGGTGTCCGTTGCGTATGAGTTCTGGCATGTAGCGGTAGAACAGTGTCATCAGGAGAGTGTCGATGTGGGAACCATCGACATCGGCATCGGTCATGATGATGATCTTGTAGTAGCGTAATTTGTCATAGTTTGCCTCCTTGCTGTCCTCTCCCAGGCCGAAGCGCACGCCAAGTGCTTGGATGATATTGTTGACCTCCTCGTGTTCAAAGGCTTTGTGCCACATGACGCGTTCCACGTTGAAGATTTTGCCTCGGATGGGCAGGATGGCCTGGAAGTGTCGGTTGCGTCCCTGCTTGGCACTGCCGCCGGCGGAGTCGCCCTCGACTATGAACAGTTCGCATTTGGCCGCATCCCTGTCCGAACAGTCGGCCAACTTGCCGGGAAGGCCGCCGCCTGCCATGGGAGACTTGCGTTGTACGTTCTCGCGGGCCTTGCGTGCTGCCACACGTGCCGTGGCGGCCAGGATTACCTTGTCCACGATGATTTTTGCCTCGCGTGGGTGCTCTTCCAGATAATTGGCCAGGGTTTCGCCTACGGCCTGTTGCACGGCACCTGCCACTTCGCTGTTGCCCAATTTTGTTTTGGTCTGTCCCTCGAACTGCGGTTCGGCCACCTTTACGCTTATGACGGCAGTGAGACCTTCACGGAAGTCCTCGCCGGAAATCTCTACATGGTTCTTTGCCAGTTTCTCCAGTTCCTTGGTGCACTGCTTCTCGGCATAGCTCTTGAGCGTGCGGGTCAAGGCCGTGCGGAACCCTTGCAGGTGCGTGCCGCCCTCTACGGTGTTGATGTTGTTGACATAGGAATGCAGGTTCTCCGAGTAGCCGGTATTGTACATGATGGCTATTTCTATGGGTGTGCCCTGCTTCTCGGTGTTCAGGTAGATGACATCGTTGATGAGGTTGGTGCGTGTGCTGTCGATATAGCGCACAAAGTCGCGCAGGCCGCCCTCGCTGTAGAATACCTCCTGGCGTATTCCCTCTATGCCGGCCGCCTCGTTTTGCTCCAGGCGCATGTCGGTGAGGGTGATGTGTATGCCTGCATTCAGGTAGGCCAGTTCGCGCATTCGGTTGGCCAGGATGTCGTATTCGTATACCGTGGTGGTGAAAATGGTGTCGTCCGGCCAGAACTGCTGTCGTGTTCCGCGCAATTCTGTTTCGCCAACTATTGCCACAGGCGCGTCCGGTTTGCCTCTATGGTACAGCTGCTGGTATATCTTGCCGTCGCGGAATACCTGCGAAAGCATCTTCTCTGATAAGGCGTTCACGCAACTTACGCCCACGCCGTGCAGGCCGCCGGATACCTTGTAGGAACCTTTGTCGAACTTGCCACCGGCATGCAGCACCGTCATTACCACCTCTAGGGCGCTCTTGCCTTCTTTCTCGTGCATGTCCACGGGGATGCCGCGACCGTTGTCCTGTACGGTGATGCTGTTATCTTCGTTTATCGTTACCTCTATATGGGTGCAATATCCTGCCAGCGCTTCGTCTATGGAGTTGTCCACGGTCTCATACACGAGGTGGTGCAAGCCCTTCTTGCTAATGTCGCCTATGTACATGGCAGGGCGTTTGCGCACGGCTTCCAAGCCTTCCAATACCTGGATATTGGAGGCACTGTAATTGGAGTTGTTGGTCCTTGTCTCGTCCATTGTGTCTATAATAGTCTGTCTGTATGGGTACAAAGATACAAAAAAATAACGACAATACGGGACGTCCCTAAGTTCTTTTTGTGTTTTGTGCTCAATGTCGGGGCGGATACCGTACGGGTGGGGAATATACAGAAAACGGCTCCCCTTGAAAAGGGAAGCCGATGTATTTCTGTCTTGATAAGAGAATCCAATAAAATCAGCTCAACTTCTGTATGTAAAGAGCCAGCTTGCTCTTCAAGTTTGCAGCCTTGTTCTTGTGGATGATGTTGACCTTAGCCAGTTTGTCCAAACTCTTCTGGACGCTGGGATAGAGTTCTATTGCCGTTGCCTTGTCTGTGGTGGCACGCAACTTGCGTACAGCATTACGCATGGTCTTAGCGTAATATCTGTTGTGGAGTCTTCTCTTCTGCTCCTGACGGATTCTCTTTAAAGATGACTTGTGGTTTGCCATGTCGATTTAGTCTGTTTCTTGTGATTATGTAGTCCCTAGGAGAGTCGAACTCCTCTTTAGAGAATGAAAATCTCTCGTCCTAACCGATAGACGAAGGGACCTTGCCTCGGAGCACTGTGTGCTCCTGTGCGATTAGACGGCGTTGTGTCGTTTTCGCGGATGCAAAGGTACGCTGTTTCTTTGAATTGACAAAACAATTTAGAGGAAAAAATCATATCGGCATGTCTTTTTTGCTAATAATCGGCATGTTTTGTGGTAAATCTTCTATATTCGCATCGTTTTTTTGATGTAAAGACATGTGCACGACCCGGGCTTTGGTATTGAGAATTATACACTATGGCGACAACAGGCTGGTGGTCTCGTTGTTTACCGAGAGCCGCGGCATGGTCACCTGTATGGTCAGGGTGGCACGTGGGCGCAAGTCAGGTGGCAGGACTGCATTGTGGCAGATGCTGAATCTGGTGGACGTGACAATGGAATGCCGTCCGTCCCGGGACATGCAGACGATAAAGGAGGCTTCTCTGTCTTGTCCTTGGCAAGGCTTGCCTTATCATCCGATGAAGGCGGCCATATCCATGTTTATTGGAGATTTTCTTTTTCACAGTCTTAGAGGAGAGGGCGAGAATGTCGCGCTGTTTGCCTTTTTGGAGAACTCGTTACGTTGGTTCGACGAGGCGGACGAGGGCATTGCGGACTTCCATCTGCAGCTCATGTTGAGGCTGACCCGTTTTCTTGGCATCTTACCGGGGGTGGACGGCTATGCACGCCACAAGGTCTATGATTTGAGAGGGGCGTGCTATGCGACCTTGATGCCGGGGCACGGCCAGTATCTGGCGGCTGACGAGGCGAGATGGATTCCGCTATTGCTGAGGGTGGATTACGGACGTATGCGGAAATTGAAGATGACAACTGCCGGCCGCCGGCGCATGATGGAGGTGATACTGCTGTATTACCGCCTGCACGTGCCTGCATTTGGCGAGTTGCAGAGCCTGGATGTCTTGAGAGAGGTGTTTGCTTAGACCGCGTGGAGGACTGGCTTTTTCGGAGTGACATACTATGAAGCGGCATGCCGGACCGGAGCGGCATCGTAGTTCGGAAAAGGCTGGATATGCCGGTAAGAAAAAACGGCCAGAATGAAGTGCCCCCAAAAGTTTTGTGTCTAACTTTTGGGGGCACTTCAGAGTATGGACGGGGTATCGCGTATGTCGCGTAAGGGTGATTTATGATAGCTTATGCCAGACTGTCGCTTTTCAGTCTGTTCAGTTCGTCCTTGGTACGGCGGCATGTGGGCGTGGCATCCACGCGTGATATGATGTCGTCGTTGTCCATGTTGTCTTCGGAGTATATGAAGATGTTGTTGTGACGAAGTTTGCAAGACTTGTTGCCGTCCTGGTAATAGGTGTTGATAAGCTCGTCTCGTGCTTCCTGTCTTTCGCGTTCCTCGTCGCTGAGCTTCTCTTTCTTTTCCTCCATGTGGGCATTCATCCCGCTGATGCTCTGCAGGCCGAAGCCGGTGGCCAGCAGGGTGATCTTCACCTTGTTGCCCAGGCTGGAATCGGTGGCCAGTCCCCACTTGGTTTCCACATCGTTGCGGAACTTGCCCATGAACTCGTGTATCTCGTTCATTTCCTCCATCATCAGCTCGCTGTGGTCGTCGTCGTCGCAGAAGTTGATGTTGAGGAGCACTTTCTTGGAGTTGAATATGTCGTTGTGGTTCAGCAAAGGAGACGTGATGGCTTCCTTCAAAGCCTTGGTCACACGGTTTTCGCCCTCTCCGTATCCGGTACTCATGATGGCCACGCCTCCATCCTTGAGGACGGTGGTCACGTCCTCGAAGTCCAGATTGATGATGCCGTGCATGGTGATGATTTCTGCTATGCTCTTGGCTGCAATGGTAAGAGTGTCGTCGGCCTTGGCAAAGGCGTTGAGCACGCCCAGGTCGGTGTATATCTCTCTCAGTCTTTCATTGTTTATTACCAATAATGCATCCACGTGCTTGGAAATCTCCTCCACGCCATCCAGGGCCTGGTTTATCTTCTTCGTGCCTTCGAACTTGAACGGGATGGTGACGATGCCCACTGTGAGTATTCCCGAATCCTTGGCACATTTGGCAATGATGGGTGCTGCGCCCGTGCCCGTGCCTCCGCCCATGCCGGCGGTGATGAAAACCATGCGGGTACCGTCGTTAAGCATCTGTTTGATGGCATCTATGCTGCTTTCGGCGGCCTGGCGTGCTTTCTCGGGACGGTTGCCCGCTCCCAGGCCGTCGTTGCCAAGTTGCAGATGGTTGGGTACGGCGGCATCCTCCAGGGCCTTCTTGTCTGTATTGCACACGATATAGGACACATCGTGTATGCCCTCGCGGTACATGTGGTTCACGGCGTTGCCTCCGCCCCCGCCTACGCCGATGACCTTGATGAAACAGTTGTTGGTCTGCGGAATTCCGGTAATGGGCAGCCCCATGTCGAAGTTGTTATCTTGATTGCTCATAGCCTGACTGTATTTATGACTGTTATGTGATGGTTATTCGCCGTCGTCCTCTATGAGGGCCTTCGTGAGTATGGTGAAGAATTTCTTGAACGGTTGCTTCTTTTTCTGTTCTGTCTGTCCGTCTGCATTCTGTTCGTTGTCGGTATTGTCCGCTTCGTTGTCGGCAGGTAGCGGTGTGCCGGTCTCTTCTGTTGTTTTGTCGGCCGGTTGTTCGTCAGTGGGATTGGCTGTACGTGTTATGCAGTTCTGTTCGCCATGCAGCAGCAGGGACAGGATATTGTTGGTACGGCCGTTGTCGGGAACGAATATGCCCGGGCACAGGCTGATGTCCGCCGGCATTCCCTTGGCAACACGTATTTGCCTGTCGCATGTCATGATATTCTGGAAAGCCTCCACTAAGGAACGTATCTGTGCTCCGCCTCCGGTGAAGATAATGCCGGAGGTCAGTTTCTCGCTTTCGTCTTCGATTTGTGCCCACACGTTGCGCAGTATCTCTTCGTACCTGGCCTCTATGATTTCGCATAACTTGGCCTCGCTTATCTCCCGGCCGTGGGAAATCTTGATTGTATTGTTCTGCAAGGCATCGGGAGTCTCTATGATGGCGCGCCCGTATTTCAACTTCAGGCTCTCGGCCTCGTCGGCCTCGGTGGTGAGACAGTTGGCAATGTCCATGGTGGCATTGTTGCTGCCAAGTGGCAGGACCACCAGCTTGCGCAGGATATTGTTGGTGTATATGCTTACGGTGGTGGTGTCTGCTCCCAAGTCCACAAGGGCGCAACCGGAACGCTTTTCACTTGCATTGAGGATGGAATCGCCCAAGGCCATGGGCGTGATGAGGAGTTCCGCGATGTCCGCTCCGCCACCGTTGATGCATTTTTCTATGTTTCCGGCAAGCGAGCTGCGGGCAATGATGTTCAGGAAATGAGCTTCGATTTGTTCGGCCTGCATGCCTACGATATCAGAGATGGTACGGTTGCCCACGCGGTATTCCTGCGGAACGACCTCCAGTATTTCCGAGTCGGTATACACCATGCCGCGGTTGGTGTCCATCAACTGGTCTATGAGCGAATTGGCAATCTGGGTCCTTTCGTCGAACGAGCGTTGTATGTGGTTTTGTCTGGAATGCAGCGATTGTCCGCCCAGTCCCACGTAGATGCGTGAGATGGTTTGGCCCAACTGCAATCCTATCTGCCCCAAGACACGCGATATGGCCTGCGTGGTCTTGTCGATGTTGTCGATGATTCCCTTACGTATGCAATGAGAAGAGTTTTCTTCTGCGAATGCCAGTACTTGCATGGTGCCGTCGGACATGCGCTGTCCGGCAATGGCACGTATGGAGGTAGTTGCCAACTCCAATGCTACGATAATGTCCTTTTCTGCTGCCATAGGTGTGTATAGTGTCTTTATTTCCTGTGTTTCTTGGTGCAGACGACTTGGTCCGCATAGTTCAGATTGATGATGCCGTATTTGTTCCATCCGGCTTTGCTGAGGCATTCGTCATAGAATGCCGCAAGCCGTTTCATCTTGTCTTCTATGTCGACAGGCTCGCCAAGGATGATGGTTTGTCCTTCGACTGAAGGGATAAGTTCTATGTGCTTGGGAGACCTGACGTGTATTTGCTGTATGTTCTTGTTCCACGGGGCATGTGTGTTGATGAAGCCGGCTATGTCCAGAAGGTGTTCCTTGGCAAACTGTTTGGTTATGTTGCCGGTGGCCAGGCAGAGGTCCAGGGTGAAGTGCCCTGTGGGCATGTCGTTGCCTTTGTCGTCCATGTAGAAATCTTCTCCGTTGTCTGCCATGACATGCAGTACGGGCCTGCATGGCATCACCATTATGCACATCAGGTCTTCCGGGGTGTAGTAGCAGATTACCGAGTCGATATACGGGCACTTCCGTAATGTCTCCTCGATGCCTTTGATGTCGATGTCGCGTATGGGCTGACCCTGTATCTGTGTGTTTCCCGCAGACAGAAGGCCGGCCACGAACTGCGAGTCCACGAAATCATGGTTCATGGAATCCTCCAGGCATATTCTTGTGTCTTTGCATATCCGTTGGTTGTAGTTGCCGGACATCTTGGCTATGGCGAATGTCAGATATCCGACAACCCCTAACAACATGACTATCTTGATTGCAATCTTCATGCCGTATTATTTAGTTAATGCGTCCGTTATTTCTCCTGCAAAGTTCTCTATGTCTCCCGCACCCAAAGTGATGAGCACGTCGTAGTCGCGCGAGGTGACAAACGACATGAGGTCGGCCTTGGTGCACAGACGTTTGTTGATGCCAGGACGCAGGTGGTCGTATATCAGCCGGGATGTGATTCCGGGGATGGGTTCCTCTCGGGCAGGGTAGATGTCCATTATCACCACGTCGTCCAGGAGCGAGAGCGCGTCGGCAAAGTCCCTGTAGAAGTCCCTTGTGCGTGTATACAGGTGAGGCTGGAAGATTGCCCTTATGCGTTTGCCGGCATACAATTGCTTGATGCTTAGAATGCTTTGTCGTATTTCGGCGGGATGGTGTGCGTAGTCCGAGATGTAAGCCACGTCCTCCCTGCGGACATGGAAGTCGAAACGCCTGTCCACACCGCCATAGCTCTTCATGGCCATGCGTATTTCCTCTGCTCGGGCACCGGCCAACTGTGCCATGGCCATGGCCGCGATGCCGTTGTCTATATTTATGGCCACGGGTACCCCAAGCTCTATGTCTGTGATGTTTTCGATGGGAGATTGGAAGTCGAAAACTATGCTGCCGTTGGCTATGCGAATGTTTTCGGCATGAAAATCGCCCTCGTCCCTACTATAATAATATGTGGTGACGCCATCTTGTGTGTGCGGAATCATCTTTAGGCCTTTGTGCATAATCAGATAGCCGCCCGGCTGGATGAGGCCGGTGTAATGCGAGAAAGATTCCAGATAAGCCTCTTCGGTGCCGTAGATGTCGAGGTGATCGGCATCTGTTGAAGTGATGACCGTAGCCCACGGTGTAAGCCAATGGAAGGATCGGTCAAATTCGTCGGCTTCAATCACCACATATGGACTTTCCGTGGAAAGGATGTAATTGGTGCCGTAGTTCTTGGTGATGCCGCCCAGGAATGCATTGCAGTCCACATGGCTCTGGTGCAGGATGTGTGCGGCCATTGCTGACGTGGTGGTCTTGCCGTGAGTGCCGGCCACGCACAATCCCTTAAGGGTTCTGGTAAGGGTGCCCAGTATCTGCGCGCGCTTTTGCATGTTGAAGCCGTTGGCCTTGAAGAATGACAATTCGCTGTGTGTGGAGGGAATGGCGGGCGTGTACACGACCAGGCAGTCTTTCTTGCTTTTGCATTCCTCGGGTATCATGTCCGTGTTATCCTTGTAATGTATCTTGGCACCCTCTTTCTCCAAGACATGTGTCAACGGCGTGGGTGTCCTGTCGTATCCGCCTACGAAGATGCCTGTATTTAGGAAATAGCGGGCGATGGCACTCATGCCTATGCCGCCTATGCCTATGAAATATACTGCTTTCATATATATATTATATGGTGTGTGGTGTGTTATCTTTTTATTAACTTGAGAACTTCCTGAGCTATGACGGTGTCTGAGTCCTGCATGGCCATTGCGCGGGCGTTATGTCCAAGGTCAAGCAAGGCCTCATGGTCGATGGCCGTGCCCAAGGCTAAAGGCAAGAGTTTTTCTTCTGCCTCGGCATCCTTTACGATGAGTGCGGCTCCTTTGTTTACCAGTGCCATTGCATTGTGTGTCTGATGATCTTCGGCCACATTGGGACTGGGGACCAGGATGCTGGGCTTGCCCAGAAGACATAATTCGCTGATGCTGCTTGCTCCTGCACGGCTGATTACGAGGTCTGCGGCCTTATAGGCCTTGTCCATGGACTGGATGAAGTCGGTTACATAGAGATTGGATGGCTTGCCGAGCCTTTCCAGTTCTTGGGCGATATGTTCCTTGTAGTATCCGCCGGTTTGCCAGATTATCCTCACACTTGCATTGCGTATCTGTTCCACATGTTTCAGTACGCTGTTGTTCAGTGTGCGTGCTCCCAGGCTGCCGCCTATAACCAGTATTATGGGGCGGTCGGCAGAGAATCCGAATTCCTTTGCGGCCTCCTCCTTGCTCAGGGCGGGATTCTGTAGATTCTGGCGGACAGGGTTCCCGGTCAGCAGTATCCTGTCGGCAGGAAAGAATTTCTCCATTCCTTCATATGCCACGCAGATTTTGCTTGCCTTTGTGGCCAAGGTCTTGTTGGTCAGGCCTGCAAAGCTGTTCTGCTCTTGGATTAGGCAAGGGATGCCCATGTCGTAGGCTGCATTCAATGTGGCTGCGCTGGCATATCCGCCCACACCTACTGCCACATCGGGGGCAAATGTCTTCAGAATCTTTTTCACCATTCTCTTGCTCCTGAGGTAGTCCCATAGAATACCTACATTGCGTGGGCTCCACAACGGACGTATCAATCCGCGCACGGGAAGTCCGACTATTTCGTAACCTGCCTGTGGCACACGTTGCATTTCCATGCGGTTGTCGGCTCCCACGAACAGAATCTCAGCCTCTGGTACCAACTTCTTCAGGGCATTGGCTATGCTTATGGCCGGGAATATGTGTCCTCCGGTTCCGCCTCCGCTTATAATGATTCTTGGCTGTTGCATGCTTCTGTGTTTGTTTCTGTTTCTTCGTTTTTCTCCTCAATACGCTTTGCCGAACGGCTTACACTAAGCATTATTCCCAGAATGGCACAGTTTGCGAACGCACTGGTGCCTCCGCGGCTTACAAGCGGCAGGGTCTGTCCGGTTACGGGAATCGCACCCACGGCCACTGCCATGTTGACCATCGCCTGCGTCACAAGCAATAGAGATAGTCCCATGATCAAGTATGCCGGATACAGCGACTTGCACTTCTTGGAAATCTTGTATGCACGGTATAGCAGCAATATGTACATGAACATGACGAATGCACCGCCAAATATGCTCCACTCCTCTATGAGGATGGCATAGATGAAGTCGGAGTCGGCATGTGGCAGGTAGTCGCGCTCTACGGAGTTGCCCGGGCCTCGTGGTTTTAGACCGCAGGTTGCAACTGCTATTTGCGCATGCGTTACCTGTTCGTTGTCGTGGATGTCGTAGTCGTTAGGGTCTGGCGGCAGTTCATTTGTCTCCTTTAGCCGGTCTACCCATACGGGGACACGGTGCATTACGCATTCCTTGTCGTTGTACCATTTGTCCAGCGTGCTTTGTGGTATGCTCACTAATGTAAGATACCCTCCCAATCCCAAAGCTACACATATGGTTACCAAGGTGGCCAGTATTTTTGTCGGCACTTGGGAGTAGAAGGCCATGCATAGCATCACTACGCCTATGATTATTGCCGTGCTGAGGTTTTCCGTGACGATAAGCCCCATGGTGAGGATTGCATTGGCGAAGGCTAACTTGAATCCAAACGCGCTTACTCCGTTCTTGTCGCGGAAGACACTGAATATGAAGGCAGTGGTCATCACCAGACCCAATTTTGCGAATTCGCTGGGTTGGAATCTGACATCGCCCACATCGGCCCATCTTGAGGCTCCGTTTATCTGTCCCGTAAGAAAGGCCAAACCGAGGGCTATATAGTAGAATACGGTGAGAACAAGTCCGACCAGTTTATATAGCTTGCACGGTAACATGTGCAGTACCCATGCGAAGCCTATGCCGGCCAGCATGAGTTCGGCGTGCTTTATGACCGGTGCCCAGTACTTGCCTGAACCGAATGTCATGCGGCTGGATGCGCTGTATACAGTGACAATGGAAATACAGCACAGAACCACCAGCACCATCCA
The DNA here is from genome assembly GCA_023665805.1 of Bacteroides sp. Lineage (GTDB taxonomy): Bacteria > Bacteroidota > Bacteroidia > Bacteroidales > Bacteroidaceae > Physcousia. The sequence goes on along the minus strand of JAMPDJ010000004.1, from coordinate 91,233 downwards.
CAAGGCACCGTCTCCCTGTAGCAGGCCATTCTGCTTAAAGTTCTTTTTACTCCAGTTCTTCATAGCTATGTCATGTATATAATATGGCGGGGTGTCAAAGCAGTATGCGTATTACAGGTTCCTTACCAGAGTCTTGAACTGTTCGCCACGGTCTTCCATGTTCTTGAACAGGTCGAAGCTTGCGCAGCATGGGCTCAGCAGGACGGTATATCCGGGTTTGGCCACTTTCACACATGCATCTATACAGTCCTTCATGTTGTGTGTGTCGAATGTCGGTATGCCGAGAGGATCAAAGAAGTCATGCAGCTTGGTGTTGTCCGCTCCAAGATATACCAATGCGGCACACTTCTGCTTCACCAGTTCCCTGATGGCTTCATAGTCATTGCCCTTGTCCTTGCCTCCGATAATCAGCACTGTTGGCGTAGTCATGCTTTCCAATGCATACCAGCAGGCATCCACGTTGGTCGCCTTCGAGTCGTTGATATATTCTACCCCGCCAACGGTGGCTACCTTTTCCAGTCTATGCTCCACGCCTTCAAAGTCTGCAAGGCTTTCTCTCAGGTTCTTGTCACTCACGCCGGCCAGACGTGTGGCTATGCCGGCAGCCAGGGAATTGTACATGTTGTGCTTTCCATGCAGTGACAATGATTCCTGTTCCATGTTGAACGGCGTGGGCCTCTCTATGGTATATGTGCCTTTTTCTATATATCCTATCATGCCATTCTTGCTTAATATGGAGAACGGACACTGTTGTGCCTTTATGCCATATTTGGCTATTTCCTCCTTTATTATAGGGTCGTCTGCCCAATAGATAAAGGAGTCGTCCGGTTCCAGATTTTGTATTATCCTCATCTTGGATGCGGAATACTTGTGCATGTCGTTGTCGTAGCGGTCCAAATGGTCAGGCGTGATGTTCAGCAATACAGCTATGTTGGCATGGAAGTCGTACATGTTGTCCAACTGGAAGCTGCTCAATTCTATCACATAATAGTCATATCCGCACTCTTCTGCTATCTGCAATGCCAATGAGCGTCCTATGTTCCCGGCCAGCCCGACGTTGTATCCGGCATTCTTCAGAATATGATAGATGAGGCTGGTCGTAGTGGTTTTGCCGTTGCTACCCGTTATGCATATCATCTTCGCATCGGTATATCTGCCTGCAAACTCTATTTCGCTGATTATGTGTATTCCTTTCTCTATGGCCTTTGACACGATGGGAGCGTTGTCTGGTATGCCTGGACTTTTGACAATCTCCTTGGCATCCAGGATTTTCTCTTGGGTGTGCTTGCCCTCTTCCCATGCGATGCCGTATGTGTCCAACATCTCTTTGTAGTGGTCTTTGATACGACCCATGTCGCTCACGAACACGTCATAGCCTTTCTTCAAGGCCAGGACCGCTGCTCCAACACCGCTTTCCGCTGCTCCCAGTACTGCTATCTTATCCATTTCGGTATTATCTGATTTTTAGTGTCACGATGGCCAGTGAAGCCATCAGTATGGTGATGATCCAGAATCTCGTCGTTATCTTGCTTTCCAGCCAACACCCGTTTGGCCAGTTGAAGAAAATTTGTAAATCGTTTGCCAGTTGTCCGGGCTTTATGCGGAAAGTGTCGTGGATTGGAGCCCGTTTGAATACTCTCCATTTCTTTCCACGTTTGTTGCCCATGCGGGCCACGTTGGTCTGCAACAATACGCTGATGCTTTCCACCAGGAATACGAAGCATATCAGGGGTATCAGCAGTTCCTTGTGTATGATTATGGCTGTTACGGCTATTATTCCGCCGATGGTCAGGCTTCCCGTGTCTCCCATGAACACTTGTGCGGGGTATGCGTTGTACCACAGGAAGCCAATCAGTGCGCCCACGAATGCGAGCAGGAAGATTACCAACTCCTCCGATCCGGGGACGAACATTATATTAAGATATCCCGCCAAGGCTATATGACTGGACACATATGCCAGGATGGCCAAGGCTATGCCCATGATGGCCGAGTTCCCGGCGCACATCCCGTCCATGCCGTCATTCAGGTTGGAACCGTTGCTTACCGCCATCACTACAAAAGTCACCATGAACACGAAGAACACCCAACCGGCAGCCGTGCGGTATTTGCCCATGAAAGCAAACAGGTTACTGTAATTGAGGTTGTTGTTCTTCACAAACGGTATGGTGGTGACAGTGCTTTTCACCGGTTCGCTCTTGTGTGTTACGGTCTCTATTCCACCTGTGCGTGAAATGGTAATATTCTCTCGGATTACCGCGTCGGGACTTTGCCATAGCGTCAGGCCTATAACAAGGCCAAGTACAGCCTGGCCGACCAGTTTGTAGACAGGCTTCATACCGTCCTTGTTTTTCCTCAGCTTGATGTAGTCGTCCATGAAACCGAGGAATCCAAGCCATACGGTGGTCACCAGCATCAGAATCATGTATATGTTGCGCAGCCGTCCCAGCAATACGCAAGGTACGATGACTGATACCAGTATGATGATTCCGCCCATAGTGGGAACGCCTTTCTTCTCCACGCCGTACGGATCTATGCTTGCATCGCGCTGAGCCTCGTTGATGTTGCGTGCCCTCATCCATTTGATAAAGTACTGCCCGAACCACATGGATATAAGCAGGCTCAGTACCAAGGTCAGCAGTCCCCTGAAGGAAATATACTGCCACATTCCGGCACCGCTTATACCGAACTGCTCCAAATACCTGAATAAATAATACAGCATCTCTTACGTTTATGTCTGCTTTCCGTTTGTCTAATGTTCAATTCTCCATTCCAAAGGCCTCGCGCACCACCTCGTGGTCGTCAAAGTGATACTTCACGCCTTTTATTATCTGGTAATCCTCATGCCCCTTGCCGGCTATCAGGATAGCATCTCCTTTCCCTGCCATCATGCACGCCGTGCGTATGGCTTCCCGTCGGTCTGCTATGCAGATGGTTTTCTTCATGTCCTCAGGAGTGAGACCGGCCAGCATATCGTTTATGATGTCCTGCGGTTCCTCGTTGCGTGGATTGTCGCTGGTTATTATCACATGGTCGCTTTGCCTTGCTGCCTCCTGTGCCATCAGTGGTCGTTTGCCCTTGTCCCTGTTGCCTCCGGCGCCGCACACTGTCCAGCATTCGCCTTTTCCTCCCATCACCTCTCTTATGGTGCCGAGTACGTTGTTCAGAGCATCCGGCGTATGTGCATAGTCTATGATGGCAGTGACTCCCTTGGGAGAGCGGAAAGTCTCAAATCGCCCGTTTACAGGTTTCATGGCACTCAACTGTATAAGAGCCTCTTGAGGCTCCATTCCCATCATGCACAGGCTACCGTATATGGCCAGAATGTTCTGTACGTTGAACCTGCCAACGAACTGCACGAACACTTCCGTGCCGTTAAGTTCCAGATTCATGCCCTCGAAGCTCTCCTCCAGTACCTTGGTCCTGAAGTCCGCAGGGCCTCGAAGCGAGTAGGTTTTCACCTTGGCCTTTGTGCTCTGGACCATCACCATACCGTTGCGGTCGTCCGCATTGGTGACTGCAAAAGCATCCTTGGGCAGTATGTCAAAGAATCCTTTCTTGGCATCGCGGTAGTTCTCGAACGTTTTGTGATAGTCCAAATGGTCGCGTGTAAGGTTGGTAAAGACACCGCCGGCAAATGTCAGTCCGGCTATCCTCTTCTGGTCCACTGCATGACTGCTCACTTCCATGAAGGCATACTCGCATCCTCGTTCAGCCATCTGTCCAAGCAGACGGTTCAGTGTTATCGGGTCCGGAGTAGTGCATTCTGTAGGGAACGCTTCCCCGTCTATGTAGTTGCATACTGTGCTGCACAGTCCTGCCTTTTTGCCCATGCGGCGTACTACATTGTACAACGTGGTAGCGATTGTGGTCTTTCCGTTAGTTCCTGTCACGCCTATCAATTTCATGCGCTTGGTGGGATTGCCGTAGAAGGTGGTGGCCAAAGGGCCAACCACATCCCCGGTGTTCTCATACACGGCATATGCCACCCCGGGGACCAGTGTCTCCGGCAATGTCTCGCAAATGACGCAGGTGGCCCCCGAGGCTATGGCCTTGTCTATATATTCGTGTCCGTCTGTCTGTGTACCTCGCATGGCCACGAAGGCTGTACCCGTTACACACTTCCTGGAATCTATTTCTATGCTGTTGATGTCCGTATCAGGGTTTCCGTATATCCCGACGGGTTTGCAATGTAAGGTCAGTTCTGATAAAGTCATATACTTGATATATTATATATATGTACGTGTATGCGCGAGGATATTAAATACGGTGCTAAGGCGGTTCTCCATCCGACACCATGATATTATTCCAACGTCAGCTTCACGCTCATTCCTTTTGTTATCTTTGTTCCGGGTTTCACACTTTGTTCTTTCACGCTACCGGTACCATGGAGCGATACTTTCATCCCGCGTCTCTTAAGTACAAACACCGCATCCTTGGCACCCATGCCTATGACATCCGGTACTTGGTCCGGACTGCAATCACTTGCCTTGTCACGCGTATCCTTGTATGAAGGAGTGAATACCGAAGTGCTGTCTGCCAATTCCGAAGCTCTGCGTGTGGCTCCCTGGGCCATCACATATTGTGATATCTGACTGAATACCGGACCGCATTGTCCGCCGCCAGAGGCCGGCAGGCCGTCCTTCACGATGCATACTATGCAACTGTACTTGGGATCCTCGGACGGGAAATATCCGCAGAAACTGACCATATATCTCCTTGTGCCGCTGTGATAACCGTCCTTGCCGCTGGCCACCTGTGCCGTGCCTGTCTTTCCGCTCACTTGGAACAACTTGCCGCCGTTGCCGGCACGCTTGCCCAACCCTATTCTCACTACGTTGTTCAGACAGAACTGTATGTCTTTCAGTGTAGAGGGTTTGCATATTTGTTCCTTTATCACCTCGGTAGGGAATTCTCTCACAGTCTTTCCATCCTTCAACTCGGCTTTCACGAACTTAGGTTTCACCATTTTGCCTCCATTGGCTATGGCATTGTAGAATGTCAAGGTGCTGATTACCGGTTGCTGCGAGACGTATCCTATGCTCATCCATGGCAGATCAGACTTGCTCCAGTATCTTTTTTTGCTATTGGGCTGAGGTATCAGCGGCTCGCCCTTGCCCACGAATGGCAGGTTCAGCGGCAGGCCTACTCCCATGCGCCGCAATCCGTCTACATATGCCTGCGGATTATTTCTGTAGGCATCGTCTATTATGCGGCTCACGCCTATGTTGCTGCTGTTCTCCAGAATCTGCGAGAATGTCAGCACGCCGTATCCTCCCCTGTGCCAGTTGTGGTCTTTCATGACGCGTCCATGCATCGGAAACATGCCCCCGGCACAGTCCACTGTAGTGTTCAGCGTGGCCTTGCCTTCGTCCATCGCAAGCATCATGCTGGCCGTCTTGAATGTGGAACCGGGTTCCATCAGGTCGCTTACTACGCTGTTCTTCAGTTCATAATAGTTGCCGTCGTTTCCGCGATGCATGTTTACTATTGCCTTCACCTCCCCGGTAGCCACCTCCATGACTACCGCCATGCCCAGAATGCCGTTCACCGTCTCCTCCTTCAGTTTGGAGACCAATGCCTTTTCTGCCATGTCCTGTATGTCTACGTCTATGGTAGTGAGCAGGTCGTTCCCGGGAACAGGTTCCAGGTCGGTGACCTGCACGTACTTGTTTCTCATTTTCGTGCTGTGCGCCACGCCGGGCTTGCCTGCTAGGATACTGTCGAAGCTCAGTTCCAGTCCGTTCTTGGGCTTGCCGTCGCTGGACTGCAGACTGCCTATGGTTCTTTCCGCCAGGGAACCGTATGGGTGCTTGCGGTACATGATTCTCTCTCCGTAGAAGCCGCCCTTGTACTTGTGCAGATTGAGCAGAGGCAGCTCTACGCATTGCTTGTATTGTATGTATGTGGCGTTATGTGGATATATTCTCCATGACCTGTCTCTGGTTTTCTTCCCCAGTTTCAGTATATTGCGGAAATAGTTGATGTTCTCCTTGCGTGTGGGCTTGTGCTTGGGGAATATATCGGCCAGCCCCTCGGCTATGGTATCCAGTTTGGAGTAGAAAAGCGAGTCTGGTATGTTCCTGTTCAGCACCTCGTAGTCTATGTACAGCCTGTACTCGGGTACGGAACCGGCCATCAGGCGGCCCTTGCAGTCGTAGATGTTGCCGCGTGTGGTGGGCAGGGGTATGTTCTCCTTGCCAAACCGCTTGCTCACGGCTGTCCAATAGTCACGCCTTGTCAACATGGTGTGTACTGCCGTGCTAAGGATATATCCGCCGACGGCGCACATGATTAGGAATAGTATGAAAAAGCGTGTCGTGCTATTGTTTTTGTCCGGTGTCATGATGTAGGCTGTGGTTTTATTTGTTCACGGTTGTGATAATGGGCGGCTGCACGCTTGCTTTCAGAGTGCTGTCGCCAAAGTTCTTGAGTGCTTTCTCTATCAGGCTCTGCCTGGTCTTCAGTGTCAGTTCGCTGCTGCGTGTCAGGCTGCGGTAGGCCCAATCCGTGCGTTCTTTCTTCAGTTGCTCTATGAGTATGAGTTCCTGCTGTGCCTGGAACCTGCATGTGATGTAGCATATTGTGCCCAATACGGCCAGCACCAGCACCCCTATCTGTTTCTTGAACCACTGGCCGTCGATACTCAGCTGTTGGCGAACGCTTTTCCATTGTTTCAGCGCGTTCTCGTCCTCGCCGTCGCTATGCAGCAGACGGAATATGAGTGCGAAAAAGCCGTTCCGGGGCTTCGTGTCCCGACGGGATGCCGTGTTCTTCTTCTTGGGTTCGGTCGCTTTCTTTTCGGATGTCGTCTCTTCCTGTGTCATTGTTGTCTCCCTCATGTCTTTTCTGCTATTCTTAGTTTGGCCGATCTGCTTCGCGGGTTTGCGGCCAGTTCTTCGGCCGAGGCCGTGGTCACTCCTTTGTTCACCGGTTTCAATACGGTCCGGCTTTTGCCGTAGATTAGCGCCAGAGTGTCCTGTCCGTCATTGTTTGTGCTGCCTTCCTTGATGTGGGTTTTCACTATCCTGTCCTCAAGGCTGTGGTATGTCATCACCACCAGACGTCCTCCGGGGGCCAGCAATTCCGTCGCTCCGTCCAGCATCTGCTTCAAGGCTTTCATTTCTCCGTTCACTTCTATGCGCAGGGCTTGAAATACGCGTGCAAGGTCTTTCTTCTCGCGGTCGCGGCCCAGGAGCGGCGACACCACCTCGGCCAGCTGCCCTGTCGTGGAGATTTCGCCTCTGCCTCTGGCTTTCGTTATGGCGGCGGCTATGCGTCGGCTCTGCCGCAATTCGCCATAGAGGTAGAGTACGTCTGCCAACTGCTCTTCTGTGTACTGCGCCACCAGTTGCCTGGCCGACATTCCGGCCGTTTGATTCATCCTCATGTCCAGCGGTGCATCGTACCTGAAGGAGAAGCCTCGTTCCCTCGCGTCCAGATGATGGCTGCTTACGCCAAGGTCGGCCAGTACTCCGTCTACATGTTCTATTCCGTAGTACCGCATCCAGTTCTTGACAAAGCGGAAGTTGCTGCGGACAAAGGTGAATCTGTCGTCCTCCAAGGCTCCTCGCATGGCATCCAGGTCCTGGTCGAAACCATAGAGGCGCCCCTCTGCCGAGAGATGTTGCAGTATTTCCTTGCTGTGGCCTCCTCCTCCGTAGGTCAGATCGACGTACACCCCGTTCGGGCGTATGTCCAGTCCGGCCATGCATTCGTTCAGCATGACAGGTATGTGGTAACAATCCGGGTTCATTGTGCAGTGTGGTTCATTATGTCTTCCAGGCTTCCTGCCAGGTCTTCGTCGTTGTCCAGTGTCTCTTCGGCTTTTTGCCGGTTCCATATCTCTATGGAATCATCCATGCCTATGAATCTGACGTCGCCGGTTATTTCGGCGGCCTCCATGTAACGGCGTGGTATGAGTATGCGTCCGTTCCCGTCAATGCCTATGCGCTCTGCTCCGGCTACGAAACCACGCAGGACAGAGCGTCCGCGACTGTCGAACGGATTGGTACGCTGCACAATGGCATCCACCATGTCGTTCCATACGTTTTCGGGATACAGGACCAGACATTTCTGGAATATGTCCCGTCTCAGGATTAGTGCGTCCAGTCCGGCCTGTTGCAGGATTTTTCGGAAAGTCGCGGGAATGAACACGCGTCCTTTTTCGTCCGTTCTTGCGTCTATGTTGCCGGTGAATCTCATGCGTACGTACCTTATAAAGGATTATTCTGCCACAAAGATAGTGAATTCCCCACAATTCCCCACTTGTTTCCGCGAATAATTTCGATTGGGGACAGAAGTTTTTTCTCGCTCATTAAATGCTTGGCAATGCGTGAATTCAATTATGCCGATGAAAGCGTGGATTATTGCATTGATGTGGTAAAAAAGCTGTTCCTTGGACTGATGGGTGGGGCGAAAACTTGTAAGGGTGGGGGATAATTTGTATCTTTGCCCCGTTATATCAAGAAAAACTAACGAATGTACAATTACGGAAGCGACATGAAACTCGGCAGAGCCAATTTTGCAGTCAGGGTCTTACTGCTTTTTCTCGCGGTGATGATTTGTTTCGGAGCCCGGGCGGGGAAGAAACACAAGAAGGAGCGTCGCAGCGTAGTGCGTCTGGAGACCAGTGCCGGCGTGATCAGGATTGCCCTGTCCGATCTCACGCCGTTGCATCGCGACAATTTCCTGCGTCTCGCGGAGGAGGGCTTTTATGACGGGCTGCTTTTCCACCGCGTCATAAAGGGCTTCATGATACAGGCCGGAGACCCTTCCAGCCGTGAGGCCCCGCGCGACAGCCTTTTGGGCGAAGGCGGTCCTGGCTATACCTTGCCGGCCGAGATAGTGTTTCCGGAACTCTATCATGTGCGTGGCAGTGTGGCGGCCGCCAGAGAGGGTGATGATGTCAATCCGGAATTTCGTAGCAGCGGGTCGCAGTTCTATATCGTTTGGGGCAAGCGCATGCAGCCGGCTCCGTTGCGTAAGGCCATGTCCTATTTGGCGGAAAAAGGAATAGAACTGAACAGGTTTATGCTCAATGATTATCAGATGTATGGAGGTACGCCCCATTTGGACGGTTCTTATACTGTTTTCGGTCATGTCATTGAGGGCTTGGACGTGGTGGAGGCCATACAGGCAGTGACAACTGATGCCAGCGACCGTCCCTTGGAGGATGTGGTCGTCATACGTGCCACTGTGGAAAGTAGAAGCCGTGAGGCCGTGGCCGCCCAAAAGTGATTTAGGTGCGATATTCTGACGGGTGAATGTTTGTCGGTTATGGAATTTTTCTCTACCTTTGCTGCGACAATGAGCTGGGAAGGTACCATAATCACTTTGACTTTTGCCTGTTGCGCGACCGCGCATTTCGTGGGAATGTGCATAACAGGCATATTGGCGCGTCACCGTGTGCAATATCTTAGTCTGGTGGCCATGTTGGCAATCTTTTTTTGCGTGATCGCTATCGTCGCCATGTATGGCGAGAACGTGGCGCACGGCAATCCCGGTTTGCTCAATCCTTACATGTTGCTCATGCTTGTGGTGGGAACTTATTTGCAGAGCATCTACTCTTTGGGCATCATGATGCCCGGATACTTGCAGTGGGGGCGTATGGTCAGATATGCCTCTCCCATATTTGTCCTGGGCATTGCGTATGTCGTGGCCATGTACCCTTACGCCCAGCTGACCAAGGTCTATTCGGCCGCCGAGCTGTTCGACAACATATTTTCTCTTGACTTCGTACTGAGGATTCTGGCTCTGCTCCTGGGTGTCTATTATGTGCTGAATATCCTTGTGCTGCCTCATCGCCTGGCTTTCAAGGCTGTGTTCCCGGTGTCTCTTATTGCATATGTGGTTTTGTTGTTCCTGTCCGTGATACTGTATCTGTATACGGCTCTCGACTATCATTCCCTCTTGCTCTGTGCATACATGGTCTTGTTCACTTTGGTCAACTTTTTCTGGGTGTGCCATTCCATGGAGATGCTTGTCATCAAGATGCCGCATCCGGATATCAGCCTTGGCGTGGACGGGCAAGCGGAACTTGCGGAAAGTGCGGCCGAGGACAGCCGGGAGGACGAGCAGAAGCAGGTTGACTTCAATGAGGCGAACCAGCGCCGTTATTTGCAGGTGCAGGTGTGGATGCAGCGTAATCGTGACAAGTGGACGAGCAACGGTTTTACCCGCGACCGCCTGTGTGAAGAGACCGGCATCAACCGCCAGCTGATGTTGCAGTGTCTGCGCAGCCAGGGACACAACAATGTGCACGAATACATTACCGCATATCGTGTGCAGGAGTTGAAACGTCTGATTGCCCGTGGCGAGGTGCGTGGCGTGGCGGATGCCTTGGTGGTGGGCTTCGGTTCCATCAAGACGGCGCGTTTGTGTTTTGAACGCATAGAGGGATGCGGGCTGGACGACTTTCTGACGCAAAAGGTTCGGGTGGATTGAGGTTGAAAAATACTTATATGTGGTTATGTCATGGCGTAATCCCGTTTTTCCCTCTCCCGATACCGCGATTTGACAATAGTATTGTCGTCATCTTGACAATACTGTTCTTTCGATCCCGACAATACTATTGACGCTGTTTCGACAATACTGTAGTCTCGGCCCGGACAATGCTTCAGCCAATCCGTGATTCGGGCGGATGTGAATCCCAATGTCGCTTTTGTGCGGGTTTGTAACCGCGCATGGCTCTTTGTGGTTGCGCCTAAGACCGTTAGAAGCAGATGTGTCGTCGTCTCATTGGCTGTCTTTTTTTGAGTTTGGCGATACCGCGTGTTAAGGATGCCGTGGAAACATATCAAAAAATCTGACATCTCCGTTAGTGGACCGAGGTCATTTCCGGTTAGTGCCATCAGGCACGAGACGGGAGGCCTCGTGACGGCACATATCCATGCCTGTGTGTGCTTTCTCTGCTCTCTGCGTATAGTATGAATGTGCACAAACGTGCGCGTGCGAAATATATTTCTGTCATGATGCTTGTGCGTAAGCGACTTTTTTTGTACTTTTGTGCGTAAAATGGGAAGTGTGGCATGGCGTTTGTCAGCTTCTGTAACATATTATTAACCATAAAAGCATAAGGCTTATGAGAAAACTTTTACTTTTATTCGCAGCCATGTTTATTGGCACGGCTTCTCTGTTTGCCGAGGAGAAGGTAGTAACCATCACCGGTGAAGATAATCTGTGGTCGACAACTGCAGGTGCGCAGACCGGCAACAAGGGGGGGGTAACCATTGCTACTGGTCAAGGTGTATTGGGAACATACAACGGTGTAGGCCAGTATCGCGCTTATAAGAGCCAGACATTCACCGTGTCTGTGGCTGAGGGCAATATCACATCCATTGAGTTTGTTTGTTCTGAAGCTAACGATGCAAAGTGGGGTCCCGGCTGCTACAATTCATGGTCTACAGGCGATTACGCCTATGCTGATAAGGTTGGCACATGGACCGGCAACGCTGAAACCGTATCATTTGTCGCAGGGTTGAACCAGGTGCGTATGGAGACTATCAAGGTGACATACGTCGTGGGCGATAACGCTCCCGAAGCTACAGCCTTGAAGTTGACCGAGACTACTCCTGTCCAGACCGAGTGTTATGTCGGTGATGCCTTTGGCATCGAAGGTCTGGTGGCTACAGCCATATTCTCGGACGAGACCACCAAGGATGTTACCGATGCGGCCTCTTGGACCTGTGAGCCGGCAGTGATTGCCGAGGACACAAAGACGGTTACTGTTACCGCTACCTATAAGGGTCTGACAGCCAGCAAGACCTATGATGTTACCGTCAAGAGCATTGCCAACACTCCTGAGACCGCTTACACCGTTGAGGAGGCCGTTGCTCTCATTGAGGCCGGTAAGGGCTTGATCGCCAACGTGTACATCAAGGGTATTGTTTCCAAGGTGGAAAGCTTCAACGAGAAGTACGGTTCAATCACATACTACATTTCAACTGACGGTACCGAGGCTACACAGCAGTTCATGTGCTACAGCGGCTTGAACGTAGGTGGTGAGCAGTTCACCTCCATCGAAGACCTGGAGGTTGGCTCTTCCGTGGTTGTAAAGGGTGTGATGAAGAAGTTCGGCGATATCTACGAGTTCAACTACAACAACGAGATTGTTTCTCTTGTGTCCGTTGGCATCGACGGCATTGATGCCGAGAATGCTGCCGTTGCCGGCAAGGTGATGGAGAATGGCAAAGTGGTTGTGCTGAAAGCTGGCAAGAAGTACACCGTTGCCGGTCAGAGAATCAAGTAAGAAGGCAAACTCGCATTGGTAAAACAAGAACTCTTCCGCTTCGTGTCCGGCCATTATATATTTATAAGGTATAGGAGAAAGGTTCTGCCATGATGGCGGATGAGATGTGATGAATGAAAAGGACATTGACGATATTTATGCTAATCGGTGCTCTGCTGCATATTGCGGCAGTGGCACCGACTGGTGTATACCGCCAAAGGCCTGTGCAACAGAAGCAGGATACTATAGTGAAGTTGGTACCACGCGAAGGTGACGGCGAGGCGAGACGCAAGATGAGCACGTCTGCATATCCGGTGCAGTTGAATGTCGTAGGGAATGCCGTGAGAGTGCAAAGTCCCGAGAACCAGATTTTACCCGTGTACACTGCCAACGGAGCTTTCTATCTGTTCATGCGACTGAACAAGGGAGTCAACTGGCTGAATGGATTGCCGCAAGGACGGTACTTCATCAACAACCGGTTGGTGATTATCAAATAGACCGACAAAAGCATACACATACACACATATATACACAGGATGGATGGCCGTGCCTCCCGCTTCAAGGCAGGAAAGCGCATGCCGGATGTCATCAGTGGGATACGAATATCATGGAAGAGATTATCGCAAAGGTTCCGCGCGAGTTGATAAAGGCCGAATTGACCGAGGAGCGCAAGTTGCGCCACACAAACAAGAGCGGCAATGACGTTTACATCGTTACGTGGCAGGACTCGCCTAATACATTGCGCGAGATAGGCCGGTTGCGCGAGATAGCATTCAGGGCGGCCGGTGGAGGCTCGGGCAAGAGCATGGACTTGGACGAGTTTGACATATGCGACAATCCCTATAAGCAATTGGTGGTGTGGGACCCTGAGGAAGAGGAGATTCTGGGCGGGTATCGCTACATACTCGGACGTGACTGGATGATTGGGCCTGACGGCCAGCCGCACTTGGCCACCAGCCACATGTTCCGCTTCTCCGATGTCTTCATGCGCGACTATGCGCCATGGACCGTGGAACTGGGACGCAGTTTCGTCACGCTTGAATATCAGAGCAGCCGCATGGGCACAAAGGGCCTTTTTGCCCTGGACAACCTGTGGGACGGTCTGGGCGCCGTCACGGTGATAGAACCGGACGTACGTTACCTTTTCGGAAAGTTCACCATGTATCCTTCCTATGACCGTCTCAGTCGCGACATGATACTTTATTTCCTGCACAAGCATTTTCCCGATCCCGACTGCCTGATAGAACCCATCGTGCCATTGCGTTACGAGCATGACACGGCACGATTCAAGCAGCTGTTCGTGGAGGATGATTTCAAGAAAGATTACCGGATACTGAACAAGGCCGTGCGTGAACGAGGTCTGAACATTCCGCCATTGGTGAATGCCTACATGGGGCTGTCACCCACGATGAAGCTTTTCGGCACTGCCATAAATGATGGCTTCGGCAATGTGGAGGAGACGGGCATACTGATTGCCGTGGACGAGATATTGCAAGAGAAGCGCATGCGATACATAGACACTTTTGCGGCAGAACATCCGGAACTGGTGAAACTTACCTCTGGTGCCAGCAAGCTGTTCTATCCCGTGGATTCTGCACCGAAGTCATGATGAAGTGGGAACGACTGTTATCAAACAAGAGGTTGGGACAGGAACAGCGACCTCATAAGAAGGATGACCGCACGGAGTTTCAGCGCGATTACGACCGCTTGATTTTTTCTGCGCCTTTCCGTCGCTTGCAGAACAAGACCCAGGTCTTTCCTCTGCCTGGCAGTATTTTTGTCCACAACAGGCTGACGCACTCTTTGGAAGTGAGCAGCGTGGGACGTTCTTTGGGCAACGATGTGGCGCGCGAACTGCTGCAGCGTCACCCTCATCTGCGCGACACGCACATCATGGAGATGGGCAGCATAGTGTCTGCGGCATGCCTTGCGCATGACTTGGGCAATCCTCCTTTCGGCCACAGCGGGGAAAAGGCCATCGGGACGTATTTCAGTGAGGGAGACGGCCGCTTCCTTAAGGATTATTTTTGTGACGAGACAGGCGACTCGCTTACTGCGGCACAATGGGAGGACCTCGTCTGTTTCGAAGGCAACGCCAACGCCTTTCGCCTGTTGACGCACCACTTCAACGGACGCCGCCAGGGCGGTTTCGTCATGACATACAGTACGCTGGCTTCCATAGTCAAGTACCCTTTTAGCAGTAATCTGGCAGGAGGCAAGAGAAAGTTCGGCTTCTTCTGCGATGAAATCGAGTATTATCAACGTATAGCCGAGGAACTGGGCATCAGACGGTTCGACAGTCCTGACGGGACATTGCGCTATGCACGTTACCCTTTGGTGTATCTCGTGGAGGCTGCGGATGATATTTGCTATGAGATAATGGACATAGAGGATGCCCATAAACTGAAGATACTTACTACGGAGGAGACCAAGGAACTGCTGCTGGCATACTTCGACGAGAAGCAACGGGAACACATAATGGAACGTATGTCCACCTTGGACGACCTCAACGAACAGATAGTATATCTCCGTTCTTGTGTGATCAATGCCCTTGAGACGGAATGTGTGAAGGTCTTTGTAAACAACGAGGATGCCATATTGGCGGGCGAGTTTCAAGGTAGCCTCGTAGGCCATATCAGCGAGATACCGCGACAGGCATACCGCCGTTGCGAGGAAGTAAGCTATGCCCGTATCTACAGGACACGTGATGTCATGGATATAGAAATAGCCGGCTACAAGGTCATAACGACTCTGACCGATATGATGGTGCAGGCCGTGATACATCCCGACAAGGCCTTTTCGCAACTGCTTATCAACCGCGTCTCCGCACAATACGACATCAAGGCTCCGACACTCTACGGTCGCATAATGGCCGTGCTGGATTACATATCGGGCATGACCGACGTTTATGCCATGGACATGTATCGCAACATCAACGGAATGTCCATCCCCACACTCTGAGACGACGTGTGAGGGAAATATGAACAACATTTCTTTCTGATCAGGAATGGAATATATAAAGATATTGAACAAATCTCACCATCCCCTGCCTGAGTATTCGACTCCATGCAGTGCGGGAATGGATCTGAGGGCAAGCATAGACGCCCCCTTGGTGATAAAGCCTATGGAGCGCGTATTGGTGCCCACGGGATTGTACATGGCTTTGCCGGAGGGATGTGAAGCCCAGGTTAGACCGCGTAGCGGACTTGCCTTGAAGCACGGTGTGACCGTACTGAATACCCCGGGGACAATAGATGCCGACTATCGTGGCGAGATAGGCGTGATACTGATAAACCTCGGACAGGAGGATTTTGTCATACGTGACGGGGAACGCATAGCACAGATGGTGATAGCAAGATACGAACACGCGGAGTTCGTGAGCGTGGAAACATTGGACAAAACGGAACGTGGCGAAGGAGGTTTCGGCCACAGCGGTGTATTATGAGATTGTATGTTGTAGCTCTCCTGCTGTTGGTGTGCCGGGCGGCCGGCGCGCAGGCACGTCTGGATTATTTTATGATGGAGGCGGCGAAGTGTCGTATGCAGGACAACATGTCGGCCTCCATGGAAATGTATCGTCATTGTCTTGAGATAGATCCCGATTCGCCAGAGGCCCTGTTCCAGGTGGGATTGGTACATATATACATGAAAGAGGACAGCCTTGGCATGGATTGTCTGGAGAGAGCGGTGGAACTGGATTCCGATAATTCCTATTATCTCGAGGTTCTGGCAAGCCTGTATATACGCAGGGCTGAAGTGGACGAGGCCCTGCCGTTGCTGGAGCGGTTGAGCCGGCTGCAAAGCAAACGTTCGGACGTGCTGTATCAGTTGGCCAACATCTATGCCAATAACGAAGAATATGCCCGTTCCATAGAGGTGTACGATAAGATGGAAATGCTGGAAGGCAAATTGCCAAGCATCAGCCGCGACAAGTTCTCGCTGTACATGCAGATGGGCGACAGCGTCAGCGCGTTCAAGGAATTGCAGAGCCTTTGCGACGAGTATCCTGCCGACATGTCCTACCGTATAGGTATGGGGTACAGTTATCAGCAGTTGGGCAATTTCGAGGAAGCCATGAAGATATACGATGAGGTACGACGTGTGGATCCGGGTAACATGACGTTGCAGATGGCTCTGATGGACTATTACAGGCAGCAAGGACAGGATAGCCTGTACGAAGCCACACGCGACTCCATCCTCTATGCTCCCAGGACTGCCACCGAGGAAAGAGTGCGCATCCTGCAGCAGATGTCGATGGCATTTTCCTCCGACTCGCTTGGAAGGGAACAGATGTCAGGCGTCTTCGAACATGTGTTGCAGGTAGATTCCACCAATACCGACCTGTTGATGCTGTATGCCTTGTATCTGGAGGGAACCAAAAGCCCCGCTGTGGACATACATAATGTCCTGGTGCGTGTTATGGCCATAGCTCCGGATAACGAGGAGGCTACCCGCTGGCTCCTGCGCTATTATGGTGACGAACACGATTACAATTCCTTGGAGGAGGTTTGCCGCAAGGGTGTCAACTATCATCCAGAGAACCTGTCGTTCCACTACTTCCTTGGTGTGTCTTTGCTGCTGCAAGGCGATGAAACCGGAGCTTTGGATGCCTTGCGCCGTGGGCTGCGTCTGCGGCCGGCCGATGCCAACCCGGACATGGTCGCCTCTATGTTCACCTCTACAGGAGACATCCTATACCGGATGGGCAAGGATAAGGAAGCCTTTGCCGAATACGACTCTGCACTGGTCTACAATCCCGACGATGCCATGTGCCTCAATAACTACGCCTACTTCTTGTCACTGAAGAATGAGAATCTGGACAAGGCGGAGGAAATGAGCTACCGTGCAGTGAAGGCGGAGTCCGGTAACGCTACTTACCTGGACACCTATGCGTGGATAATGTTCATGAAGGGCAAGTATGCCGAGGCTGCCGAGTATATGGACATGATTGTGCCTCGGGACAGCCTTGAGCAGTTTCTTGCCAACGATACTGTCACGAGTGCCGTTTTGTTGGAGCATGCCGGTGATATTGCCTGGATGAATGGCGACAGGTCCCGGGCCTTGTATCTATGGCTGAATGCAGTGGAGCGTTCGGACAAGGACGTATCGCCCGTGTTGTTGAAGAAAGTAAGGAAGAGGAGATACTATAAGGCAGAGTAAACATGCATTGGTGTTTTCCTCCCGTCTTCCCCAAAAAAATCCTACAATATCTGAAATACTGACTTAAAGTATATTATAAAGTGAAACGGATACGTTATTATATAGCCTGTGTGCTTGCCATCCTTTTCATGGCGGCCTGTTCCTCCAGCCGCAAGGCGTCAGGTTCCGGCTACAAGGATATTCCAGCCTCCACATGGAAGGCTGACGAGTGTGTCACTGCCAAGGCAAATATCCGTATCGGTACGGATAAGGGCAAGGGCGTGAGTGTGGGAGGAACGCTGAAAATGAAGCGTGACGATGTCATCATTCTGAATGCCACCTATCTCTTCGGCCTGCAAATAGGCACTATGGAGTTGACCCGGGATAGCGTGCTGGTGGTCAGTCGCTACACTCGTCAGTATATCCGCATGACTTATCCCGAGTTGTCAGCATTGATAGGCCGCGATGTCACATTCGAGGACATTCAGGACATATTTTGGGGAGAAGCCGAGGAGTTCCGTGTCAAGTCAGTGGAGTGGAAGTACGGAAGTTTTGCCAAAATGGAGGATGAACGCCGTTTGCCGGAGCAGTTGGACATGACCTTTGCCAATGGAGCCACTTCCTTGGAGATGTCCCTGGCTCTGAGTCGTCACAAGTACGAGACCGGATGGAGCACACGTAGTTCGTTCAATATTGCCAACTACGAACAACTGTCGCCCGAGCAGATCAGAAAGTTGGTGGCCATGTTAATAGGGAGAGGATAGGATATGCACTTACCCGCACTTTGTCGTTATCTGTCCATGTTGCTGCTGGTACTGTGTGTCGGTGGCTTCATGCCAGTGTGCGCCCAGAATAGTAAGAAAGTCAAGAATCTCAAGGCACAGCAGACCAAATTGCAGAAGAACCTCAAGCAATCGCGACAGGCTTTGGACAAGACGGGAAAGGAGGGGAAGGATGCCCGAAGCTATCTTCACAACATTGATCGTCGTCTGGACGAGCATGCCGCGGACATACACCATATGGAGGTGGAAATGGACAGCATGAGGGCAAGGATGGAGGTTCTGCGCTCCGATATCACCAAGATTGACGCCCGTCTGACCGAGAAGAAGGCCCGCTATGTCCGAGTGCTTAACTACTCCCGGCGGTTTCCAAAGGTGGACAATACTTTGCTCTATGTCCTCAGTGCCAAGACATTGACGCAGATGTACCGTCGTGCCAGATATGCCAAGGAATACATCGTCTACCAGCATGACCTTGGCAAGCATATACAGAAAGAGCACAGCCAATTACTGGATGCCAAGGGCAAGCTTCTTGCCACGCAAAGTCGTGCCTCGGCCACCTTGAACGAGATGATGCGCCAGCGTCGCCTGCTTAGCGACAAGCAGGTGCGACAGCAGCAATATGTCAAGAACTTGAAAGCAAAGGAAGACGGCCTGCGTTCCCAAGTGGCCAAGCAAGAGAAGGAACTGAAGGCGCTCAACAAGAAGATAGACGACCTCATAGCCTATGAGATAGAGCAGGCCAGGAAGCGTGCCGAGGCCGAGGCGCGTCGCAAGGCTGAAGCCCAGCGTCGCAAGGCCAATGCCGCTAACAACGGCAAACAATCCGCAGGAGTCAAGAACAAGGTTCCTGCTGCCAAACCCTCGGCACCGGCCAAGGGCGGTTCTGATTCATGGCTTACTGCGGATGACAAGAAACTGAACGGCAGTTTCCAGCAGAATCGTGGTCGCCTGCCTGTTCCCATTACCGGGCAGTACAGGATAGGCAGCCGCTTTGGCATGTACAACGTTTCTGGACTGAAGAACGTTACTTTGGACAACAAGGGTGTGAACTATGTCGGAAAGCCGGGTGCGCGTGCTCGCTGTGTCTTTGACGGCGTGGTCACCGCCGTGTTCCAGTTTGGCGGTTCCAAGAACGTCCTGGTGCGCCATGGCAGCTACATATCAGTCTATTGCAACCTGTCCTCGGTCATTGTCCGGAAGGGCCAGAAGTTGAAGGCGCGCGACCTCATAGGTACCGTTATGGCCGATGATTCGGGCAACAGCGTGCTGCACTTCCAGTTGCGCAAGGAGACTACAAAGTTAAATCCCGAAGCATGGATAGGTAGATAGCTATTGCCTCGCTGATTTCGCTTCTAAGTATGTATTCGTCGGCCGTGTGGCTGCGGGAACTGTTGCCGGGGCCCATTTTCAGTGACGGAAAGCGCATCAATGCCTGGTCGCTGAGCGTGGGGCTGCCGAAAGGCACTCTGCCCAGAGCCACGGCATGTTGCACAAGAGGATGCATGGGGTCTATGCGCGAGGATGACAATCGGAAGCTGCGGGCCTTCACATCGCTTTGCACGTGGGAGCATACCGTTTCATATATTTCTTCGTTGGTATAAAGCTCGTTGCTCCTCACATCCACGGTGAATGTGCATTTGTCTGGCACCACGTTGTGCTGTGTGCCGGCATTCACGATGGTTACGGTCATTTTCACCGGACCCAGCATGGGGCTTACCCGCTCAAAGCGATAATCCTTCAACCATGCCATGTCCTCCATTGCATGGTAGATGGCATTGTCGCCCTCATCCCTGGCCGCATGTCCAGCTGTTCCGTGGGCAGTGAGGTCCAGTACCATCAGTCCTTTTTCCGCTATGGCCGGGTGCATGCCGGTGGGTTCTCCCACTATAGCCACGTCTATCTTTGGCAGGAGCGTCAGCAGGTGCTCCATGCCCAGCTTGCCGCTGACTTCCTCCTCGGCACTGATGGCAAGGATGAGATTGTAGGCCAATGGAACGTGCATCAACACCCTGAAGACTTGTACGAGAGATACCACGGATGCTCCGTCGTCGTTGCTTCCCAGGCCATAAATCTTGTCATCCTCCATGGTTGCCCGATAGGGCTGGCGGGTCCATGAATCGGACGGTTTCACCGTATCCATGTGGGCGTTCAGCATCAGTGTCGGGCGTTCCGGACGATACTCCGGAGCCACGCACCACAGGTTGTTGCCATCGCGCTGCATGTCTATGCCGTAATCTTGGCGGAGGGTCCGCTCCAGCATGTCGGCCACATCCTTTTCGTTGCGGCTGGTGCCGGGAATTTCTATCATGCGGCAAAGCAATGTCACCGCATCGTCTGTAAGGCTGTCTATGTTCATGACTTGATTGTTGTTTGCCGGCCTCCTCGTCATACTCCGGCAGACCAAGGCTTTGCTGTTCGCAGGCAAAGGTACTCTTTTTGGGGACAATAAGCGAATTATTTACCTGTTTATTCCGCCTATCTGCCAAGAAAGCAGTATCTTTGTGAACGAAGAGAGGCGAAGAACATCATGCAGAACCACAGTCCATTACCGATATTGGTGCACGACCAGGCCCGCATCTATGGCGAGCGAGTGGCGTTGCGCTATCGGGACTATGACGATGGGTGCTGGAAGGATATCTCGTGGAAGACCTTCTCCGGTAACGTGCGCAGATTGTCGTGTGCCTTGTTGGCTTGGGGAGTGGGGGAGCAGGAGAACATGGCGGTGTTCTCGCAGAACAAGCCCGAGGTGCTCTATGCCGACTTTGCCGCGTATGCCGTCAGGGCTGTGACCGTGCCGCTCTATGCCACCAGCAGCGAGATGCAGGTCAAGTATATCGTAAGCGATGCCGGCATACGTTACATGTTTGTAGGGGAGCAGGAGCAGTACGACATAGCTTTCCGGGTGCTTACCCACGGTTCTTCATTGGAGAGGCTTGTAGTCTTTGACCCACATGTCCGTCTCAATCCCGAGGACAGCACCAGCGTTTATCTTCACGAACTTCTGCAGGATGAAAGCCATGACGTGCATCTTGGCGAGATGGAGCACCGTATGACTGCCGTGCAAGACAATGACCTGGCCAACATACTGTATACCAGCGGTACCACCGGATTGTCCAAGGGAGTCATGCTCACTCACGGGATGTATATGGCTGCCATTGCCGCTCATGAGAGGCTATTCCCTCTGACGGACAATGACGTGATATTGGACTTTCTGCCCTTTACCCATGTCTTTGAACGTGGCTGGGCATATTTGTGCATAGCCACGGGATGTACCTTGGCCGTCAACCTCCGTCCGGCCGACATCTTGCGTTCACTCAAGGAAATCCAGCCCACGTGCATGTGCGCCGTACCCCGTTTTTGGGAAAAGGTCTACGCTGCCGTGCAGCAGAAGATTGACAGTAGCAGTCCGTTGCAGCAAAGTATCATTCTGGATGCTTTGCGTGTGGGACATGAATACAATGTCGAGTACAAGATGAAGGGTCGTCGTCCGTCCTTGGGGCTGAGGATGCAGTATTCTCTCTACGACAGTACTGTCATCTCAGTGCTAAAGAGGCATCTCGGTCTGGACCGTGCCAACTTCTTCCCGACGGCCGGCTCCGCCATCCCTCCGCAGGTGGAGGACTTTGTCCATTCCGCAGGTCTGATGATGGTGGCGGGATACGGTCTCACTGAGAGCACGGCAACGGTCAGTCTGGACCGCGTGGGTCAGCCGATTTCCGTAGGTAGCGTGGGACGGTTGCTGCCGGGGGTGGAACTGCGTTTCGGGGAGAACAATGAAGTCCTTCTCCGTGGCAAGACCATAACCCCGGGGTACTATCGCAAGGCCGAGGTGACAGAGCTTTCCATAGATGCCGAGGGATGGTTCCACACAGGAGATGCCGGTTACATGAGGGATGGGGAACTGTTTCTCACCGATCGCATAAAGGACCTCTTCAAGACCAGCAACGGCAAATACATAGCCCCACAGCTGATAGAATCCAAGTTGTGCGTGGACAAGTACATAGACCAGATTGTGGTGGTGGCTGAACAGCGTAAATTCGTCTCCGCTCTGGTGATACCGCAGTACGACATGTTGGCCGACCTGGCACGTGAGCATGGAATTTGCTGTGCCACCCGTGACGAACTGTGCGCCGACGAGCGCATAGTCCGTTTCATGATGTACCGCATAGACACTCTGCAGCAGGAGTTCGCAGGATATGAACAAGTAAAGAAAATAACATTGCTTCCCGAACCTTTCAGTCTGGCCAAAGGGGAACTGACCGATACTCTGAAAGTGAAGCGCAGGATCCTATACCAGCACTATCGGGAGCAAATAGACAGGATGTACGAAGAAGAATGATTACACAAGACCAATTGAAAGAAGTGCAGGAACGCGTTGAACAGTTGAACCGTTACCTGGACATCCCGGCAAAGAAGATTCGTTACGAAGAGGAGCAAATCCGTACCCAGGCACCTGAGTTCTGGGAAGACCAGAAGCGGGCCGAGGAGCAGATGAAACTTGTCAAGGCTTTGGAGAAATGGATCAAAGGATACGCCGAGGTAAGCACTTTGGCCGAGGAACTGGCCACGGCCTTTGACTTTTACAAGGAGGAACTGGTTACCGAGGACGAAGTGGACGACCTTTATGCCCGCGCCGTCGCTGCCATAGAGGACCTGGAATTGAAGAACATGCTACGCAAGGAGGAGGATGTCATGGATGCCGTCCTGAAGATAAATTCCGGAGCCGGAGGCACCGAGGCCCAGGACTGGGCACAGATGCTCATGCGCATGTACATACAGTGGGCCGACAAGAACGGATACAAGGTTAGGGTGGCCAACATTCTGGAGGGCGATGATGCCGGCATCAAGTCCTGCACTTTGGAAATCGAAGGAGAATTTGCCTACGGATACTTGAAAAGCGAGAACGGCGTGCACCGTCTGGTGCGTGTCTCTCCATACAATGCGCAGGGCAAGCGCATGACTTCGTTCGCTTCTGTCTTCGTCACACCGCTGGTGGACGATACCATAGAGGTGAATATCGAACAGGCGCGCATATCATGGGATACGTTCCGCAGTTCCGGAGCCGGTGGACAGAATGTCAACAAGGTGGAGTCAGGCGTGCGTCTGCGCTATATGTACAAGGACCCCTACACCGGAGAGGAGGAGGAAATCCTCATCGAGAACACCGAAACCCGCGACCAGCCCAAGAACAAGGAAAACGCCTTGCGCATACTTCGCTCCATGCTCTACGAGAAGGAACTGAAACACCGTATGGAGGAGCAGGCCAAGATAGAGGCCGGCAAGCGCAAGATAGAGTGGGGCAGCCAGATACGCAGTTATGTTTTCGACGACCGACGCGTCAAGGACCACCGCACCAATTACCAGACTTCGGATGTGGGCGGAGTGATGGATGGCAAGATAGATGCCTTCATCAAGGCGTACCTGATGGAGTTTGGCGGAGAGTGACGGTGTTTGTCGGAACAATAGGCATGCAGAAAGTCTAATGGCACATTACGAAACGGAACGCAAATTCCTGGTCGTGGGAACTGCTTACAAGTCGCAGTCCTACAATGCCACGCACATCTGGCAGGGCTACATCTCCAGCCAGAACGGGCGCACCGTGCGTGTGCGCATTCGTGGCGACAAGGGCTATCTGACCATTAAGGGTCCCAGCGGTCTGGCCGGGCTGACGCGATATGAGTTCGACACGGAGATTCCCTTGTCCGACGCCCGTGACTTGATGGAGATATGTGAACCCGGTATCATAGACAAGACACGCTATTTGGTGAAGTCTCCAGATGGCAGGCACATATGGGAAGTTGACGAATTCTATGGTGACAACGAGGGGCTGGTATTGGCCGAGGTGGAACTGGCACGCGAGGATGAGCCTTTTACCAAGCCTTCGTTCATAGGACGTGAGGTCACCGGCGACCGTCGCTTCTATAACAGCCACATGCGTGCAAACCCTTATAAACTATGGAAAGAGGAAATTTCGGAAGCAAGATAGGTGCCGTGCTTGCTTCGGCAGGCAGTGCCGTGGGGCTGGGCAACATCTGGCGTTTCCCAACCGAATGCGGAAGCAATGGAGGCGCGGCCTTTATTCTGGTGTATCTGGCATGCGTCTTCCTGCTGGCCATGCCTGTGATGGTGGCAGAGTTTGTTATGGGACGTGCCAGCCGTTCGAACACCGTAGGTTCTTATGCGGTCCTGGCACCTGGCAAGCCTTGGATAGTCTCCGGATTTATGGGCGTGCTGGCAGGTTTCTTGGTATTGTCTTATTATAGCGTAGTGGCCGGGTGGACGCTGGATTACACCTTCGAGTCGCTGTCGTGCGGGCTGATGGTCGAGTCGGACTTCGGGCGGTTCTTCTCGGATTTCGTTTCGGACCCTTGGCGTCCTGTGCTGTTCTTGTTCCTTTTCTTGATGCTTACCCATTTTGTTGTGGCGGTAGGAGTAGAAAAGGGCATAGAACGATACAGCAAGATAATGATGCCTATGCTGTTGCTTATCATGTTGATATTGGTGGGTGTGTCCCTGACAATGCCTAATGCTGCCGAAGGAATAAGATTCCTGCTGCATCCCGACTTCTCCAAAGTCACCAAGGACGTTGTTCTCAGTGCCATGGGGCAGGCATTCTTCACATTGAGCGTTGGCATAGGCACGTTGGCCACTTATGCCAGTTACTTCAGCAAGGAGACCAGATTGTTTTCGTCTGCTCTGAGCGTATGTGCCATAGACACCGTGGTTGCGATATTTTCCGGTTTCATCATATTTCCGGCCGTGTTCAGCGTGGGTGTAAGTGCAGATTCCGGCCCGGGGCTGGTGTTCATCACTTTGCCGTATGTGTTCAGGGAGGCCTTTGCCGGTGTGCCACTGCTAATGTATGCTTTCAGCGGGCTTTTCTATGTTCTTCTGCTTCTCGCAGCCCTTACCAGTAGTATTATCTCCATGCATGAAATATGCACGGCCTATATACATGAAACATTCAAACTGAGCCGTAAGTATGCAGCAACCATTGTCACGTGCATCTGTTTCCTGCTGGGCGTGGCATGCAGCTTGTCGTTTGGATTGTGGAAAGATGTCACTGTCATGGGAATGGGTTTCTTCTCGCTGTTCGACTTTCTCACGGCCAAATTCCTTATGCCCCTCGGCGGATTGCTCATATGCACGTTCGTTGGTTGGGGCATGCGGTATAAATTGGTGGCCGATGAGCTTAACACAAAGGCCTTGCCATTGCTGATGGTACTATTTCGTTGGGTGGCTCCCATGGGCATAGGCGTAGTGTTTATATATGGATTGATGAATGCTTGATGCCAAGTGCGGCTGTACCTTATATATAATAGTCGGACTTGGAGAGGTCGAAGCTATCCTATGGCCATGGAAATCTGCCATATCAACCGGTTTAATCGAGAATAGAATATAGTACGGATGGAGAAACATGTAAATTTCGGCAGTCGCATGGGCGCGATATTTGCCGCAGCTGGCAGTGCCGTAGGGCTTGGCAATGTGTGGCGATTTCCCATGGAAGTGGGAAGCAACGGAGGCGCGGCCTTCATACTTGTGTACCTGTTGTGCATCTTGCTGGTAGGAATTCCCATCATGGTGGCTGAATTTGTTATCGGCAGGCATACTCAGAGCAACATGATAGACGCCTTTCGTAGCCTGGCACTGGGAAAGTGGTGGCGTTTCATCGGCATACTGGGAATTGCGGTGGCCTTCATAATTCTCAGTTATTATGTGGTAGTCAGCGGATGGACGTTATATTATGCCTATAGCAGTTTCAGCGGTGCCTTGTCCGACCCCAAGTGCGACTACGGGGCATTCTTCGTGGATTATGTTGCCAATCCATGGCTGAGCCTGCTCTCGGCCATCCTGTTCATGTCCATCGTGCATGTGGTGATTTCCCGTGGTGTGGTGGGTGGCATAGAGAGATGTTCCAAGGTTATGATGCCCGTGCTCTTGCTCATTATCGCTATCCTGGTAGTGTGTGCTTTCAGCATGCCTGGCATCAATCAGGGACTCGGTTTCTTGCTGAAGCCCGACTTTTCCAAACTGACGGTCTCTACTGTACTCAGTGCTGTCGGGCAAGCCTTCTATTCGCTTTCCCTGGCCATGGGTTGTCTGTGCACCTATGCCAGTTACTTTGGCCCGAAAACCCGTCTGGCGTCCTCTGCCGTCAGTGTCAGCACGATAGATACTTTTGTGGCCGTTCTCAGCGGTTTCATCATATTTCCTGCCGTATTCTCTGTTCCTGGAGTACAGGCCGATGCTGGTCCGGGGCTTGTGTTCCAGACACTGCCGTACGTATTTAATATGGCTTTTGAGAACGTGCCTCTGTTGGGCTATGCATTCAGCGGGCTGTTTTATGTCTTGCTGTTCCTCGCCGCTCTCACCAGTGCCATCTCGTTGCACGAATCGGTTACGGCCTATGTCTATGAGAATTGGAATCTCAGCCGCAGCCGTGCTTCGCTGGTAGTATCCGTCTGCGCCATGTCGGTGGGCGTGTTCTGTTGCCTCAGCTTCGGTGTTCTCGGCGGATTGACGGTCTTTGACATGAACCTTTTCGACCTCTTCGATTTTGTATCTTCCAAGATAATGCTTCCGGTGGGCGGAGTATTGATTTCGTTGTTCGTGGGGTGGTATTTGGACAAGTCCATGGTCCGTGATGAGATTACCAACCATGGCACCACTGCGGTGCGTATGTTCCCTGTTCTTATGTTCCTTCTGAAGTGGTTGGCTCCGTTGGCTATCATGCTGGTGTTCGTACAGGGAATCATTGATATGCTATAAGGCCCCTGCCTCATGAAGTCGCGTCGTTGGTTTACACGCCCTCAGGCTGTCTTTCTTGTGGTGGTGGCAAATGCAAGCCTTGTCGTCATAGGTTCCTTGTTGCTTGCCCGTTACCGTGGTGCGGACGGCAGGGACGTGCATGCCACTTTCGACAGCATCACGCATCAGCTGCGTCACGATTCTTCATCCGGGTACTATGCTGTTCCGCCAAGGCAGATAGAGTCTTTCGAGTTCGACCCTAATGTGGCAGACAGTACGCAATTGCTGCGTCTCGGACTGGCTCCGTTTCAGGTTCGCAGTATTTATCGCTATCGTGCAAATGGAGGCAGGTTCTGTGCTCCCGATGATTTCCGCCGTGTCTATCGCCTTACCAATGAACAATGGGAGCATTTGGCACCTTTGATTCGTATAGCCGACCGCTACCGCCTGGTGGCTGTAGTTCCGCCGGCGGACGAACGTAATGCCTTGGTTCGTCCGAGACCTTCGTCGCGTAATGATGTCAGGTCCAGACAGTCGCACTCAAAAGCTTCCTCATCTTTGACGGATTCCATATCCGACTCCGTTCCCTCTGTGGTGGACTTGGTGTCGGATGCAGGGAAAACTGTACAGGGAAATTATCCACGCAAACTCTCCGGTGACGAGACTTTGGACGTCAATCTTGCAGACAGTGCGCTGTTATGTCGCGTACCCGGCATAGGCCCTTATTTTGCACGTAAGATTGTGGAATACCGCAGACGGCTGGGAGGATATGCGGATGTGGAACAGCTGCTTCAGATAGACAACTTCCCTGCGGATGCCATTGCATGGCTGGAGGTAACGGATAGCATGCAAATCAAACGCCTGAAGGTGAACAATCTTACTACGCGCCAATTGATGAAACCTCCCTACATGGGATATTATCGCGCTTCGGACATAGTCACCCACCGTCGCATATACGGCAGGGTCACTGGACTGGACATCTTGAAAGGTTTACAACATTTTACCGAAGAGGATATCCGTAGGCTTGAACCTTATCTTGATTTTGATTGACAAACGTTTCCTGCCTGCTTTATTCTCTCCGGCTATTGCCGTAGGGGGGATTAGTCCTCGTCTTTCCACTCGTCAGACATTCCGAAGTCTTTGTCGGCGAACAGTTCCGCCAGTCCGGAAATCTGTTTCAGACGCAATAGTTCGTCTTTATCCATGCCGATGTTACGCATGATCCAACTGTCAGACATACCGGAACGTGTCAATTCCGCTACTATATTGCACATCAGTTCTATGTTGTGCATTCCTCGCGCACGGTTATGGCGTATTGTCGATGTCATCCTGTTGGATATATCTTTGTCGATAACCGATACCGGCAATAACCCCTGTTCGCGTTCATAAATCCGGCGTGAGGTTTTCATCACCATATACCTGTGAAAACCATCAACAATCTCATACATGCCGGTCTCTTTTTGATAATAACAGACACATGGCATGGTGTATCCGTCTTCCCATATGGACAATTCAAGCAGTTTCATTTCCGGTGGAGCCACCACATTGGGATTATAGTTGTTAGCTACAACCTTTTCAATAGGAACTGCTATTACGTTATATACCGGGCTTTTATATTTTTTCATGACTCAACAACTTGTACTTCTTCATTACGGATTCTCTCGACAATTTCTCTTTCTTGTTGAGGGCAAATCCCATATACTTGCATGCATGGTCGTTCTTCAATATGCATATGCACATACGCTTATACGTAGGGATTTCCTTGAATTCCGGAATGTCTATATCATCGATATATTCCATTCTAACAGGTTGTTTGTCCGTGCGGTATGCGGATGCGCGTCCTACGGAAATTGGTATGTTCCTGTCTTGAAGCCTGCGTATTGTGTCCTCGGACAGGCAACCGCCTTTTTCTCGCCAGAAACGTATGCTTACACGAAGTTTCTCCCTATAGTTTGCCGCAATTTCGTCCGGCAGCGTACAGAGAAGAAACTCCATATACTGCTTCCAGGAAAAGTCTGAAGGACATTTGATTGATTTCCATCCCATGGCGAATGAGCTTCCGTATGTGCAGGCAAAATTGACTCCGTTGACACGACTCACCATCTTGCCCCATGTATCAGGATCAATGATTTTATATACCGATAGCGTAGACAAGGCCTGCGATATAAACGGGCTTGCAACCCTTTGGCGTCCTATGGGTATTCCGGCTTGATAAAACAGGTCGTAGAGGCTATTGTAGCTCCAGTTAAATTTGCCATTGGCTGTCCAGATGTCTGATGTTTTCCAGTCATATATGGGATATGCGTTGCATATGCCCATGTATGTCTGGCGTATCCATTTTATGGAATTGAAATACCTGTGGTTCCTGTTGCTGTGAATCGTGCGCCAACGATTGAAACTCTCTTGTGTGCGTATGCCCACAAGGCAACATATTCTATGGCATCTTTTCTTGCGACGAAGCCATTTTGCGAAAAGATGCTGAAAGTCGTAGTCCCATAGTTCTTCATTGAAGAAATTGAAATCATCAGCCTTATAACAGTCCTTGGGCATTTGCCTTACCCATATGTCCTCTTTCTGCTTTTCCCAGGGACGCCAATAGGATTGACTCATTGATGTGCATGTGGTTACTTTGAAGGGGACGCAGCAATGATACACCTCAAGGATGT
Source organism: Bacteroides sp. (assembly GCA_023665805.1). Taxonomy (GTDB): domain Bacteria; phylum Bacteroidota; class Bacteroidia; order Bacteroidales; family Bacteroidaceae; genus Physcousia. The sequence goes on along the minus strand of JAMPDJ010000004.1, from coordinate 61,672 downwards.
CCGTGTCCTCTGTCAGCCTTTTGCTGACATATTCCGTTGTTTGGGAATACTGCGCCTCATAATCAAGATGCAAGACTCCCAGTTTGCGTCCAGGAAGATTCTTCCGAATGTAATCCACGCACATGTTTAGCAGTACACCGCTGTCCTTGCCGCCGGAAAAGGAGACATATACGTAGTCAAAATTCTCGAAGACCAGCTTAAGACGTTCCTGTGTCGCTTCATGGACATTCAGCCGACGCATCATTCGTCACGCTCTCCTTTCCCTGCGGTACGTTGCATCTTGTTGTACTGGGCGAAAATTGTACACAGGATGAATCCGTATTTACGAAATGTTTCCGTATGTCTTTTATGGCAGAGGGCAGTCACTGGTCTGTCGGTAGAGAGCAGTATGTGTTCGATAAGGGATTCCAGAACCTTGCTGTCATCCTCCTTGATGTAATAGTTGTCCAAATACAGTCCCCCGGATGTATTCTTTGCCGGCATGAAGCCTATGACGTTTCCCTCTTTCATGCAGACATGCCATGTGTGTTGAGGAGTGGTCTTGAAAGGATAGTTGTTGTTTTGCCGTAAGACTTCCGGACTCATGATCAGAGGTGCCACGAGTTCGTACAGTCTGTTTTCTGTTCCATGCAGACAAATTACTTCCATGATAAATAGTACTATTTATGTACAAAGTTAGAGAAAATCTCCAAGAAACGCATAAGTCAGAGTGAAATCTTGCTGTATTTTCTTCGTAATGCTTCCGCCTGTGAAAGCTATCTTGGGTAATGCTATGCTTGCCATAGTTCCCTGAAAGTCACAAGAAAGACTTTTGCCACGACTCAAGGACAAGTCCTGATGACCATTAGGCTTACGGCAATTTCCGCCATGGTATAGTGCAAGTACCTTTTGCCTCTGCCGGGAACAAGGTCGAGTATTCGTGAATTCGGCAACACGAATTCGTGAATATCGTGTCGTGAATTCACGAATACTCAACACGTCTCTCGTGGCATCCCGTTTTGCTTCAATGACAAAGCAGCTTCGGGTGCCTGCTATGTAATATATATAAAGGTATTATGCCATGGGTGCACGGTTATAGTTCCCAAGTACCCAGTTCCTTGCCTTCGCCACTGAGGATGCGCAGTGTTAGCTGTTTGCCCTTCTTGCTAAGTATCATCATGGTGGCATTCTTGGTAGATGGGCCGCCACCTACGAAGACGGGGAACGGATTGCCCTCGGTGCCGGTGGCGTGGTGGCGGAACTCGTGCGTGTGTGCCCCGAAGGCCACGTCAAAGCTTCCCTTTTTGAACAAAGGCGCCCACATGTCGCGGCATGGCTGATACTCGTCGGTGTTACCCCAGATGGGTATATGGTGGATGAGGATATGGTGTTTGGCTTTCTTGAACTCACGGCTCTTCATTTCCTGGAGGAGGAAGTCACGTTGCTGTTCGCGGAACTTGGTAAAGTCGTTCATGCCGTAGTATACCCAATGGTTGTCGGGCTTGTCCTCGCCACAGTCCAGGATGACGAATCTCGTGTCTCCCCAATTGAATGCACCGTATGTTTGTCCGCCGGGTTGGTCCAGTAACGAGGGCATGCCTGCCGAGTAGGCATTGCGTATCTCGTGGTTGCCACGGACGAAGAAAGCTGGAATCTCATCCGAGTCGAAGCGTTCGGTGATGTTTCGTAGCATGCGTATGGCATCAAGCCTGTCGGACGGTTCTGCCAGACAGTCGCCGTTGAAAATCACAAAGTCGTGCGGAACTGTACGAGCCAGTGCGGCCATGTCTCGGATAGTGCGGTCCACTTGATGCAGGTCGTTGAATATGAGGGCAGTGAAGTCCGTGTCCTTGTCAGGCGGTGTGGTGAAACTGTGGAACTGTGTGCGCAAAGTGTCGCCTATGATTTTGCTGTATGAAGCATAATGGAAGATTTCACTGGCACAGACGCGGTAGTAGTACTTGGTGCCAGGTTGCAGGTCGGTGAGGCGAACCTTATGCTCTATGTCGTGGCATACGGCTTGGCCTCCGCACAGTTCCTGCTCGCGCTTGAGCTGCAGGGTATCTGTGCCGTACTCCACCCATGAGTGTACCAATGTGCGTGTCTGGAACATCACAGTCATGCCGTCTGGGGCCGGGTTCTGCAAGTAAGGGGAACCGAAGAACATCTTGTCCAGCGGAGTGCGCAGGTAAAACTGGTTCATCAATGGGCAATGGTCAGATGCTTTGCTGTGTTTCAGCACCGAGGGCTTCTTCCACAGCAAGGCCTTGCCCGTTGGGTTGTAGGCAGAGATATAGTCGATATGCTCCTTGGGGTTCGTTGACGGATATGTCGGAGCCTCGCCGGAAGGCTGGACTGAGAAGGTCTTGTCCATTTCCTTGATGAAGCTTGAACCTGGTGTGTCGTTGAAGTCGCCTGCCAGAATAAACGGCTTGGTGTAACTGGCGGCTTCGGCCTCAATCAAGCCGAGCGAACTGTATCTGTCCTGTTCCGTAAGTGAGAGGTGCGCGCAGGCAAAGACAATGTTCCTGAACTCGGTTATCAGCATCGTGCGGGCTTCTTCCCTGCCAGGCAGCGGGATTTGACGCACGGACATGGGACGTTGGCGTGAAAGGATGCCTATGCCGTACTTGCCGCCATCATAGCTGATGGCCGGAGCGTAAGACGGGAACAGGCCTGTGCGTGCGGCCAGTTCGCCCAGGATGTATAGGCCGGCGGTACGTCCGGTGACGCTGTCCAATTCTTGCAAGGCTACAAAGTCGGCCCCGCATTCGCGTATGGTCGAGGCTACGTCGTCGAGATCCAGTTTGCCATCGTCGGCGAAGGCGTTGCGCACATTGTAGGTGAGTACAGTGTGCAGTCGAGGTTGCGGATTGAACTCGGTTATTTGACCAAAGGCTCCTGATGCAACGATGCACAGAATCAGGCACAAGAGGAGATGGAAGTGAAGTTTGATTTTCTTCATGCGTGAGATATTTATTTATATGATAAATAAGTGTTGCTTTACATTGAAAAGACAACCCGATTGAGCCTCGATGGCAATATAATCCGGCTAATGTATCAAGGCAATTCAAGCACGGAAGCAATACAAAGTTAGCTTAAATTATCATCAAAAGTCGCATGTACGGGTAATTTTGTCCACGCTACGTACGAGCATGGGTAAAAACATGTGAAAGTCTTGGTTTTGTGCGGGAAAAACAATATCTTTGTTCACCTAATCACTACGTTTTGCCCCACGGACATGGAAGGAGAACTGATACGCACAAACTCTTGGATGCTGCCTATATCATGGATATACGGCATGGTCACTTGGTGCCGGAATCGCCTGTTCGACTGGGGAGTGCTGGAAAGCAGACGTTATGAGGTTCCGGTAATATCGGTTGGCAACATCACCGTGGGCGGAACAGGCAAGACACCGCATATAGAATACCTGATAAGGCTTCTCAGCCCACGGTATAAGGTGGCTGTGCTAAGTCGGGGCTACAAGCGCAAGAGCAGTGGGTATGTGCTGGCCGGAGTTGACACGCCCATGGAACAGATTGGCGACGAGCCATGGCAGATGAAACAGAAATTCGTGGATGTTTATGTGGCCGTGGATGCCGATCGCCGTCGTGGCATAGAACGTCTCACTACTGATGAGGCCACACGGGACGTGGAGGTCATTCTGCTGGACGATGCTTTCCAGCACAGGTACGTGAGGCCGGGCCTTAACATCCTGCTGACGGACTACCACCGTCTCATCACACAGGACAAGCTGCTGCCGGCTGGCAGGCTGAGGGAGTCCTCGCAGGGCAAGGAGAGGGCGCACATGGTGGTGGTGACCAAGTGTCCGGAGAACATATCGCCCATGCAGTACAGGATTATATCCGAGAGCCTGCAGTTGCGTCCCTATCAGTTCCTGTTCTTCAGTACCTTCAGGTATGGTAGGATGGTAAATCTTGCCACTCAGGAAATGTCTCCCATGTCCGGGAAGAGAGGTTGCAATGTCTTGTTGCTGACTGGCATAGGCTGCCCAAAGCAGATGTACATGGACATGAAACAAAGGTTTGCCTCTGTACGGAGCCTGGAGTTTGCCGACCACCATTACTATAGCCGGGAGGACTTGCAACGCGTGGCAGAGGCTTTGGAACAGATGCCGGAACCTCGGTTGATTATCACTACGGAGAAAGATGTCACCAGACTCATCAGTATGGGGCGTCTGCCAGATGAAATCGCGGAAAGGATATGGGTGCTGCCCATAGGGGTGCGCATGTTGCAGAAGAAAGATATATTGTTCAATACAAAAATTACAGGTTATGTACAAAAGAATCTTACAAACGGCAGAGTGGCTCAAAGCCAAGATGTCGACAAAGCCTGAGACTGCCATCATCCTGGGTTCCGGTCTGGGCGAACTGACACAAGAGATAGAGAAAGAGTTGGAGATACCTTATTCTGAAATACCCAACTTCCCGGTCAGCACTGTGGAAGGGCATGCCGGTTGCATGATTTTCGGCAAACTCGGAGGCAAGGACATTCTGGCCATGGACGGTCGTTTTCACTATTACGAGGGATACGACATGAAGGAGGTTACTTTCCCCATACGCGTCATGTGTGAATTTGGAATCAAGACCCTTTTTGTCAGCAACGCGGCCGGCGGCACTAATCCGGACTTCCGCATAGGCGACCTGATGATAATCACTGACCAGATCAATTTCATGCCTGAGAATCCCTTGCGTGGTGCCAACATCCCGCAGGGACCGCGTTTCCCGGACATGGGGCATGCCTATGATCCGGATCTGATATTGCTGGCCAACGATATAGCACGCGAGAAGAACATAAATGTGCACCAAGGTGTCTACCTTGCCACACAGGGACCAACATATGAGACTCCGTCCGAATATCGCATGTTCTCGCGCTGGGGTGCCGATGCGGTGGGCATGAGCACCGTCCCCGAGGTGATAGTGGCCCGCCATTGTGGCATACGTTGCTTCGGCATAAGTATCATAACCGACCTTGGAGGGCATGCCCAGGTGATGAAGGTCACGCACGAGGATGTGCAGAAGGCTGCTGCCAAGGCGCAACCTCGCATGGCGGCTATCATGCGCGAAATGATAGCACGTTCATGATTTACTGGAAGAGACATGAAGCCTTGTTTTTTAAGGTTAGACAACAAAGATAACAGGGGAAGGAGCATTACAATACAGTGGAAATAGCAGAGTTGGGTGAGTTCGGCCTTATCAGGCACCTCACCAAGGAAAATGAGGCTGTCAATGCATCCACTCGGAAAGGCGTGGGGGATGATTGTGCCGTAATCGCGCATGAGGAAGGAACGCAGACGCTGGTGACTACCGACATGCTTATGGAGGGCGTGCATTTTGACCTTACCTATATGCCTCTGAAGCATCTGGGCTATAAGGCGGTGATGGTGAATCTGAGCGACATCTATGCCATGAACGGCACACCGCGGCAGATTACTGTCAGTCTGGCCTTGAGCAAGCGTTTCAGCGTGGAGGACATGGAGGAGCTTTACAGTGGCATGCAACTGGCATGCCGTAAGCATCATGTGGACATAGTCGGCGGCGACACAACCAGCAGCCTTACCGGACTGGCCATAAGCATTACGGCCATAGGTATTGCCCGTAAGGAAGACATAGCCTATCGTAGCGGGGCAAAGGAGACGGATCTCATTTGCGTGTCCGGCAATCTTGGTGCGGCATACATGGGATTGCAGTTGCTTGAACGCGAAAAGGCGGTTTACGACCAGCAGGTGATGGAAGCCAGGGAACAGGCGCGCAAGAATGGCGGCAATGTCGGGGAGGCAATAGCGCAGATACCTCAACCGGACTTTGCCGGCAGAGAATATCTTCTGGAACGCCAGATGAACCCCGAGGCCCGTCGCGATATTGTGGAGAGCCTGCGCAAGGCAAACATAAAGGTAACCTCCATGATAGACATCTCCGATGGACTCAGCAGCGAATTGATGCACATTTGCGAACAGAGCCATTGCGGTTGCCGGATTTATGAGGAACGTTTGCCGTTGGACTATCAGACGGCCGTGACAGCCGAGGAGTTCAACATGAACGTGTCCACCTGCGCTCTCAACGGCGGAGAGGACTACGAGTTGCTGTTTACCGTGCCGCTTGCTGCCAATGATGCGGTATCCGCCATTGAGGATGTCAAGGTCATAGGATATATAACCAGGGAAAGTCTCGGCAAAGCCCTGATCAGCCGCGATGGCAATGAGTTTGAACTGAAAGCCCAAGGATGGAATCCGTTGAGATAGCCTGTGTTTTGCATATTACCTGTATAATCATAACTACCCATGAAAGTCAGGCGAAGACTTTCATGGGTTTATTTGAACGCTGACAAAAATCAATACATTTTGCATATGACTCACGACAAGATTTGGCTTGGCATGGCCGCGGGACTTGCAGTATGCCCCCTTGGAGCTATAGCACAGAATCAGCCCAACATAGTGCTATTCATGGTCGATGACATGGGATGGCAGGACACTTCGCTCCCCCTGTACGGCAATGACAATCCCTTGAACGGACGCTTCCATACCCCCAATATGGTGCGTTTGGCATCCATGGGCGCGAAATTCACCCAGGCCTATGCCAACTCCATTTCGTCGCCGTCGCGCTGTTCATTGATGACGGGAATGAATCAGGCTCGCCATCGTGTCACCAATTGGACACTGCGTCTTGACCAGATGACCGATGAACCCAATTCCGAAGTGTCCATGCCTGACTGGAACTACAATGGCATACAGCCTGTGGAGGGTGTGCGCAACACTGCTGTGGGAACATCCTTCGTGCAGTTGCTGCGTCAGAACGGTTACCACACCATACATGTGGGCAAGGCCCACTTCGGAGCACAGCAGACTCCTGCCGCGAATCCTCTGGTATTCGGCTTTGATGTCAACATCGCAGGCCATGCAGCCGGTGGTCCGGCATCTTATCTCGGCGAGGATCATTATGGTGTCAACGGCTATAATGGCAAGAACGCGGACTTCGGCATTCCCGACCTGGAGGCATATTGGGACAAGGATGTCTTTGCCACGGAAGCTCTTACGTTGGAGGCTCTGAAAGCATTGGAGCAAAGTCGTTCGCTGAATCGACCCTTCTACTTGTACATGGCTCATTATGCCGTGCATGTTCCTTTGGACAAGGATACAAGATTCTATGACAGATACCGTGCTGAGGGCCTTGATGACAAGGAAGCGCGTTATGCCGCGCTCATAGAGGGTATGGACAAGAGCCTGGGAGATTTGATGGACTATCTTGAGGAGACGGGGCAGATGGACAATACCATCATCATCTTTATGTCCGACAATGGCGGCCTGGACTACGGTTGGCGAGGTTCCGCACCCGAAGGCCGGCACAATTGGCCCTTGCGTTCCGGTAAGGGCTCTGCTTTCGAAGGAGGTGTGCGCGAACCGATGATAGTGTATTGGAAGGATAAGGTAAAGCCGGGTTCCACTGTAGACGACTACCTCATTATCGAGGACTTCTATCCCAGCATCTTGGAGATGGCCGGCGTGAAGGACTACGAGTCGCAAGTGCCGCAGACTATAGACGGACGCAGTTTCATACCTCTCCTGGAAGGCAGTAATGAAGGTAACAACGAGCGCATCCTCGTGTGGAATACTCCTCACACATGGCTTCCGACCAGTTACCAGGACCTGCCGGCCACCCCAGATGCCGACCGCAGGGGATATGGACAGACGTGCGCCATACGTCAGGGCGATTGGAAGTTGATTTATTTCTACAACACAGGCTGGAAAGGGCTTTACAATTTGAAGGATGACATACGCGAGGACCGCAATGTGGCAGCGGAGAATCCTGCCATTGTCGAACGTCTGAGCAAGGCTCTCGGTGAATATCTGCGCAGTGTGGACGCCCAGCGTCCTGCCTTCAAGGCAAATAACCAGCCTTGCCCTTGGCCGGATGAAGTCTGATGCCGGCTGTGTTGCCGGATTTGTTCGGATGCTTTCTTCCCGGAGTGTGCATGATAGCCGGCATATTCCGGGAAGCAGCGTCCGAAATGTATTCGTGCCATGGCTCCGTTCCGTGTATTGGTGAAGTGTCTTTTGCCATGTATGGCATTTATAGCCATGGCATTTCTTGCATCTTTCACGATTATTTATTACTTTTGCCTCCGATTTCGTCCAATAGGAGATATTATTGGCATTGGATGCCGCTAACCGGGCGGCCGTGTATTCTAGAGCACCACGTAAAAAACAGGAACAATGAAGAAAGACAATCTTGTGTCAGTACCCTACATGGTCTTGGGTATTGTGTTTTGTGTCTGCCTCGTGGCGGCAAATCTTTTGGAGACCAAAGTAGTGCGGCTCGGCCCCGTTGCCGTGACGGCCGGTCTGATAGTTTTTCCAGTCTCTTACATCATCAACGACTGCATAGCCGAGGTGTGGGGCTTCCGCAAGGCACGCCTTATCATCTGGATGGGATTTCTCATGAACTTCATGGTGGTGGCCTTGGGCAAGTTGGCGGTGGCAATCCCGGCTGCTCCATTCTGGGAGGGAGAAGAAGCCTTTGATTTTGTCTTCGGCTTTGCCCCGCGCGTAGCGGCGTCCAGCCTTGCGGCATTCTTGGTCGGGTCTTTCATCAATGCCTATGTGATGAGCAGGATGAAACTGGCTTCCAAGGGAAAAAATTTCTCCTTGCGTGCGGTGATATCGACCATAGCCGGCGAGGGAGCCGATTCCGTCATCTTCTTTCCTTTGGCCTTCGGCGGGATGATGCCGGTGGGCGAACTCTTGAAAATGATGGTTGTGCAGGTCATATTGAAGACCGTGTACGAAATAATCATCCTGCCGGTGACGATAAGGGTGGTGGGATACATCAAGCGTGTGGACGGTTCGGATGTATATGACAAGGATATTTCTTATAACGTACTAAGGATAAATGAACTGTGATGTGAAGATGAACCGCGATGCCGCTCTCGTGGTATTCAGCGGAGGGCAGGACTCCACTACCTGCCTGTTTTGGGCCAAGAAGCGTTTTTCAGAGGTACATGCCTTGAGTTTCGTCTATGGCCAGAAGCATGCGGGAGAGGTGGAAATAGCCCGCGGCATAGCCGGGAGGGCAGGAGTGCATTTCGATGTGATGGATGTCTCCTTCATAGGAAGTCTGGGCAGGAACTCTCTCACGGATGCTTCCATGGACATGGACGAGGAAAAGCCAGTGGACGGATACCCAAACACGTTCGTGCCTGGGAGGAACCTTTTCTTCCTTAGCATAGCGGCGGTGTATGCCCGCGAACACGGCATCAATCATATTGTCACCGGCGTGTCACAGACCGACTTCAGCGGTTATCCGGATTGTCGTGACTCTTTTGTCAAGTCGCTTGGCGTGACCCTCAATCTTGCCATGGACACGCAGTTCGTCATTCATACTCCATTGATGTGGATAGACAAGGCCGAGACATGGGCCTTGGCAGATGAACTCGGTGTGCTGGGCCTGGTGAGGAAGGAAACGCTGACCTGTTACAATGGTGTGAAGGGTGACGGCTGCGGACATTGTCCGGCATGCAAGTTGAGGCGTGAGGGATTGGAGAAGTACTTGGCCTCGAAGAAAAGATGATTGTTATGAGCAGAAAAGATGAATTGACCCTTTTGGGGAGTAATACCGTTTACCGCCAGGATTATGCGCCTGAGGTATTGGAGGCGTTTGAGAACAAACACCCGGAAAATGACTACTGGGTGAGGTTCAATTGTCCCGAGTTCACAAGCCTGTGTCCCATAACAGGGCAGCCGGACTTTGCCGAGATAAGGATAAGCTATCTTCCGGACATGAGGATGGTCGAGAGCAAAAGTCTGAAACTGTACCTGTTCAGCTTCCGGAATCATGGAGACTTTCATGAGGATTGCGTTAATATCATCATGAAGGACCTTGTCCGGTTGATGGATCCCAAGTACATAGAAGTGACAGGCATTTTCACTCCGAGGGGCGGAATATCCATTTACCCTTATTGCAACTATGGCCGTCCTGGCACCAAGTACGAGGAAATGGCCGACTATCGCATGAGGAATCACGACATGGGGTTGTGAGCATGTCCTGTGGACGAGGGGTGCTGCGTGTTCGTGAAAGTTCTCTTTCGTATTCGTGGATTTTCGCTTGAGAATTCGTGGATTCGTGCCTGTATATTCTCGAATGTGTTTCCTGCCTCTCGTGTCGGTTTGGATGAGGCAGTGGGGCGATGCCGCTTTATGAAACAAAGGCGTATGGCAAAACTGCCATACGCCTTTGTTTTGTTTGCTGTGTCGGAGTCTGTGATTATGCCTCCTTGGTTGCAACACGCTTCTCAGCGATACGAGCTTTCTTACCGGTGAGCTTGCGCAGGTAGTACAGCTTGGCGCGACGAACCTTGCCTATCTTGTTTACGGTAATGTTGTCGATGCTGGGAGACTCGATGGGGAAGATACGCTCAACACCCACTGTGCCAGACATCTTGCGCACGGTAAAGCGCTTCTTGATGCCATGACCGTTGATCTTGATGACCACGCCACGGTACAACTGGATACGCTCCTTGTTACCCTCGACAATCTTGTAAGCTACGGTCACTGTGTCGCCAGCCTTGAATGCGGGGTGCTGCTTGCCGGTAGCAAATGCTTCTTCTGCAATCTTAATTAAATCTGCCATTTTATGACTTTATTGAATTAGGTTGTTTGTCATCACTCGCAGGCATAACGGGTCACACTTCTCCCCGCCAGCGACCTACGGTAAAGCGAGTGCAAAGGTATGAAAAAATATCCAAACTGCCTCATTCCAAGGATAAAAAAGACCTGTTTCTGCTTATGTTTTCCTGTTTGTGGGCAATGATGCCGTTTATATCCCTCCATTGCAGTGCGGCAAACAGTTCATTGTCCTGTCATGCGTAAGCCTTGTCGTGGAAATGGGAATGAGCAATCAAAAAGGCATCGCCGTACACTACTTGCACCAGTGTGCAGGAGGTACGGCGATGCGTAGATTGTTATTTCAAGACATTCTGTTGTCTTGTTCCTTTGCGTGTATTACCAAAGCTGGTCCCACAGGTTGGTGTTGTTGTTACGTGAAAAGACTCCATTTTCATTAGAGACTTCATCATTGCCGTTCTTATCCAGATTGCTTAGTTCATCAGGTTTACTGCCGGCTAACAGAGGCGTTGTAATATCCAGTTTGATGACCTGTAAGGTGGGGCAAATATATTTCTTCTTGTTCATAGCTTTATTATATTTCAAATTATTAGACTTACGTGATGATTTAGTTATACATTACTTTCTTGCCATTAACGATGTACAATCCCCTGTCGGCTTTCTGCACACGGCGTCCGGCGAGGTCGTAAATCACGGCATTGCTGTTTTCGCTCTCAATGGCACTGATGGATGTCTCTATGTCGTCAAAGCTGAAAGTGAAGGCACGAACTTCGGATGTAGAAGGTAGATATGCCTTGAAGGCTGGCATTGTGGTTCCGGTATATTTGTAGAAGCCGACCTTGCCGTCGTTCTGGCCCATGACATAGTTCTCTCCGGATGTTACGGTTGTCTTCTGGTTTGTTCCGCTCAATGCATTGGATGTGGCTGCAGTGCCATTCTCTGCACTGATTGAGAGAGAAGCAACATCTGACAGGCTGTACAGTATAACGGGAGTGTTGGCCTCAAGCACGCCGTCTTCTACGACCTTGGTCAGGTTAAGGACATCACCCTCCTCGGATGCACTGTAAGCCTTCAGGCCTGCGGGGATGACGACACGTACAGGTGCGTTGAATGTGGCATAGTATGCACCGCCTACGGCGTTCATCTTTATGGGCAAGGACTCAACCTCTGTCAGAGTCCAGTCGGTATTGTTTACCTTTCCTGTGTAGCTGCAAAGCACATCTTTGGTTTGGTTGTCATACATATAAGGATTACCAGTATAATCGGTCGCGATTGTATAGTAACCTGTATGGAGTCCCTTGGTAAAGGTCATCGTGTTGATGGCAGTACCGGCTGGAGCAATCTGTTCTGAACGAGTAATGCCAAGGCCGGCAGTGTAACTTACCATCTCATTGTTGTCTGTCAACAGGAATATGTCGGCATTCTCCCGATCTGTGACCATCTTTATACGATTTGCGTTGTCGCCTTCTGTTGCAATGCCACTTGTAGAGATGTACCTGCCAGTCTGTTTGCCGCTAATCACAAATGCCTTCAAATTAGGCTGGACAATCTGTAGGTTATTGCACGTGGCCTGAAGGTTGTCCTTAAGGGGAAGCAGGTCTTCGAATGTATATCCGTCAATTGCATTGGGAATGGCACTCATGGCATTGTTGAAAGCGGAAACTGCATTCGCGTCATCGTACTGGCCCAGTCCATTGCCAAACTCCGCATTGTTTTCGCCTAAACTGTTCTTCAAGTCGAGTGCAGGGGTCAATGCCTGAGTCTTGACAATAATTTCACCTTCTTCTACGCTTAGAGTGCTCTCCGGTTCCTCTATTACCCATACAGAGGCATTGTTCTCGTTGTCGGCCTCCCATGCAACCACTCTATGAGATCCATCCAAATGCAGGGAGTTGTGTCTGTCATTGTTCGGCTGAGTGCATATGAACGCAAACTTGTTGTCGTCGTCGGTGTCAAAACTCTTGATGGTGAACTCTCCTGCTGTCAGTGAAAGCTGAATACGGCTTGATGTTGCAGGAGTATTTGCTATGTATCGTTTGTTGGCCTTGTTCTGGATGGTGAAGTGGTTGGTTCCCTGGATGCCCTTTACGTTGAAGATGGATGTTCCGTTTGCGGCATTGTCGCCACTCAGCAGGATGGCATCCGTAACAACCATGTACTTGTTGTTACGATTTGTGTTGTAGAATACGATATCCTTGTCTACTGCCGCACACATGTTGTTTAGAGTTGTGTTGTAGAAAGCAACGGCCTCTTCGCTTGCAGTCTCTGAAGTAGTGTCGTATGTATATTCCTCAATTGCGGTCTTGGCGATGTGGGCGAGAGTACCTTCGGTATTTGGGTCGCCAAACAGGATAGAGGATGCATTGATTGTGACAAGTGCCTCGGCTTTGGCAGCTTCTGCAAGAACATTTGCAGAAAGGTCTGTTAGCAACCATGTAGAACCTGCGTCATTGTCTCCCCAGCGCTTGATAGCTTCACTTTGATAGTTTAGATACGTCTGGCCGTCAAACTTAAGAGCAAAACCACCTGCGGCTGTTTCTTTTGAGGGATATACGATTACGGTGTTTTCAGTGGAAGATAAAGAACAGGGATTGGAGTTGTCCAGCATCACGTCTTTACCAGCAAGTTTATTGTAAACCTTGAAACCATTGATGGGATCTCCTACAAATGCCCATTTGTAGGCATCGTTGTCAGATTCATAATTAGAGGTAAATGCTATCGCGCTTTCATTCCAGTACAGATAGTGGTTCTGGTTGCTGTGAAGTTTTGCGGCATACCATGTAGTAATATCATCAAAAGAAGAGAAGTATTTAAAGGGAAAGTTCTTTTCTACGTCTTTGTTTTTGTCACATGCTATCTCGATTACAGAATTAGCCTTGTCTGCGCTGATATTACCTTCTGGAGCAGAAGGTGTTGCGTAAATTATCGGCAAAACCAGAGATGGCGTTGGATAGGCATTACCTACAATTCCGTTGATTGTTTGTGTGCCTATTTCTTTCTTGGTTCCATTGTTGTCGTAGGTGTATTTGTATGTGAATGAAATGCGGTTGTCAGTAAACGCCTTTGTCTCATTGTTAAACACACAATCGTCTACTGCCTCGATGGCAAGCATGTTGCCTGGGTCGGCAAAATAACCATTATAATATACAATACCATGATTCTGGTTTGTCGTCATGTTTAGATGATTAGTACCATCAATGGCAATGACAGTAGGGAAATTGGCTTTTGTGTCGCCTGTCGAGGATAGCAATGTAACACCGGCAGCAGGGGCTTCGGTGCGCAAAGCAACCGAATTGTCAGTATGATACACAGCATATTTTTCGGCACCAATACTGTAGAGGAAATACTTGTCCCCGTCTTTGACGAAAGCAAAGAGAAAGTTCTTGTCATGATTATCTAAATTTCCATTATTCCCATAAACCTGATCAGATTTTTTGGAACCGGATAAGTATTCTGTAGTGGCAGCCGAATTGTACACAAATGCTCCCCTGTCCTTGGACCTGATGGTGAATACCTTTCCGACAACGGCATCACTCAATTCAGTGATGGGAGCCGCCCATGCCATGATGCCTGTCAGCAGCATAGTCAATGAAAGTAAAAGTTTTTTCATAAAATGTAGTTTGTTTAGTTTATATAGGTTAAGTGAGTTACGATGATATATGCACATACAACAAAGGCACAACGGAATTGAACCGCCGTGCCTGCGTAAGGGGTAACGAATGGTCTCGCTCGAGGCTGTTGCCTATGAGCGTGTGATTAGTCGATGGGGGGGGGGGGGTTAGTGCCTCTGTGTCAGCGCAAAGCCTATTGCGGCGCGAGTGCTGGTCTCGTACTGCCTCTATATAATATATATAATGTATAGGCCGGAGCATGACAATAAGGTATGTTGTGGTGATGTGTTGCGTGACGGCTCTACGGCCGTGTCGCGTGTGTATTTTAAGTATTATTAGGTATAACCGGTCGCAAAGATAACGTATTTTTTATTCTCTAACAAGAAGTAGCGGGATTTTTTTATGAATAAAGTTGGGTATTGCCTACTCGAAATAGATGGACAGTACTATCATGTTTGCCGAACTGCTCTTTACTCCATCGGTAAATTTCATCATTGACTGGTCCAGTAGTTTGTCCCGGTTCTTGCTTATTATATCTGCCAGGCCGAAACAGAACTTCAATTCGGGTATCAGCTTGAAGTATGGCAGGTAGATGTCGCAACCCATGCCAAGTTCCAGGTAGCAGTCGAAAGTTTTTGCCTTGAAAGCCTCCTGGTCGTGGTTGTTGAGGCAGAACGTGGGTGCCAAGCCAAAGGTGAAGTATGGCCTGAAGTTATTGTAGCGTGGGGCTGCGAACTTTACCGACAACGGCACTGAAATGTAGTTGGTGCGCATGTTCTGCGTGGTGTCCCTGCCGGAGACGTTTTCGTGCATCTTTATGAACTTTTGACCGAAGTGCATGCTGGGTGTGAGGCGCAATTCCAGATACTTGTTCAGGCGCAGGGCGCCCAGTACTCCCACGCTGAAGCCCGGTTGGTACTTGCTCACCTCTGCAAACCATTGTTCTCCTGTTTCGGGGTCTATGTTGCCGTTGTTCCTTATCTCCATATCCGTGAAGTTCATGCCGATGAAGAATCCCCAGTGCAACTGCCGGTTGTCTATGAAAGGCTTGTTCATGACTTGCTCTCTCTGTGCAAACGTACAGAGGCATAGTGCCATGCAGAGGATAAAGAAAACAAGTCTTTTCATACAGTTATATAACATTCAAGGATGGTGTTTTATTGCCTTAATACCTATTTTTGGTGATATGCAGGCAACTTTTTCTTGCTTGTGAAGTTCAATATCACTAAAAATGGTTACCTTTGTGCTGCAATATCCATTGCAATCATGCATCAATAGAAACAATAATTAAAATTAACAACGACTATGGCTTACGTAATTGGCGATGATTGTGTTGCTTGCGGCACATGTATTGACGAATGCCCCGTGGGTGCTATCTCAGAGGGCGAGAAGTATTCTATCAATCCGGATGAGTGCACCGAGTGCGGTACTTGCGCTGATGCATGTCCATCTGGTGCTATCTCTTTGTAAGAAGGAAAAAGCATGCAGCGGCATGCAATGTGGTATTATAGATTTAAGTTTTTTGCAGAATCCCTTGTCGTGATGACAAGGGATTCTTTTTTGCATGATGCCGGATTGCTGCTACTTCAGCAGTGCCAAGGCATCCTTTATTCGTTTGATGGCCTCGATGATGTTTTCGTCGCTGGTGGCATAGGACATGCGGAAGCATTCGGGAGAGCCGAAGGCATCGCCGCCCACGGTGGCAACGTGTCCCACCTCCAGAAGATACATGGCCAGGTCGTTGCTGTTGTTGATGACGCGGTCGCCATGCTTCTTGCCATAGAAACTGCTGCACTTGGGGAACAGGTAGAAGGCACCCTGCGGTTCGTTTACTTCCAGTCCCGGAACCTCCTTTGTCAGTTTCACTATCAGGTCGCGACGACGCTCAAAGGCACGGCGCATCACTTCCACGCATTGCTGATCGCCGGCGAATGCCGCCTCGGCGGCCTTCTGGCTGATGGAGCAGGGGCCGCTGGTATATTGGCCCTGCAGCTTGTTGCAGCCCTTCACGATCCACTCGGGGGCTGCGATGAAGCCTATGCGCCAGCCGGTCATGGCGTATGCCTTGGACACGCCGTTGATAATCACCACGCGCTCCTTGATGTCCGGGAACTGTGCTATGGAGGCATGTTCTCCGACATAGTTGATGTGCTCGTAGATTTCGTCGGCAATGACGATGACGCGTTCGTGGCGTAGCAAGACATCCTTCAATGCCTTCAGTTCCTCGCGGCTGTAGACGGATCCGGTTGGATTGCTGGGAGAGCAGAGAATGATGGCGCGTGTGTTGGGAGTGATGGCTGCCTCCAGTTGCTCGGGGGTAATCTTGAAGTCCTGCTCGATGGTAGAGGGAATGAACACCGGGGTGCCGTCGGCCAGTCGCACCATGTCGGGATAGCTTACCCAGTACGGAGCCGGGATGATGACCTCGTCTCCCGCGTTTACCAGAGCCATGATGGCGTTGCACACGCTCTGCTTCGCGCCATTGGAACAAAGGATTTGCGAGGGCTGGTAGTCCAGTCCGTTCTCGTTCTTCAACTTGGCCACGATAGCCTTTTTCAGCTCCGGATAACCGGGGACAGGGCTGTATCGGCTCCAGTTCTCCTCGATGGCCTTGATGCCGGCGGCCTTTATGTGGTCCGGAGTGTTGAAGTCGGGCTCGCCTACGCTCATGTTGATGATGTCGATGCCCTGCGCTTTCAGCTCGCTGCTCTTCTGGCTCATGGCCAGGGTGGCACTGGTGGACAGACGCTGGAGTCTGTCGGAAAGAACGTTGCTCATGATGTTGTAAGTGTCGTTATGTTAGTGAAATGTTGTCGTTGTGTGTGTTGGGCCGTGCCTCGGTGGGGTCAAAGCTTGTGTCCCATGCGCAGCCTTTTGGTTTCCAGATAGCGTCGGTTGTACTCGTTGGGGGTGACTACCACAGGGACGTTTTCCACAATGTCCAGTCCGTAACTTTCGAGGCCTACCCGCTTGACCGGATTGTTGGTCACGAGACGTATTTTGCCTATGCCTAGTTCGCGCAGGATTTGCGCTCCCACTCCGTAGTCACGCTCGTCAGCCCTGAAGCCAAGATGCAGGTTGGCGTCCACGGTATCGTCGCCCTGTTCCTGCAACTTGTATGCCGCTATCTTGTTCATCAGTCCTATGCCACGGCCTTCCTGCTGGAGGTATACCACCACGCCCTTGCCTTCGCGGTCTATCATCTGCATGGCCTGATGCAGTTGCTCGCCGCAGTCGCAACGTTTGCTGGCAAAGATGTCGCCTGTCATGCAGCTGGAGTGCATGCGCACCAAGACAGGTTCGTCGGCAGTCCATTCTCCCTTGAAGATGGCGATGTGCTCCAGACCGTTGCTTTTCTGTTTGAACGGGATTATGCGGAAATGTCCGTACTGTGTGGGCAGGTCGGCCTCCACGCCCCTTTCCACCAGGCTCTCCTGGCGGAGGCGATAGGCGATGAGGTCCTTGATGGTGATGATCCTGATGCCATGTGTGCGGGCCACCTCCTTCAGTTGCGGCATGCGTGCCATGGTGCCGTCCTCGTTCAGGATTTCGATGAGGGCGGCCGCCGGTTGCAGTCCGCTCATGCGTGCCAGGTCTATGGCGGCCTCGGTGTGTCCCGCCCTCTTCAGCACGCCTCGGTCCTGGGCATAGAGCGGGTTTATATGGCCGGGGCGTCCGAAGTCGGCCGGCTTCCTGGCCTTGTCAGCCAAGGCGCGTATGGTGGCCGCGCGGTCGTGTACGCTGACACCTGTGGTGCAGCCGTCCAGAAGGTCCACAGTCACTGTGAATGGCGTTCCCAGCATGCTGGTGTTGACCTGCACCTGGTAGTCCAGTTCCAGTTCCTTGGCGCGCGATATGGTGATGGGCGCGCACAATACGCCGCGTCCGTTCTTGAGCATGAAGTTGACCTTTTCTTCTGTGATAAGTTCCGCCGCGGTAATGAAGTCGCCCTCGTTTTCACGGTCCTCGTCATCCACGACAATCACGAATTTGCCGGCCTTGAAGTCCTCCAAGGCTTCCTCGATGCTGCTAAGCTTGATTTCCTTGTCCATTATTTGTGTTGTTTTTTATTCTTTTGATGATAAATGCGCCCTGCTTCTGCACTTGTCCCAGGTCCTGATACAGTCTGATGCGGAACATCCATATGCGTATCCACAGGATGATGCCAGCCGGGAAGATGATGCCTGCAATCATGTTGTTACGTTTGCTGTCGAAGGGGCGTGTGTGCGCATTGGCATAGAGTACTGGCATTTCGTTCAATGCCCCTATGATTGCCGCATCCCGGCTGTTGTGCAGTTCGTTTATGATGTCATCCAGTCTGTCTCTGAGGCCTGTTACCGTGTGGTCTTCGCGGTATTTGAAGAAGATGGCGTAGTAGGACGGGATTTTGAGCAGTTTCTTTGCGGAACAGTATCGGTTGCAATCCTGCATCAGGTCGGCAAGTCTTTGTGTCAAGGCCGGATAGTCCGGGTCATGGATTATGATTTCTTTCCTGTTGAGCTTGCGTCTTGTCCGCATGCCCATGAGACGCTTGAAGAAGTTCTGGTACCCTTCGATGTTGAACACGACGCTGTCCTTGTTGGCCTTGCTGATGAGAAACAGGCCTATGGGGGCCAGCACCATGGAACTGAGCCATATGCCGAACCATACTGACCACTCGCCTGTCTTGGCCATCTTCTCGCCAGCGGCGTTTACGATGTAGTAGAATATGAATACCAGCACGCTTACCACCACCGGCACTCCCAGTCCGCCTTTCCTTATGATGGCTCCCAGCGGGGCGCCGATGAAGAAGAATATCAGGCAGGCAAGGCTGCGGGTGAACTTCTTGCGGGCCTCCATGTGGTGTCTGCGCAGGGTCATGTTGGTGTTTCCAGTGGTCATTCCACGGTATTCGAACTCCGCCTGTGTGCCCTGCGCCGAACTCAGGGCGCTTTTTATCACAGTCTTTCTCTGGTCCGGACTCAGGCGAGCGTAGGTGCTGTCGAGAGGTTCTTGTTCCGCAGCCCTGGCCATCAGTCCGGCCGAGTCCTTGTGCTCCATGGGGAGCTGTCCTTTCAGGTATTGTCTTTTGGCAACCTTGCGTATGTGCTGCCCCAGACTGTCGCTCACGTGGTTCAGCGAGTCTATGCCGCTGAGTATCTTTGACAGTTCCTTGGTCTGTGCGTCGCCGTTGAAAAGGTTGGCGTCCATCATGCTGAAGTTCGCGTCGAAAGGAATCATGACTTCCTCGGTGTGGAACGTCTCCCTCATGTAAGGGATGTTGGCCTGCAGCATGTTCCCCGTCTGCGAGTCCACATCCTTGAAGCGTTCTCCCTCGTGCAGTGTCAGTTTCAGATGCTTCTGGTCCGCCGTGCTTTGCAGGCGTGCCGAGTCTGCCAGGACTATCTCCATCTTGTCGTATCCGCTCTCGGTGCTGTATATCATCACTCCGTAGAGCATGCCGGTGTCGGCGTTTTTCTTTTGCACGAAGATGCTGTATCCCGGTATGTCGCTGTAGAATATGCCCTCGGGGATTTCCAGTTCGGGCGATTTCTGCCGCATGCTCCAAAGTAGCGTCGCCACCTGGCGGGTGGCTCGTGGCTGCACCCTGTCCTGAAAATAGAAGCTTGCCACGCACACCAGCGACGTTACCGTCAGTATCGGGCACAGGATGCGGATGAGAGGGATGCCGGCCGCCTTCATGGAGAGGAGTTCCAGTTTTTCTCCCATGTTGCCGAAGCTGATCAGCGATGCCAGCAACACGGCCAGTGGCAGCGACATGGGCACAAGGGTGAGGCTGGCATAGAACAGAAACTCGGCCAGGATGCTCCAGCTGAGTCCCTTGCCTACCAGGTCATCGATGTACTGCCATATGAATTGCATGATGAAGATGAACAGGCAGATGAAGAACGTTCCGGCAAAGAGCAGCAGAAAGTTCTTCAGGATGTAAATGTCCAGCCTCTTTATGATTCTCATGCGTGCACGTGTACTTTATTTAACCGCGCAAAGGTACGACTATTGGTCTAATATAGTGGAGTAGGGTGGTGGTAAATGCTTTTTCTTGCAAAAAAAGCCATCGTGTTCTTGGCGGTTTCAAAATAAAGTCATACCTTTGCACCCGCAACACCGCAAGAGGCCTCGGTGCCAGGGCGGTTGGTGATGGCGGGATAGCTCAGCTGGTTAGAGCGTCGGATTCATAATCCGAAGGTCAAGGGTTCAAGTCCCTTTCCCGCTACTTACGATGGAAGGAACTGCGTTCAGCAGTTCCTTCCATCGTATATGTGCGTATTCGCCTGTCGGCGCGGAACAGTTATCATGTCTCGGTGTCTTTTAGTATTTTGTCAGAATCTTTCAGCTTTCCTGTGAGCGGTTGCGATGTGTTACCTGTGAAGAGGAACGGATGCCGTTCCTTGTGTGTGCGGGTCTCTGTGTTTCGTAAATCCTGAGTTGTGGCATTGCTGTGGCATGCCTGTACGCATGGTATCGTTGATGCTTCTGCATGTTGTTGGCTATCATGATGTTAGACTGTAGCGCGATGTTGCCTTTTGAGTGGCGCGGCATTTGCTTTGCAGGTATCGGGAATGTGGTCGTGCGAGAGCGTGATTCTGTTCCGGTATTGTCGTGCATTTGACTATAGTATTGTCTGACCTTTGGCCATAGTATACTTGCGGCCTCGACTATAGTATTGTCCGGCCACCGGCTACACTGGATTCAAGTCCCATCATCCGGAGGGCCGTGTCGGGCCCCCCGTGAATGCTGCAGGCCTTGTCGGGATTTTTCAACATATGGCTTAACCTGTAACAGGGCCTGGCGGATGTTCGGTCAAGTCTGATTCATGCTTGTCGGGCTTGACGAAAATGCTCCAGATCGGAGGCGTATTGCTTGGCCGAGGTGAACAGTACGGCTTGCATGCCCATCCGCCTTGCGCCTTCCACGTTTGCCGGTCGATCGTCTGTAAAGAGGCATTCCTCGGGCTTCAACGAGAATTTGTCGCACAGCCGCAGGTATATCTCCGGCTCGGGCTTGACGGCGTGTTCCTCGCAGGAGACGACCATGCCGTCGAGTAGGCGGAAGACCTCGTACTTTTCTATGACCGGGTAGACGGCGTTGCTCCAGTTGCTTAGCCCGTACAGGCGGTACCCCTCCTGCTTGAGTCTCGTCAGGAGGTCGCGCATGCCTTCGATTTCGCCCGTAATCTCTTCCAGCTCGTTGTCGCGGAAGAACGTCAGGGCGTCTTCGTATTCCGGGTGTCGCTTGATGGTGTCGTCTATGACCTCCTCGAAAGGGATCGTGCCCCTGTCGCAAGGGTCCAGGAATTCGGGTTCCGAAAGGATGCGTCGCAGTTCGGCTATGGAAGCCTCGTCGTCGCCGAAGATGCGGTGGAATAAAGGCTGTGGATTGTGGCGTACGAGTACCTGGCCGAAGTCGAAAATCAAGTTCTTTATCATATGCCGTAACGGTTGGGGCAACCATGGCGCGGAGCCGATGTCTCCGGGTTGGCCCGTGGTTGCTTGGTTTTCAGCGCAAAGGTACAAAGAAAACTTGTCCTTTGTGTCATTCGTTTGGCAAAAAAAGCGTACCTTTGCATACCTCTTTAATTTAAGGAAGATTTGGCTTGGAGCCGGGCTTGATTCATCCCATGTGTCAAGGAAAGTCCGGTTTGCCCCGTCATCAAAGAACAATTCATAATAACACAATACGGAAACATGTCACAGACAAAGAAAATCAAGCGCGCGCTGGTAAGCGTCTTTCACAAGGACGGACTGGACGAGATTCTGCGCACACTGCACGCCCAGGGCGTGGAACTGCTGAGCACAGGCGGTACACAAACTTTCATCGAGAGCCTTGGCATACCCTGCGTCAAGGTTGAAGACGTAACTTCCTATCCCAGCATCCTCGGGGGCAGGGTGAAGACCTTGCATCCCAAGGTGTTCGGAGGCATTCTCGGCCGTCGCGGGCTGGAGGGCGACCGTCAGCAGATGGCGCACTACGAGATACCGGAGATAGACCTGGTGATTGTGGACCTCTATCCTTTCGAGCAGACCGTGGCCAGCGGTGCCTGCGAGGCGGACATCATAGAGAAGATAGACATAGGCGGCATAAGCCTGATACGTGCCGGTGCCAAGAATTTCAACGACGTTGTCATCGTTCCCAGCAAGGCGGAGTATGAGCCGCTTCTGAAGCTTCTGCGGTCCAAGGGCGGAGAGAGCGACATCGAGGACCGCAAGTGGTTTGCCGCACAGGCCTTTGGCGTGAGCAGCCACTATGATACCGCCATTCACGAGTATTTTGCCAGATAATCTCATTTATCCACTTCAATAATCGGACAAGCAAATGGGATTCTTTAGTTTTACCCGAGAGATAGCCATGGACCTGGGCACGGCCAACACCATCATCATCAGCGATGGCAAGGTGTTGGTGGACGAACCCAGCGTGGTGGCACTGGACCGGCGCACCGAGAAGATGATAGCCGTTGGCGGACGGGCCAAGATGATGTACGAGAAAACCAACCCCGACATCCGCACCATCCGCCCCTTGCGCGATGGCGTGATAGCCGACTTCAATGCCTGCGAGCAGATGATGCGCGGCCTTATCAAGAAGGTGCATTCCGGCCGGCAGCTCTTTACTCCGTCCCTGAAGATGGTGATAGGCGTGCCGAGCGGCAGTACCGAGGTGGAACTGCGTGCCGTGCGCGACAGTGCCGAGCATGCGGGAGGCCGTGAGGTCTACCTCATATACGAACCCATGGCGGCGGCCATCGGCATAGGCCTGGACGTTCTTGCCCCGGAAGGCAACATGATCGTGGACATAGGCGGAGGAAGCACCGAGATTGCCGTGATCAGCCTGGGGGGCATCGTGGCCGACAAGAGCTTGCGCGTGGCTGGCGACGAACTCACTTCCGATATTCAGGAGTATATGTCCCGCCAGCACAATGTCAAGGTCAGCGAACGCATGGCCGAACGTATCAAGATAAATGTGGGAGCGGCCCTCACCGACCTTGGCGACGAGGCACCGGAGGACTATGTGGTGCACGGCCCCAACCGTATTACCGCCCTGCCCATGGAAGTGTCCGTCTGTTACCAGGAGATAGCACGCTGTCTGGAGAAGACCGTGGCCAAGATTGAAACGGCCATCCTGCAGGCCTTGGAGGAGACCCCGCCGGAATTGTATGCCGACATTGTGCATAATGGAATCTATCTGGCCGGCGGCGGCGCCCTGCTCAAGGGACTGGCACGTCGTCTGACGGACAAGATAAACATACCTTTCCACGTGGCCGACGACCCCTTGCACTGCGTGGCCAAGGGGACGGGAGTCGCATTGAAACATCTGCAGGAGTTTTCGTTCCTGATGTAATATAACACTGATATATGGCCTCATTCACCCTCTATGGCATTGCTGGGTGAGTGAGGTTTCGCTACGTATGCAAGGTTTTCTGGACTGGCTTTCCCGCTATTCGCATTGGCTGGTGCTGCTCCTGTTGGAGGGGGTCAGCCTGGCCTTGCTGGTATCGTTCAACCGCTATCAGGGCAGCGTGTGGTTCACCGGGGCCAACTATGTCGTAGGCCGGGTGGAGGAGTGGCGTCATGGCATGATGTCGTACATCTACCTTGGAGAGCGCAACCGGGAATTGACCGAGCGCAACATACAACTGGAACGCGAACTGGAGGTCCTGCGTGCCGAGGTGGCCGAACTGGCCCACGACAGTTCCTATACCGAACGTGCCGTGGCGCGGCGCCTGCAAAGCGCGCGCCTGTTGCCGGCCCGGGTGATTTCCAACAGTATCCGTCTGAGCGACAACTATCTGACCATAGACCGCGGAGCCAGGGACGGTGTCCGTCCCAAGATGGGCGTGGTATGCGGAACCGGCATCGTGGGCATAGTGTCTCATGTGACGGATCGCTATTCCGTAGTCATGTCCATTCTCAACAGTAAGTCAGGCATCTCGTGCCGCATCCGCGGCAACAATTATTTCGGCTATCTGCATTGGCAGGGCGGCAATGTGTTGACTGTCCAGTTGGATGACATTCCGCGTCATGCTTCCTGCAAGGTGGGCGATGTGGTGGAGACCAGCGGCTTCAGCAATGTCTTTCCTGCCGGCATCTTTGTGGGCCGCGTGATGCAGATACGCGACAGCAAGGACGGCCTCAGTTATCAGTTGCTGGTACAATTGTCCTCCGACCTCGCCAATCTGCGGGACGTGGCGGTCATCCTCGATACTCCGGGAATGGATGACGTGGAGGAACATACTCGATAAGTCATGATACAGACATTATTCCATAGATCGGGCACCATGCTTGTGGTCATATTCCTGCAGGTGTTCCTGTTCAACCATATCAATTTGTGGGGATATGCCGTGCCATTGCTTGGCCCCATGGTCTTGTTCCATATTCCTCTCAATGCAGGACGCATAGGCAACATGTTTCTGGCCTTTGCCACAGGGGTGGTGCTTGACGCCTTCAGCAATACTCCGGGAGTGGCGGCGGGAGCCATGACAATCACGGCCTTTGCGCACTATCCGTTGCTGCATGCAATGGCACCCAGGGATGCTGTTGAGGATGCCGTGCCGGACCATTATCTCCTGGGACAGTATAAGTACTTCTGGTACATGGCCATTCTTCTGGCCGTACATCACGTGGCCTATTTCGTCTTGGAGGCATTCTCGTTTTTCGACATTGCCGGCCTTTCGTTGCGTTTCCTTGGCAGCTATGTCCTGTCCCTGTTGCTGGCATGGGTCGTGGAGATGCTCCGGCCTGCCAAGGTGCAATGACATGTTCTCTTTGCTTTCTCGCATACGTATCATAAAAATCACATCTACCACAGCATCTTATGGAAAAGAAGTACGAACTGGGTAAGCGCAGGTACGTGCTGGGAGGCATCGCCTGCATAATCATCTTTACCTATATCCTGCGCCTCCTGTCTTTGCAGCTGCTGAGCGAGGATTTCAAGAAAAATGCCGACAGCAATGCCTTTCTCAGGCGCATACTCTTTCCTGCACGGGGGGGCGTGAGGGACAGGAACGGCAAGCTGCTGGTGTACAATCAGCCTGCATATGACATAATGGTGGTGATGAAGGAACAGGAGGGAGTGGACACGGCGGATGTGTGCAACACTCTGGGCATCACCAGGGACTGGTATGAACGCCGAATGAATGAAATTCGTGATCCGCGTCGCAATCCCGGCTACAGCAGGTATACACAGCAATTGTTCATGAGCCAGCTGTCGGCCGAGGAATTCAGCAATTTCAACGAGAAACTGTTCTGTTTTCCGGGTTTCTATGTGCAGAAGCGCAGTATCCGCCAGTACACTTATCCGTATGCCGCCCATGTCCTTGGCGACGTGGGCGAGGTGGGACCGAGGGATATCGAGGCCGATGCATATTACAGCAGCGGTGACTATATAGGCAAGCTGGGCATCGAGCGGCAATACGAGAAGCAGCTCAGGGGAGAAAAGGGCGTGGAGATTCTCTTGCGCGATTCCAAGGGACGTATCAAGGGACGGTATCAGGACGGCAAGTTCGACAATGCTCCCATACCCGGCAAGAACCTTGTACTGTCCTTGGATGTGGAATTGCAGGCCCTTGGAGAGAGGTTGATGAAGGGCAAGAAGGGAGGCATCGTGGCCATAGAGCCGTCCACGGGCGAGATTCTTTGCATGGTCAGCAGCCCGACCTACGACCCTCGTGCCATGGTGGGACGCCAGCGCGGTGCCAATAACAACCGTCTTTCGCACAATCCGCATAAACCGTTGCTCAACCGTGCCATCATGGGACTGTATCCTCCCGGCTCGACATTCAAGACCACCCAGGCCCTTACCCTGTTGCAGGAGGGCGTCATCACGCCCGGCACCACGTACCCGTGCAGCGGAGGATTCCATTTCAAGAACCTCTCCGTCCGTTGCCACGGACATCCGTCCCCGCTGTCGCTGGTGCCGTCGTTGGCCACCTCGTGCAACGGTTTCTATTGCTGGGGACTGTTCCACATGTTCTCCAACCGTCAGAAGTACCGTACCGTGCAGGATGCCATGACGCGGTGGAAGGACTATATGGTTTCCATGGGCTTCGGTTACGCTCTGGGCGTGGACTTGCCCGGCGAGAAGCGCGGCATGATACCGAACGCCGCATACTACGACCGTGCCTACCGTGGTTCGTGGAACGGCCTGACGGTAATCTCCATCTCCATAGGACAGGGCGAGGTGACTGCAACCCCTTTGCAGATAGCCAATCTGGGCGCGACCATAGCCAATCGCGGCTGGTTCATAACCCCGCACGTGGTGAAGGACATCCAGGACGAGACGCTGGATACGCTCTATACCTCGCGCCGTTACACCATGGCCTCGCCGTCGCAATACAAGTATGTGGTGCAAGGCATGCGCCAGGCCGTGCTGGCAGGAACGTGCCGGGCCGCCAACTCGCCTGACTATGCCGTCTGTGGCAAGACCGGCACGGCGCAGAATCCGCATGGACTGGATCACTCGGCATTCATGGGCTTTGCTCCCATGGACGACCCGAAGATAGCCATCTGCGTGTATGTGGAAAACGGTATATGGGGAGCCACCTTCGGCGTGCCCATAGGCTCCCTCATGATTGAGCAATACCTCACGGGCGGATTGTCGCCCGAGAGCGAAGAGAAAGCAACGACATTTGAGAACAGACATTTAATAACAGTGGACGATGCCCTTATCAGATAAGAGAGAAAAGGAACAGAGCATACTGCGCAATCTTGACTGGTTTACCGTGTTCATCTTCATAGTCCTTGTGGCCATGGGATGGATGAGCGTCTGCGGAGCCAGTTACGACTTTGACCAAGGCTCCGGATTGATGGATTTCTCCGCCCGCAGCGGCATGCAGGTGGTGTGGATACTCTCGGCCATGGTGCTGGGAATAATCATCTTGTGCGTGGACGACCGCCTGATGGAAAGTATGTCCTATGTCCTGTATATAGGCTTCATGCTGTTGCTGTTCGCCACACCCATGCTGGCCACCAAGGCCATCAAGGGCAGCATGTCCTGGATAAAGATAGGCAGCTTCAGCGTGCAGCCTGCCGAGTTTGCAAAGTTCGCCACCGCCCTGTGTCTGGCCAAGGTCATCAGTGCCTTCAACCTGGACCTGTCGCGATGTCGCGACCTGATGATAAGCGGTGTGCTCGTGCTTTTGCCCATGGTCTTGATTATAATGCAGCGGGAGACGGGTTCGGCCTTGGTGTATCTTGCCTTTTTCCTGATGTTCTACCGTGAGGGGATGATAGGTAGCATTCTCTTTGCCGCCGCAGCGTTCGTGTTTTATTTCGTGGTGGGAATACGCTATGCCGAGGAACCTATGTGGGAGTTGCCTCAAGTGAGCATGGGCGAGTTCCTTGTGCTGGCCGGCATACATCTCTTTTCTGCCGGCATGATGTGGGTGTACACGTCCCTGCGCAAGCCTTTCCTGCATGTACTTCTCCTTGGCACCACGTCATATGTGCTGGCACTCCTGTATGCCAAATACCTCATTCCCTTCAATGCATGCTGGGTGCAGTGGGCTGTGCTGGCTGCCATGGTGGGGTACCTGCTGTACTTGGCCGTGCGCGAGCAGTTGTGGTCATACGCCCTGATAGCTCTTTTCGCCATGGGAAGCATAGGCTTCTTCTATTCGGTCAACAATGTTCTCAACGATGTCCTGGAGCCGCACCAGCAGACCCGCATACGTGTCCTCCTCGGATTGGAGGACGATCCCAAGGGTACGGGCTACAATGTTATCCAGGCTAAGATAGCGATAGGGTCGGGCGGACTGCATGGCAAGGGATTTCTCAACGGCACGCAGACCAAGTTGAAGTATGTCCCGGAACAGGACACGGACTTCATCTTCTGTACCGTTGGCGAGGAGCAGGGCTTCGTAGGCAGTGCCTTGGTGCTTGTGCTGTTCCTTGTCTTCATCCTGCGTCTGATACACTTGTCCGAGCGTCAGCCTTTGCGTTTCGGACGCGTTTTCGGGTACAGCGTCATGGGCATATTCCTTTTTCACGTTTTCATCAACGTGGGCATGGTGCTCGGCCTGACACCGGTCATAGGTATACCTTTGCCGTTCTTCAGCTATGGCGGCTCCTCGTTGTGGGGCTTCACCATATTGCTGTTTACTTTCCTCAGGATAGATGCTGCCCGCAATCGTATGATGCATTAAGTGACAGGCACGGATATGCAGAGATTTGAAGCCTCTTGTCTCGCTGCTTACTTATATATAATGTGATGTGGTGAAATACGGCAAGGCTTAATGAGTGTGTCCGACAAGTTGCCTAATATGAGAAATCACCCTTGCCAGAGCGCATAGAACTGCCCCCTAAAAAGTTATACACAAAACTTTTTGGGGGCAGTTTACATTCTGGCAGGGGTGAATGTGGTGTGTTGGGATGTATGTTATCGGTGGGCTTTTACCCTGATGCCCACATCCATGATGTCGGGCATGGTGCCTCGGGACATTATGTGATAAAGTTGTACGTGTGCCTGTTGTCCCTGAAGCAAATGGATGTCCGGGGCCGGCTGTGCGAAGCTTTGCACTGTCACTCCGTCGCCGGTTAGGCATTGACCATTGGTGCTGGTCTGTATGAACACTGTATCGCGGCACGTGTCGGCAGGGTGGGAGAGTAACACCCTCCTTACTACGCATAGGCGTTGATATGGAAAGGCCGGTGTGGTGCGTAGCTCTATGTCCATGGAATATGTGCCTTCGGCAAGGGTGGCTGGCAGGCAGAAGGAAATGGCATCATTGCCGTGCCAACCGTTGGAGTCCACGTGGACGTACTGGTGCCACATGGTGTCGCCTGTGCAACTACTTGCCAGCAACAGGAGCAGCAGGGGCAACGCCGTCTTGGACATTGTTGTTGTTCTTGCCTTTGCCATTGTTCTTTTTCTTCTTTTTTTTCTTCTTGCCGGCCAGTTGGGCATCGAAGCGTCCAAGGTCTTCCTGGGTGGCCAGGTCGATGTGACGTGCCTTTGCCTGAGGGGCGTCCTTGGTCAGGGCTACCGGGTTTTCGCCTTGACGGTTCTGCGCAATGATGTCCTGTGCGCGTTCGGCTGTGATGGTGGTGATGTTGGCTGCCAGATGCTTGTCCGAGGAATAGGAAACCAGTCCGGCCAGGATGTCGGCCTTGAATAAGAACCAATCACCCTCCTGAGTATGGAGGACGATGTCGCGTCCGGGCAATTTGCGCCCGGCCTCCATGTATTGGTCCACTTCATAGTTGATGCAGCACTTGAGCTTGGCGCACTGTCCTGCTAACTTCTGCGGATTGAGGGAGAGGTTCTGGAAATGTGCCGCGGCCGTGCCAACGCTGGTAAAGTTGTTTATCCATGTGGAGCAGCACAGTTCGCGTCCGCATGGTCCGAAGCCGCCGATGCGTCCTGCCTCTTGGCGTGCGCCTATCTGTTTCATCTCTATCCTCACGTGGAAGACTTCGGCCAGGACTTTTATCAATTGTCGGAAGTCCACGCGTCCATCTGCAATGTAGTAGAAGATGGCCTTGTTGCCGTCTCCTTGGTATTCCACGTCGCCAATCTTCATTTCCAGACCCAGGTCCTTGGCTATCTGGCGCGATTCTATCATGGTCTGATGCTCGCGCGACTTGGCCTGTTCGTACTTTTCCAAGTCTCCGTCCTTGGCTATGCGGTAGACGCGCTTTATGTCGTCCTCGCTGCGCAGGTTGGCTTTCTTTACCTGTAGGGCTACCAGACTGCCTGTCATGGTCACGATGCCGATGTCGTGGCCCGGATTGCCCTCCACGGCCACGATGTCGCCTTTGTGCAGTTCAAGGCCGTTGGAGTTGTGGTAGTAGCCTTTTCTCGTGTTCTTGAACTGGACTTCCACCAAGTCCGTGGATTCGGCATTGCCGGGAACGTCAGCCATGTAGTCGCAGACGTTCAGTTGAGTGTAGTGGTTGGCGTGCCATCCCTTGTTGCACAGGCCGCGTCCGCCTCCTGAGATATAGTTGTTCTCCATTATTGTATCAGTAGTACTATCATTTTGAGGGCGAAGTCAAAGAAGACCATCCTCGGGTTTACATTCTGTTCGATGTCTCGTTGGCACATTGCCAGTTCCTCCATGATGGGAATGACGTTCTTCTCGTTGACGAAACGTGCAAAGTTGATGCTGAATGCCGCTTCCTCGCGGGTCTCATAGTTGAGCTCGTCTTGATGGAAGTTGTATATGAAGTTTTCTCTGATGAGGCGTTGGCAGTATGCCAGAAGACGTTTTTGGGTCTCGCGCCCCAATTCGCTTACCTCCTCGCTCCATGCCCGCATTTCCTTGATACGTCTCATGTAGCTCAGCCGCATCAGCCGGACGAAGAGGTCAAAGAATGTCCGTTCCTCGCTTTCGGTCTCCAGACGCTTCAGTGCCGCCGTGTAGCTGCCTTGGGCCACACGCGCCATTACCTTTGCCGTGTCGGTGTCAAGACCATGGTAGGTGGTCAGGGCTTGTGCGATTTCCTCTTCGGTCAAGGCCGGGATGTGGAGCCGCTGGGTGCGGCTTTGTATTGTTCCCAATACCATGTCGGGTTCCTCGCTGACAAGCAGGAAATAGGTTTCAGTCGGAGGTTCCTCTATCAGCTTCAGTAATTTGTTTGCTGCCTGCACCATCATCCTCTCTGGCAGCCATACTACCACCACGCGACGACCGCCGCGTCCGGCCTTTAGTTGCAGTTTCTGCTGCAAGGCGTCGCTTTCGTAGACATAATGCACGATTTGCTGATTGTCTGCCTTGATGGCTGCAAGCCAGTCCTCCACGTCGAAATAAAGTTTCTGCTCAAGCAATTCGCGCCACTGTGGCAGGAAATCGTCGGAGACCGGTCGGTCGGTAGCCTTCTTCTTGTATACGGGCATGGAGAAGTGCAGATCCGGGTGTGCCCAGTGTTGCAACATGGCTTCGTCGTTGGCATCTTTGCACAGAAGCATGCGTGCGAAAGCCAGTGCCAATGCCAGCTTGCCGTTGCCACGCGGGCCGCAGAACATCAGGGCATGCGGAATCCTGTTGTCCTGCACCATCCCGGTCAACCTCGCTTTCGTGCCGGCCTGTCCTATGATGTTGTCAAAGTTCAATATATTCGTTTTGCTATTTCACATATACTGTCTACTGCACTTACGGTGTAGAAGTGCAGGTTGGGAGCACCTTTGGCCAGTAATTCGCGGCATTGCATGGTGGCCCATTCTATGCCGACTTGCTTTACCTCGTCGTCGGTGCGGCATTTGCTGGCTTCGTGGTACAGTTCTTCAGGCAAGTCGCAGTGGAAAGTCTTGGGGACGATGTTCAGCTGGTTCAGCTTGGATAACGGCTTTATGCCCGGTACTATGGGCACGTTGATTCCTTCGGAGCGCGCATGCTCTACGAAAGAAAAGTATCGTGTGTTGTCGTAGAACAACTGTGTCACCGCATATTCCGCTCCCAATGCGACCTTTTGTTTCAGCACTTCCATGTCGCTGGCCATGTTGGCGGCTTCCTCGTGTTTTTCCGGGTAGCATGCCACGCCGTAGTGGAAAGGACGGCCGGGGTGTTTGATGGAGGAACCGTCAAAGAATCGTCCGTCGTTGAAATCGTTTATCTGCTTTATCAGCTCTGTGGCATGGGATGGTCCGTCGCCCGTGGGCTGGAACATGTGGTCTTCCTTCGCCTTGTCTCCTCGCAGGACCAAAAGGTCTTCGATGCCAAGAAACTGCAGGTCCAGAAGCATGTATTCCAGATCCTCACGGGTGTGTCCGCTGCATACGATGTGCGGCACAACCGGTATGCCGTATCTCTGTTGTATGGCTGCAGCTATGGCTATGGTGCCGGGTCGTCGCCTTATTCTTTGTCTTTGCACCAGACCGTTGCCCATTTCATGGTATACGTATTCGCTACGGTGTGTGGTGATGTTGATGTATCGTGGCTCGTATGTCTTCAGTTTGTCTATAGTGTCAAACAGCAATGCGGTGCCGTTGCCCTTAAGGGGCGGAAGCACCTCGAAAGAAAACGGCCTGCTGCCGATGTCTTGTATAAGGTCTGTTACCTTCATACTGTGGATAGGAATGTGAATTCGTGTTGTGACGTGCCATGGCCTATGTTTCCGCGGCATTGTGCCATAGGCAATAAATCTGTGTAAAGATACATAAATTATGGTAAGGGACAAAGGTATTTGGACAAAAAAGCCTTCTTCGCAGTGCCATAGGCTCAATAAATGGCCATATCTGGTGACAACGTATCTGTTATTTCGCTATATTTGTGCTTGGAAATTCGATATATAAACGCTTAAATACCCAACGTCAAATTCTAAACACTTAAACAAAATATCCTATGACACTAATCAAATCTATTTCAGGTATCAGAGGTACCATCGGAGGTAGGGCCGGAGATACGCTCAATCCTCTTGACATTGTCAAGTTTGTAAGCGCGTATGCCACTGTTATCCGCAAGACTTCTCCAATAGGCTCCAACAAAATTGTCGTTGGCCGTGATGCGCGCATCTCCGGCGAGATGGTGAAGAACGTCGTTTGCGGCACGCTCATGGGTATGGGCTTTGATGTCGTGAATATCGGTCTGGCCAGTACTCCCACCACGGAAATAGCCGTGACGATGGAGGGGGCTGATGGCGGTATCATCCTCACGGCCAGTCACAATCCTCGCATGTGGAACGCCTTGAAGTTGCTCAATGAGAAAGGGGAATTTTTCAATAAGGCTCAAGGCGAGGAGGTTTTGCGTATTGCCGAGGCCGAGGACTTTGAATATGCTGATGTGGATCACTTGGGCAAGTATACCGAGGACAATACGTATGACCAGAAGCACATAGACATGGTGCTGGGATTGGATTTGGTGGACGTGGAAGCCGTTAGGAACGCCCACTTCAAGGTGGCCTTTGATGCTGTAAACAGTGTGGGCGGCATAATTCTACCAAAATTGTTTGAACAACTGGGTGTAGAGAAAGTTACAGGCCTGTTTACCGAGCCTACAGGTGACTTCCAGCACAATCCCGAACCGTTGGAGAAGAATCTGGGCGACATCAAGGCTCTCATGCAGAAGGGCGAGCATGATATAGCTTTTGTGGTGGATCCGGATGTGGATCGTCTGGCACTCTTCTGTGAGGATGGTACCATGTATGGTGAGGAATATACGCTGGTGACCGTGGCAGATTATATATTGCAACATACGCCCGGCAATACCGTCAGCAACCTCAGTTCCACACGTGCCTTGCGTGATGTCACCAACCAATATGCAGGTTGCAAGTATAGTGCCGCAGCGGTTGGCGAGGTGAACGTGGTTACGAAGATGCGTGAAGTGAATGCCGTGATAGGTGGCGAGGGCAATGGCGGTGTCATTTATCCTGCTGCCCACAGCGGTCGTGATGCCCTCGTGGGGATAGCCCTTATTCTTACCTACTTGGCAAAGAAAGGCATGAAGACCAGCGAATTGCGTGCTACGTATCCTCCATATCAGATTGCCAAGAACCGCATAGACCTCACACCTGATACCGATGTGGACTCTATCCTGGCAAAGGTTAAGGAACTGTACAAGGATCAGGAGGTCAACGATATTGACGGTGTGAAGATAGATTTCCCCGACAAGTGGGTACATCTGCGCAAGTCCAATACCGAACCTATCATTCGCGTTTATTCCGAGGCCAGTACCATGGAGGCAGCCGACCGTTTGGGAAAGGACATCATGGATGTGGTTTACTCCATGGTAAAGTAAAAAACAATAATCATTCGAGAACTCATGTTAACACAGATTATCAACGCCCGTATACTCACGCCACAGGGCTGGCTGAAGGATGGCAGCGTCATCATACGTGACAACAAGATATTGGAGGTTACCAATTGTGATTTGGCCATAGTCGGTGCCACGGTAGTTGATGCCAAAGGCATGTATGTGGTTCCAGGCGGCATAGAGATGCATGTGCACGGTGGTGGAGGACGCGACTTTCAGGAAGGTGAGGAGGAAGCTTTCCGTGTGGCTTGTGCAGCTCATGCCAAATATGGTACCACCAGTATATTCCCCACTCTCAGTTCAAGTACCATTCCTATGATAGAGAAGGCAGTGGATACTTGCCAGAAACTGATGGCCGAGCCTGATAGTCCCATTTTGGGTCTGCACCTTGAGGGGCACTATCTGAATCCTAATAAGGCCGGTGCCCAGATGCCGGAATGCATTAAGAATCCCGATCCCAACGAGTATATCCCCATCGTGGAGAACAGCCCATGTCTGGCGCGTTGGGATGCAGCCCCGGAGATGCCGGGTGCCATACAGTTCGGCAAGTATTGTTCCGAGAAGGGTATTTTGCCTTCCATCGGCCATACTGCTGCAGAGTACAATGACGTGAAGGCCGCTTACGAGGCCGGCTTTACTCATGTGACGCACTTCTACAATGCCATGCCTGGTTTCCACAACAAGGGTGAATATAAATATGAGGGCACTGTGGAAAGTGTCTACCTGATGGACGATATGACTGTGGAGGTAGTGGCTGATGGCATTCATGTGCCTCCAACTATTATGCGCATGTGCTACAAAATCAAGGGTGTGGAACGCATGGCCTTGATTACCGATGCTTTGGCAGTGGCTGCTGCCGGAGATGATGCTCAGGCTTTCGATCCTCGCGTAGTCATCGAGGATGGTGTGTGCAAACTGGCCGACCGTTCAGCTTTGGCGGGCTCCATAGCCACCATGGACCGTTTGATACGTACTGCTGTGCAACAAGCCGAGATTCCTTTGGAGGATGCTTGTCGCATGGTCAGCGAAACACCTGCCCATATCATGCGCTGCTACGATCGCAAGGGCTCTCTTTCACGTGGCAAGGACGCTGACATTCTCATCCTTGACCATGACTTGAATGTTCGCTGCGTATGGCAGATGGGTAAGATTATAGAGAATACCTTGTTCTGATAAACTAATACATGATGCTTAATTAAGCTAACTCTTGTATATATATTATGTAGGGCACTTTGTACGGAAGACGCGTACAAGGTGCCCTACATTAGTTTGTGCATTCGAGCTAAACCACCTTGCGTGTCTCATTTTCCTCATTTGTCGTCAAAACTTTCTGATGGGAGTATGATGCTTGGTTGTTTGAATAGACTTATGACTACATACCGTGGCCATTTAGACCAAATCACCTTGTATTTTCGTAATCAAGAAACTGTATAACAAGTCTCCGAATATGAGAATCAACTCTGCCCAAGCGCATTCTGACAGAGGCTGAATCATTAACCACCAATCGGTCATTAGATTTCTAATCCGTTTTGCCCTTCTCTTCACCGTCTTGCTTCCCGTTTGGTCTTGGCATAGCTCGCTATGCCAAGACCAAACGGGAAGCAAGACGGTGAAGAGAAGGGCAAAAATGGAGGAAAATCAGATGATTTATACAAATTGACGTTCTAATGACCGATTCTGGTTAAAATAGGACTTGTTGTACAGACACTTGATTGTAATGCCTTGACTGCATTTGCTTCATATCCTCTGGATTGGGATGGTCAAGACCGATACTCCTTGCGTGACCGCATATGCCATTGACACCAGATACACATGTCTACAGGATAGTGAGAAATGAAGGTATTGTTGTTTTTGTTCAGATTAAGCTTGGTGTTTTTGCCTGCAAAGGTAGGAGACTAAGATGACAGGGACACGAGGATTGTTTTGGGTGCTTACCTAATAGTTTGTTTACACTCGTGGTACATAACACCTGTTCTCGGACGAGCACAAATAAAGAAGCTGCACCGTAATCATGTAAATTACGATACAGCCTCTGTGTGTATGGTCTATATGAGTCTCGCCGGATTATTCAGCCTTCAATGTGAAGCGCTTCATGTCTACGATGGTAAGATCCTTGTCTATGCTCTGCAAGTACTGGGCAACGGTCATGTTCTTGTCCCAGATATATTCCTGAGATAGCAAGCAAGACTCCTTGAGGAACTTGTTCAGACGACCCTTGGCAATGTTTTGAATCATGGCCTCGTTGAGGTTGGCAGACTTTTCCTCTGTGGTCTTGGCGATAATCTCCTTGGCACGAGCTACATCCTCAGCAGTAATCCAGCCCTTGGCCATGTTGCTTTCCATGTGGTCCTCGCTGTCGACGTGTGCGGGGTTGATGCCTGCTTTCTTCAGTGCGGCCTCTACAGCCTTCTGAACCTGTTCGACCTTGGTCTTCTCGATGGCTACGGCAACCTCGTTGTCCTTGACTTCCTGGCTTACACCGTTCTCGTCAATGGCAACGGGAGCCGCAGAAGCAATCTGCATGGCTATGTTCTTACCGCAGTCGGGGTCGGCAACAGGCTTGTTGAAAGCCAGCATTGCACAAAGGCCGTTGCGGTTCATGTGGTTGTAGGTGGCAACATTCTCGCTCTCGATGAAACTGTAGCCGTCCAATTCCATCTTCTCGCCGGTGATACCGCTGCGTGCGATAACGGCATCCTGAACGGTACCGTCACCCATGGGCAGAGCCTTGACTTCATCCAAGGTTTTGCACTTTGCTGCAACTGCAGCGTCCAAAATCTCACGTGTGAGAGCAACGAAATCAGCATTAGTGGCAACGAAGTCGGTCTCGCACTTCAAGGCGATGATGGCGGCAAAGCCGTTCTCTGCCTTGACCAATACGCAACCCTCGGCAGCCTCGCGGTCGCTACGTTTTGCGGCAACGGCAGCACCTTTTTTGCGCAGGTATGCTACTGCACCGTCCATATCCTCGCTCTCGGCCAATGCCTTTTTGCAGTCTGCCAAACCGGCACCGGTCATTTCGCGGAGCTTCTTGATGTCAGTCATTGTAACTTCCATAGTCGTATGTGTTTAATGTGTTAATGTTTTTTGTGTTTTGTCATGCCAGGCTCCGTTCTCTCTTTGTGTTTGTTGTAGCACGCAAGGTAATTCCTGTGTAACTCAAAGAGTTGTGGAAGTGGCATTTTTGAAGAAAAAGGGTTAGAGAATGCGGATTGTGTGCGTCCTCTAACCCTCTATTGCTCAAAGCAGGACTTGCTGATTAGTTCTCAGCCTTCTCTGCTTTCTCTTCTTTCTTTGCAGGAGCTTCTTCGGCTTTCTCTGCCTTGCGCTCCTCCAGACCTTCGCTCACTGCGCCGCAGATAACATTCAAGATAGCCTCAATGCTACTGCTTGCATCGTCATTTGCGGGGATAACGAAGTCAATGTTGTCAGGGTTTGAGTTGGTATCGACTATACCGAATACAGGGATACCCAAACGGTTGGCCTCTGCCACTGCGATGTGCTCTTTCAGTACGTCCACAACGAACAATGCGCTGGGGAGACGAGTCAAATCAGAGATAGAACCGAGATTCTTCTCCAACTTTGCACGCTGACGAGTCACCTGGAGCAACTCACGCTTAGAGAGATTGCTGTATGTGCCGTCTGCTATCAGCTTGTCGATGGTGCTC
Source organism: Bacteroides sp. (assembly GCA_023665805.1). Lineage (GTDB taxonomy): Bacteria > Bacteroidota > Bacteroidia > Bacteroidales > Bacteroidaceae > Physcousia. The sequence goes on along the minus strand of JAMPDJ010000004.1, from coordinate 24,100 downwards.
ATCTTCTTCACGGCCTTGCGGATGGTGGGGAAGTTTGTGAGCATGCCTCCTGGCCAACGCTCGATAACGTAAGGCATGTTGATGGACTGAGCCTTCTCGGCTACAACTTCCTTGGCCTGCTTTTTGGTTGCAACAAACAATACCTTCTTGCCGCTCTTGGCTATCTGCTTGAGAGCCTCGGCAGCGTTGTCGGCCATGCCGACGGTCTTGTGAAGGTTTATGATGTGGATACCGTTCATCTCCTTGAAGATGTAGGGAGCCATTGCGGGATTCCACTTTCTCTTGAGGTGGCCAAAGTGACAGCCAGCCTCCAACAGAGTTTCAAATGATGTTCTTGACATTTGTCTTTGTGTTTAATTGTTGTTTACTTTCTTTTTGCCGTTGCCATGCATGCTGGCAACCAACCGCCGGGTAGTCTCCTGTGCGCGATGCTTGCAGAAAGCCTCGTGCCTGTATTGGATGGGTCTCAGCGATTTAGATACTAAACTCGGTGTCTTTCCTGTGCAGACAGAGCGTAATACAATAATATATAATGTAGATGTATGTATTAACGCTTGCTGAACTGGAAGCGACGACGTGCCTTGGGACGACCTGGCTTTTTACGTTCCACCTCACGGCTATCGCGAGTGATGAAGCCTTCCATACGCAGTGCCTTCTTGTCCTCGGCATTGATTTTGACCAATGCGCGAGCGATAGCGAGGCGCAGAGCCTGGCTTTGGCCGGTGTAACCGCCACCTTGCAGGTTCACCTTGATGTCATACTTCTCTGCAACGTCCAGCAGATTCAGAGGCTGCTTGACTATGTACTGCAGAATGGGGCTGGGGAAATACTCGGTCAAGTCACGCTTGTTGATGGTAATCTGGCCGTTACCCTCCTTAACGTATACGCGGGCTACGGCACTCTTGCGGCGGCCCAATGCATTTATTACTGCCATCTTCTTGTATTACTTGTAGAGGTTAATGTCAATAGTTCTTGGGGTTTGAGCCTGATGCTTGTGCTCTGGGCCCTCGTAAATGTACAGATTTGTGATAATCCTACGTGCCAACTTGTTCTTGGGGAGCATGCCCTTGACAGTGCGGCGAATCAATTTTTCTGCACCGTTGGGCTTGGCCAGAATGTCGGCGGGGGTTTCCTTGCGCTGGCCACCGGGATAACCGGTGTAGCGAAGATACACCTTGTCGTTCATCTTGTTGCCGGTGATGATAATCTTGTCGGCGTTGATGATAATCACGTTGTCACCGCAATCCACGTGAGGTGTGAATTCGGGCTTGTACTTACCTCTCAAGATTTTTGCCACCTTGCTGGCCAGGCGACCCAGAACCTGGTCTGTAGCGTCTACTACGACCCATTCCTTCTTTGCGGTTACCTTGTTGACAGAGATGGTCTTGTAACTCAATGTGTCCATTGCTTGTTTTTGTTTGTTGCTAATTGATTACTTGTTGCTTTGACACGATTCACGGACCGGTGCCGAGGCCAATCGGTTACCTATCCACACATGCCACAAGAGCCTCGTCAAAGGCTCCGTTGATAATAATCGGCTTGCAAAGGTACTACTTTTCCGCTAATTAACAAGCACTTTGCCTGACTTTTTGTGTTTATCGTATCCAAATCCGAACCGGAAATGCGCTTTTGTTGCTTGATAATATGAAAAAAGATAACTTTGTGTCACGTAAACACTTATTTATAAACCATAAATTCTTGTAGTTATGAAAAAAGGCTTGCTTGCGGCCGTTGCAGCTGCTCTCCTGTTCGCAGGAAATGCCGGAGCCAAGGGCGACAGCAAAGTCCGTTGGATGAATCCCGATGTGAACCGTGTCAACGCCTTGGCGCCGCGTGCATCGTTTTTTGCATTTGAATCCGAGGCTTTGGCCTCCGAGGGCGACAAGGCTCTCAGTCAGCGTTATCTGTCGTTGGAGGGCATGTGGAACTTCCGCTTTGTCAAGGATCATACCGATGCTCCGCTCGATTTCTACACCGTAGATTACGATGACAGCGATTGGGTCAAGTTTCCTGTTCCGGGTCTGTTCGAAATGAATGGTTACGGAGACCGTATATATAAAAATGTCGGTTACGCTTGGCATACTCAGTTCAGTTCCAACCCTCCATATGTCGACGAACGCAACAATTACACAGGTTCCTATCGTAAGGAAGTGCAGATTCCGGCCGATTGGAAAGGCGAGAATGTGATTATGCACATCGGTTCCGCTACCAGTAATGTTACACTTTGGGTCAATGGCAGGGAGGTAGGTTATAGCGAGGATTCCAAGGATGCGGTGGAATTTGACATCACGCGATACTTGAAGCCCGGTCGGAAGAACCTCATTTGCATGCAGGTAATGCGCTGGTGCGACGGCTCCTACTGCGAAGACCAGGACTTTTGGCGTTTCACAGGCATAGCTCGCGAGGTTTATCTGTATGCCCGTCCAACGGCACATGTCGCCGACATCTTTGTACGCCAGGACCTTGATGCCGACTTAACCAAAGGCAAGCTGGACGTCGACTTGCGGACCAGCAACGCCAATGGCAAGACCGTGACCTTTACCCTTCGCGACACCAATGGCAAGACCGTGTGGGAGAATACCGAGAAGATTTCCGGTAACGAACTCGTCGCCTCTGCCGAGATTGGCGATGTGCAGGCATGGTCTGCCGAGGCTCCCAATCTCTATACGCTCCTCGTTACCCTTTCCAATCCGGATGGCGGCACCATAGAGAGTTTGCGCCAGCGCGTAGGTTTCCGTCATATCGAAATCAAGGGCGGGCAGCTGCTTCTTAACGGGCAGGCTGTCCTCTTCAAGGGTGTGGACCGTCATGAAATGGATCCGGATGGCGGTTATGTCGTCAGTCCGGAGCGTATGTTGCAGGACATCCGTGTGATGAAGGAGTTGAACGTCAATGCCGTCCGCACTTCGCACTATCCGAACGATCCCCGATGGTACGATTTATGCGACGAGTACGGCATCTACGTGGTGGCCGAAGCTAATTTCGAAAGCCACGGCATGGGCTATGGCGACCGTCGTCTGTCTCAGAATCCGGATTTCAAGAAGACCGTCGTGGAACGTAACATTTGCAATGTGGAGATACAGAAGAACCATCCTTCCGTCATCTTCTGGAGCATGGGTAACGAGAGCGGTCACGGTGATAATTTCAAAGCTGCATACGAGGCCATAAAGAAATTGGATAACACGCGCCCAGTGCAGTATGAGTCCGTTGGCCAGGGTCGAGAGACCGACATCTTCTGTCCCATGTATTACGGCTATGGCGGTTGCGAGAACTACAGCAAGAGCAACCCCGACCGTCCCCTCATTCAATGCGAATATGCCCATGCCATGGGCAACTCCATGGGCGGTTTCATGCTTTATATGGATCTCATACGAAAGTATCCCCATTACCAGGGCGGCTTCATCTGGGATATGATAGACCAGGGTGTCCGTGGAGTAAGCAAGGTCACCGGCAAGCAGATTTGGATGTATGGTGGCGACAGTGGCCGTTATCCGGCTTCCGACCATAATTTCAACTGCAACGGCATCGTTGCTCCCGACCGCACTTTCAACCCTCATGCCTATGAAGTGCAGTACGGTTACCAGAACTTCTGGGTCAAGGGCATGAATCCCTCGGCAGGAACCGTATCTGTATACAATGAAAACTTCTTCACCGGCACCGAGAATCTGAATATGTCTCTCTCTGTTCTGGCCGACGGGCAGCAGGTGGCCCATGCTACCGTGTCCGACTTCCGTGTGCCAGCACAACAGACCATGGACATAGGCGTGCCGGCCTCGCTCTTCAAGGCCGTAGATGCCAATCCCGGCAAGGAGATGTTCCTCAATGTCGAGTTTTCCCTCAAGTCTCCCGCATCGCTCCTGCCAGCAGGCTATGTGGTGGCACATCAGCAGATGGTTCTGCCTTCGGCCATGGTTCCTGCCAAGGCTGCTATTGCAGGCAAGGCCTGTGACGATACGGTAAGTGTCAACCAGATGCTTGCCTGCTACGAGATGAGTGCCCGTGGCATGACCGTTACCGTCAGTCGCCACACCGGCATGATAGATTATCTCGATGTCCATGGCAAGGCTATGCTGGCGGATGGCCAGAGCGTGAGTCCTAATTTCTGGCGTGCTCCCACCGACAACGACTATGGCGCAGGACTGCAAAACCGTTTCGCAGCATGGCGCAATCCCGGTTACAAGGTGGAAAACGTGGTCATGACCGCCTCTCGCGACTCTGCCTCCGTGGTGGCACGCATGCGTCTCAACAGTGTGGACGCCCAGCTTACCCTCACCTATACATTATATAATAATGGCGAGTTGGCCGTGCGGGAGCATCTCGATGTCAACGAGGAGGCCCAGGCCAAGCCACAACCCATGCGTTTCGGCATGCAGTGGGTGATGCCAAACGAGTACGATGCCGTACGCTACTATGGTCGCGGTCCCGTGGAGAACTATTGCGATCGAAAGGAGTCGCAGCACATGGGTATCTTCTCTGCCAAGGTGGAGGACATGTACTATCCCTATGTCCGTCCTCAGGAGTCCGGCAATCATTGTGACGTCCGTTACTGGCAGGTGATCAATGCTGCAGGTGAGGGCTTGCAATTTACTGCCAGTGGCGACATGGAATGCTCGTCCCTCAACTATTTGCCTGCCGATCTGGACGACGGCAGCGACAAGGGTGCCCGTCAGTCCCACTCCGGCGACCTCGTCCCGCGTCCTTTGACTGTTACTCAGATTTCACAGATGCAGATAGGTCTGGCCTGCGTCAACTCCTGGGGAGCATGGGCTGAGCCGCAGTTCCGTCTGGATTGGAAGGATCGCGAGTTCACCTACACTGTCAAGTATATTCATTAAATTAAAACATGGCTGGGGAGAGCGCAGCGAGGCAACAGGGCTGCCTCCTGCTCTCCCCACGGTCCCTATACTCATATTCTTTATTCCAACTATGTTATCCCCCTCTCTATTGAGTGCCGACTTCGGCAACTTGCAGAAGGATATGGAATGGTTCAACCGTAGCGCGGCGCAATGGTTGCATCTCGACATCATGGACGGTGTCTTTGTTCCCAACATCTCCTTCGGTTTTCCCGTTCTCAAGCATGTCGCGCGCCTCACCTCCAAGCCACTCGATGTGCATCTGATGATAGTGGAACCCCAGAAGTTCATTCCGGAGGTCAAGGCCTTGGGTGCCTACCTCATGAATGTGCACTATGAGGCATGTCCGCATCTGCACCGCGTCATAGGCCAGATTCATGATGCCGGCATGAAGGCCGGTGTCACGCTCAATCCGGCAACGCCCGTGCATCTGCTGGAGGATATTGTCTGCGATGTGGACTTGGTGCTGATTATGAGTGTCAATCCCGGCTTTGGCGGACAGAAGTTCATTCCCAATACTTTCGGCAAGGTGCGTGCCCTGCGCCGTCTGATGGACGAGAAAGGCTCGCATGCCCTCATACAGGTGGACGGTGGCGTGGGTCTGGACAACTGGGAAGAGTTGCGCCGTGCCGGTGCCGATGTCCTGGTGGCCGGTTCCGCTGTCTTTGGTGCTGAGGACCCCATGGCCGTGTGTGAGATTATGAGCAAATGATGACACTATGAGATGTCTTTTGTCCATTCTTCTTGCCTTTCTGTTTTCCTGCGCTGCCATGTGCCAGAAACAGGAATATGCAGCTTTGGTACGTGAAGGACTTGCAGCCTTGGAGCACGACTCGCTTTCCCTTGCCGAGCAATGCTTCCTCGATGCCATAGCCGTAAAGCCGGCCGAACATACCAATGCCGTTCTTTACCAGTATATCGGCAAGGTGCGTTCGCGCCAGCAACGTCTGGACGATGCCTTGGATGCCTACAATACCGGTTTGAGCCTGGAACCTGCTTCTCAGGAAATGCTCATGGACCGCGCCTCGCTGTATCTCCAGCGTAATGATGTGGCTCGTGCACTCAATGATTTCTGTGACATCCTGACTCTGAATCCCGACCACGACGAAGCTTTGTTCTTCCGTGCCTACATATATTCCGTGCAACATCTGTACGCCAAGGCGCGTGTGGACTATGAACGTCTTCTTGTCCTGAATCCCCGTCATCGCCGTGCGCGTCTGGGTTTGGCCTTGCTGTGCGACAAGGACAGGCGCCCGCAGGAGGCCATGGAACACGTGGATGTTCTCTTGCGCTACTGGCCGGACGATGCCGCCGGATACATGGTACGCGGGGGTATGTATCAGAAACGTCGCCAATATGAGGAGGCCCTGAGGGATATGAATCGTGCCATAGAACTGGAACCGGAGAATTCCGATTTCTACGTTTCCCGCGCCTTGCTATACAAGGGAATTCACAAGAATGACCAGGCCAGGGATGACTTTCGCCGTGCCATGGAACTGGGAGCCTCGCCCGAGGAATGCGCTGCCATGATGTTGAATGACAGCGGCACAGCCCCCATCAAGTGATATCGGATGTATGCGTTGGGGAGCTGCGCATTGTTGATGATGCATGGCTGCCATTGTCATGGTGATGGTGCACTTAGGATTGCTCTCGGAGAGTCCCGTGAGTGGCGGGTCGTATATTCGCGAATTCGTGTCTTTGAATTCGTGAATACGCAACTCTGAATTCGTGAATTCAAAGACGCTGATTCGTGAATACGAATTGGCATGTTCGGGGGCTTGTGCTCTCTCCTCAACTTTTTCCGCCTGACATTTGGTATATACGGAAAATGTATTACCTTTGCACCGCCAATATGTTTCCCGCGTGGGTGCGTTGCTACCACATATTACAATGGGAATTATGGCCAAGCATGAAACAGAAGTTGATATTTTTCCTGTATCTGGCGATATTGATATTGCCCAACCTCATCCTCTGCCTCACGGAACTGATGCCATTGGCAGGCAAGTTCTCGCTTGTCCTTTTGCCATTGGGCATATATTGGATATGTCTCAGTCTGTCTCCGCGCTTGTCGCGCACGATGTGGTGGATGTTTCCGGTGCTGTTTCTGGGTGCATTCAACATAGTACTCAGCTACTTGTTCGGTCGCGGTGTCATAGCCGTGGACATGTGGCTCAATATCGCTACCAGCAGTCCTGACGAGATGGGTGAGATGCTGTCGCAAATCTATCCTGCCGTGGTGGCTGTGGTGGTGATATATATCCCCACGTTGGCGTATGCCGCCGTGGATATCGGGCGGCGCACAGAATTGCCGCGTCCGTTCCTGAGGATGCAGAGACGCGTTGGCCTGGCGGTCTTCCTGCTGTCCATGCCGTTTACCTTTTGGGCTATACGTGGTGGGGAATGGGCCATGCGCAAGGACCTGTTTCCCGTGAATGTCTGTCATAATGTCCGTTTGGCGGTGGTACGTCAGGCACGCAGCGCACAGTATCTCCGCCGCAGTGCCGATTTCACTTTCGAGGCCGTGCCCTTGGATTCTGCCCGTCCGCCGAAAGTGTTGGTTCTGGTCATAGGCGAGACTTCCAGGGCCATAAACTGGCAGCAGGCAGGATATGGACGCGAGACCACTCCGTTGCTCACGGCTACGCCTGACATCACGTTCTTCTCCGACTGCATGTCCCAGAGTAACACCACGCACAAGAGCGTACCCATTCTCATGTCTCCCGCTACGGCAGACAACTACGATGTGCTCTATCACTCCAAAGGGCTTCTGGCGGCATTCGGCGAGGCTGGCTACCATACGGTCTTTATCAGCAATGAGCCTCGCAACAAGTCTTTCAACGACCACCTTGGCGAACAGGCACACGAGTCGCTCTTCCTGCGGGACAAATACTCTGGGACGCCAATGGACTCGCTCCTCTTGCCGGAGGTGCAGCGCGTGCTTGACCGAACGCCAGGCAACTTGCTGCTGGTTCTCCATGCCTATGGCAGTCACAGCACATATTCTGACAGATACCTGCCAGCCCAGGCGCATTTCCGTCCCGACAAGGTCATTAAGGCTACACGTGGCAACCGCCACATCCTCATAAACGCGTATGACAATACGATACGATATACCGACTATATACTGTACAATATCATAGGCCAGTTGAGGCAGCTTCATCGTCCGTCCGCCATGTTGTATATCAGCGACCACGGTGAGGACATCTATGACGACCATCGCAATCTTTTCCTGCATGCCTCTCCATGGCCCAGCTATTATCAGTTGCACGTCCCGTTGCTTGTATGGACCAGCGAGGAGTACCGTCGGGAGTATCCCGAGAGAGTGGAACTGATGGAGGCAAGGAGGGATGAACCGTTGCAGTCGGACTGTGTTTTCCCGACCATGTTGGGGCTTGGCGGCATTTCCACTCCTTACGGACAGGATAGTTTGTCGTTGACCTCTCCACGATACGAAACCAAACGGATGCGAACCTATATTAGTGACCATAACGAGCCATTGCCTTTCAGCCGCTGTCTGGAAGCGGAGGACTTCAAGGCAATGGAGCAACGGGGGCTGCGCCTCTACTGAGACAGTTCCGCGTTTGCCGTATACGCGCACGCAAAGATTCGGAATACCTATAACCCCTAAACATCCCAATCACTAACTCTCACCACTCGACAATACACGTTTTACGTCATGAACATACAGGATAGAATTGCACAAATCATTGCAGTCATGCAAAATGAGGGCCAAGGGCTTACCCGCAATCAACTGAAAGAACTTCTGGCACCTGCCGAGGATACGGCAGCGGATTGGAACGCTGTCTTTGACAGGGCCTTGGAAGTCGGACTGCTCAAGGTCAAGAACCAAAGGCTGGGTACCCTTACTTACACGCCAGACGGAAAGAAGTTTCGTAAGAAGCCCTATCCCGTGACTCTTAGCGGTGACTCTGCTCCGCGCACTCCGGCCTCTTCCGGGGCAGATGGCGTGGACGAGGAGTTGCTGATGGTCATGCGTGGTACTTCGGAGAACCGTGGCGATGACTCCGCACAGCATGTCACCAGTGCCCGCAGCAAATTGCAGTTGAAACTCATTCGTGCCATTGACCGCAAGATTGCCTTGGACGATTTTGCCCAAAGCGAAAACATAGACCTGGATGAGGTACTGGACAATCTTGAGGACTTGCGTCGCCATGGCAAGCACATGGATATATCCTACTTCGTGAATGAAGTCATAGGGCAGAACAACGTGGATGAAGTACGCGACAGCATGGAGGACGATGTCTTTGACATGAATGCCATGCGTTCCGAGTGGAGTGACGTCTACAATGAGGAAGAGTTACGCCTGCTCTGTTACGTTCTTTCTTAAGTACCACTTATCCCATAATCAAGGCTTTTTGTCTCGGGCAGCTTTGATTATGGGGTATTGAGTGGTTGTATCCGGTTAAGGATGATATTGTAGGAGAGTTATTTGAAGGACACCTGCCAGCTTACGTCCTGGTTCTTGTTGCTGTTCAGTGTCAGTTCCAGCAGGTTGTTCTCGTTGTCTATGACGCGTATCGCGGCTTTTGCTCTGTTGGCCTTGCAACGGTGTAGCTTGTATCCGTTGGTTGCGATGATTATTTTGTATGGGTTGTCGGCCACTACGGTTGATATTCCCTCCAATATGTTTTGCTTGTCTTTCCATTCGCATTCTTTCATGTCGATGTATCCTGCTCTCGAAACTTTTGGCTGTTTGGGTATAGGCCGGCTTTCCTGCATGACATGTCAAATCTTTGAAAAAATGTTTGTTTTGACATCGGCAAAATCCAAGTGGTCTTTACCGTTTGCGATACGGACGATGTGTGAGTGAGACATGCCGGTATGGCATAGGCATCATAGCATATGTTGTATTGGAAAGACGTGTATAAAGTGCTAATAAAAAAAGAAGGTTGTCTCACGACAACCAATCTTTTATTAACCTTAAATCTAATACCATGAAAAACACGATGCAAAGGTATGGCTTTTGCGGAATATATGCAAGAGGTAAAGATTGCTTTTGAGATAAAGATGAACTTTTTTGATTTATGTCAATCAAGGCAGCGTAAAATTCTTGTCTCTCGGATATGGAGAAAATGTTCTGTGCTGTTGCAGAATCGGATGAAAGGGTACTTGTTTATGAGAAAATAAGTACAGTAGCATAGGCCGAAATACCCTCCTCACGACCGGTGAAGCCAAGTTTTTCCGTGGTAGTGGCTTTTATGCTGACGGCATCCGTGTCCACATTCATACACCGTGCCAGGCATTCCTGCATGGCCGGGATGTGGTCTTTCAGTTTCGGACGCTCGGCACATACCGTGGCATCGATGTTGCCCACACGGTAACCTTTGGTGGCGATGAGGTCTATTGTCTTGCTAAGGAGTATTTTACTGTCAATATCCTTGAAATCAGTTCCTGTGTCAGGGAAATGGTAGCCTATGTCGCGCATGTTTGCGGCTCCCAGCAGGGCATCGCAGATGGCATGTATCAGCACATCGGCATCGCTGTGGCCCAGAAGGCCGAGGGTGTGTTCCAGTTTTATGCCGCCCAGCCAGAGGTCGCGACCTTGGACCAGTTGGTGTACGTCGAATCCGAATCCTACTCTTATGTTCATGATCTTGTGTTGGTTTGATGTAAAAAGGGGCGGTAGGCTCCCTTGTATATGTTGTTGGATGAATAAAGCCGCACGTAGTAGTGGAACATTGCGGCCTCTCGTTGCGTGTGTGCGCGTAACGCGCAAATAATTTAAGGAGCTGGATGCAACAGGGAGGCGGGCCTTAGGGGGGAGAAGGGGTCAGAAAGTAATCTTGTCCATCAGCTCTGCCATGACATTGTCGGGGAGGTGGTTTATGCGTTGCCGCAGGTAGGCCACAAGGTCTTCCAAAACGATGAACGGAGTGTCGAACCGCATGCTGCGCCCGGCATTGTAGTATTGCTCCACGGCCCGGCACATCTCGCGTGGCATGTCCGCCGGCATGAGTATGCAGTCCGTGTCATCGGCCATTTCTGTGTTTGCATAGCCTCCCAGGCAACCGATGAGTTGAGCCAGTTCGGGAGAGCGGTCGAGAAGTGAGGCATGCACGAAGATTTCTTTGCCGTATAACACGTCCATTTCATGCAAGGGGAGTGGAGAGGTCTGGCGTATGTTCTTTAGGCCTGATATTTCCGGGGCTGTCCAATACATGTGTTCACGTGTAAGATGCAGGCTTTTGGTTACTTGCTCTTCTGTTTGATATGGGCCATAGTCGCCGGCCTGTATGCGTTCAAGGTCCAAGGCCGAGAGTTGCATGATGTTGTACCCGTCGTGAACATATAGCCGCAGGTAGTTGACCACGTCCTTGTCCGGTGCCTCGCCCACAAGCAGAAAGTGGGTGTTGCGTTGAAGCTTGTCGAATTTTACCTCGGTCGCCCCCAGGCGCAACAGTGTGCCGCGCAAGGCCTGGCGTCCCTGAGTGAACTGTCCTGTAACCGCTATCCTGCGTCCGAGGAAAGGGCATGGCAGGATGACATCGGCATCGCCAAAGAGGGAGAGTTGCTCTGCTTGCATGATAATGCTATGTACTTAAGTACTTAAATATGTTGTTTGCGGTATGGCGGACAAAGCCTGCCATGCAAAAGTACGATTATTTTTGCACATTAGTTCCATTGTCGCGGCCTTTTGTGGACGAATTAGAAAGAAAAGCCGTATCTTTACAGGGCAAAACGTTCATAAACACGTTGTGCCGTAACCGCGGTGACGTTTGTTTCATATGCTTGGGGCCGTGGATACGAGCATGGCATATACGGAAAAAACTTTATGACTATGAAGGAACAACAACAGATACAAATCCAGTTCAAACTGAACGATGTGCGACAGGTGCAGTTTGTAACCTTGTGCAACGAGTGGCCCAAAGGCGAGATGCAGGTGGGCAATCAGATCAATTTCAGCAGTGACACCCAGCAGCGTCTGGTGCGGTGCCTGCTGAACATCGAGTACAAGCAGAATGATATCACGCAGATGATGCTTGGCGTGGAGACTGTCTTTGAGTTCTCTCGCGAGTCTTGGTCGTCCATGTATGACCTGAATGGTGACCAGTGGATTTTGCCTGTGGGCCTGGTACATCACCTGACAGACATCACCATAGGGGCTGCCCGTGGCATTTTGGCAGTCCGCACGGACGATGCCGGTTTTCCTCGCGCCATGCTTCCATTGGTCAATCCCCAGCAGTTCATGCGCGATCCGTTGCGTTTCCCTCGCATAGTACCGGTACAGTCCGGTGCCGGACCACAGCATACCGAGGCATGATGCGGCAGCATTTGGTCCCCAGACTGGATGTGCACACCCACACGGTGATGTCCGGCCATGCCTATAGTACCGTCCAGGAGATGGCCATGGAGGCTTCCCGTCGCGGGCTGGGCATCCTTGGCATTACGGAGCATGCACCGGAATTGCCAGGTGCATGCGACCCTATATATTTCCGCAACCTGCACGTGGTGCCTCGCGAGATGTACGGGGTGAGGTTGATGATGGGGGCCGAGTTGAATATCCTCAACCATCAAGGTGACATCAGTCTGGACGAAGACTATTACCGTCATCTGGATTTGCGCATCGCAGGCATACACTCGCTTTGTTGGAAAGGAGGGACACGTGAGGAGAACACCGAAGGCATGGTGCGTGTGTTGCGCAATCCATGGGTGCAAATCATTTCACACCCTGGTGACGGCACGGCAGATTTGGACTTTGAACCTATAGTCCTGGCTTCTGGCGAGAGCAGAACCCTGCTGGAGATAAACAACAGCAGCCTCGTGCCGTTGCGCAAGAAGGACTCTGCCCGTGCCAACAATCTGGAGATTCTGCGCCTTTGCCGTCGTCACGGAGTGCCGGTTATACTGGGCAGCGATGCGCATATATCCTTCTCCATTGCCGATTACCGCTATCTGTGGGAACTGTTGGATGAGACGGACTTTCCTGCGGAACTGGTGATGAACGACAAGCCGGATGAGTTTTTGGCCTACATTGCTTGACCTGCTTCTGCCTCGCCACTGTGCGGTGTGCGATGCAGAACTGTGTGCTACCGAGTATGCCTTGTGCAATGTTTGCCTGTGCCGTTTGCAACAGGTTCGGTGGGACGACATCTGGGACAACCCCTTGCTGCGCTGTCTGTGGAACCGACATGATGTGGAGGCGGCAGGCTGTTCTTTTTATTACAATACCTCCACGGATTTCCACAATCTCTTCGTTCTTCTCAAATATCGCCACCGCCCTTCTGTTGGACTGTGTCTGGCTCAATCCGCCTTTCCTCATCTGCATGCTTCGGGCTTGGGATGCGGTGCTGACTACATCGTGCCAGTGCCATTGTCCAGCCAAAGACAATGGCGTCGCGGTTATAATCAGGCCGAGTGGATAGCCCGTGGAATTTCCTTGGCAACAGGCATACCTGTGTGTGCTGCCGTCCTGAAACGTGCGCGCAACAATCCCACGCAGACCAGTCGCACGGCCCTGCAGCGCATTGAGAATACGCGTGGAATTTTTGTTGTGAGAGCCAAAAGCCCCGATTTGAATGGAAAAACACTCTTGTTGGTCGATGATATCTTCACTACAGGAGCCACCATGGGTGATTGTGTGCGTGCCTTGCGGCAAAGATTCCCCTCGGTACGTATACACATATATACTTTGGGTTGGGCCGGTGAGATTTGATTGCCGAGATGCAACGCATATGAAATAGAAAGCTCCGTTTTCATTGCGGTCACGATTAGTTGTTTATGGGGATTTTGTTTTTGGTTATGTAAATGCCTGGGGAGTAAAAAAGAATCCCCCGTGCAACTTTACCTTGGTTCATGTATGGATGTGCTTTCTTAGTCATTAATCTTAAAGTCGACCATCAATGGCAGGTGGTCGCTGATGCCGCCAAGATAGTTGGAACCTCCATAAGTACGATGAGGAATTTCCTTGGAGGTTCGCAGTAACCACGGGAAACGGCATTCACGTGCTTGGCCATCGGCTTGTTGGTAAAGGGCAGGAGAGACGAATATGTGATCCAGAAAGCCCCACACTCCACGGAAGTAATAAGTGCCCCGCCGTCCACGTAGTATCTTGCGGCTGGTTGGCAGAAGCGTGTGCGTGCGGGACGACAGGATGGCCAATGCCGTATCATTCGGTTCTGCGTTGAAATCGCCCATTATTATCACTTTCTTGCCTTGGAGAGAGTCTACGATGTCGCACAATGTCTGCATCGCAAGGTGCCGGTTCAGCCTGGATATGCGGTTGTTGCTCCGTCTGCTGGGCATGTGCACCACGCAGACGCGCATGGTGTCCTTCCCTGTCATGCCTGTGGCCACAAGTATGTCGCGTGTGGGCGGCAGGCCATGCTTTGAACCCGGTCCCCTGACGGCATGCCAAGACAACAGTGAGAATGTCTCCGGTCGGTAGAGCAAGGCCACGTCTATGCCACGCGCATCGGGGCTGTCGGTGACAATGTACCTGTATCTTGCGGTCCACAGTTGGGTACGGCGGGTGAGGTCACGCAGAACGCTGTCATTCTCCACCTCCTGCAAGGCCACAAGTTGTGGCAGTTCCATGGCGGCCAATGTCTGGGCCATGTTGCGGAGCTTGCGCCAATATCTTGGGCTGTTCCATTGACGGGGAGACTGGGGCAGGAACTCGTGGTCGTCCTTTCCTGAATCGTGTACGGTGTCGAACAGGTTTTCCACGTTCCATGTGGCCACACGCAACCTTTGCCCATGTATGGAGGCGGCATGAGCGAGGGACAAAGAGGCCAGAATGGCCATGAATAGATGCTTCATTGCTGGTAAAGATAGTAAAAAGATGTGGCGTAAGGGGCATGTTATGACGTTTTTTGTGTATATTTGTAGCATAATTACCTTAGAAATGACAGATAGCAATCAGCCAAATGCCGGTGGTGTGACCCACCATCTGAACAGGATGTACCGCAACTGGTTCCTGGATTATGCCTCGTATGTGATTCTGGAACGTGCCGTGCCCCATATAGGCGACGGATTCAAGCCTGTGCAGCGACGTATCCTTCATTCCATGAAGCGCATGGATGACGGACGCTACAACAAGGTGGCAAATATCGTGGGTCACACCATGCAGTTCCATCCACATGGCGATGCCAGTATCAAAGATGCTCTTGTACAGCTGGGGCAAAAGGAATTGTTGATTGACTGTCAGGGAAACTGGGGTAACATACTCACTGGCGACGATGCCGCCGCTGCCCGTTACATAGAGGCCCGTCTGTCCAAGTTTGCCCTTGACGTTGTCTTCAATCCCAAGACCACGGAATGGAAGTTGAGCTACGACGGTCGCAACAAGGAACCGGTATCCCTGCCGGTAAAGTTTCCTCTGTTGCTGGCCCAGGGAGCCGAGGGTATTGCCGTGGGACTGTCCTGCAAGATTCTGCCTCACAATGTGGGAGAAATCTGCAAGGCGGCCATTAGCTATCTCCGAGGAGAGGACTTTTCCCTCTATCCCGACTTTCCCACAGGTGGCAGCATAGATGTCAGCCGTTACAACGACGGTCAGCGCGGAGGTACCGTGCGCGTTAGGGCCAAGATAGAGAAGCGCGACAACAAGACTCTGGCCATTACCGAAATACCCTTCGGCAAGACTACCGGTACGGCTTCCAAGCCATCCACTTTCATAGATTCCATATTGAAGGCTGCCGAGAAAGGCAAGATAAAGGTGCGCAAGGTGGAGGACATGACCTCGGCACAGGTGGAGATTCTGGTGCATCTCACGCCGGGAGCTTCATCGGACAAGACCATAGATGCGCTGTATGCCTGTACGGACTGCGAGGTGAGCATCAGCCCCAACTGTTGCGTGATAGACGGGGACAAGCCTCAGTTCCTTACCGTCAGCGATGTCCTGCGCCGTTCTGTGGACAATACCATGGAACTGTTACGCCGGGAAAGGCTCATAAGAAAGGGCGAGTTGCTGGAACAGTTGCACTTTGCCACTCTGGAGCAGATCTTCATTGAAGAACGCATATACAAGGACAAGAAGTTCGAGAACGCCCGCAGCATGGATGAGGCATGCGAATGGATAGACGAACGTCTTACGCCGTGGTATCCGCGCATGGTGCGCGAGGTGACAAGGGACGACATCCTGCGCCTGATGGAGATAAGGATGGCCCGCATCCTGCGCTTCAACAAAGACGGGGCCGAGGAAAATATGGCGCGTATACGCGATGAAATCGCGCAAATAGATCGTGAACTCTCTGACATGGTGGAGGTGACGTGCCAATGGTTCACCTTCATCTTGGAGAAGTATGGCAAGGACCATCCGCGTCTCACTGAGATAAAGAGCTTCGATACCATCACGGCCGCAACGGTGGTGGAGGCCAATGAGAAACTCTACATCAACCGCGAGGATGGTTTCATCGGCACATCGCTGAAGAAGGACGAGTACATATGCAACTGTTCGGATATAGATGATGTCATTATCTTCTACAAGGACGGTACGTACAAGGTGGTGAAGGTGGCGGACAAGATATTCGTTGGAGAGACGGAACGTTCCAAACGTGAAAAGCGCAAGGTGGAAATCATGCACGTGGCCATTTTCAAGAAAAGCGATTCTCGCATCATATATAATGCTGTATACCGCGACGGCAAGGCAGGGAACTATTACGTCAAGCGTTTCAATGTGACCAGCCTGACACGCGACCGCGAGTATGACCTCACCAAGGGCACTCCCGGCAGCCGCGTGCTGTATTTCACCTCCAATCCCAACGGCGAGGCCGAGGTGATAAAGGTAGTGATGAAGCCCAATCCCAAGTTGAAGAAGGTCTTCTTTGACTATGACTTCTCGCTGCTTGCCATCAAAGGCCGTGCGTCAATGGGTAACTTGTTGTCCAAGAACGAGATTGCCCGCATTACGCTCAAGAGTCATGGTGGCAGCACTCTTGGTGGGCGCAAGGTGTGGTGGGATCCGGATGTCAACCGCATCAATTATGACGAACAAGGAATGTTCCTGGGCGAGTTCTCGGGAGATGACCGCATATTGGTAATGCTGAGGGGTGGGGGATTCTATCTTACTAACTATGATACCAATAATCACTACGAGAACAATATACTCCGCATAGAGAAGTTCGATGCTTCCAAGGTGTGGACCGCGGTTCTCTTTGACAAGGATCAGAATGGTTATGCCTATGTCAAACGCTTCCCGATGGAAGCCACGGCACGTGTGCAGAACTTCCTTGGAGAGAATCCGGAAAATGAACTGCTCCTGCTTACGGATACGGCTTTCCCCCGCATAAAGGCGACTTTTGGCGGGTCCGATGATTTCCGCGACCCGATTGTTTTTGATGCCGAGGAGTTTGTGGGTGTCAAGAGCTTCAAGGCCAAGGGCAAGCGTATCACCACCCTTACGGTGGCTGCCGTGGAGGAACTGGAACCTTTGCGCTTCCCGGAGAAGAAGCAGCCTGCCGATGAAGTGCCGGAGGATGATAAGGATACCGGAGAGGATGCCGATCCCGATCAGGGGAAGAGCCAGCAGGATGTAGCTGACGAAATGACCGGACAGATGCATCTCTTTGATTGAATGAGTGAAAATAAAATGCTAAATATGCAGGTGAAGACAGCGGGCATAAAGAAAGGACGCGAAATGGTTTCCTGCAATAGTAACCGTAGGATGATACTCGGAGCGATGTCGATGAGATTCCTGTTTCTGCATGTCTTGATTATGGGATTTGCCATTCTCGGTATGGCTCAGGGAACGGGCGACTCCATACGTACGCACTCCTACATGTTTGGCGTAGGCTCCTCCCATCAGTTGGATACATACATGTCGCATCTCGACTATACCGGCTATCAGGTCTCGTTTGTAAGGGAGACGCTGCGCATGACTGGAATGGCCAATAGACGCATTTCTTTTCAGACACTATGGCAGGGAACTTTCTCGCATAGCGACAATGCCTCGGCCACATCCACGGATTGGGGAGGGCATATAGGTTATGATGCCTTGTGGCATTACAATTGGACTCCGTTACCGGGTCTGCGCCTGATGGCGGGCGGTGCGGCCGGGGCCGATGTGGGTCTCTTGTATAACTCGCGCGGAGGCAACAATCCTGCTCAAGGACGTTTCTGCGTTGACCTTTCGGCCTCTGTCATGGCAATATACGGGTTCCGGTTCATGGGCGCAGACATGAGACTTAGGTATCAGGCCAACATGCCGGTCGTTGGAGTGCTCTTTTCTCCGCAGTTCGGGCAGAGCTATTACGAGATAGGCGAGGGGTATCTCAACGATAATGTGTGTTTCTCCCATCCTGCTAATGCCTTCTGCCTGTGGCAGCAGCTGACACTGGACATACCGTTGACCAGATACTTTGTCCTACGTACGGGATACTTGTGCGACATACGCCAGAGTCACGTTCACCATATCAAGATGCACGACCGTTCCCATTCTTTCATGGTGGGATTCGTGACACACTTCCGCAAGGTAGGCCGAACTGGCCGCCAGGCCTCGTCAACGATACTGTAGGATTAGGCCCAGGCATCCTTGTCGGCGCTTGCCATACCTTACTCATAACCTAATAACTATCACCATATAATCTTCATGAAACGACTTGTCCTTATAGTATTATCGGCCTTGTTGATGGCAGGGTGTGTGGACGAAGAGCAGTTCGACAATACTCCCGAGGGTAATCTGGAGGCACTGTGGAAACTGATAGACGAGCATTATTGCTTTCTGGAGTATAAGGCCGAGACCATCGGACTGGACTGGGCCGAGGTCCGTGGACGCTACCGCAAGATGGTGCACCATGGCATGACATCGGCACAGTTGCATGAAGTGTTGTGTAATATGCTGTCTGAATTGAGGGACGGCCATGTCAACCTCTATTCTGCCTCCGATGTCGGTCGGTATTGGGCATGGAAGGATGATTATCCGGACAATCTTGACGTGGAACTCCGTGATGCTTATCTTGGTGACGATTACCACATCGCTTCCGGTCTGTGCTATCGTATTCTGGATGACAATGTGGGTTACATTGTGTACACGAGTTTCTCTTCCGGCATAGGAGAAGGGAACATAGCCGAAGTGTTGCACTATCTGCGCCTGTGTTCCGGGTTGATAATAGACGTTCGAGGCAATGGCGGAGGGCAGTTGGACTATGAACAACGTTTGGCCTCCCACTTTACCAACGAACGCATACATGTGGGGTATCGTACCCACAAGACAGGACCGGGTCACGGAGAATTCTCCTCCCTCCGTGCCGAGTATCTGGAACCAAGCCGGACTATCCGTTGGCAGAAGCCTGTGATTGTGCTCACGAATCGTGGTTGTTACAGTGCCACCAACACGTTTGTGAGGGATATGCTCTGCTGCCCCAACGTCCGCACGCTGGGCGACAGTACCGGTGGCGGAGGCGGCATGCCTTTCACCGGAGAACTGCCGTGCGGATGGCTGGTACGATTCAGTGCCTGTCCGCAGTTCGACAGGGAACGCCGGCACATTGAGTTCGGCATACCGCCCACGATTCCTTGCGAATTGAAGGACGAGGACGTGGTCCGAGGATGTGATACCCTGATAGAGACTGCCAGAGAGTTATTAAGAGAACAATAAAGATTCCTTATATGAAAAGTCTGCGTTACATGATAGTATTTCCTGTGCTGCTGATAGTTGTATCTGTAGCCGAGGGATGGTATTATTATGACCGTGCCAAAACAGATATGGTGCGCGACTTGAACCAAGCCTTGGAACGTGTGATTGCATCGTCCGCCACCGTGGACGGAGTGCTGGAGACCTTGCCTATGCTGCACGGTGATCCCATGCTTACGTTCGGTGGAGGCGATACCGATTTTGCGCGACATTTGCAGATACCATCGTTAAGGGATACCGCATGCATAGCCTATTGCCTGGGCAACGGGCACGGGCTGGTTGATGCAGGGGCCACGATGCGTACGGCACGCATTTGCAGCGACACCGTCATGCTGGCAAGGCGTACGGCAGATGGCATGGACATAGCGGTGACAGTGAAGGCATATGCCAATCCTACTCTGACAAGTATCTTGTCTCATGGCGAAGGTGTCTGGCCGTTTGCATCGTTTGTGGCCGGATTGATGATGCTTTGCCTGATGCTTGTGGCACGAAGCATGTCGATGAAATCGCAATTCGTCCCTGTCTCCATTGCAGGACTTACGCATGCGTCATCCTCAATTGTCGCTGCCTCCATGCAGGCGGATCTGAATCTCACTCCCATGCAGGAGCGGCTGATGGAACTTTTCTATGCCAGTCCTTCGCGTACGCTTTCCAAGGAAGAAATCTGCGCGGCCCTGTGGCCCAAGAAGGATAATCCCGAGGACGGACTCTACACGTTCATCAGCAGGATGAAGTCCTCCCTTGCGTCGCAGTCCTCCCTGCGCATAGTCAACCGCAGAGGACGGGAGTACATTCTTGTCGATGAAATGGGTGTAAATGCCGGCTTACATACAGATGTAAGGATAATGTAAGTGACTTTGAGCATGACATACGGCTGGGATGCACTACTTTTGCTCCTGAACTCAAAACGTCAATGTCATGCAACGAATCACTTTCAAACACGTCAACACCGCCATGGCATGGGCAGTCTTCTGCCTCAGTGCCATATTGTATTGTGCCACGTGCGAGCCTACTGTCAGCATGTGGGACTGTCCGGAGTTTGTCACCTCCGCCTACAAGTTGGAGGTCGGGCACGCTCCCGGCGCGCCGTTTTTCATGCTCACGGCCAATCTTTTTTCTCAGTTGGCTGCCGAACCTTCCCAAGTCGCCCTCATGGTCAACATCATGTCCGTCCTCCTCAGTGCCGGCTGTGTGATGTTGCTGTACCTCTCCATCAGTCATCTTGTACGCAGGCTGATGTGCGGCTTCTCACCTGTGACCTCCCTCCTCGATGCCGTAGTGATAGAAGGCTCGGCCATGGTGGGAGCCTTGATTTATGCTGTCAGCGACAGCTTCTGGTATTCCGCGGTGGAAGCGGAGGTTTATGCCTATTCATCGTTCCTCACCGCTCTCGTCTTCTGGCTCATGTTGCGCTGGGAGGAGGAGGCCGGCAGTCCCAAGGCCGTCAGGTGGATATTGCTTATCTCCTACCTCGTGGGCTTGTCCATAGGAGTGCACCTGCTCAATCTCCTGTGCATCCCTGCCATGGTGCTGGTGTACTATTTCCGCACGGCGTGTGAGGTCAGCCGTTGGGGGATATGTAAGGCCCTCCTTGCCGGGTTTGCCATTTTGGGAGGCACGCTCTACGGACTGGTCCCCGGAGTGCTGTGGCTGTCCGAACGGGCGGAACTTCTGGCCGTCAATATCTTCTCGCTGCCATTTAATAGCGGTTTCATCGCGTTTCTATTGTTGCTTTCCGTCCTTGCTGCCGTGGGATTGCGGCGACTGCGCGGTGTCAGGAGGACTGTGCTTGCATGTGCCACGCTGGTGCTTGCAGGCTTCAGCTGCTATGCCGTGATACTGATACGTTCAGCTGCCAATCCGCCCATGGACGAGAACTCTCCCGAAGATGTCTTTGCCCTGCGCCGCTATCTCAACCGTGAGCAATACGGCAACAGTCCATTGTTCTATGGCCCTACATACAAGAGCCGTATCCAATACGAACGTCAGGGTAACATGATGGTGCCCAGGACCAAGGAAGGCGCCACCATTTGGCAGAAAGACTCGGAGCGGGGACGCTATGTCTCCACCGGCAGGCAACAGGAATATGTCTACGACAGCTATATGCTCTTTCCGCGCATGTATTCCCGTCAGCATGTCCGGGGCTACGAACAGTGGATGGGCAAGGTCGACGGGCCTACGATGGCGGAGAACCTGCGCTTCTTCTTCTCCTATCAGCTATATTATATGTATGTAAGGTACTTCCTGTGGAACTTCGTAGGCAGGCAAAGCGATGTCCCCGGTAATGGCGAGGCGGAGAACGGCAACTGGATTACCGGCATAGATGCCATAGACGGGATGCTCCTCGGGTGCGACATGGACAAGTTGCCATCCGACCTTAGGACCAATGCCGGACGCAATGTCTACTATGCCTTTCCCTTGCTTCTCGGTCTTGCCGGCATGGCATGGCAGAGAGGCCGTGGACGGCGTGGCCGCATGCAGTTCCGTGTGGTCTTCTGGCTCTTTTTCATGACCGGTATAGCCATAGTACTGTATGTCAACCAGTGGGCGCCGCAGGCGCGGGAAAGGGATTACTCCTATGCCGGTTCGTTCTATGCCTTCAGCATCTGGGCCGGCATGGGCGTGGGGGCTGTGATTTCGGCTCTGCAACGTTTGAGGCTGGGACAGACGACCACGGCGGTAGCCGGTGTGCTGCTGTGTCTGGCAGTTCCCGTGCAGATGCTCTCGCAGAACTTCGACGACCACAACCGTAGCGGACGTTACACGGCACGCGATTTCGGGCGGAACTATCTGCAAAGTTCTTCTGCCGAGGGCCATCCCGTCATCCTCACTTACGGTGACAATGAGACTTTCCCCCTGTGGTACAATCAGGAGGTCGAGGGTGTGCGTACCGACGTGAGGGTATGTAATCTCTCCTATGCCGACACGGATTGGTATGTGGATCAGATGCTGCGTCCGGCTTACGATTCGCCTGCGTTGCCACTGGGATGGAGCAGGGAGGATTATGCCTTTGGACACAATGATTATGTCCTTGTTCAGCCAGACCTCCGCGAACGCGTCATGGCTCTCTATCGCAGTGAACCCGAGACCATGCGGCGCATCATGGGAGACGAACCGTTCGAACTCTCCAATATTCTCCGCCATTGGGTATTTTGCTGCACCGACGGCATGAGCGAGGACGACGTGCGCCTGCGCCGCTATGCCAAGGCCTTGGTGTGTGGCGAGGAGGACGAGGCAGGTCAGCCCGAGGTGCGCTGCATACCTACGGACAGTGTTTTTGTGACCCAGCCTGCCGGGTGGCGCATGTCCTTGTCGTTGGCTGGAATGAAGATGCTTACCAAGGGTGGCCTGATGGTGATGCAACTGCTTTCCAATCCATCCAATGCCCGTCCATTGTATGTCTCCGCCTCCATGAACCTTGAACTGGTATCCTATCTCAAGCCCTATCTCGTTCTCGAGGGATTGCTTTACCGCGTAGTGCCTTCGCCCGATGGAAACGCGGAAAATGGGCGTGTCGATACCGGGCGCATGTACGACAGCTTCATGCACAGCTTCTCCTATGGCGGACTCTCCTCCCCCGGTGTCTATGCCGACTACGATGTGCGCAAGATGTCCTATGGCCATGAACATCAGATGGCTGTGCTTGTGGAGGCCCTGTTGCGTGCCGGAGACAAGGAACGTGCCCTGTCTGTCGTGCGCAAATGGCAAGAGGCTTTCCCCGATGGGACCGTGCCTCACGACGAGTCCGCACTGGTAATGGCGGAGTGCCTCTATGCGACGGGTAACACGGCCGAGGGCGACGCCATAGCCGTGCGGCTACTGACCCGTGCCGGTGAGTGGCTGGCATGGACCTCCACTCTGTCCTTGCAGCGTCGCCGTGGTTCCGCGTTCACGGAATACGTGTGGCTTCGTGTGATGGAGCGTGCCTTGGATGTGCTGCAGCGTTGTGGTCGTGACGACTTGTTGAAGATATACTATCCCGAATACGAAACCTTAATGCAAAATAAGCGATGAAACCGAATAAAAATACTGCATGGCATTGTCGTGTATCCATGTGTTCCTACGTTGTTGCCTGCATATTGTTGTTGGCAGGCTTCCTCTTGATGTATGGCGAAGGCAGTGACTTCTCTTCTTTTCGCCCCGAGATATTCTCGTTCCGGCGAATACGGCTGGCTCCTATGCTATGCCTCGCCGGCTACCTGTTGATACCCTGTGGAATAATGTCGGCGTCCTATGAAGAGGGTGACAAATAATGTCGAAGCCTTGGCAACGGCAATGCCTGACGGTATTGGAAAAGCACACTGGTGAGGTCTTGATATGGTTCCCGTATACTCGGCACACTGACAATACTATTGATGTCCCAACGACAATACTATACTTGGCACCTCGAGTATAGTATTGTCATGTCCTTTCTTTTCCTTTCCTCTATGATATGCTAACCTACGATGCCGATGTCGCACGATAAAATCTTTTATATCTGTTGGTCGATTTCGTGATGATTAACTGATTTGATATATGAATCACTTTCTATTCCGTGTATTTACAATCTGTTATTACTCAATAGTTTGTAAGTAATAAGCCGGAAATTTGGTCATTGTTTTTAACCCAAATCGGTCATTAGAACGTCAATTTGTATAAATCAGATGATTTAATT
>JAMPDJ010000003.1 GCA_023665805.1 Bacteroides sp. | reverse complement strand
TGGCTGGTCCTTTTTTTAGTGCCTACTCTCAGACACACTTTTTGACACAGTATCAAGAACTATTCACCTATTATGATGCGACAGGAAAACAGTCTGCGTCATACGAAGTAAGCCAATATAGCATAGCGGGGAATGTGGCTATGGTAAGGATTGAGTCTAAGTTTGGGGAGACCGAGTTTTCCGATATGTTTACTCTTGCCAAAAATGGAAAAGATTGGAAAATAGTCAGCAAGGTCTATTATATGAAATAGGAATTATACTTAATAATCTTTTGATAGATGCTTTTTTAACTTCATCTAAAAATAAAACACTATACAAAAACAACGGATGCATAGACAGTCTTATGTAGTTCGTTGTTTTTGTTTACAGAATAAGCATAAAAATGAAACATGCACATACAATAATAAATATCAGCTATGTATCAATCTTTTTAATTATCAGCGGAATTGTATATACATGGT
Organism: Bacteroides sp.; assembly: GCA_023665805.1. Classification (GTDB taxonomy): domain Bacteria; phylum Bacteroidota; class Bacteroidia; order Bacteroidales; family Bacteroidaceae; genus Physcousia. Next base: position 166,523 of record JAMPDJ010000003.1, on the reverse strand, counting down.
TTCATGAATGGCAGGATATAGAAGCATTGAAAGTTGGCAATCAACAGATAGATGATTTCAGGAAAGAGGTAAACCGTATTCATATCCGACTGATAGAATTTTCTTTATTGGGAGAAACGGTTTTGGATTGGAATGAAACGAATCTGGATAAATATCATGCTAAACGTATAGAATTGGACAGTATATTATGCAGTTTAAATGCAACTTATCCAATTGAGAGAATTGACAGTGTGCGTGGTCTTTTAGAAGACAAAGAACGGCATATGCGCCGGATTGTACAGGTGCTTGACGAACAACAATCCATCAACAATAAGATAGCCAATCAAGTACCGGTTATCGCACGTAGAAGTGTGCTGGAACAGCCCAAGAAACCGAAACGGAAAGGCTTCTTGGGTATCTTCGGCAAAAAAGAGGAAGCGAAGCCAACGACAACAACCGCCATGCTTCATTCGCTCAATAGAAACGTAATCAGTGAACAGAAGTTGCAAAGCCGTCGATTGTCGGAACAAGCCGACAGTCTTGTGGTTCGTAATGCGGAAATTAACAGGCAACTGAAAGGCTTGATTTGCCAAATAGAAAAGAAAGTTCAAGCCGACCTGCAAAACCGGGAAGACGAAATAACCGCCATGCGTGAAAAATCATTTATACAGGTAGGCGGTTTGATGGGGTTTGTTCTTTTGCTGTTGATTGTTTCTTACATTATCATACACGTTGATGCCAGACGTATCAAGCAGTACAAACAGAAAACGGAAGATTTGATTTCACAACTAACGGAATCCGTCAGTCAGAATAAGGAACTGATTGATTCACGCAAGAAGGCCATGCATAGCATTACCCATGAATTACGAACACCGCTTTCCGCAATTCATGGGTATGCCGAACTGATACAGAAAAATAACGCAAAAACGAGGATAGACCGATATTCGGAACATATCCGTCTGTCCTCTCAACGGATGCTTGCCATGCTCAACTCGTTGTTGGATTTCTTCCGGCTGGATAACGGCAAGGAACAGCATGTTGCCATTCCTTTCAGATTGGAGGAGATTGCCCGAATTCTGAAAGCTGAATTTCAGAATATGGCTGAAAGCAAAAGTCTGTGCCTGGTCATCGAAAACAATGCGGATGTTGTGTTGACGGGTGATAAGAACCGTATCCTGCAAATCGGGAACAACCTGCTTTCCAATGCAATCAAATTCACGGAAAACGGTGGTGTTTCCATGACAACCGACTATAACAACGGGGTTCTGACACTTGTTGTTGAGGATACGGGTACTGGTATGACTGAAGATGAGCAACAACAGGTTTTTACAGCATTTGAAAGGCTTTCCAATGCCACTGCACAGGATGGTTTCGGACTTGGATTGTCTGTCGTGAAACGGATTGTAGATATGCTGAAAGGTACAATAGACTTGCAGAGCGAGAAAGGAAAAGGTAGCCGTTTCACGGTCAGACTGCCGATGTCTGTTGCCGATGCAGCATCGGAAGAAAAGTCACAAGATATGATAAACAGCCATATCACAACCCCGTGTTCCGTTTTGGTTCTTGATGATAATGAAACGCTACTTTCCATGACAAAGGAAATGTATGCCCATGCAGGTGTTTGTTGTGATGCCTTTGACAACGTGGGCGATATGATGGAAGCCATGCGCAAGCGCAATTATGACTTGCTTGTCTCCGACATGAAGATGCCGGAGATGAACGGTTATGAAGTATTGGAACTGTTGCGTTCTTCAAATATCGGCAATGCAAAGGACATACCCGTAATAGTGGCTACCGCTTCCGGCAGTTGCAATACGGAGGAACTACTGGCAAAAGGCTTTGCCGGATGCCTGTTCAAGCCATTTACTTTGGAGGAACTGATTACTGTTACTGAAAGAAGTCTGAACATAAAGTTCGGAAATGATTTGCCCGATTTGAAGTCCCTTTTGGTTTATGGTGACAGTGAGGCGATGCTTGACAGGCTGATTGCTGAAACAGAAAAGGATATGCAGGATTTTTGTAAGGCTGGTGCAAACCTTGATAGAAAGGCATTGGTGGATTTATCACACCGTCTGCGGAGTTCGTGGGCGGTCATCCATGCCGACAGTTCTTTATGGCTTTTGCATGGCTACATACAATCGGAATGTTCAGACAGAGAACTGCAACGGGCGGTGAATGCTGTATTGGAAAAAGGGCAGATGATTATTAAATTGGCAAAGGATGAAAGGAGAAAAGGCAATGGATAAGGCAAAGATAATCGTGGTGGAAGACAACCCTGTATATAATACATTCGTGTGCAATATATTGGCTAAGGAAGGTTTCAAGACGGAACAGGTATATCACCTGTCATCCGCAAGGAAGGCTCTAATAAAGGCTGGCAATGACGATATAGTTCTTGCAGACTTGCGTCTGCCTGATGGGGAAAGCATCGAACTGTTGAAATGGATGCGTGTCAATGACAAACGGCAGGCGTTCATTGTCATGACCGACTATGCCGAAGTACATACTGCCGTGGAGAGCATGAAACTCGGTTCGCTGGACTACATTCCCAAACAACTGGTGGAGGACAAACTCATACCGCTTCTCCGTTCCATTATCAAGGAACGTGAACAGAAAAGGCAACGCCAAGTCCCTATACTCATACGGCAGGGAGAAGCATACCGCAATATCAAGAAACGGGTACATCTTGTTGCGCCCACCCGGATGAGCGTGTTGATATTGGGCGAGAACGGCACGGGTAAGGAGCACATCGCCCAAGACATCCATGCCCAAAGCCGCTTTTCCGACAAACCTTTCGTGGCGGTGGATTGCGGTTCACTTGCTCCTGCACTCGCCCCATCCGCATTTTTCGGTCATGTCAAAGGAGCGTTCACGGGTGCAGACTGCAACAGGACGGGATATTTTCAGGAAGCCAATGGAGGTACGCTGTTTCTTGACGAGGTGGGCAACCTGACAATGGAGATGCAGCAGATGTTGCTCCGTGCCATACAGGAAAGAAGATACCGTCCGGTCGGGGCTAAAGAAGAAAAGACCGCCAATGTGCGGATAATCGCCGCCACCAACGAGAACCTGCATGATGCCGTCAAGGAAAAGCGTTTCCGGCAGGACTTGTTATACAGGTTGCAGGAATATGTTATCACCATACCTCCGTTGCGTGACTGTCAGGAGGACATCATGCCGTTGGCTGACTTCTTCCGTGAGATAGCCAATGACGAACTTGGACGGAACGTCAGAGATTTTGACGCTTCCTCACGGAAAACCCTGCTAACTCACACATGGCTGGGCAACGTGCGTGAATTAAAACAAAAGATATTCTCGGCAGTCCTACATACGGAAAACGATACGATAACCGATGCAGACTTGGAACTAAGTTATGAATCCGTCTCTTCTTCCACGGTTAGTTTCGCCTTGCGGACGGCAGAAGAAGAAAAGGAGCGAATCATACGGGCATTGAAACAGGCAAACGGTAACAAGATACTTGCCGCCAAACTTCTCTCTATCGGTAGGTCAACACTGTACGCCAAGATTGAGGAATACGGGATAAAGGTTGAAAAGACTTTCAAATGAAGCAAAGAAAAATACGCCAACTTAATGGCTTTCGGATTTTTCTTTATAATTTTGCATTGACTAAAAGCGTTATTTGAAAAAGCAAATCTAAGCAAGCCGAAGAAACCAGCAAGTTGGCAAACCGTAACCCGTCAGAACGTGAAATTTACACAAATTGCTGAATTCCAAGCCAGAACTTGAATTAAGGTTCTTTTATATTAGAAAAATACAGTATCCGATAAAACAAGAAGGCGCAATCTGCATATTCTTTTTTCAAGATGGCAGATATGTCAAACGCACAGAGACTCTATTGGGAGGTAAAAATGCGTAGGAAGAGGTATGACAAGCGAAATATGGCATTGTTGGATGATAAATGCATCAAGAAAGTAACAGCTTTATAGACAGAGGTTTATGTGTTGGGGCTTATGTGCCTTTGCCAATATCCTTGTCAATTCTCTGGAATTGGTCTGCAATGATGGATACGGATGGGTATAGATTTGGCCTTGACTGTATTTTGACTAATGGAAATGCGCGCCATTATTGCTTGGTTTGTTTCTGATGTGTGTTGGTCGAAGATGAAGTTTCCTATGCTGTAGAAGACAGGGATGGAGTCATACTGGCGCTGTGGTTGCACTACATGCGGATGGTGGCCTATGATGGCATCGGCTCCTGCGGCGGTCAGCACCCTTGCCTGGCGTATTTGTTGCGGCGTGGCATAGGTATGGAACTCTACTCCCCAGTGAAGTACACAGATTATGCGGTGCGACGGATGCATGGCATGGTAGGTACGTATTGCCCCGGCCAGCTTCAAGGCATCTGTTTGGCAAGGGGAGATGTCGTTGGGGGATGGCATCCAGTTCTCCAAAGGGATGAGCACGGCACAGAATATTGCGGCGGTGATGTCGCCTTTGCGTATGAGGGTGGGAGAGAGGCGTTGTTCCATATTGTCGCCCCATCCCATGGGGGTGATGCCAGCCTGGTGTAGGGAGGACACGGTAGAACGTAGTCCTTGAAATCCCTGGTCGTTGCTGTGGTTGTTGGCCAATGTGGCATGGGTGATACCTGCTTGGCGCATGACGGAGGCCGTGCAGGTGTCGGCACGGAAGATGAAACGTTTGCCCAGTGGCGTGTATACTTCTGTGAGAGGACATTCCAGATTGATGACCGTGGCATCGGCCGTGTGAAAGAGGGAGTCAACTCCGGAGAATAGCCATGGCCATCCGTGCCTTTCTGCCTCGCGGCGCACGCCACGGTCGAGGAGCACGTCTCCGGTGAAGAGGATGACCAGCGAATCGTCCTCTTGGCCGGAGATGTCCGTATGCAATGCCTGGTTTCTGTGGCATGAGGCAACCAGAAGTACGGCAATGGAGGCAACCAGTGTGCGCGTCAGCATCCTGAAGAGTATAGGAAACGTTCATCGGGATTGGCCTGTGAGCCTTGCAATAGCATGGGGGCAAACCATTCGGGCACGGCTGGAGCCTTGCCATTGATGAGCATTTCCTGCCATTGTTCATCGGTGAGGCGGTCGTCCAACGGGCGTACGAACTCATAGTAGCTGTAGACGGCCCCTCTGGTAAGGTAGTAGTGTCCTTTCATTTCCACAAGCACGTAGATTTCGTTCGGGAATCCGGCTGCTTCGTAGAGGATGCCGTCCTTGGGACAGCCAAGGATGTTGCGGGTGAACACGTCGGCCACCTGTGCCACGTACCTGTCCGCTCCTTTTATATCGTTCCAAGAGTAGTGGACGGTGTCGGGGTCTATGACCGAGAGGGTGAACCACTCCAGACTGGAGCCTATGTTTCGTATCTGCTGGTATTCTTCTGTCGTCAGGTTCTGGCCGTCCAGTTCCTTTTCCGATGCCAGCCGGCACAGTTGTACCATGCCGGCGAGGGTCTTGCTTCGCTCGTTGATTATTTCGGTGAGGAAGTGGTTGCGCTCCAACATCTTGTTGGTGAGTGCAAGCAGGCTTTCCAACTCTTCCCAGAAGGGTAGATTGGGTTCTACATATCCCAGTACCTCCGGCTCCGGCAATCCGCCACCTCCGCATTCGGCTGCAAAGGGTTCTTCGCTGTAGAGTATGGCATCGTGTTTGAGCAACGCCCACGAGGCCAGCGAGGAGTTGAGGTTTTTCAACTTCCAGGCTTTGGTCTGCATGAACGGCGGTTGTTGCTTGTCGGGCTTCTGCATGGTGACGAGTGTGCGCATCCATTTATTATATAAGGTATTGTTCCATCCCGAGAATTTGTCCATGCGCTCGGCCAGTTTCTTGCGCTCCTCCGTGTAGTCGTCCCAGGGCTGCCTACGGTTGCGCTCCTGCAGGAGCGAGGTGGCGGTCTCCACTCCCAGGATGTCCATCACGTCAAGTCCGGAAGGATAGGCGCGGGGAGCATCGGCGGCAGGGTCGTAGAGCGTCCCCAGGATTTCACCGTCGAAGGTGTAACGGCCGGGCATCAGGTTCATCTCGTCCTGAAAGTCCACTGCCTCTTTTGGCCGGATGCGGTTGCGCATCTTGAACTCCTTTTTCAGCCATTCATCTATCTGTGCCACGATTTTCTCGTTCTGGAATATCATGTTTCCATAGATCCATTCATCGCGCATGTAGGCGGCAAGGTCCAGGATGGAGACATTGTCGGGTGTGCCTATGAGGAAAGAGAGGACCTGGTTGATATTGCGCAGGCGCTTCTGAGCAGATGGAACATCATTGATGAGGGATGCCAAGCTGATGGCCTGATGCAGCTGTGCAGGATCCTCGCGTTTGAAGCATCCCTTCTGTAGCCACATCATGGCGCGGAAGTAGCGTTGGCATGACTCATTGCGGGTGTAGTGGCCTCGTGGCTTGAACAGGCTGTAAGGGAAATGGGTGCGCGTGCGGAACAAGGGCGACACTTCGTCTTGTGCATTGTTGACCAGTTCCACCTCGCGCAGGTAGGTCTGCATGGGTTCTCCTGCCATCCATTCCTTCAGGTCGGACATCTCGCTGGTTTCCAGTGCATCATAACCGAGCAACTTCAGACCTACGGCACAGTAAATGGCATTGTTCATGTCCTGGCTGAGCCGCATTTCGGGACAAACACTCAAGCGTGTGTGGCATTCCTTCAACAACATCCACAGGGCATCGCGCAGGGATTTCTGCATAACGTGTCCCTCCAGGCTCTTGAGCAAGTAGCTGAAATACATGTGATATGCCTGTAGCATGACATCAGTGGTGATGAAGTTGGGGATGTCGCAGTAGTCGTTGTTTTCGTAGATGTGGAATAGTTGCTGGTAGTTGGTGGGCTGCAATGCTATGTTGTGTTCCCTGATCATGCGTGCAAAGCCAGAGTCGGGCTGGAATATCTGGAACTGGTTGATGGCCAGTGCTGGATTGAACAGCTTCTGCCCTTCGGCCGAGGATACGAACTTATGCTTCTCCATTTCCTGCATACGTAGGTCTATGCGCTCCACAAAGGCGCGCTCGTCGTCGTCCAGCTGTATCATGCCGTATGCCTTGGGGTAGTCCTTCGCCAGTGCGATGGTGTAGTCGTTGACATGCTGCGGGATGCTGTCCCAATTGTAATCGTACCACATTTGTTCGCATAGCGAGTAGTACCACTGCGTGTGTGTCCGGAAGAAGCGGTTCAAGTCTCCCTCCATGAACCAGTGGCCGTGCGTGGCGTAGACATAGCTTCGTAGCAGACGCAGGCAGTTGTAGCTGAGGTGGCTGATGTCCTGATTGAGTGACACTTGCCGTGGCAGAGGCTCGTCCTGCAGCATGAAGAACAGGCTGTCGGGCAGCAAGGCGTCGTGAGCGATGGTGCTCGTGTCCTTTGCCGTAGATATGGTGTCGGGCGAGGGATTGCCGGTGTTTGATGGCTTTTGCTTGCATCCGCCCGCAGAGAGCAGCAGGGCACAAAGGATGAAGAGGATAGGCTGTTTCATGTCATTGGGGATTTTATCATTGTTTATCGGTTTGCCTGTTTGTCTGTTCCTGTCAGATGCTTCCTGAATTGAAGCCCGAAGCCCAGATAGTAGTATTCGTTGCGTATCCTTATGCTGTCCGGGCCGCATTCCTCCGTGTGTATGCAGGCCGGCACGGAATCCCGGCATACGGAGAAGTCCAGCAAGGGACGCCCCACCCGGGAACCCAGCCACAAGGGGCGTATGTATCTTCCGCGATACAGATGGTATATGAAGAGCCTCCGTCCATTGGGCCAATATCGTGTGGGCTTCACCACACCGACGCAAATCTCCGGAACACCGTCCCCGGTGAGGTCTCCGCAGTCGAAACGGTACACGGGATAGGGCAGTTGCAGGCTGTCGCACCTCACCTCGTCCAAGTCCAGAAAGAGCATGTGCAGGGTGTCGTTACGTTGTTCCAAGTGGATTCTATACGTTCCCTGTATATATTCATTGTTTTGTGGTTCGTTCTGCATGCAAGCAGTCAAAAGGCACGCAAGTACAACGGAAATGCAACCAGACAGAGATTTCATACGCACAAATATAGATAAAAAAAATGACATTCTGCACTGGCATGCCCTCAAAACAGAATTTTACGATTGGCTATTGGCATCACAAACTTTCGTTATTGGTGGCATCTGCCTTTTGGGGAATTTAATCTGTTTGTGATGTGAATTTGGCACTGTGGAGACTACTTTGCGGTTGTGAGTATGTTCAAAAGTGGAGGTGAGAATTCGTCCGCTTGGAGGCAGGTTTTAGACTTCGTGTTGTCGGCACCCCGACAATAGTATGGACGCGCCCCCGACTATAGTATTGTCGGGGTGCCGACAATACTGGGATTGAAATGTGGCTCCAACGTAGGTTCCTTGATGTCGGAGCCTTTCAACCTTGCAGGTCGTGGTAGAGGAAGCAGCCGGGCTGGTGTGAATTTATCACGCCAATGGATTGCAGGAAGGCATATATGGTGGTTGAGCCTACGAACTTCATGCCACGGCGGCGCAAGTCTGCTGAAATGGTGTCGGACAGTGGGGACGTGGTGGAGGTGTGGTCATAGATGGGGGCTTGTGGACATAGGTGAGCGAGATAGGCATCGAAAGAACCGAACTCGGTCTGGATGTCCTTGAAAATACGCGTGTTGGAGATTGCGGCTTTTATCTTGGCCCGGTTGCGTATGATGCCTGGGTTTGTCATCAGGAATTCTATTTTGGAATCATCGTAGGCCAGTATCTTGTCGCGGTCGAAGTTGTCGAAGGCTTCTCGGAAGGCTTCGCGTTTGTTGAGTATGCACTCCCAGGACAGGCCGGCCTGGAAACTTTCCAGAATCATAAGTTCCAGCAGTTTGCTGTCGTCGTGCACGGGACGTCCCCATTCTTGGTCGTGGTAATGGACGTAGAGCGGATTTTTGGGATTGGCCCAAAAGCAACGTGGTTTGGTTGGCATGGAAATTGTGTTGGAGTTTATTTCTGTTTCTTTTTGAGGATGGCCGTAATGCAGCAAGCCACAAGGATGGAAGCCAATGCGGCCAGCATGGCCAAGGCTTCGTTGATGATGAAAACGTACGATAGCGGCATGGGAAAATACGGCCGTGCTTGATGTAGGGATACAATGCCTGCGACGACACTATATATAATAAGGAGTAGGAGGGCGGTGTATGGGATGCTCCTTGTGATGCGTCTGCGTTTTGCTGTTAATGGAATCATATGCCTGTGGGTGACGGGGAAGTTGTTGATATACAAATGGTTAGTCCTGCCTTGGAGGCAGGACGTCATGGCTGGGAATACTTCTGAGGAAGGTGATTTTCTCTTGAGACACGTGGCAGCAGTAGTGCTGCATGCCGTTGCTGACGATGAGGTAGGGAACCTGCAATACCATGTTGTAGCGAGTTATCTGGTCGAAGGTCTTTTGGCATAGTGCCACGTGGGGAGCCTTGAACTCCATGATTATGAGTGGCAGGCCTTCCGCATCGTAAAAGACGGCATCGGCACGGCGTTGTTGCCCGTTGTGTTCGAGGCTGATTTCGTGCCCCATGCGTGCGAGTGGATAGCCGAGGTGTTCCACCATCCAGTGTGTGAAGTGCTGGCGCACCCATTCCTCGGGTGTGAGCAAAATCCAGCGCAGGCGCACGTGGTCCCAAATGTATAACCGGTCATTTCGCCGTTCCAGCCGGATGTCGGTATGCGGAAGATTCAGTTCAAGCATCGCAGTGAAAAATGTTCAAAAGAACGTGGGCGGCATGTTGTCCATTCGTACTTTTTGATTATCTTTGCAAGAACAAAGATAGAGAGAAATAATGAAAACCAAGCAAGAAATAGTTGAAAACTGGTTGCCAAGGTATACCAATCATGCTTTGGATGACTTCGGGGAATACATACTGTTGACAAATTTCAATAACTATGTAGATCTCTTTTGCCGGCATTATGGTATAGAGACACCGGACTATGCATCCAACATGCGCATGGCCACGGCTGAGAATATCACCATTGTCAATTTCGGCATGGGCAGCCCCAATGCGGCAATTGTAATGGATTTGCTGTCGGCCATTAGTCCCAAAGCCTGCCTGTTCCTGGGCAAATGCGGTGGATTGAGCCACAAGACCCGTTGCGGTGACCTCATCCTGCCCATAGCCGGCATAAGGGGTGAAGGAACCAGTAATGACTACTTCCCGCCTGAGGTGCCAGCGTTGCCTGCATTCATGTTGCAACGTGCCGTGTCTTCTGCTATCCGCGATATGGGGCTGGACTATTGGACAGGTACGGTGTACACTACCAACCGCAGGGTGTGGGAACATGACGGCGCATTCAAGGAGTACTTGCGCACCACCCGGGCCATGGCCGTGGATATGGAGACTGCCACGTTGTTTTCATGCGGTTTCGCCAATCGCATCCCCACGGGTGCCTTGCTTTTGGTTTCCGACAATCCGATGACTCCGGAAGGTGTCAAGACGGCGGAAAGTGATACCGAGATTACCAGAAACTTTGTACGTACACATGTGCTGGTTGGCATTGAGGCATTGGAGATGATCAAGAACGAAAAGAAGACCGTGCGTCATCTGAAGTTCGACTATTGACGGTTGCCAGCAGTATCCCATTGCCAGCGTCCTCGGTTTGGACCTGTTTGGCTTTAGGCCGGGTTCTTGCCTTGCCGTGGGAGCAGAGGGAATGTCCGGATTTTTCAACATACAAAGATACACACAAACATGTCATGACCTACGAAGAAATAGCCAAGAGCATCAAGGCCGGCAACATTTCCCCGGTATATTGCTTGATGGGAGATGAACCTTATTATATAGACCGTATGGAGGCATACATAACGGATAGGGTGATGCCGCAGGCCAATCGCGATTTTGATATGGAACTCCTTTATGGCAGTGATGTTGATGCCATACGTGTGGCGGACACATGCAGGCAGTTTCCAATGCTTGGAGAACGCAGGTTGGTGGTGGTGAGGGAATTTCAGCAGATGCGCGCCTCTCAGGATGCCTTGGTGGCATACTGCAAGAATCCGTCCTTGTCCACAGTGTTGGTGCTGTGTAACAAGAACGGGTCTTTGGACAAACGTAAGCCGCTCTATAAGGTCATAGAGAAGATGGGGGAGGTGCTTGAGAGCAAACGTGTTTATGAGAAATCATTGCCTTCCTTTATCCAGAATTATCTTAAGGTGGCCAAGAAGGACATTGAACCCAAGGCTGTGCAAATGTTGGTGGACCATGTGGGAACGGATTTGATGCGCATGTCTGGCGAACTTGACAAGCTGTTGGTGGCCATGCCTCCACATGAGAGTAGGGTGACGGCTACGCTTGTGGAGTCTCAAACCGGCATGAGCAAGGATTTCAATAATTTTGAACTTATCTCTGCTATTGCGCAAAAGCAAAAATCTCAAGCGGCGATCATATTGAAGTATCTCGACAAGAACCCGCGGTCGTTTGCTCTGCCTGTAACCCTTTCGCAAATGTTCGGTTTCTTTGCCGACTTGATGCAGGCGTATTATAGTCCGGACAAAACCGAGCATGGAATTGCACAGTGGCTGGGCAAGCCTGATTGGAAGGTTCGCAACGAGATTATGCCTGCCATGCGACTATACACCGGCAGGCGTGTGATGGAGATTCTGTCGCTTATACGACAGACCGACGCGGCAAGCAAAGGGGTAGGAGGATGTAAAACTCAGCCCGGAGACCTGCTTTTGGAGTTGGTTTACCGTATTCTTGAGTAGTATTTTTTCTGTATATCCATACTTTAATGCCCCTTTCCGGGGCATTTTTTTTCCAGATGCTTTTGTGATGTGGAGGCGTTTTTTCGATGTCAATTTTTTATACATTAGACTATTAGCATGTATGTATGCTCGCTGAGAATCGCATAAATCTGCGCTTTCAGTAGTCTGTGCGTATCGACGAGATTTTTGATGAAATGACAGGATATGCATGGAACGGAATGCGGTCTTAACAAATAAAAACATTCAATAATCCGCACGAAGCATGCACATTTGTCTTTGTGAATTCATATGCTTAAACAGACAGTAGTTGTATTGTGTGTAAATTCATATTTGTGAATACGTATATATTTGCATTCGCAAATATGAATACATGCATTTGCATATTATGCACGCATAAATTGACTACAAATTTAAGATAAGGTAATTTGCTGTAAATGAGATGTTATTACCATATATACTATAGTAAAACGTTCGATATATGGGAGTATATGATGCGTGCGCTGCCATATTGCGATGTTATTGCATGAATGACAGTAATTGATAAGTATTAAAATGTTGAAAAATACTATGTTAGGCTTTGTTTTCTAAATTACATCACTTTAATTGTAAGATAATTGGATTGCGTGGTAGTCAATGCAATTAAGTTTGCGAATGTAAATGCAGACCTCAGCTCGGGTTGTTCGCGAACGTAAAGCGTGTTTTTGCATTTGAATTCGGATTTGTGTTTGAAAAGTTTGCGGAGATGAATCCGTTTTCGTACCTTTGTAGTGGTGTTTACAAACTGAAATTAGAGGAAAATACCCCTAATCCTTACATTGGCACCATATCAATACCGTAAAACCTATGAAAGATCGTATCCGTCAGTTGATGTTGGACAAGGGCATGAGCCAAAAGAATTTTGCTTCGGAGCTATGTATAGCCGAGGCTACACTCTCTGGAATTTTCAATGGACGCACTCGTCCTACTAACCTTACCGTAAGTGCTATTCATGAACGTTTCCCCGATGTAAATATTTCGTGGTTGATGTTTGGTGAAGGCGAGATGTATCTCTCAGATTCACGTGAACAACCTATCGGAGGTGAGCACAAAGATGCATTGACATCGCATGGGATGAGTGACGATCTCTTTGGGCAGACAATTGCTTCTGCTACTTTGCAGGGAGGGGATGGACAAGGGCAGGATGTGAATGGTGCCATGTCTCAAGGGACGCATATGGGGGCTGGCGGAGTTACTGGTAGTATTCCTTCTGCGATACCTCCTCAGGTGCAATATATAGAGAGGTATATCGACAAACCTCAGCGCAGGATTACCGAAATAAGGATATTTTTTGACGATGGTACGTATGAGACTTTTACGCCTTGATTGCTAAACGTCCGTTTGGCGGAATCACCCAAAGGTACTGGCAGATGCGTGTGTGTTCTATCCATTTGTGGTATATTTGGGATGATTTTTACTTAGATGGACATCAATGCCAACTCTTCTTGTGACATGTCTAATATGTTAATAAATACCGTGTTAAATATAAAAATGCTCTCATTGTAGCCTTGTGAGGATTGCATATTTGTGTTTGGCGTGTATGACGGATGGCTATATCAGATTCTCATGAAGGGTGTTTTGAGTGGAATGCAATGAGAATTTGTTTGCTCCTATGGTATGTCTTTGTGCTGGTGCATGCATGCTATAACTGTTTTGATTGAGGAGTGGTTGTATCTTGCCTACTAAGATAAGCTGATAATGTAAGAATTTTTCAATATAAATATGATGGTAAAATATATATATTGCCGATGCCTTCTGAAGTCCTCAAAAAAGTTAGATGCAAAACCGTTGAGATGCTGTTCACTTTGAGTGGGAGGCAGTTCTTGTTTTATGGGATATTATGGTTTCAGACAGATTATTAGCATACATTCATTGGACTTTTGTAACGTTTTATTCGGCAGTTACATAGATTTTATGTAATTTTGTCGCCCGAACGATAATGATAATATACTATATTATATATGAGCAGAAGATTTGCTGAACGCACAAAACTGAACCTTAGCGATGTCAATCGTGAGGTGCTGGAGCAATGGGACAAAGAAGACGTGTTCCACAAGAGTATGACCGAAAGAGAGGGATGCCCCTCGTTTATCTTTTTTGAGGGTCCACCATCTGCCAACGGCCATCCTGGGATTCATCATGTGTTGGCACGTTCGCTGAAAGATACTTTTTGCCGTTTCAAGACCATGAAGGGCTATCAGGTCAAGCGCAAAGCAGGTTGGGACACACATGGCCTGCCAGTAGAACTGGGCGTGGAGAAGGAACTGGGCATCACTAAAGAAGACATAGGTGTAAAGATTTCCATAGAAGACTATAATCGTCGTTGTCGTGAGAATGTGATGATGTTCACCTCGGAGTGGACCGACCTTTCACACAAGATGGGGTATTGGGTGGATATGGAGAATCCGTACATTACATATGATAACAAGTATATCGAATCCCTGTGGTGGCTGCTCAAACAGCTGTACAACAAGGGATTGTTGTACAAGGGGTATACCATCCAGCCATATTCTCCTGCTGCTGGAACCGGTCTCAGCAGCCACGAGCTGAACCAGCCGGGGTGTTATCGTGATGTCAAGGATACCACTGTTACGGCTCAGTTTAAGGTGCTTTCAGTGGATGGTTGCGCTGCCTCTGCTTTGTTGCCTCAAGAAAATCTTTATATCCTTGCATGGACTACGACCCCATGGACTTTGCCCTCAAACACTGCATTGTGCGTAGGCCCCAAGATAGACTACGTGGCAGTGAAGGGGAAGAATCCCTATACCGACCAGGATGCAATCTATGTGGTGGCAGAGGAGCAACTTGCTGCACACTTCAAGGCCGACGAGGGGTCTGATTTGGAAATAATCTGGAAAGGCAAAGGCACAGACTTGGTTGGTATCAAGTATCAGCAGTTGATGCCATGGATAAAGCCGTGTGCTTTGGAGGGTGGAAGGATTGTTGTCAAGGAAGATGAAGCTTTCCGTGTAATCCCGGGCGACTATGTCACTACGGAAGACGGTACGGGCATTGTACATATCGCACCCACGTTCGGTGCCGACGATGCCAAGGTGGCCAAGGATGCCGGCATACCCAGCCTCTTCGTAGTGGACAAGGCTGGTGACACCCGTCCAATGGTGGATTTTACAGGTAAGTACTTCCTGCCAGAGGATATGAATCCGGAGTTCTATGAGATGTGTGTTGACAAGGAAGCCTATGCCAAGCATCAGGGCGAATTTGTCAAGAATGCCTATGACCCCAAATACAATGTGGGTGGTAAGTATGACGAGAAGGCGGCTGCAAAGGATATGGACTTGAACGTGCGTATGTGCATCGAAATGAAAGAGGAGGGCTGTGCCTTCAAGATAGAGAAACATGTGCACAACTATCCCCACTGTTGGCGTACGGACAAGCCTGTATTGTATTACCCCCTGGATTCATGGTTCATCCGTTCCACTGCCGCCAAGGAGCGCATGATGGAATTGAACAAGACCATCCTGTGGAAACCCGAGAGCACCGGTACGGGCCGTTTTGGCAAATGGTTGGAGAATCTCAATGACTGGAACCTTTCACGTTCCCGCTATTGGGGTACACCGTTGCCCATCTGGCGCAACCGCGACACTCGTGAGGAAATATGCATAGGCTCCGTTGAGGAACTCTATAACGAGATAGAGAAGGCAGTGGCCGCTGGTGTGATGACCAGCAATCCTTTGAAGGATAAGGGCTTTGTTCCAGGAGACATGTCCAAGGCCAACTATGACAAGATAGACCTGCACCGTCCGTATGTGGACAATATCAAACTCGTAGGCGAGAACGGCTCGGTGCTCACCCGTGAGTTGGATCTCATAGACGTATGGTTCGATTCCGGTGCCATGCCATATGCACAGATACATTATCCGTTTGAGAATAAGGAGGCACTGGACAATGGCACTTGCTTCCCTGCAGACTTCATTGCCGAGGGAGTGGACCAGACTCGCGGATGGTTCTTCACCTTGCACGCCATCTCCACAATGGTATTTGATTCCGTTGCATACAAGGCTGTCATCTCCAACGGCTTGGTCCTGGACAAGAATGGTCTGAAGATGTCCAAGCGTTTGGGCAATGCCGTAGACCCGTTCAATACCATCGAGAAATACGGGTCTGATGCCGTACGTTGGTACATGTTGACCAATTCCCAGCCCTGGGATAACCTCAAGTTCGATGTCGAGGGCGTGAAGGAAGTGTCTGGCAGTTTCTTTGGCAAATTGTACCAAAGCTATTCCTTCCTCACCATGTATGCCAATGTTGATGGATGGCATTTCGAGGAAAAGGTAATTCCCGTGGCTGAGCGTCCTGAAATGGACCGTTGGATATTGAGTTCCTTGAACACGCTGGTGCGTGACGTGGAGCAGTGCTACGAGACTTACGAGCCTACACGTGCTGGACGTCTGATACAGTCTTTCGTCGTGGACAATGTCAGCAATTGGTTTGTGCGTTTGTCCAAGAAACGTTTCTGGGGCGGCAATATGACTACCGACAAGTTGTCGGCATATCAGACGTTGTATACATGTCTTGAGACTGTTGCGCGTCTTATGGCCCCCATAGCTCCGTACTATGCCGACCGCCTATATCGTGACCTGCATGAAGGCTGTGGCGAACAGGATGTGCATAGCGTGCATCTGGCCAAGTTCCCCGTGGCAGATGCTTCTGTCATCGATGTGGAGCAGGAAGAGAAGATGGCACTTGCACAGCAGGTTACAAGCATGATACATTCTCTGCGCAAGAAGGAGGCCATAAGTGTGAAACAGCCTCTGCAACGCATTGCCATACCCGCCATCAATGCCGAGCAGCAGCAACGCATAGAGGCTATGAAGCAGTTGATTCTGGACGAAGTGAACGTCAAGGAAATAGAGTTCGTGGACTGTTCAGGCATGTTGGTAAAGAAGGTGAAGTGCAATTTCCGCACCATGGGCAAGAAGTTTGGCAAGCAGATGAAGTCCGTGGCGGCAGCCGTTGCCTCCATGAGCCAGGAACAGATAGCCTTGCTGGAGCAGGGAAGCGTATCCGTTCCTGTAGACGGAGTGGATGTTCTCATAGAATTGGAGGATGTGGAAATCTATAGCGAGGACATCCCAGGATGGAGCGTTGCAAACGTTGGCACCCTTACCGTGGCACTTGATTTGACCATCACCGAGGAGCTGCGTCTCGAGGGTATGGCACGCGAAATCATTCGCACTATCCAGCAGTTGCGCAAGGACAGCGGCTTTGAGATTACTGACCGCATCATAGTCACTTTGCCGGACAACGACGAGACCCGTGCCTGTCTGCTTGCAAACCGTGACTATGTTACAAGTCAGGTGTTGGCCGTAGAGGTGCGATTTGCCGGTGAGGCAATAGCAGTTGAAAAGGTCTAAAGCCTGCAATAGCACAGATATGAGCAGAAAAACCAATCAGATTATCACGGCCGCTGGCATATCGCTGGCGGCCATTATCGTAGACCAGATGATCAAGCTGTGGGTCAAGACCCACATGTACATGCATGAGGTAATTGACATAACTCCATGGTTCAAGATTCTGTTTACCGAAAACAATGGCATGGCCTTTGGCATGGAACTTGTGGACAAATGGCTTCTTACTTCGTTCCGCATAGCGGCAGTCTGTCTTCTCTTATATATAATGTGTAAGCTCATAAGGCAGGGAGTGGACTATCTCTTTCTCGTCTGCATGTCCTTGATTTTGGCAGGAGCAGCAGGTAACATCATCGATTGCCTGTTCTACGGACAGATATTCAACAATCCCCCGGCTCCGATTGTTGCGGAATACGTTCCTTTCGGTACCGGGTATGCTTCTCTGTTCCATGGCAGGGTAGTGGACATGTTCTATTTTCCTTTGATAGAATGGAACTGGCCTGGTTGGTTGCCTTTCTTGGGCGGAGAGCACTTTATATTCTTTTCGCCCATATTCAATTTCGCTGATGCCTGCATATCATGTGGCGTGATAGCCATATTGCTGTTTTGCCGCAGGCAGTTGCAGGGGTTGATGCAGTAACATATTCTTCCGTTTTGTAGATGAAAAAGTATCCTCTTCTTATTCTCATAGCCATAATTTCGGCATGTACCCCCCAGCGTCCTTCCGGTATCTTGTCGGAGAGCAAGATGGAGGATATTCTTGTGGATTATCATCTGGCTCTTGCCATGGCGGAGACACAGAGCGGGGATTTGCCGGAGAACAGGTACATCCTGACACAGGCCGCGCTGAAGAAGAATCATGTCACGGAGGCGGAACTGGATACGTCCTTGGTGTATTGGTGCCGCAATTCCGAAAAGATGGTGAAGATATGCACACGAGTCAGCAAGCGCCTCTCATATATGGCCGAGTCGCAAGGCGTGGATCGTCAGGAGAAGAATCGCTACAGCTATCTTGCCACTGAGGGCGATACGGCCAATGTGTGGAATTTGAGAAGCAACGTTGTGCTCATTCCCAATGTGGTGGACAACATATATTCTTTCTCCATAGAGGCAGATACCACTTTCATGCCAGGAGATTATTTCATGTGGGCGTTCAAGACACAGTTCATGTCCAGCGACCAATACACGGAGGCTTATGCCCTTCTGTCTGTCCATTATGATAACGACAGTATTGTGGGTACCAGCCAACGTCTTGGCGGCAGCAGGGATACCGAAATAAGGTTGAATTGTTCTGCTGACTGCCGTGATATCCCCATTCGCAGTGTCAATGGCACCATTTATTTGCCGCTCCGAACCAATGGCTTTGGCATATTGGCTGTAAGTGATTTCGTACTTGTTCGTTACCACGATTTGACCAGTAACAATAAAAAAGAGGAAGAAGAATCTCCTCTTGAATTGGATACTCTGTCACTTAAGAACACGACCGATACGGTCCATGTTCGCAGCAATCCCTATGAAATCCGTGGCGACAAGGCTGAACACCGTACCATAGACATTGTCAAGGACAAGCCTATCCATGTAGTTCCTCGGCGCAGATGAAGAAGTTTGGCTATCATAGGCTGGTGCTGTCTTCTGGCGAACTTGTCTGTGGTCCAGTGGTGGTTACGCTGGACACCCAATCCCGCATACTCGAATGGCACAGGCTGCAAGCGGAAGAACCCATGGTAGAGTGGGTCGGAGGGACGTTCTGCGAACGCTGACACTGTGTGTCGTGCCCATGGTCCATTCTGGTTGGTGCTGCCTTAAGGCACCGTTGACGCATGTTTCTTGCCTTGAGGTGCCATGACCGGCTTGGGATAAATGGGGAGACGTCCAGCAAGTTATATTTTAATGATTTTATCCCTGTCAGAATGCGCTTTGAACTGCCACCAAAAAAGTTTTGTGTCTAACTTTTTGGTGGCAGTTCGTTCACTCTGGCAGGGGGATTTCTCATATTCGGAGACTTGTAAAACGGTCTCCTCGTGTCTTTCCATTGGGACTGCCTTGATGTACTTGGATTGTATTGCAGCCTTGATTCACAGAAGGGCAGGTGTAGTATTCGCGAATATGATGCTGCGAATTCACGAATTCACAGGTCGATAATCGCGAATGTAACGCTACGAATTCGCATATATTCAATCTCCTCCTGCTTGGCGTGCCCTTTTGGAGGCAACGGCCGACACCCTGTCTGGTTGCTATTTGTGTGGTTGCCATGATCGTTCTCCTTGTGTCTGTTTCCTGGATGCATGTTTTGAGGATTCTGAGCGTTTGGGCGTGTTTGCAAATGGCATGTTGTCGGTATCAATTAGACCTCATTTTCTTGCATAAGTCGCGAAAAAAGCCTAAATTTGTACGAAAATAAGGCAAAACACGCCTAAACCAGAATATAACACTAAAGTTTTATAAATGGAAGATCAGGAAAGAATCATCAAGGTGGACATTGAGTCCGAGATGAAGAAAAGCTACATTGACTACTCTATGAGCGTCATTGTGGCTCGCGCATTGCCCGATGTCCGTGATGGCTTCAAGCCGGTGCACCGACGTATCCTCTACGGTATGGAGGGATTGGGCAACACACATAACAAACCCTATAAGAAGTGTGCCCGTATCGTGGGCGAAGTTCTTGGCAAGTATCATCCGCATGGAGATAGCTCGGTCTACGGTGCGTTGGTACGCATGGCTCAGGAATGGAACATGCGCTATACGTTGATTGACGGTCAGGGCAACTTTGGTTCCGTGGACGGCGACAGCGCCGCTGCCATGCGTTACACGGAGGCGCGTCTTGCCATGATGGGCGAGGCCATGATGGAAGACCTGGAGAAGGAGACTGTGGATATGGTGGACAACTTCGATGGCTCCCTGCAGGAACCTTCTGTCATGCCAACACGCATACCCAATCTTCTGGTGAATGGTGCCACCGGTATTGCCGTGGGCATGGCCACCAACATTCCCACACACAACCTGGGTGAGGTGCTGGATGCCTGTGTGGCGTATGTGGACAATCCGGAGATGGATACCGAGGGACTGATGCAGTATGTCAAGGGTCCCGACTTTCCCACCGGGGCATATATCATGGGCATTCAGGGTATAAAGGATGCGTACGAAACGGGTCGCGGGCGCGTGATGATGCGTGCCAAGGCCGACATAGAAGCGCATGACCTGCACGATAAAATCGTGGTGACTGAAATTCCTTATGGCGTGAACAAGGCCCAGCTGATAGAATACATCGCAGACCTGATGAAGGAGGGTAAGCTGGAAGGTATCAGCAATGTCAATGACGAGAGCGACCGTGAGGGCATGCGTATAGTCGTGGATGTGAAACGCGATGCCAATGCACGTGTGGTACTGAACAAGCTGTTCAAGATGACCCCATTGCAAATTGGTTTCAGCGTCAATGCCATAGCCTTGGTCAAAGGGCGTCCGCGTCTTCTCACTTTGAAGGATTGTATCAGTAATTTCGTGGAACACCGTCATGAGGTGGTTATCCGGCGTACAAGGTTCGACCTGCGCAAGGCCGAGGAACGCGCACATATTCTGGAAGGTCTTATCATTGCCAGCGACAACATTGACGAGGTTGTACGTATCATCCGTGCCAGCAAGACACCACAGGATGCACAGAGCAACTTGGAGGCCCGTTTCAATCTGGACGAACTTCAGTCCAAGGCCATAGTGGACATGCGCCTGAGCCAATTGACCGGTCTGCGCCAAGAGGACTTGCACAACGAGTTCGATGAATTGCAGGGCAAGATTGCCTACTACAATCAAATCTTGACCGATGACAACCTGTGCCGTCAGGTAATCAAGGACGAGCTTATGGAGGTGAAGGAGAAGTATTCCGATGAGCGCAAGACGCAGATTATGCCCAGTGCCGAAGAGTTCAACGCTGAGGATTTTTATGCCGATGACGAGGTGGTGATAACCATCAGCCACTCCGGCTATATCAAGCGTACTCCTTTGGCCGAGTTCCGTGCCCAAGGTCGTGGCGGCATAGGTTCCAAGGGGTCCGCCACACGCGACAATGATTTCATTGAGCATATCTATACCGGCACCATGCACAACACCATGATGTTCTTCACGAGCCGTGGTCGTTGCTATTGGTTGCGCGTATATGACATCCCGGAGGGGACAAAGCAAAACAAGGGACGTGCCATACAGAATCTTCTGCAAATCGAACCAGGAGACAAGGTTCAGGCCTGCCTGCTGATACGCAAGTTGCAGGATCCTGCCTTCTGCAGTTCTCACTATGTTGTATTTGCTACCAAGGAAGGTATAGTGAAGAAGACCTGTCTTGCGGAATACAGCCGTCCGCGCACCAATGGCGTGAATGCCATCAACATCCGTGAGGAAGACAGGGTGATTGCCGTTAATCTGACCAACGGTACAGACGAAATCATCGTGGCCAACCGCAATGGACGTGCCGTCCGCTTCAGCGAGTCTGATGTTCGTACCATGGGGCGTGTTAGTACCGGTGTGCAGAGTATCATTCTGGACAATGACGGTGAGGATGAAGTAATAGGCATGGCCGTTATCAATGATCCAGAGGCCGAGAGCATCATGGTAATGAGTGACAAGGGCTGGGGCAAGTATACCTCGGTGGAGGCATATCGCAAGACAAACCGCCATGCCAAGGGGGTTAAGGCCATGAACTTGGCGGATAACAGTAAACTTGTGACCCTGCAGGTAGTGACCGAGGAGGACGACTTGATGATTATAAACAAGTCCGGCACCGTGATACGCCTGCATGTAGATGACATAAAGGAGACAAAGAACCGTGCCACCCAGGGTACCAAGGTAATCGAGCTGAAGAAGCGTGGCGACAGTATCGCTCATGTCTGTGTGGTGCCGCGTTCCGATGAGGAAGAGGATGACGGTGATGTCGTTTCTCAGGAATAATGTCATATTGGCACTATAGATAAAAAATATTATCCAACCACTTAAACAAAATGTTAAGCTATGAAAAAGATTATTTTCGCGCTTGCCATTGCTCTATTGTCAGGTAGCGCAATAGCACAGACTCCGGAAGACAAGGAAGCCGCCAAGGCCGCCAAGGCTGCTCTGAAAGAAGCAACAAAGTCAGCCAACAAGCAACTTTCCGATGGTATGAGTTGCGCACAGCAGGTTTTGGCCTGCCAGCAGGCGATTCAATTGGAACAGCAAAAAGGTGATGCTGCCAACAATGCGTTAATTGCCGAGAACGAGTCCAAGATTCAGGCACTGTCACTTCAGGGTATCGATCACCTTACCGCCGCATTGGCTACAGAGTACATCAAGGACAACAAGAAGTTTGAGGCTTACAAGGCTTTGGATGACATGGCCACAGCCGTGCTTAACAGTGAACTGGTGAAGGCCTCCAAGAAAGAGGCTTACGACCGTGTTGCATTAGCTAAGGCTATTTTTGCCATCACCGAAGCTTGCCACGGAGAGCTTACCTATGGCAAGACTAATGATCAGATGCAGAATGTCATAATACAGGCTGTGAAACTGAAGTTCCCCAAAACACATTCATACTATGCTTATCTGTGCCAGTTCTGTATCGAGGCCAAGGATATGGATGGTGCCCAGAAGGCTTTGGACGAGTACATCGCGTTTCCATCCAAGTATCCTGAGGTGGCAGACAACGAAGAGGTGAAGAACCCCGAGTATCCGGCATCACAGTTTGCTTTCAACATCTTCTATACGGCTTTCAACGACAAGAACGTTGAATTGATGGACAAATACTATGACCAGGCGTTGGAATTTGACAACAAGGACAGTCATAACTTTGTGCTGCGTGCCAAGGCTCAGCTTTTGAAGGAGCAGGGCAAGACTGAGGAATGGATTGCTGCCCAGAAAAACATTATCGCCAGTGAACCCGATAGTGAGATGGGAGAGATTGCCATGCAGCAGTTGATGGCTCATTTCAGCGATGTCGGTACGGAGGCTATGGATACATACACGGCAGAGATGATTGAGAAGTATCCCAATAACAGTATAGCCAACTATTGCCGTGGTTTTGCTTTCTATTCCAAGAATCAGTTTGATGAGGCAATCAA
This sequence comes from Bacteroides sp., assembly GCA_023665805.1. Lineage (GTDB taxonomy): Bacteria > Bacteroidota > Bacteroidia > Bacteroidales > Bacteroidaceae > Physcousia. Next base: position 143,377 of record JAMPDJ010000003.1, on the reverse strand, counting down.
GTATTTCCAGAAGTCTGTGGAGCTTAATCCCGATTATGCGGATGGTGTCTACAACTGTGGTTACTGCCATTATCAGAACGCATTGGCAAAGGCGCGTGACATCAGCGGTAAGCAAATGAAGTCCCAGGCCGCTGTCGATGCTGCTACCGCCGAGGTTAAGGCATTGTTTGCCAAGGCTGCCCCTTATTTCGAGAAGTATCGCGAATTGGATACCGAGGCTGATGCCTCCAAATGGGCAAATCCATTGAAGGTAATCTACAACAATATTGGCGAGAAAGAGAAGGCTGCCGAAATGGAGGCCTACATCAAGTAATCACTTTCTTGTGACATACATAGAGTGCATCGCAGGCGTCAGAGCCTGTGATGCACCATTGCGAACTATAATATATCTAAGATGTGGAGGCCGTGATTGCAAATGGCTGTCTGACGGCCACACATTAACGTTGACATAGTTGCTTGATTAAGGATGAAGCGAATACTATTGATATTTATGTTGATACTGCTTTCGGCTCCTTATGTCCAGTCGCATAAGAAGGTGACTGTGAACAAGAGGCTGAAAGAAGCCCGTGCTGCCGTGAAGTCCAATTCAGGACAGGAGAATATCGAACGTATTCTTCTGGACAGTATCGCGCTCCCCACCACTACAGATGAGATAAAGGCCGAAGGATACCATCTTTGTGCCCTGTTGGAACAAAGCATGAATGATGGTTTGAACATGAGTGCCTACCTGAAACAGAATATAGACACGGTCCGTCTCTATCGGACGATATTTAATATATACGACTACACTCTCAAAAGTGACTCCATAGACGCGAAAGGCAGGTTTAAGGATAAAAACCGCAAACTTCGTGCCCTTCACAGGCAAAACCTGCTTGGTGGAGGTAAGTTTCATTTGCGTGGCTCCAAATGGTCTGAAGCATATCCTTTCTTTGACATGTTCCTGAGAACATGCACCACGGATATGGACAGCATTGTTGGGCGTGTGGCCTATTGGGCTACGGTTTGTGGTATGAACGAGAACAATCCTCTTCATGTATTGCGCCATGTTGATACGGCCATAGCTCTGACACCTGACAAGGAACGTCCGGCTTTGTCGGAATACAAGGCGCGTTCTTGCGTCAGCCTTGGCGATAGCGCACAATGGTTGAGTATTCTTGAGGACGGAGTGAACTGCTACCCTGGATACAACTATTTTTTTCTCAATCTGATGGACTATTATATGCGTCATGGTCAGACTGAACGTGGATTGGAACTCACGGATTCCTTGGTAAGGAACGATGGGGATCGTGCCGTGTACTGGTTTGCCATGAGCATGTTTGCTCTAAATCGTGGAGAGTATGAGAAGTGTATCCGTATGAGTGAAGAATGTCTTCGCCGTGAGCCGGACAACGTAGACGCACTCTATAACAAAGGCATCTCACTGTTGAACATGTCCTTGAATGAGAACTCGTCTTCTCGGCGTGTGTCGCTCTACCGTAGGGCACTGGAGCCTATGGAGCGTGTACGCGAACTCTCGCCGGAGGACGTGGAAAGGTGGGGTAATCCATTATACAGAATATATCTCAACTTGAACATGGGCAAGAAGTTCGAGGAGATAGATACACTTCTGATAAGGCACTTGGATGCCAAGAAAGCCAACTCGGGAGATGATAATGCTGTTGCTCCTCTCCAGACATCGGAAAACGAGCAGCCATCCATGGACAAGCATTTGGGAAATTGATTGGCAAAATATAGGACAGATATGGGGAGAAACCTCTTGTTGGCCATATTCACGGTATTGGTGTCTGCGGCATGTACGCGGCAAGACACAACCATGCCCGATGACTTTAATCATCGGGCGTATGCTCTGCGTTATGTGGATGTGGACCAGTCTCTTCACTATGCCAATATGGCCTATGCGCTTAGTAGCGATTATCCTGATGGACAAGCCGAGGCGATGAACCACAGGGCTTTCGTGTGGTATCAGCAGATGTTGTTCTCGCGTGCCATTGCGGAGTTGAACCGTGTTGATTCGGTGACAAGCAATCAAGTGGAGTTGCTTTGTGCCGATGTCATGCGAATGAAGATAACGCAGCGCACAGGAGAATTAAGGATGTTCTACCGTGCGTGGCACAATGCCGAAAGGCGGCTTATGCGTATAGACGAGGAACTGGACCTTCTTTCCCCACATCATCAAGGCCGTGTCTTGTATGCACGGACAGAAATGCATATCATAGCCTCCACCTATTATTACTATTCCATGCAGGTGGCGGCTTCGAGGGTGGAAATGCATCAGTTGGATGCTTATATGCGGTTGCCAAGGGATACGGCGCAATGGTGTAACTACATGTACATGCTTGGTGACGGTGGTTTGCTGGAGGGAGACAGCATAATCGTTGCATTGAACGAGTTCGATTATCTGACAAACGTCCTTGCCTTGGCACGTCGCCGCAACGACAAGTATTTTCAAGCCAATGCCTTGCAGTCACTCTCCATTGCTTTGGAAACGGCGGCGCAAAGGGACTTGGTCAAGCGTACGCAGGGCGGAGTCTTGAATTATTTTTTAGGACAATATGCAAGTGTTTCCGATGAAATTTGCGAAGATTCCCTGCCTCTTCTTCTCGTGGAGCATTCTTTGGCATTGTTTCGTGAATATGGCGACCGTTTCCAGACGGCCAATGTATTGCGTACCAAGTCAGAACTACTTTTTCGCCAAGGATGTTATGCAGAAGCCTTGGACCCATTGCTGGAGGCCTTGGAAATAATTGAGGAGCAGCACAAGATAGAGGCGAAATGTGTTCCGTACTGGGAGGCTCGGATTTACGAACGACTTTCTCTTACATACAGTGCATTGGGAAATAAGGATCTGGCACAGGAAGCTCGTGGTATATACTTGTCTTTGCTTAGTTCCATGCGGCAGAATCTTGAGAGTGATGCCCGTGCCGAGGAATTACAGTCATACAACAATCGTCTCTACATCAGTCTCTCCGTCATTGCCGCCATGGTGCTGATAGTCATAGCCGTATTTTGGATACAGCTGAGGAGGCTGAAAAAGAGAACGTTGCTTCAAGAACGCGAGGCGGAGGAAACGTTGCAATTGACCAAAGACGAAACATGTGCCAGGGAGATGGAACTTGCCAGAGAGAAGTTGTTGAACATAGAGCGCAGGGCCAACGTCAGCTTGGCGGAGAATGTGCTGCCATACATCAATCGCATGCTGCATACTCATGATATGGAGTATGTTGCGGAGCTGTCGGCTGAGATACTTCGCATAAACAATATCCTTACGGACTGGATACAGGTAAAGCGTGGCATGGTGGCCGTTAATATCAGTACATTTGCTCTGCAACCACTGCTGAATACGATAGCCAAGAACAAGGCCACTTTCCAGCGTAGAAACATTGCGCTTGATGTACCTGTCGTTGATGTTTCGGTAAAGGCTGACCGGGCTTTGACCTTATTCATGATAAACACACTATGCGACAATGCACGCAAGTTCACTCCTTCCGGCGGACGGGTAAGCATCCTCGTTGAGGCAACAGACACTGTGGTGGAGATTTCCGTGCGTGATACCGGATGCGGACTCAGCCCTGAGAGTGTGGACATGATCAATAACAGCAAGGTCTATCGCATTCCGGCTTCCAAACCTGCTGAGCATACTGTCGGCGAGGAAGGACATGGATTCGGTTTTGGCTTGATGAATTGTCGGGGTATCATAGACCAGATGAAGAAGCTTTCCTCCCGCTTCCAATGTTGCGCCTTTGGAGTTGAGAGTACGCTGGGGCAGGGGAGCCGTTTCTGGTTCAGGTTGCCCAGAGTGCTTCTCGTTATACTGGCATTTGGCTTTGGTCTGTCCGGATGGACACAGGACAACGAAGTGGTAGCTGTGCCAGACAATAGTCAAGACAGTATGTACCAGGTATTCCACGATTATAGGAACATACCAGGGGCGGAGCGTGATTACAATGCGGCATTGGAGGCGTATCATGCTCTGTGCAACAGCAACTATGTATCGCTTTACCGGGAAGCCATGTATTATGGTCATCGTGCAATAGCCTTGGTTCCTGAAGACAGCATCGCCCTACGGATGCACATAGAGAACGAGATGGCCTTTGCCTCTCAGTCCCTGCACCTGTGGGATGAATACAACTATCACAATATGCAATGTGCACGGTTGCACGGGATACTGACGACAGACCCTGGCTTGCCTATCTATGCGCAACAATTACATACCCTGCAGTCTGAAATAAGCGGAGCCATTTTTGTCACACTCATGCTTTTCCTCTGTTCTGTATTCTTCCTTGTACTGGTGATTAGGCATTCGCGTCGACGTAGAGGCGAGATGTTGAAGCAGGAGGAAATGCAGGTACAGCAGAACGAATCCCTTAATCGCGTGCAATATGAGCTGGACCGTGTGCATATCCAGAACCGCATCCTGGACAACTGCCTTTCCACCATCAAGCATGAGACCATGTACTATCCTGCACGCATACAGCGTATGGCCTTGAGCCGGGATGTGGACATTCAGGAGTTGACCCAGTTGATGAACTATTATAATGAAATTTATACCATCCTCTTGGAGCAGGCTCAAAGACAGATACCAACAAGGCTGTCCATGGACGAAAGTCTGTTGGCCGAGTTGAAGCGAAGGATAATGTCCGCCATAGGCAACGTGCCTTCCACCACGAGTGTGTCCGAGAGAGACAATATAATGGAAATAAGGGTCAGACCGCAGGATGCACATATTCCCGACAACCTTTTCACTCCGGACGCAGGTAACCTGGACGCTTTTGTAGCGCGAGAGATAGTGCGTATGCATGATTCCGCATGCGGATTTCCCGGGCTGAGACTATATGTACAAAATAACGAAATCATTATAACATTATGGAAGAATTCAAGGTTATCATCGTTGAGGATGTTCAGTTGGAACTGAAGGGTACCGAGCATATATTCAGAAGCGAGATTCCCGAAGCTACTATAATAGGAACTGCACAGAACGAGGCAGAACTGTGGAAGTTGATGCGCCAGGGCGTTCCCGACATGGTTCTCTTGGACCTTGGTTTGGGCGGAAGCACTACCGTGGGTGTGGATATCTGCCGTCAGTTGCGTGACCGTTACAGTAGTTTGCGTATCCTCATTTTCACTGGCGAGATATTGAACGAACGCTTGTGGATAGAGGCACTCTCCGCTGGTGCCGACGGCATTATATTGAAAACAGGCAACCTGTTGCAGCGGGATGATGTACTGCTGGTAATGCACGGGCGTCGTCTGGTTTTCAACGAGCCTATCTTGAAAAAGATACTTTTCCGTTATCGCAAGAGCGTGTTGGGGGAGGTGCAGCAGAGCGATGCTCTGATTGACTATGACATAGACGAATATGACGAACGTTACCTGCGTCATTTGGCATTGGGCTATACCAAGGATATGATTGCCAACCTCAAGGGTATGCCCTTTGGTGCCAAAAGTCTTGAGAAGAGGCAGGTGGATCTCATCAATCGTCTTTTTACCGGCAGTGAACGTACCGGTGTCAATGCTACGCGCTTGGTGACCAAGGCACTGCAATTACACATAATAGATTTGGATAATCTGAAGCCAGATGAAGAATGAATCCCGGACATGGTGCCACATGACCGGGACAAGGAGATAGGGGAAATGTATTGTCATGAATGAATTATTGAGATATTTATGGCTTCATGGTACGGAATGCGCGGCATCCGAACTGCTGGTCTATGTAATCCTGTTGTTGGCTGCCGTCGGAAGCGTGTTGCGCAGCAAGATACTGAAGGTACGCGACCAGGATGGCATGGTTGCAGCCATTGTTGTTGCTGTCATCACCAATGCCGTGTTACTTGCAGCAGCCATGCTGCCAGGCAGTCCTCTGCTGGGTGTCACCGGCAGGGTCTTCCCTTCACCATGGAGCAATGGCCTGTTTCAGAGTTTGTGTGTCGAGTGCATTCTTGTCTGCTTTGTTTTCGGGTTGGTGTCAGGCACCGTGCATTCCGGACGCGATGTATTGGAACTCGTCACCTATGGCATAGCGCGTTGGCCATGGGCGATATTGTTGGCCATGGTAGTGTCTTTCTTCGTCAATAGTCTTTGACACCATTTACCGGAAGAGAATACATGATGAACATAGATAATTTGTCCAAAGAACTGAACCGGAGCCAATTGGAAGCGGTTTTGTGCAACGATGCACCTTCGCTGGTGATAGCTGGTGCCGGGTCCGGAAAGACCAGGGTACTTACCTACAAGATTGCCTATCTGCTGCATTGCGGCATGCAACCATGGAACATTCTGGCCTTGACTTTCACTAACAAGGCTGCCAAGGAAATGCGCCAGCGTATCGGCCGCATGCTGGACGAGCGCACGGCAGCAGGTTTGTGGATGGGTACGTTTCACAGCATTTTCTCGCGGATACTTAGACAGGAATGCGAGTGCCTGGGCTTTGGACGAGATTTTACCATATATGATGCCTCTGACAGCAAAAGTCTGATAAAGAACATTATCAGGGATATGCAACTGGATGACAAGACTTACAAGCCTGGTAGCGTGGCCTCGCGTATCAGCATGGCCAAGAACCGGTTGATTCTGCCTGAGGAGTACATGGCCGACAGGCGCAACATCGAGGCTGACCGCCAGGCGCGCATGCCTGCCATAGGACAAATATATCATCGTTATTGGATGCGGTGCCGACAGTCCAATGTCATGGACTTTGATGACCTCCTGCTTTACACCTGGATTCTGCTTAGTCAGCATACAGATGTGGCAAGGAAATGGGAAGAACGCTTCCAGTTCGTATTGGTGGACGAGTATCAGGATACCAACTATGCACAGCACCAGATAGTATGGCTTCTGACGCAGCAACGTCAGCGAGTGTGCGTGGTGGGCGATGATGCCCAGAGCATATATTCGTTTCGTGGAGCCAATATCGACAACATCCTGCGTTTTCAGGAACGCTACCATGGGAGCCGACTTTTCAAACTGGAGGAGAACTATCGTTCCACCCGGACCATCGTGTCGGCCGCCAACTCCCTTATCGGACACAATAGCGAACAGATACCCAAGGAGGCTTATTCCCAAAAGGCGCCAGGCGAGCCAATCAGCGTATTGCAGACCTATAGCGACATAGATGAGGCGAATGCCGTGGCCAAGTGCGTGCGCGAGTTCCATCGCAACGAACAGATACCATATTGCCAGATGGCCGTCCTTTACCGCACCAATGCCCAAAGCCGTGCTTTCGAGGAGGTCTTGCGCAAGTCTGCAATACCTTATCGCGTGTATGGGGGCACGTCATTCTATCAACGCAAGGAAATAAAGGATGTCATTGCCTATCTTCGTCTGGTGGTAAATCCGCAGGACGAGGAAGCCATGCGGCGTATAATCAATTATCCTGCCCGTGGCATTGGTCAGACAACCATGGACAAGGTCTTCCATGCCGCTTTGCAGCACGAATGCCCGCCTTGGGAAATACTATGCTCCCCTCACTTGCTGGATGTCAACGGTGGTACTCGCAACAAGCTGTCATCCTTTGTACAGATGATAAACTCTTTCCATGAGCGTCACACCGCTGACGATGCCCATGCTTTGGTACTGGATATCGTCCGCAATAGCGGCTTGCAGGCCGAGGTCAACCGTGGCGTGGAGCCTGAGGACCAGGCACGCAGGGAGAACTTGCAGGAACTGCTTGATGGTATGGCCACCTTTGTTCAGGAGCGCAAGGAGCAGGGCGAGGGGGCTCTGCTGACAGACTATTTGCAGGAAGTGTCTTTGTTGAGCGATACCGACGAGAATGAATCGCTGAGCGAAGACCGGCTTACCCTCATGACTGTGCATTCGGCCAAGGGGCTGGAGTTCCGTGTGGTCTTTGTGGTGGGCATGGAAGAAGACCTTTTTCCGTCGCAGATGTGCATGGACAGCCTGCGTGCGTTGGAGGAGGAACGTCGCCTGTTCTATGTGGCCATGACGCGTGCCGAGGAGTATCTGATAGTCACCAACGCCCGCAGTCGTTTCCGTTATGGCAAGGTGGAGTTTTGCCGTCCTTCCCGTTTCTTGCGTGAGATAGACCCGCGCTACCTGCGTGTACGTGGCATAGGTGCTACGCCTTCGGACGGAGGAGTTGCTTCCCTTTCGGGCAGGGAAATGCCTCGCAGACCTGTTGTTGCAAATCAGGTACCCAAGCCGACACCTCGGGACACGGACCGCTTTGTCCGTGTCACTCAGGCCAAACCTGCAGTTACGGCTTCCGCAGCAGCAGCCATGCCGGACGTATCGGTAGGTACGCGTATTCTGCACGACCGCTTCGGCAACGGGGTGATAACTGCAATAGATGGCAAGGGAATAGACACCAAGGCTACTGTATCATTTGAGAATGTGGGGACCAAGCAGCTTCTGCTGCGCTTTGCCAAGTTCAAAATCATGTGATGCGGCTATGGCTGGTCGGGGTGTTGATATCCGGTTGTGGATGTAAGTGTTTTTCAATAGGGAACTTATTCTTGGCCTCATGCCATTACGAAAGTGGCCTCAGTATTGTCTGCACCTATGGTATAGTTATAGTATGGACGTGTCCTCGGCCATAGTATGGTCGCGTCCACGACAATATTATGGTCAAGAACGGGTATGCGCGAGGGTGTCACGAGGGTAAGCGACTTCCACTCTTTACGTTCAACAAAACAGTCATTGTAAATATTCATGTGTCATAGCAATGATAGAATGCAGGTCTGGCACACCATATTCCCCATGTACTTGCATATGAACATTGGATATAGAATGACATATTCGGAGTGAAATCCGGTCGTAACAATAGTCAGCCCCCCCCGTTCGTGAATTCACGAACGGGGGGCTGACTATTGGAGATAAACCTTGCCTTTTCAAGCAATGCTGTCTATCAAAGCCTCGGGAGAGACCACCGACTGTTCGCCGGTAATCATGTTTTTCAGTGTCACTTTGCCCTCGGCCATTTCGGTCTCGCCAACTATGGCCACGTAAGGAATCTGTTTGGCGTTGGCATATTGCATCTGCTTTTTCATCTTGGCATTGTCAGGATAAATTTCGGTACGTATGCCATTTTTTCGCGCATCCGCCACGATTGGCAGAGAGTATGCCACCTCGGCTTCCCCGAAGTTCACAAACAGCAGTTGGGTTGCGGTGCGTACCTGCTCGGGATAGAGGTCCAGCTGGTTCAATACGTCATATATGCGGTCTGCACCAAAGCTGATTCCCACACCGCTGAGTCCCGGCATGCCAAAGATGCCAGTGAGGTTGTCGTAGCGTCCGCCACCGGTGATGCTTCCTATCTGCACGTCCAGGGCCTTGACCTCGAATATGCATCCCGTATAGTAGTTGAGACCGCGTGCCAGGGTCAAATCCAGTTCTATAGGGTTGTTCAGCGGACAACGTGCCTGTAGTGTGGATAGTACGAAAGCTACCTCTTCCACACCCTTAAGGCCTGTCTCGCTCTGAGCCAGTACCTGACGCATGGTATCCAATTTCTCTTCATTGCTGCCGCTCAACTGTATGATTGGCTGCAACTTGTCCACACCCTCCTGGGGAATGCCGACGGATAGCAGCTCCTCGTTCACCTTGTCCAAACCGATCTTGTCCAGCTTGTCTATGGCCACGGTGATGTCCACTATCTTGTCGGCCTGGCCTATGACATCGGCGATGCCTGAGAGTATCTTGCGGTTGTTAATTTTCAAGCACACGCGTATGCCGAATCTTGTGAACACGGTGTCGACTATCTGCATCAGTTCCACTTCGTTCAAGAGCGAGTCGCTGCCCACTACGTCGGCATCGCATTGATAGAACTCGCGGTAACGGCCCTTCTGTGGGCGGTCGGCGCGCCATACGGGTTGTATCTGATAGCGTCGGAATGGCAATTGCAGTTCCTCGCGGTGTTGCACCACATAACGTGCAAAGGGTACGGTAAGGTCGTAGCGCAGGCCTTTTTCTGAAAGCTGCGATGTCAGTCTTCCCAAAGTGTTGCCCGTCCATTCATCGGCCGTGACGTGGGAGCGGAAATCACCGCTGTTGAGGAGCTTGAATAGCAGCTTGTCCCCTTCCTCTCCATACTTTCCCATCAGCGTGGAGAGATTCTCCATTGCCGGGGTCTCTATTTGCTGGAAGCCGTAGAGGGCATATACTGAACGTATGGTATCGAAGATATAATTTCGGCGTGCCATTTCCATGGGGCCAAAGTCACGTGTACCTTTAGGGATGCTTGGTTTCATGTCAGTATGTGTTTTGTTTTTTGATTTTGTTGAGGTGGCTGTCGTTATTTCGTGCAAAGGTAAGCATAAATGTCGTAATGTCATGCCTTATATATAAAAATAATAGCAAAAAGCGGAGGTACGGAAACCAAATTATATTGCTTCGCTCCGCTTGTCGTGAATTATATTAGGACTGGACAGTTTGGAAATCCGTTGTTCAGTCCGTCAGGTCTTTGTTTAAACAATATGAGTTTTTGAATGTAAGCATAACGAATAGGTTTTCGTGATTATTTTCGTATAAATTCCAATGCATTGAAAAACAATGTTATAATATGTGGTATGCGGATAAGATATATGTGTACGCCTAAAAAAACGTATAAATATTTGTGAATGTCTATAAAATTGTATACATTTGCAATCGTCTGAAAAATGACAATAAATTAAAATGGGGTTAGCCACTGCAATAGACTGTGCCATTATGCTATTGTGCTCCTGCTTGGGAAACAATAAGATAAAGGAGAAGATGGAACGTTTTTACGGTCAACATGTATTGCGGCCTTTGGAGACAGTATGCTGTATATGGCATGTTTTCTTACAGAGTATTCATGTCTATAAAAACAATGCGATTCATTACTATAGCAGTTGTTTGTGAAATATCATAAATAGGTTATAAAACGGAAAGGAGGTTCAAATTACAGCGATTAGTAGTGGAAATGATATGGAGGACATATCAACAGTCAATTCATAGGATACTATGCAAATGTCAATGGGTTCACCAAAGTGTGCTTTGCCTGTCCCATACCCAAACAGGCACGGATAAAATAAACATGTAAATCATTTCATGACGTAAAATTTATGAACAAGAAATTTTTCTATGCAATATCTGTTGTAGCTACTATCATTGGTTACTTCTGATAACAAGTATTCTGGGTATATCAATACGACGGACAAGAACAAGTACAGAGAATTTAAGACAGAAATTCAAACAGATACTGCTGGTGTTAAGATATCTATTCAGTATCCACGTACTTGTACGACTTATTATACCTATTGTAAACATACAGGAAAGACAAAACACGAATGTCATAGTTCATTGAACGGGCTTGTGTCAGATTGTGGCAGCTGGTCCAAGAATTAGCACCTGACAAGGAGGTGTTGAAAAATAATGTACATGTTTGATAGGCACATAGTATTATATTTAATTTCTAACACATATTTCTAAGCACTTTATACCATGAATAAAAATAAGATTCTACTTTATATTGGCCTGTGTTTTTGCATAGGTTGTACAGATTCGGTAAGGAACACAGAGGCAAATGTTGATTTGGACAAAAGCATATCGCTTGATTCTGTCACAGAGTATTTATGTCCTGACAGTCTGGTACTTGTGTCGTCCGATGAATTGGCAATAGTGAATTTCGACAGGATAATCCGTCGCAATACGGATGTTTTTGTCCTGGACAAGATGCAACAGGCAGTTTTCAAAATCAATACCTCATCCAAGAGTTTGCAGCGGATTATCAATTGTATGGGAAGCGCGCAAAACGAGTATACAGGCATCACTGATATCGCAATAGACGAATCTGGCAATATCTATGTCTTTGACAGTGACTCGCGGAAAATTAACCGGTATAATGCCGATGGTCAATTCCTCGGAATGATAAATGTAGTCAGCGGAACATCAATGGCCCTTACAGAGCGAAATATCGCCATAAATACCAATCAGCTGGAGGACAATCAAGTTGTCGTCTTCTCGCTTTCCGGAGAACAGCTTTATCGGACGGCACCATGTGACGGGCAGTCCTGGCAGTATACACTTGATGATGTGGGAGGCATTGTTGCATTAGAGGACAAATTCCTGTATACTACACCGTTTGATTTCCATATCTACCAAGCAGACAAGTCCGGTTCCATGCCGTTTGTGTTACTGAATTGTGGAGACAGGCAATTCGATGTACGGGAATTGGAGGGACTTGATTATCTGGCTTACCAGAAGGTGCTAATGAAGAATTCAGACAAGGTGATGTCATTCGGTCATCTATGTACATACGACAATCTGATATTCCTTTCTGCAGATGGAGGTGACCAGCTGATGTATGACAGTAAAAGGAATACGGTGCTGACGGTTTCCAATGTGGAGGCTCCGTACAACACACTTTTTTCCTCCCCTGTGTCTGTTGGTGCGGATGGCAAATTCTGTGTAGCCTTGAGCGATTCAAATGTGCGTGAAGGCTATTTTACGTGGTTCAAGTCTCACGAGACAAAATTGCCTCAATTACAACCGGCAAAGGAATGTGGTGTAGATGACTACTCTTTTTGGCTCTTGATGGGACATGTCCGTTGAGATTGCGCCAATTATCTGACATAGCCTGTTGCTTGCGTTTAATTCATAAGAAAATTAACGAACAAAATCACCGATGGATGAAAAATTACTCTATCCATCGGTGCTCCTAAACGCATTATTTCAACGTTCCTTCATCGTTTTTCTCTCATTCTCGTTTTTTTTTGGTATCTTTGCGGAAAATACTACGTATGTAATGAATCCACATGATAGCGAAGTAGCCAGTGCCATGCACCAGCGTATGAGGGATGCCTTGCGGTTGGCTCAGACACGCATGCAGAATCTTGAAGAAAACCTCAAACGTTTGCGCTCCTTGCAAGGCAAACTGTATAGCCATCAGCAGCTGAATGCCGAATTGGACATCAATTCGAAACACCTCTTTGCCCTCAACAAGGAGTATGCTTCCATGTCCGAAGAGGCGGATGAGATGGATCGCTTTGAAACTTTCGAGAGCGTGATGGCACCTTTCTTGAGAATGCAGATGCTGGAACAGGATGCCGAAGAGAACCGACGCAATGGCAACGAACTGGAGCAGGAAATGCGCCGCACTGCAGACGAGATAGAGGAACTGCGCAAGAATCTGATGCACAGTCGCGACATCACCAATACGGCTGATGCCAGGCATCGCGACCTGTGCCACACAGTGGATGAATGCAGCAGGCATGATGGGGCGTGTGCCGTGATAGAGGACAGCGTGAAACGCATGACGCAACTTCTGGCCTTGGAAGAAGACCGTCTGGATAGTATCAAGAGCATGCTTGACAGCCGGCGGACGGCATGTGCGGAGTATGAGCGCAAGTTGGAATTGTTCAATGCCCGTCGTCATACCATGGAAAGCCACGAGAGCATGTTGGGGCGTGCCGATTTACTATTGATGATGTTGCAACGTCTTGAAGAGTTGGCCGAAAATCTCAGTAGCAAGACACTTTTGTACGAACGTAATGCCGATGAGCAGCAACGTTGCAACGAGGAACTGGCACGTATCATTTCCCGCCACGATGACATAGGCCAGCAGATACAGAGCCTGCAGGACGAGATACGCATACATCGTGCCAATACCAGCGGCATACGGAGCTATGAGGTGCAGGAGAGGGTCATGGCACTCAAGAGCCGCCTGCTCCTGTTGAATGCCGCGCAGAGTCTGTGGCGTCGTATAAGCACTGGGTATTCCACTATCGAGGAAAAGACGCAATTGATAAATTCCTTGCGTCTGGAAATCGAACATGACATGAAGGCGGAACAGGAATTGACCGTTTCCGTGGCTACGTTGAAGCGTTTGGCTTCCGACAAGGAGTATTCTCTGAATATGAGCAAGAGTCAAAGTCTTATCAGCTTGAGGTCGGATTTGGTAGAGGGCACGGCATGTTCGGTATGTGGTGCCACACATCATCCTTACCATAGCGACACGATGCAGGACCAGTACAAGCTCATTAGTGATTTCCGCAGCGATTTCGAGTCTTTGTCTGGGGAGTTGCAGGGACAGGAAAAACAACTGTCCATGCTGCATGACAAACTGACCAGCAACCTTGGCCGGCAGGTGGCTGAGCAGCAGAACTTGGAGGTAGTGCGCCTTCGCCAAAGCCAGGATGTGAAAGAATGGAGAGTGTTTGCACAGTTGGATCCCACGTTCACAGATTGCTCCGCCAGTACCGACAGTGATGCACGCATGGCTACAATACGTCAGTTGCTTGACAATGCTCAGAGAGATCTGCAAGGTGCTGAAGCCGAGTTGGGTGAGTTCAATTATCATACTGCCCAGATAACAACTCTTTCAGGCCGGATTTCACAGTTGGAGGACAGCAGGTCCGAGATTGACATCCGTATGAACGAGGCCAAATCCCGCAGTCGTATTCTGGCATCACAGGAGGAGAACCTGGCTCTGTCACGCAAGTTGGCTCAGGAGAAATATCATCGTCACTACGACCTGTTACAGCAAGAGATAACCCTGCCGGAGTGGTTCCGTGCATGGCAAAACAATTCCGAGGGCCTGTATATGAATATAAAGCAAATGGCTTCGGACTGGCAGGAAGTTAATGCCGCTATTGCAGAAACCGGCAGGTTATTGTCAGAAGACTCAGTCAGATGCGAAATGCTGGATGCCATGCGGAAACAGTGTGAACACGGCGTGGACATCCTTCGTGAAGAACTGCGGTTGAGCAAGAGCAAGTATGGAGAGTTGCGCGAGCAAAGGCAGGCACTCCTATCTGGTGTCAGCACGGGAGAAGCATTGGATCATTCTTTGGACACTTATCTCAAGGCTCAGGAGGAGCATACCTCCAGCATAGAGAAACTGCATAGGTTGGCTTTGCAGCGAAAGGAACAGGAAGGTGCCTACGGGAACGTGCGGCATATGGGAGAGGTATTGGACGAGAAGGTACGTGCCCAAAAGAATCTCGTGGACTTATGGATAAGGTCTTATAATGCTTCGCATCCTCCTGTGCAGTATGGCGAGCTTAACAATGTGCTGACACGCAACATAGATTGGAATGACAAGCGCAAACGTATCAGGGAGAACAGGATGGATACCTTGTTGCAACAGCAGAAAGTGAAGGAATTGCAGGCGGAAATCATAGCCTTGGAGGTGGACACTGGTACCTTGACAACCAGTCAGCTGACCGAAAAGCAACTGGCAACAGAATTACAGATTGAGCAACATGAGGCTTCGCTTAGGGAAGTTACCATGCAGATTGCCAAGCTGAAAATAGAACTGGGATTATGACAAACTGCTCTTCATGACAATGGACCAATCATTCTGCTGACGCTTATGAACACCATTGTACTATTACAAAATGGAATGACATGGAAGGCAAGAAAGCAAAGGGCACAACTTACACGACGTCACTGAGCACTCCTCTTGTTGAAACTATCTACGAGAAGATAATGTTGAAGTTCATCGTGGAGAAGAAATACCGTGAACCTGCCTATACGGCACAGATGATGGCAGACGAGATTGGTTATAACGTGCGCTATATCAGTGCTGTGGTGCGTCTGAGATATAGAGGTAACTTCTCGCAGCTTATCAATGACTTCCGCATCAGGGAGGCCATGTATATGATTACAGACAAGCACTTTGCCAGCATGAAGATGGAGGACATTGCCACGGCCACAGGCTTTTCCAACCGTCAGGGATTCTATACGGTGTTCTCACGTAAGTGCGGCATGACTCCTACGGACTATAGGCAGAGGTTCTCTATGCAAGATGGTAGGGCTGATATAATAGACATTATGAAATGACGATGGAGACTTTTGAATACGAAAACATGCGTTTTGCAGACATACAGTTGCTAAGGTACAGGGTTCCTGCTTTTGACTCGTTGTCGTTGAAGCAGAAACTGTATATTTATCACCTTGCAGAGGCCGCTTTGTGGGGACGAGACATCCTGTGGGACCAAAATTGTAGATACAACCTTGCGATACGCCGTTTGCTGGAAGACATCATGCTGCATTCGTCCATTGCGCACGAAGGTGATGACTGGACTGCATTCATGACGTATCTGCGTCAGGTCTGGTTTGCCAATGGTATTCACCATCATTACAGTACGGACAAGTTCATACCTGGTTTTTCCGCAGAGTGGCTTAGGAAAGCATATTCTAGTATTCCGTCTCCGGTTACCGGAACTGACGAGTTCAATGCCCTGATTCCTATTATCACGGATCCTGCCGTCATGCCCAAACGGGTATGTCAGGATGCCGGGGATTTGCTTTTGGCTTCGGCATGCAATTATTATGATGATGGAATCACACAAACTGAGGCTGAACAGTTTTATCGCAATCTGAAAGCCGCTGCCCCTGATGCAGACAGACCTGTGATGTATGGCATGAACAGTCGTTTGGAACGAACTGAAGAAGGTACTCTGAAAGAGAATACTTATGGCACGGAAGGCCTCTATGGCTGTAGTCTACGGCGTATATGCATGCACTTGGACAAGGCACGTGAGTATGCCGAGAATGCCATGCAGGGGGACGTAATACGCTTGCTGATGGACTTCTACCGCACAGGGTCTCTGGACATTTTTGACAAGTATACCATAGAGTGGATAGGGGAAACTGATGGTGAAGTGGACTTTGTAAACGGCTTTACCGAGGTTTATGGCGATCCTCTTGGACTGAAGGCTTCATGGGAGGGCTATGTGAACATTCTGGACAGAGAGGCCACGCATCGTACAGAAGTACTGAGCGATAATGCACAGTGGTTTGAAGACCATAGCCCCGTGGATGAGCGGTTCAAGAAGAAGGAATGTAAGGGAGTCACTGCTCGTGTAGTGCAGGCGGCTATTCTTGGGGGCGATCTGTATCCGTCTTCAGCCATAGGCATAAATTTGCCTAATAGCAACTGGATACGCTCCGTATATGGTAGCAAGAGCGTGACCATAGGCAATCTAACCGAGGCCTATGAACAGGCGGCCAAGGGGAATGGTTTTCGTGAGGAGTTCATTCCCGATGAGGTTACACGGGAGATGGTTAATCGTTATGGCCATCAGCTGGACGATTTGCATACCGATTTGCACGAGTGCCTTGGGCACGGTTCCGGGCAATTGCTTCCTGGGGTGGATGCCGATGCCTTGGGTGTGCATGGCAGTACCATAGAGGAGGCAAGGGCCGACCTGTTTGCGCTTTACTATATAGCGGATGCCAAGATGTACGAATTGGGACTCACGCCTGCGGCCGATGCATGGCATAGCAATTATTACACATACATGCTCAATGGACTCTTGACGCAACTGGTGCGCATACAGCTAGGATGTCGGATAGAGGAGGCCCACATGCGTAACCGTGCCATCATTGCGCGATGGTGTTTGGAACAGTCTGCCTATTGGGCCAAGATTTTTGGCGCAAAGCCTGCTATGGAACTGACTCGCTTGAAAGGCAAGACTCGGCTTATCGTACATGACTATGCAACCCTGCGGCAATACATCGGACAGTTACTGTCAGAGATACAGCGGATAAAGAGCGAAGGTGACACTGCTGCCGCTGCTGCAATGGTGGAGAAATACGGTGTGGATGTGGACGAAACCTTGCACAGGGAAGTTCTGACACGATACAAGGCTTTGGATTTGGCACCATACAAGGGATTTATCAATCCACGTTATACTGCCGTCAAGGATGCTGACGGTAACGTGGTGGATGTTTCCATTGCTTATGACGAGACCTATGACGAGCAGATGCTGAGATATGGAAGAGACTATTCGTAATATAAAAAAGGAGCTGCGTGCCAACATGAATGGTATTGCTTCTGCGCAAATGCGTGGAGGCGGGATGCCGCATCATGTGGTGTGGGGAATAGAGTTGCCTCGTCTGAGAAACATTGCAGCGGAGTTTCCGCATGACAGGCAGTTGGGGCAACGGTTATGGAGCGAGAATGTCAGGGAGAGCCAGCTTTTGGGAATACTGCTGACACCTCCGTCTGAGTTTCTGCCCGAGGTTGCTGATATATGGGTACATGAAGCCAGCACGCCGGAGACTGTATCGTTGTTGGCTATGGAATTGGTTCTGCCACAACCGTGGGCAACGGACATTGCCTTTCGGTGGATTGCCGGGACATCCGCGTTGCCTGCCTTGTGCGGCTGGTTGACCGTGTGTCGGCTGTTGCGGCAAGGAGGTACGCTCATGCCACGTTCCGAGGCAGAACTTCGTGATCATGCCATGGCTGTTGGAGCAAACGCGCCGCTATATTTGCGAAAGGCCGTGATGCAGACTATGGAAGCCTTGGGGGAAAGAACATCGGTAACCATATAATGCGTCTGGCATCTTGTTTCATGAGTGCATGATAAGCTAAAAGATAATACAATCAAGAACAATATAAACTCATGCCTCGTCATCATCACCACTCTGTGTGGAATGGCATAAGGATGGACTGATATGACGTGGCTACAAACCAATATAACAATATGGCAAAAGGTAAAGTTGATGCCCTTTTGGGCATTGTATTCGGTGATGAAGGAAAGGGAAAGGTCGTGGATGTGTTCACCCCGCGCTACGATGTGGTGGCGCGCTTTGCTGGTGGTCCCAATGCCGGGCATACCATCATCTTTGAGGGCAAGAAGTTTGTGCTGCGCAGCATTCCTTCCGGTATTTTCGATGAGAGAAAGATTAACATCATAGGCAATGGTTGTGTCATAGCTCCGGATCTCTTCATGGCGGAGGCAATGGAGTTGGAGGATGCTGGCTATGACTTGAAGACTCGTCTGCACATCAGCCGCCGTGCTCATCTGATATTGCCTACCCACCGGGTGCTGGACCGTGCCTATGAGGCTGCCAAGGGAAAGGACAAGGTTGGTACCACAGGCAAGGGCATAGGCCCTACATATAGCGACAAAGCCAGTCGTATAGGCCTTCGTGTAGGCGATATCGAAAATAATTTTGAGCAGAAGTATCTGGCTTTGAAGTCTCGACACGAGCAAATACTGAGTGACCTGCACTACACTGATTACGATCTCACGGAGGAGGAGAGCAAGTGGATGGCTGGCATCGAATACATGAAGCAATTCTCGCTTTGCGACACCGAGGCCGAAATAAATCAGGCGTTGGCCGAAGGTAAGAACGTCCTGGCCGAGGGTGCCCAGGGTACTATGCTGGACATAGACCATGGTACTTATCCTTTCGTTAGTTCATCCAGTACCTGTATTGGCGGTGTCTGCACGGGGCTTGGCGTGGCTCCCAACAGTATAGGCGAGATATTCGGTATCTTCAAGGCTTACAGTACCCGTGTTGGCTCAGGCCCTTTTCCTGTGGAGTTGTTTGACGAGACAGGTGACAAGATTCGCGAGATAGGACATGAGTATGGTGCTGTCACTGGTCGTAACCGCCGTTGCGGATGGGTAGACATTGTTGCGCTCAAGTACGCAATCATGGTGAACGGTGTTACGCAGCTTATCATGATGAAGAGTGACGTGCTGGACACATTTGACACCATCAAGGTTTGCGTTGCCTATGAAAAGGATGGTGTCAGCACGACACAGATGCCCTATGATACCGAGGGATGGACGGCTGTGTACGAGGAGATTCCTGGCTGGAAGACGGATCTCACTGGCATGACCTCAGCCACTCAGTTCCCCAAGGCTTTCCAAGACTATGTGGATTATTTGGAAAAGGCATTGGAGCGTCCCATTAGCATTGTGAGCGTAGGACCTGATCGTGCCCAGACCATAGTGCGTTAAGTGATTTTAGTTTCCTTTCCGAGGGTATGTATACAAGCACCGCAACATAGGTGGAGATGCAATAACATGTTTTCTTCCATCTATTGCGGTGCTTGCTTGTCCTTAAACCCAAATCGGTCATTAGAACGTCCATTTGTACAAATCAGCTGATTTGTATTGCCTTTTCCTCCATTTTGACATTCTCTTCGCCGTATTGCGTCCCGTTTCGTCTCACTATGCCTTCGACAAAACGGTTGCAATACGAACGAATATAAAGACAAAACGGATTGGAAATCTAATGACCGATTTGGGTTAAATATATCAGTGTCGTTATGGTGTCAGGATAGTATTTGATAGACTTGCGCTTATTGGTCAGTCTTTTTCTTCTTGGTCCAATAGGGACATCATGTGTAACATCTCGTCGCGCAATTGGGCTGCCAATGTGAAATCTAATTTGCGGGCGGCATCTTGCATGCGTTGGCGTGTGTTTTCGATAGCTTTCTTCAATTGCTTAGGAGACATGGATTCCACAATCGGGTCTGCCACTTTCTGTACAGGTGTGTCCATCTCCACGTATGCACGCTTGTCTCCGTTTTCTTTTTGTAGTTCCAAAAGGTCTGTCATAGTTCGGGCCTTTTTTATCTGTGTTGGGATGATGCCGTGCTCCGTGTTGTAGCGTATTTGCTTTTCTCGTCTGCGTTCTGTTTCATCTATAGTCTTCTGCATGGAGCCTGTGATGGTATCGGCATAGAGGATGGCCAGGCCGTTGACGTTGCGGGCGGCGCGGCCTATGGTCTGTGTCAGACTCCTGTGGCTACGCAAGAAGCCTTCCTTGTCGGCATCCAGAATGGCCACGAGGGAGACTTCTGGTAAATCAAGGCCTTCGCGCAGTAGGTTGACACCTACGAGTACATCGTATATACCGCTACGCAGGTCATCCATTATGCGGATGCGCTCTAATGTGTCCACGTCCGAGTGGATGTATGTAGTGCGGATGTCGTGCTTGAGCAAGTATTCCGACAATTCTTCAGCCATGCGTTTGGATATGGTGGTGACAAGGACACGTTCCTGTCTTTCTACTCGCAGCTGTATTTCCTCCATCAGATCGTCTATCTGGTTACGGGACGGGCGTACTTCAATCTTGGGGTCGAGCAATCCTGTGGGACGTATCAATTGCTCCACTACTATACCTTCGCTTTTCGCCAGTTCGTAGTCGGCGGGGGTGGCTGACACGTATATCGTCTGAGGAACCATTTCTTCGAACTCTTCGAACGTCAGCGGCCTGTTGTCTTTGGCAGCTGGCAGACGGAAACCATATTCCACCAGGTTTTTCTTTCTTGCCTGGTCACCTCCATACATGGCACCTATCTGAGGGATGGACTCATGACTTTCGTCCACGACAAGAAGGAAATCATCCGGGAAGAAATCCAAAAGACAATAGGGGCGTTGCCCTGGCTCGCGGCCATCGAAATACCGGGAATAGTTTTCTATGCCGGAACAGTGGCCGAGCTCTCTTATCATTTCAATGTCGTAACGTACACGTTCCTCCAAACGTTTGGCCTCGAATATCTTGCCTATCTCGGCAAAATACTTGGTTTGAATCTCCAGATCGATCTCGATTTGACGTATGGCGGCTTCTTGCGTGTCCTTGCTGGTCATGAAGAGATTGGCCGGGTAGATGCGGTACTCCGTCAGCGAGGTTACAGGCTGCATGCGCTGTGGTTCAAGTTCCTGTATGGATTCTATTTCGTCATCCCAGTATGTCACCCTCAGCACCGTGTCGGCATACGCCAGCCATATGTCTACGGTGTCACCTATGGCACGTACTTCTCCACGGTTTGGTGACACATCGTTGCGCACGTATAAGGCAGCAATAAGTTTGCGCAAGAGGTTGTTGCGATCCAAATGTTGTCCTACCTTGATATCTATGCTGTTCTCGCTAAGTGTCAGAGGGTTGCCCATACCGTATATGCAGGAAACAGACCCTACGACTATCACGTCCTTCCTGCCGGATAGCAGGGCCGATGTGGCAGCCAACCGTAGTTTGTCTATCTCCTCGTTGATGGCAAGGTCTTTTTCAATGTATGTGTCAGTACTGGGGATGTAGGCTTCAGGCTGATAGTAGTCGTAGTATGAAACGTAGTATTCCACCGCATTTTCAGGAAAGAACTGCTTCATTTCCCCATAAAGTTGTGCCGCCAATGTCTTGTTGTGAGACAGAATAAGCGTCGGCTTGCCCACGTTGGCAATGACGTTGGCGATGGTAAATGTTTTTCCGCTTCCCGTTACGCCAAGCAGTACTTGTGCCGGTATTCCGGACAGCACCCCTTCGGTCAGTTGGCGTATTGCCTCGGGTTGGTCACCGGTGGGATGAAATTTTGAAGTCAGTTTGAAATTCATAGTGCAAAGTTACGCATTAGCCATGTCCCTGCCAAAGAAAAAACTGAAATAGCTGTGTAAGATAAAGGAAAACACATCGTTTGCTTCAAAATAAATATCCAGCCGTGCTCGTTTGTCTATTATTTTTATTACCTTTGCACTCTGAAAATCGCATTGCTATATGCGGCTTTGGTATCCTAAGAAGTATGAAGAAGTATTATTTGCTGTTCTCCCTGCTTGTTGTCGTACTTGGTTCTTGTACCCGATTGGCAGCATTGCAGAACAGCCGTGACTATGAATATAAGTACGAGGTGGCCAAGTCTTATTTGATGGAGGGGAAATACGGACAGGCCAGCATGCTGTTTGCCGAGGTTCTTGCTGTGCTGAAAGGTACTGCATATGCCGAAGAAAGCCTATATCTGGCTGCGATGAGCAATTTCCACAACAAGGACTATGATGCTGCCTCTCTTTATTTTCGTAAGTATTATCAGGTGTATCCCAAGGGTCAGTACGTAGAGTATGCACGTTATTACTGCGGTTTGTCTTTATATAAAATGACACCGGATCCGCGTTTGGACCAGCAGAGCACATATGAGGCCATCAAGGAGTTTCAGGAATTTCTCGACTTTTATCCATATACCTCTATCAAGGCCAGTACCCAGGAAATGATATATGCTCTTCAGGACAAACTTGTGGAGAAGGAGTATCTCAGTGCCAAATTGTATTTTGACCTTGGCTCGTATACGATGAACTGTATGTATGGTGGTAGCAATTACGAGGCTTGCGTTGTGACTGCGCGGAATGCATTGAACGATTTTCCATATGCTAATCCGGAGCGACGCGAAGAACTTTCTATCATGATATTGCGTTCAAAGTTTTTGCTGGCAGAGGAAAGTGTGGACTTCAAACGTATTTCCCGTTACCGTGACTGTATAGATGAATATTATGCGTTCACCAATGATTTTCCTGAAAGCAAATATATAAAGGAAGCGGAGCGGATCTTTGACAAAAGCCAGAACTTCGTGGACAAGTTCGCACCCAAGGATGAAATAGTGGATTAAGATAAAAACAGCAATAGATAGCAATAGTAAGTAACGAGAAGATAAATGAAATATAATATGGACTACAAAAAAACAAAGGCACCTACCAACACTATTACGCGCGACATCATGAATCTTTGCGATGAGACTGGTAATATCTATGAAAGCGTAGCCATCATCGGCAAGCGTGCCAATCAGATTTCTGCAGAAATCAAACAGGAGTTGAACCAAAAGTTGCAAGAGTTCGCAACCACCAGTGATTCTCTTGAAGAAGTCTTTGAAAACAGCGAACAAACTGAAATAAGCCGTCGCTATGAAAGGTTGCCCAAGGCTACTCTCATGGCTATAGATGAGTTCGAACATGGCCGTGTCCATTGGCGTAAGATGGTTCAGGATACGACTTTGGACGAGGACGCATAAGGATTATTCGTTATACGACAATCGACATGCTACAAAGAATCCAGACTGTCTATTTGATAATGTGCGTTATCCTCACGTTGGTGTGCATGTATTTTGAGTGCACTGCGGAAAGCCATTCTTGGGCATTGACTGCCATAATGGGCTTTACGGGGGTGTTGGAACTGTTGGATATATTTCTGTTCAGACAACGTGCGTTACAAATGCGTGTTTGTACGTTTTGCATCATTCTTCTTGTCGGATGGTATGCTGTGTTGGTGGCGTTTGCCTATATTCAGTGTGACGGACTGGTAGGTACTTGCCGTCCTCGTCTTTGGGCTGCCATTCCTGCCGTCAATATCATATTGCTATATCTGGCTTTCCGTGGCATACTGCATGATGAAATGTTGGTGAAAAGTTTGGACAGGCTCAGATAAGTGTATGTGATTGAGATATGCAACAGACGAGGCAATCAGTGTGCATTATGCGCTGATTGCCTCGTCTGTTGCATATCACCGTGGTAGCCGACTTAGCGTATGGTCTTGCCCTTTGTCTTT
The DNA here is from genome assembly GCA_023665805.1 of Bacteroides sp. GTDB lineage: Bacteria > Bacteroidota > Bacteroidia > Bacteroidales > Bacteroidaceae > Physcousia. The sequence goes on along the minus strand of JAMPDJ010000003.1, from coordinate 119,344 downwards.
TTAATGTCCCAAAAGTAAGACATTTTGACCACGATGGATGAATGTGCCGAGCGTCCGAACGGATCCTTTTTGCCGTTGTTGAATATGTCTGACAGTCCAAATATGTAACGACCTTCGATGGCAAAGTGTCCTACGTGCGGGTGGCTGAATTCCAAACCTGCACCGCCCAGAATACCGTACTCGAATTTTTTTTCAACGGCTTTGTTGTATTGTGCGGTAGGTCCCTCTGGAAACATCGGTAGGCCTTCATCTGTCCATTCGCCCGTACGACTGTCACCTTCTCCTATGCAGAAACCTATCTCGGGGCCAAGGATGACATATCCCATGAATCCCTTGCGCTCGCGTCCGAACCCCATTCTTGCCATGAATGGAATATGCACATAGTCCAAAGTACGTGCATAGTTGTAGGTTCCGTTTTCGGCCATCTCGTTCCATCCTTGACGTGAATAGTTGATTTCGGCTTGCAGGGCGCATACTGTTGCAAAATACTTCTCGCACGTGTATCTGAGCGACAATCCTATTTCCGGCCCTATGGGCATGCCTTGCTGTACACGTGGCGAAAAGGTGATTTTGTTCATAATTATACCGCCGTTGACGCCGATGGCCAAGTCGGAGCGGTATTTACCTACCTGTGCCGTTGCCATCAAGGGTAGCGTCAGAAGGAAAAGTAGTTGAATTATACGGTATTTCATATGTCTTTGCTGTGTATTGGAAAGGGACAAAAAGTCTCGTTGTTGGGAGATGCTGTGATTTGGAATGCGTTATGGTATGCATGGCACGTCTTTCATCGTCCACTTATGTGCAAAGGTAAACAAAAATGAAGAATAAAGCGTGGATAATGAAGATTTATTTGTAACTTTGGCCTCAAATATATAACAAGGAATATACGTCATGCGCATGCGATATATAACAGGTTGTCTGTTGCTGCCACTTGGGTGTCAAGCCCAGACAATGCCTTCGCTCATACCAGATGTTACCTACACCACGCCGGAAGGTGCCATACTGAGTGGCAGCTATCCCGATGATCTGCAATTGTCCGAGATACAGAACGCTCCACTCAATGGCCTCTTTAGGGCGTGTCCTATGGATGCCGATGGTTGGGATGTATCCTATGATTGGGTCATATATGTGGATACTGTGACCGGTTCTCAAGGAAACAATTTCTTTGAGTTGGTACACCGTTGGGAAGAAAATCTTGACTATGATTTCGTGCATAAAGGACAATATAAGGTTTGTCTAAAAGCCACGTTCACAGATGGCAATATGGCTTGGAAGTATCCTACGGATGAGATGGATTCCATCATATTCCGTCTCTCTATAAGCAGCAGCAGGCTCAAGTTCCCAAATACTTTCACCCCTAATGGAGATGGGCAGAACGATGTATTACGTGCCAAGGAGTACCAAAGCATAGTGGATTTTCATGCTTCGGTATTCAATCGCTGGGGGCAATGTCTGTACCGTTGGGATGATGTGGCGGAAGGATGGGATGGCCGTTTGGGTGGCAAGTATGTTCGCAACGGAGTTTACTATCTGGTGGTCAATGCCAAAGGGGCGGATGGCACCAAGTATCGCATAAAAAAGGCAATCAACGTCTTCACGCATAAAAACGAGGACTATATCGAGGAACCATAGAAGTGTGGGGAGAGAAGATGCCTGTTTGGACATCGTAGTCATGGTTGTGGCTCTTCTATTGGAATGTAGTCGTATGCGGTATATGTTACCATGCCATAGCTGTATCAGTTGCTTTTCCGAGGGACATATTCTTGTTTTCAATGATAGAGTCATCTTTACACTAAAGTATCAATTACCCGTTATTCATTTATTAACCATTTGCAGCATCTGCCTTACATATGTCAAACAGTAAAATCATAGTTGAAGGCGCACGCGAACATAACCTGAAGAACGTGGATGTGGAAATTCCACGCGGAACGCTCACTGTAATTACTGGGCTGAGTGGTTCGGGCAAGTCCAGTTTAGCCTTTGATACCATATATGCCGAAGGGCAACGCAGATATATAGAAACATTTTCGGCCTATGCCCGTAATTTCCTTGGAGGCATGTCCCGGCCAGATGTTGATAAGGTCAGCGGTCTGTCACCAGTAATAAGCATAGAGCAGAAGACTACCAATAGGAATCCACGTTCCACGGTAGGTACCACAACGGAAATATACGACTTTCTTCGTCTTTTGTATGCCAGAGTAGGCGAAGCCCGCTCCTATGTTACCGGTGAGAAGATGGTTCGATATACGGAAGAACAGATCGTGGAACTTCTGTTGGATAGATATGAAGGCACTCGTGTCTATATTCTTGCACCTATTGTCCGTAACCGTAAGGGACATTATCGTGAGCTATTGGAGAGCGTGCGTAAAAAAGGCTATTTGTATGCCCGTATAGACGGTGAGATGGAGGAATTGTTGCCGGATATGCAGTTGGATCGTTACAAGAATCACGACATAGAGGTGGTGGTGGATAAATTGCGTGTGGCACGCAAGGACTATGACCGTCTCCGACAGAGTGTTTCCGTGGCCATGCAGCAAGGAAGTGGTCTCATCCTGTTATTGAATGTGGACAATGATGAGGTGAGGCATTATAGTAAGCGTCTCATGTGTCCTACCAGCGGAATAGCCTATCGCGACCCTGCTCCGCATGATTTTTCTTTCAATTCTCCCCAAGGAGCCTGTCCACGATGTAAAGGTTTGGGATACGTTTCGTTGATTGATGAAGATAAAATTTTTCCTGATCATAGCTTGTCTGTTCGCAACGGTGGCATAGCTCCTTTGGGCAAGGCACGTCAGACATTGATATTTTGGCAGATACAGACACTACTCGAACGAAATGGCTACACTTTGGATACTCCAGTGGGAAAGATTGGCGGAGAGGTTTTGTCGGAGATATTACACGGTTGTTCCGAGCGTTTGCGCATACCGGCAGCCATCGCACATACGTCAAGCGACTATTTTACTGATTATGATGGCTTGGTGAAGTACATCAATCAAATGCAGGATTCAGATATGGGTGCTTCGGCTCAGAAGTGGGCAGAGCAGTTCAATCGTACCACAGTCTGTCCGGAATGCCATGGGCAGCGTCTCAAACGCGAGGCTCTGCACTTTTTTGTAGCAGACAAGAATATAGCTCAGCTTGCTGATATGGAGTTGGGAGAACTGTACGCATGGTTGTCTACTATAGAGGACCATCTTACGGATTATCAACGTAAGGTAGCGCCTGAGATATTGAAAGAGATACGTACGCGCTTGCATTTCCTTTTGGATATCGGCTTGGATTACCTGTCGCTTTCCCGCACCAGCGTATCTCTCAGCGGTGGTGAAAGCCAACGCATTCGTCTGGCTACCCAAATAGGGTCTCAGTTGGTGAATGTGCTGTATATCCTCGATGAACCATCCATAGGGTTGCATCAAAAAGATAATAGCCGATTGATTTCTTCGCTCAAGGCCTTGCGCGACATCGGCAATACTGTCATTGTAGTGGAACATGATCAGGAAATGATGGAGAATGCCGATTGGATTGTGGATATCGGTCCACGTGCTGGGCGTGCAGGGGGCAATGTCGTGTACCAGGGAACCTATCCCAATATGCTGAAAGCCGCCACCCTTACGAGCCGATATCTTTCCGGTGACCTGCGTATAGAGGTTCCTGTCATGCGGCGTGAAGGCAATGGGAAATTCATTACAATACATGGTGCCAAAGGTAATAATCTGCAGAACATTACGGTCAGTTTTCCTTTGGGAACGCTTATATGCGTTACAGGTGTCAGCGGTTCTGGAAAGAGTACCCTCATCAATGATACCTTACACCCGATTCTTTCTCAACACTTCTATCGTTCTTTGGTGGATCCTTTGCCATATGATTCAATTGATGGGTTGGAGAACATCGACAAGGTGGTGGATGTGGATCAGACCCCGCTTGGACGCACTCCTCGAAGTAATCCTGCAACCTATACCAATGTTTTCAATGACATACGTAACCTTTTTGTTGACTTGCCTGAGGCCAAGATACGCGGTTATAAGCCGGGGCGTTTTTCATTCAATGTAAAGGGTGGACGTTGTGAAACATGCTTAGGCAATGGTTACAGGAGCATTGAGATGAATTTCCTTCCAGATGTGATGGTGCCATGTGAAGAGTGCCGTGGCAAGCGTTACAATCGTGAGACCCTGGAGGTCCGTTTCCGTGGCAAAAGCATAGCGGACATATTGGACATGACGGTGAATCAAGCCGTGGAATTCTTTGAAAACCAACCCAACATCCTGCAGAAGATTAAGGTTCTCCAGGACGTAGGTCTTGGTTATATCAAGTTGGGGCAGCCCAGTACCACGCTATCTGGAGGCGAAAGCCAACGCGTAAAACTGGCTACTGAACTTGCCAAACGCGATACAGGTCGTACGTTATATATATTGGATGAGCCCACTACAGGCCTGCACTTCGAGGATATCAATGTGCTGCTTTCCGTTCTGAATCGTTTAGTGGACAAGGGCAACACCGTCGTTATCGTGGAGCATAATCTGGACGTTATAAAGTGTGCAGACTATCTGATAGAGATGGGACCAGATGGAGGCCGTCGTGGCGGACAGGTTCTTTTTTCCGGTACTCCAGAGGAGTTGGTTCGTGCCGGGGTAGGGTACACCTCGCATTATCTGGACGGAATGTTAATCAGGTGATTTGCAGCTATTGCAGACGAGTATATATTTATTTACACAAACATTACGGATTTAACCTATAAACAAAACCTATAATAAACAGAAGTAAAACTATGAAGCAGTTGACGCTCTTATCCATGGCAACCCTTGCAGCCATGTCTGTGCAGGCTCAGAAACAAAGGCCTAACATTGTTTACATCATGACTGACGACCACACTGCACAGGCTCTCAGTGCATACGGTAACAGTTGCATAGAAACTCCCAATCTGGATCGGATAGCACAGGAGGGCGTGCTGTTTCGTAACAGTTTCGTGGCCAACAGTCTTTCTGGTCCAAGCCGTGCCTGTATGCTTACAGGCAAACATAGTCATATCAATGGTTTTACCAACAACGAGCATGGCATTTTCGATGGTTCTCAGCAGACAATGCCCAAACTGATGCAGAAGGCAGGATACCAGACAGCTCTTGTTGGCAAATGGCACCTTGTTAGCGAACCTACGGGTTTTGACCATTGGGACATTCTCATAGGTCAGGGCGAGTATTACAATCCAACCTTTCATCATCAGGATGGAAGCAAGAGTCGGGAAAATGGGTATTGCACCAATGTTATCACTGACAAGGCCATAGATTGGATGGAGCACCGCGACAAAGATCGTCCTTTCATCCTTTTCGTCCACCACAAGGCTTGTCATCGTGACTGGTTGCCGGAACTGAAGTATCTGCGCGAGTACGAGGATCGTACTTTCGAGAAACCTGCAAATTTCTGGGACAACTATGAGGGACGCATTGCAGCCCAGCAACAGGAAATGGCTATAGCTTCCGACCACGACATGGATTTGGTTTATGACACCAAGGCCTATCTTCCTGGTGATTCCACCCGTCTCACCCAAACCTATCTCCACTATGTTGGACGTCTGGAACCCGAACTGCAGCGTCAGTATTGGACATTCTATGACAGTCTGTCATGCGACTTCAAACGCCGCAATCTTACCGGCAAGGAACTGGTGGAGTGGAAGTATCAGAGATATATGCGTGATTATGCCAAGGTTACACGTTCACTTGATGACAATGTCGGACGTCTTATGGACTATCTGCGCGATAACGATATGTTGGACAATACTTTGGTGGTCTATGCTTCGGATCAAGGCTTCTACATGGGCGAGCATGGATGGTTTGACAAACGATTCATGTATGAGGAAAGCCTTTCCACGCCTTTACTCATGCGTTTGCCTGACGGTTACAAGCGTCGTGGTGAGATTATGGACATGGTGCAGAACATAGATTACGCCCCCACTTTCCTTGAAATGGCTGGAGCCAAGGTGCCATCCGACATTCAGGGGCGCAGCCTTGTGCCACTTCTGCGTGGTGAGAAAACCATAGGCAAGTGGCGCGATGCCATCTATTATCATTATCATGAGTATCCTGCCGAGCATGCTGTAAAGCGTCATTATGGAGTGCGCACTGAACGATACAAGCTAATGCATTTCTACAATGACATAGATGCTTGGGAGCTGTATGATTTGCAGGAGGATCCCACTGAGATGCACAATGTCTACGACAATCCCGAATATGCCGAAGTCCGTGCACTGATGCACAAGAAACTAAAGCAATTGCAAAAGATGTATAAGGATCCGATAGAGGAGACTCTTGCAGTAAAGTAAGTTGCGTATGATACAACAATGTCATAATCCTGTACAAACGGCAAAGCTTATGAAAAAGTTGCATGTAATCTTGTGTTTTTTGCTCATTGGAAGCTTGTTCGCCAAGGCTGACGTCATTACTACGGAATATACTGTAGCCACTTTGGGTTGTCGGTTGACATCCGAGGTTTCGGACGGTATCTACATTATCTCTGGAGTGGATCAAAGCAATAGGGAATTTTATCTCTATGACAATGGAGGCCAGGTGAAGGGCAGTTCCACTTATCCTGTTGACAGCAAGTCTACCGCTTCCTTCTTGTGGTCACTTACCGCCAAGGGTAGCGAGTGGATTTTCATGAACGTCGGCACAGGAGATATTATGAATCTCGGAGGCAGCAATGGCAGTGCCGTCAAGACATCTGCTACGGAACAGACCAATGCAGTCCATTTTGACGCAAATGGTTTCATTACCATACTTAATGCAAACGGTCAGGCCATAGACATGACGGCAAATGGTGTCAATCCCACCACATGGACCGGAACGACAACACCGTCGGGTTCACGCCGCCTCAAGATATATGTTGCAGAGGATATTGAACAAAAGCAAGATAAGATGCTTAGCCTTGTCCCTGCTCCTAAGTCAGTGATGATGGGCGATGGAGAGGTTACGTTGAAAGACGGTTTCACCATTGCGGTGACCTTTGCCGATGCAGACAGGCGGCAGAGCGTGCTGGCAGACGTTGCACGTTTCATGACTACTGTGGATGAGGCAACAGGACTTGTTCCCCGGCTGGTTGACGGTAAGGCAGATATTACCATATTGGAAAACACGGGACTGGCTACAGAAGGTTACGTGTTGGATATCACATCTACGGGTGTTGCCATTGAGGCATCCACATCTGATGGTGTGTTTTATGCCATGCAGAGCCTACTGCGTCTGCTTCCCCCCAACGTAATTCTCGGCAAGAAGGCCGAGGGAGAGCAAACATATGTCTTGCCGGTAGTCCGCGTAGAAGATGAACCTCGCTTCTCTTACCGTGGCTTCATGCTGGATGTGAGCCGTCATTTCTTCACTATACGTGAGATTAAGAAGATGATAGACCTCATGGCCATCTACAAGATGAATGTGTTCCATTGGCACCTGACCGATGACCAGGGCTGGCGTGCTGAAATAAAGCGTTATCCAAAGCTTACTACTATTGGTGCCAAACGCAATAGCAGCTACGACACACCGATACGCAAGATTATCGAGAATGGCCAGGAATACTGGACCGGCGAGGGTGCACAGACCGGTAAGCAGTATGGCCCGTTCTTCTATACACAGGCAGAGATGAAAGAAGTGGTGGCCTATGCTGCCGAGCGTCATATTGATGTCTTGCCGGAGGTGGACATGCCGGGACACTTTGTTGCGGCTTTGGCGGCTTATCCAGAGTATAGTTGCAATCCCAATTCCACTCCGGAAGTCTGGACCAATGGTGGTATCAGTGCTACGGTACTCAATGTGGCAAATCCGCGTGCCGTGGAGTTTGCCAAGAATATCATTACCGAGTTGGCAGAGATATTTCCATATCCTTATTTCCACATCGGAGGCGACGAGTGCCCCACCAGCCAGTGGGAGAACAATGCGGATTGTCAGAAGAAGTTGAACGAATTGGGCAAGACCAGTTACCGTGCTCTGCAGACGGAGTTCATACGCGAAATCAATCAGCACCTTTTCACTTTGGGCAAAAAGATGTTTTGTTGGAACGAGAGCATTACTGAGTCAGGTGCAGATTTGGACCTGATGAAGGAATCCGGAGCCACTATCATGTGCTGGAATCCATGTCAGAGCGGTGCGGCAAAGGCGGCCCAACTTGGCTTGAATGCCGTCATCACGGAGTGGGGTAGTGGATGCTACTACATCAACCGCAAGCAAAGCAATGACTATGGCGAACCTGGGGCTGCCGGTTCTGGCAACGACAACGTTGCCGTTACATACAACTATCAACCGGTTCCTGCAGGTGTTTCTGCCAGTGCTTCCAAGTACTATATTGGTGTCCAGGCTACATTCTGGACTGAGCATGTGAGCAGTGATGAGTATCTTGAGTATCTGGCACTGCCGCGCTTCATGTGCGTGGCCGAGGCCGGATGGACTCCCCAGGAGCAGAAGGACTGGACAGGGTTTGTACGTCGCATGACCGTGGAAACACAGATGCTTTCTTGTGGCGACTATGTCTTTGCACGTCATTGGATGAAGGACTATGTGCCCCGTCAGGCTCCTGCTTCTGACATTTCCGACGGTAGTGTGGTTTCGTTAACCAACAAGAGTACCGACCGCGGTCGTTGCATGGCAGACATCTCCGGCACGCTCAATGCCCAAGGGACAGAATGTACGCCTTGGGTACTGGAACAGGCTTCGGCTGATGACAATACCTATTATATCAAGAGCAACGTCAGTGGCAAGTACCTTTATGCGGCCAATGGCAATTCTGGCACGCAGGTAACACTGAATTCCCTCAACAAGACAGCATGGGCCTTTGATACCGGCACATTCCTTGGCAATGTGGCCATCTGTTACGCTAATGTTACCGGCAATGCCATCAACAACAATGTATCCAACACTACCAAGGCCCGCCTCTTTGCACACGGTTCCGGCAATGGCGCTTCTTTCTGGATAATGGAACCGTTCGAAGGACGTGACAAGTTGGCCGATGGCGAGAGCGGAGTTCTTGCCTATCACTATACCTACCGTGGACTTTGTCTCCTTCGACGGGAGTTCATACTGGAGAAGGGGACGGCATATCCGGTCTGTGAGGATTATATTCCTGAGGGTTACAAACTTGCCTCTGCTCCCTCTGTCTCCGGTTCTGTCAGTCTTAAGAGTGAGAGACTGGAGATTCCTGTTGTGCCCGCCCCGGAAACAGGTATAGCTGACATCAAGCCTGTGCCCACGCTCAATGCCATATATAATCTTAATGGCCAGCGTCTCTCCTCACCTCAGTCCGGGATAAATATCATCAATGGCAAGAAGGTCGTAGTAAGATAAATATGCCTCTTCTGAATTGAGGTTCTTTGCCTTATTACTATATAGGTAGACGATGCTTTTGATGAAAGTATAAGAACCGCGTCCTTTGGGCGCGGTTTTTTTGTACCTTTGCATAAGATATGGGAATTACGGAATTATCATTATTGGCAGTCGGCCTATCCATGGATGCTTTTGCGGTATCCGTTGCCAAGGGAATCAGTGTCGGTAGGGCGAGGTTACCCCAAGCCTTTGCTGCGGGGTTGTGGTTTGGAACATTTCAGGCGTTCATGCCGTTGCTGGGATATTTCCTTGGGAGTAGTTTTGCAACCGTCATTGGTGCATGGGATCATTGGGTGGCATGGATATTGCTGACGTTGATAGGTGGCAACATGGTGCATGAGGCCTTGTTCGGGGACGAGGAGCACATATCTGCCGATTTTTCTTTCAAAGCCATGTTGCCGTTGGCCATAGCCACCAGCATAGACGCATTGGCCGTCGGTGTCTCCTTTGCATGTCTGGACATGTCCGTCTTGATGCCTGTTGTCGTCATAGGTCTCACCACCATGGCATTCTCCGTGGCCGGTGTATGCCTGGGCAAGGTCTTTGGGCTTGGATTCAAAAACAGGGCCGGACTGGTGGGGGGCATAGTACTGATGCTTATAGGAATGAATATCCTTTGGGAGCATACTATTCCAAATCTGTGAGCGTATATTGCTTGTTTTCCGCTTTTTTATTGTACATTTGTTGCACATAAATAAGGGACATACATTGTTATTTCACTGACATGAAGCTGCAATTCAAATTGGAATACCGCACAGACTGGGGACAGGACATACGTGTGGAAATAATGGTAGAGCGTCGGCGAGGCTCTGAGATGATGTACATGCACAAGCTGGACACTACTGACGGCTTGCACTGGGCAGGAGAGGTGGTCTTGCACGAAAAGGATGCCTGGGCTTTCCGCTACACTTATATCGTGGCCTTCGGCGACAAAGTGATACGCCGGGAATGGAACGTGGTGCCTCGTACATTCCTCTATGCCCAGGAAAAGACATTCATTCTACAGGATTATTGGAAGGACATGCCATCGTTCAGCCATTTGTATTCCTCTGCCTATGGCTATTGCGTGGCCCAGGCTGCAGTCAACGAACCGACTGTGGCCTACTACGACCGTACCCTTCTCTTTCGTGTGCAGGCTCCACAGTTGCTCAAGGGAAGGCAACTGGCTTTGCTTGGCTCCCTGCCTCAGTTGGGCGGATGGATGCCGGAGCGTGCGTTGAGGATGAACCGCGCTGGCATGCATGAATGGTGTCTGGCACTGAGTGCCTCAGGACTGCAGTTCCCCTTCGAATACAAATATGTGGTGGTGGATGAGGAGACCGGAGAGCTGCTCATTTGGGAGGACGGCGAGAACAGGCATTCGCCTGTGGTTGGCGGTGGCATTTCCGAATTATGGGGTACGCAGACAACAGCTCCATTGATACCAAATTACAGTATTATGTTTGCTCCCAATACGGTACAGGTGGTCTGGGACCGTGATTTGCGCGTGCCATACGAGCATTGGAAGGCGGCTGGTGTGGTCATTCCCGTGTTTTCTCTTCGTAGCCAAGGTAGTCAGGGTGGCGGTGATTTTGGAGATTTGCGCATGTTGGTGGACTGGGCTTCCTGCACAGGAATGTGTGTGATACAGTTGCTCCCCATATACGACACCACCCAGACATCCACATGGACTGACTGTTATCCATACAATGCAATCAGCATCTATGCCTTGCATCCAATATATATGGACTTGAGGCAGTTGCCGGAGATTGCGGATGATATTTTCATGCAGGAACACGCTGATGAGTGCGGGCAATTGAATGCCATGACACAGATGGATTATGAACGCACGATGAACTTGAAATTGCGATACCTGCACAGACTGTATGAACAGGAAGGTGACATGTGGCTGGACACACCTGCCTGTCGGGAGTTTGTCCGCCGGAACGAGGACTGGCTTGTATCCTACGGTGTCTTCTGTCATCGGCGCGATGTGGAGGGGACCAGTTGTTTCAGGAGATGGAGCATCTTGTCGCAGTATGATAGGGAGCAGGTACAGGAATATGCCGATGTTCATGCCAAGGAGGTCGGCTTTTGGTTTTTCGTCCAATATCTGCTGTCCATACAGTTGAAGGAGGCCACCGCTTATGCCCGTACCCATGGTGTGTTGCTCAAGGGAGACATCCCCATAGGTATTTCACGTACCAGCGTGGAGGCTTGGACGGAACCGGAGTATTTCAATATGCAAGGTTCTGCCGGAGCACCACCTGATGATTTCAGTGTGGACGGGCAGAACTGGGGATTTCCCACATATAACTGGAAACGGATGCAGGAGGATGGAAACCGATGGTGGATACGTCGTTTCACCAGGATGGCCGAGTATTTCGATGCCTATCGCATAGACCACATCCTTGGTTTCTTCCGCATTTGGGAGATACCAGTTTCGGCAAAAAGCGGCCTGCTGGGGCACTTCGAACCATGTCTGCCTCTGAGCATCGAAGAGATTGAGGGCTTTGGGTTGCATTGGCGTGAAAAGTTGTTCACGAATCCTTATATTACCGACCATTTTCTGCGAACATTGTGCGGCGAACAGAGCATCATAGACGAAATACGCTCCTTGTATCTGGAAGCCATGGGACCGGACTGGTATGCCCTGCGGACGGAATACAGGACGGAACAGCAAGTGTATGAGCACTTTGGCAATGTGGACAACGATGGACACCATCGTAAGCTCAGGACTATACTATGTAAATTGATACAGAATATCCTTTTTATGTCGCTTGGTGAGGGGTATGTGCCCCGTATCTCAGCACAGGACACTTACACATATGGCACATTGTCGCAGGTCGAACGGGAAGCCTTCAACCGCCTGTACGAGGACTTTTATTATCATCGCCACAATGCCTTCTGGGGAATGGAGGCAATGAAAAAACTGCCTTCCCTGGTGGAGTCCACCCGCATGTTATGTTGTGCCGAGGATTTGGGGATGGTGCCTGCATGCGTTGAGCCTGTCATGAAGCAGTTGCGCATTCTGTCTCTGGAAATACAGGCCATGCCCAAGGAATACGGATTGCGTTTCGGACGTTTGGAGAACAATCCGTATATGTCCGTGGCTACCATCTTCACACATGACATGCCTACACTTCGTCTGTGGTGGCAGGAGGATGAGGAGAGACGCCAGCAGTTCTACAATGAGGTGTTACAGAAGGATGGCCGTGCACCGGAGGCGATGCCAGGTTGGTTGTGCGAGGAGGTGGTGTCGCGTCATCTGTTCTCTCCATCCATGTTGTGCCTGATATCCTTGCAGGACTGGTTGTCAATGGACGAGGATTTGCGTGCGGAAAACATTGAACAGGAGCGTATAAACATTCCTGCCAATCCACGTCACTATTGGCGATACCGTATGCATCTGACTATAGAGCAGTTGGTTGCGGCACATGATTTTAACGAAAAGATAAGGCACATGATATGGCGTAGCGGACGTGCTTAGTCATATTCCATCGGCAGTGCAAGTGTTGCGATATATGGCGACGAATATGGTTGACAATAGTGCAAGGGCTTTTGTATCTGAACAGATACAAAAGCCCTTGCACTATAATGTCACTTTGGCCATGTCTGATGGTATGGACGCGAGATGTCCGGCGGTTGGTTTCAGTAGCATTCTCCTTCGCTGGGGAAATTCTCGCTTTTGACATCGGTGATGTATTGGCCGATGGCATCCGTCATGACCGTGAACAGGTCGGCATAACGGCGCAGGAACTTTGGGGAAAACCCATTGTTCATTCCCAGCATGTCGTGTACTACCAGCACCTGACCATCTGCAGGACCTGCCCCTATGCCTATGACGGGGATGGTGAGTTCGTTGCAGACACGCTTGCACAACTCAGCCGGAATCTTTTCCAAGACCAAGGCGAAGCATCCGGCATCCTCCAAGGCGTGTGCATCGGAAATCAGTTTGTCGGCCTCGGCATTCTCCTTGGCCCTGACTGCGTATGTTCCGAACTTGTTGATGCTTTGTGGCATCAGTCCCAGATGTCCCATTACCGGGATGCCTGCGTCGAGAATGGCGCGAATGGTATCGATGAATTCCACGCCTCCTTCCAGTTTCAAGGCATCGGCGTGGCTTTCTTTCATGATGCGTATGGCATTGGTCACGCCTTCGGTGCGTCCTATCTGATAGGAACCGAACGGCATGTCGCACACTACCAATGCACGATTGGTGCCGCGTACTACGCTTTTTGCATGGTATATCATCTGCTCCACGCTGATTGGCAATGTGGTGAGGTTTCCGGCCATGACGTTGGAAGCACTGTCGCCTACCAGAATGACATCCATTCCGGCCTGGTCGACAATTTGTGCCATGGTATAGTCATAGGCTGTAAGCATGGCAATTTTTTTGCCCTGCCGTTTCATGTCTATAAGTCTGCGGGTGGTGACCTTGCGAGTATCCTCGACCAAATAAGTTGACATAGTTAATTCCTCCTTAATAATATGTATATCGTTAATACGTCCTGCAAAGTTACGATTTTTTTGCCGTATGGGCCAAGAAATGCTTATGTAAATGGGGACAAATGCAGATAGTGTTTTGCCCAGTCAATTGGTCGTTAGAGCGTCAATTAGTGTAAAGCAGGTGATATGATTGTGCGTCTCTTTGTTTCATAGTGACGATATTGTAGCCTACCTGCAGGCAACAGAGAATTGTTGACATCCCGACTATATTATTGACGCAATCCCAACAATACTATGGACACGCCCTTGAGAATACTATTGTCAAGGGTGCGACAATACTATTGTTAAGAACGTATTTTAACCCGAATCGGTCATTAGAACGTCAAATTGTATAAATCAGATGATATGTATTGCCTTTTCCTCCATTTTGCCCTTCTCTTCGCCGTCTTGCATCCCGTTTGGTCTCGCCATAGCTCGCTATGCCTTCGACAAAACGGTTGCAATACGAACGAATATAAAGACAAAACGGATTGGAAATCTAATGACCGATTCGGGTTTAACGTGTACACCGTGGATGTAAGAGTTTATTTCCGTACTCTTCGTTACTCCTAAAGAAGAACCGGGATGCTCATGTATGATAAAATCTCATATGTGCGGCTTTTCATGATGGCCATTCTTGTTTTTTTATGTTGGATGTCGGTACAAAGGAGGTGATACGTTTTTTTTTTATATCTTTGTACACGTAAGAGCCGGAAACAAGAATGAACTCTACGTTGAAGATTTACAAAGCCTCGGCCGGTAGCGGCAAGACATTCACGCTGACTGTGGAATACATCTACCTGATGATACGCCCGCAGGCAGACGAGGAATATAAGCACACTTTGGCCGTGACTTTTACCAACAAGGCTACGGCAGAGATGAAGGATCGCATCCTGCAACATCTCTATGGCATACGGTATGCCCTGCCTGGCAGCGATTCCTACATGCGGAAGTTGATGGAGAAACTACGCCACGATGGTCATGTCATGACCGATGAACAGGTGAGGGAGCGCAGCGGCAAGGCCTTGACCTTGATTTTGCACGACTATAGCCGCTTCCGCGTGGAGACGATAGACAGTTTCTTCCAAAGCATACTCAGGAGTCTGGCGCGTGAACTGGGACAGAGTTCCAACCTGCAAGTTGAATTGAACGACCAGGAACTCCTGGACATGGCCGTGGACAGGTTGATAGACACCCTTGACTTGGATGCTTCCCTGCGCAAGATTGTTGTGCAATACGTGGCCGACGAGTTGGACGAAAACGGCAAGTGGAACATACAGTCCACAATAAAGACGTTTGCGCGGTGCATATTCCAGGAGGACTTCATGCAGCGGAGCAAGGCCGACCGCGAGATCATTTCGGATTTCAGAAAAGTAAGGGCTTTCCGTACATCCATGCAGGAAATAATGGAGCAGGCAGAAACCGACATCATGGAACTTGCACGGTTGATGCTGGAGTATATGCAGGGAGTGTGCACCTCGGAGCATGTGGGCAAAAGGCAGCCTGCACCGGTAACTTATTTGCAAAACATCCTTGATGGCAAGGCCAAGAATAACAGGACCGTGTCCAAGGGTGTCAAATTCCAGGCTTTTCTGACTGATGGCAGTGCCTTGCTGTTGACCCGCTACAAGACAGACGAGGCAGTATGCTCCCAATACAGGCAATTGTCGGACAAATTTGCCGATTTCTTGAATAAGGAGGACACCTTGCGCCGCAGATACAATACGGCCAAGCTGGCACGGCATTTTACCAATCAGCTGCAACTCCTTTCGCGTATAGACGAGATTGTACGGGACATCAACAACGAACGTGAGACATTTCCGCTATCCCGCACACCTACCTTGTTGTCGGGACTGATTGACGGTCAGGATAATCCGTTCGTGTTCGAGAAAATAGGCACCGTGCTGTGGAACGTGATGATAGACGAGTTCCAGGACACAAGCCGCCTGCAGTGGAACAACTTCAAGGTCTTGTTGTTTGAAAACCAGGCTTTGGGAGGAACCGACCTTATTGTAGGTGACATAAAGCAGAGCATTTATCGTTGGCGTGGTGGAGAATGGAGCCTGCTGAGCAATCTGGCAGGCAATATGCAGGTCTGGAAGCCAGTGACGGAGACCTTGGACACCAACTACCGTAGTGAACAGCGGATCGTGAAGTTCAACAACGACTTCTTTGTCAAGGCTGCCTCGGTCTTGGATGCAGTGGACGACAATGCGCGTTTTGCCATTGGAGGTGCCTCCGGCATATACAGTGATGTAAGGCAGGAGACGCCATCGTGGAAGAATACTGTTCCGAAAGGATTCTATAGCATATCCCTGCGTATCAAGGGAACGAAAGCCAACGGGCAGCCCAGGCTTACTCCGGAAGAGGAAAAGGAGTGGGTGTTGGAGGACATGTTATCCAGGATATGTGCCCTGCATGAGGCAGGTTTGCCATTGGCGCAGATGGCCATATTGTTGCGCAAGAACAAGCAATCGGCGGTCATATTGGATTATTTCCAGCAACATGCCCCAGCCGATATACGTATTGCCAGCGACGAGGCTTATCTGCTGGGAAACAGTACTATACCTGTCATCATAGTATCGGCAATGCGCACGTTGATAGAGGAGTATGAGACAACTCCGGTACCGTATCATCTGCTGCTGATGAACTATCTATACAGGATTGAAGGGAGCGAACTTTCCATGGATGCAATAATGCGAGGCAACGCTGTAGACATGCTTCCGGAGTTCCTGACAACGGAGAGGGAAAGGCTGAGACAGTTGCCGTTGTATGAACTTGTGGAGGAACTGTACATGCGATTGCATCTGGACCGCGTGCAGGAACAGGATGCCTATCATTATGCATTTCTTGATGCCGTGCAGTCGTACCTCAGAGACAATCCCAATGACATATACTCCTTTCTGGAGGTCTGGGAGGCGACCTTGTGCAAGCAATCCATACCTTCCGGCAAGCAGGACGGCATACGCATACTCACCATCCACAAGTCCAAGGGGCTGGAGTTCCATACCGTCTTCATGCCTTTCTGTGACTGGGAATTGGAGGCCGACAAGGGTGATACCCTTTGGTGTGAGGCGGAGGACGGGCACGAGGAGTTCAACGCTCTTGGTGCCATGCCTGTGTCCAGAACTTCGGCCATGGCGCAATCCTACTATAGTGGCAGGTATGATGAGGAACACCTTCAAAGCAGGGTGGACGAATTGAACTCGATCTATGTCGCGTTCACGCGTGCAGCATGTAATATGTATATATGGGGAGTTTGCTCCGGCAAATCCATTCAAGAGAGCAATACCGTAGGCAACCTGCTATGTACGTGCCTTAATCCGCAGATGGAATTTACCGACGGGATATGGCATGTGGAAGAAGGTACGCCGGTCATATCTGTAAAGCAGGAGAAGGCCAGTGACAACCGTATGTTGCCGGACTATGTTCCCAGGCATGTCGATATGGTGAGTTACAGGGCAAGATTGAATTTCCGCCAAAGTAACGAATCCCGTGAAATGCTTGACACGGCAGAGAGTACACGCGCACAGGGAACCCTGTATCACAATATCATGGCGGAAATATATGATATCAATCATATAGGGCGCGTATTGAAACGTAACCTTATGCGTGGACGCCTGACATTGCGGCAACATGACGAACTTGCCGGGTATTTGCGGCACATCGGGGACAATGCCTTGATTGCGTCATGGTTTGACCCGCGGAACCGGGTCTTTGCCGAATGCGACATATTGGACCCTGATGCCGGGAAGCATGACAAACGCAATCAGCGTCCCGACCGCATAATCATGTCGGACGGTGTGATAATGGTAATAGACTATAAGTTCGGTGACGAGCATGGAGGATACAAGGGGCAGGTAAGGAACTATATGCGGTTGCTTGGGTCCATGTATCCCGATAATGAGGTGAGGGGATACCTGTGGTACGTAAGTCGTGGGATAACCGAGGCGGTAAATTGAAAAGGGTTATGAAAGAAGATAAATGGGGTAATGGCACTTTCCTGGCATGCGTGTCGCAGGATATGTTGCAACGCTTTGGCAATGATATGACCAATGTGACGGTGGTCTTTCCCAACAAGCGTGCACGCCTGTTCCTGAATGAGGAACTGTTGTCGCACACGGCATCTCCCATGTGGGCGCCACGCTATGCCACCATAGGAGAATTGTTCGATTCCGTCGTTGGTGACGAGGTAATGGAACCCATACCTGCCATTTGCCGTCTATACCATATATACAAGGAAGCGATGGGAGATAAGGCCGAGTCGCTGGATATGTTCTGGGGATGGGGCGAGATACTTATCCAGGACTTTGAGGACATCGACAAGCACCTTATTGATGCCGATGCCCTGTTCCTCAATGCCCTTGAACTTAACCGGATGGATTCTCTTGACTTTCTCACAGACAACCAACGGGATGCCTTGGTGCGTTTCTTCGGCAGCCTTGCCTCGGAAAACAAGACACACATACAGGAACGCTTTTCCGAACTATGGGCTATAATGCCACGCCTGTACCATGGCATAATGGAGAATATGCCCGAGGGTGTCATGCCGTATCGTGGCGCATTGGAGCGCAAGGCTGTGGAGAACATAAGCTTGCTGGCCGATCAGGATGCCGAACGGATGTATTGTTTCGTGGGGTTCAATATGCTCAGCGAAACGGAAAAGAAGCTCATGTCCTATCTGCATGGCAGGGGAAAGGCGTTGTTCTATTGGGACTACGATATAATGTACCTGGAGAACAGGGACTTCGAGGCGGGCGACTTTATACGGGAGAACCTCCTGCGCTTTCCTAACGCCCTTGCCGGTTGTGATATATACGACAACCTTGGAAAAAAGGCTGACGTTACATTCGTTTCCACTTCAACGGACAGTATTGCCACGCGCTATATACCCGGGTGGCTGGGGGAACGTTTGACGGTAACGGAGCGAGAAACGGCTCTTGTACTTTGTGACGAGCAACAATTGCAGGCTGTCTTGCATGCCATTCCCGATGCTGATGCCGATGCCGGTTCCGCTGACGCGACTGCAATACCGAAGGATGTCAACATCACCATGGGGTATACGCTGACGGGTACTCCAGTGTTCAGTCTCGTCATGGCTTTGGTCGCCTTGCAGACAGACGGCTGGGACGAGAGACGTGGACGATTCCGCCTTTCGTTCTTGAAGACTGTGGCTTTGCATCCTTATTCTACTTACTTGGAAAGAACCCTGTGGGAAAGAAGAATAGACACGGGGGATGCTTCGGCCTTGGTGGAGTATTTGGACGATGTTGTCATAGCTTTGGCGAAAAAGAGCAAGGATGACGGTGAATTTGATGACGTGCTGATGCTGGAAAGCATATACCTTGTGCACAAGTCCATGCGTCAATTCATGGATGCTGTTACGGATGCCGAATACCCGTTGCATTTGCAGCCAGCAACGCTTAGGAGGCTGCTTCGCCGCATGTTGGGTACCAGAAGTATTCCTTTCAACGGTGAACCGGCACAAGGCCTGCAGGTAATGGGTGTTCTGGAAACGAGATGCCTGGATTTCCGCAACATATTGCTGTTGAACGTGGGAGAGGGATTCCTGCCCAGGAACGGCATGGACAATTCCTTGATTCCATTCACGTTGAGGGTGGGGTTCGGCTTGACTACCATGCGCCACCGCATAGCTGTGTTCGCATATTACTTTTATCGTTTGATTCAGCGTGCAGAGCATGTTACTTGCATCTACAACGAGAACTCTTCCGGGAACGTTAGGCATGAGATGAGCCGTTTCCTGCGCCAGTTACAGGCCGAGACGGACATGCCCATCCGTTACATGCGTCTGGAAGCGTCGCAGGACAGCGTGCTTACTGCATTGGACGAGATTCCCAAGAACGAGGACATACTAAGGCTTTTGCACGGGAGGCATAATCTCAGGCTTAATGCCGGGGCACGTCCCCTCAGCCCCTCGGCCATAAACAGATACCTGGATTGCAGGATGAAGTTCTATCTGTCGTCTGTCTGTGGCATGAGAATGGAGCAGGATCCGGATGACGGGATAGACGCACGCCTGATGGGCAACATCTTTCACAATGCCGCGGAAAAGATATACATGGAGATGTTGTCGCATGCAAAGGACAAAACCGTTACTCGTGCACAGATCTCGGCTTATACGCAAAACAAGGGCGAGAGACTGCAATGCATCATAGACGAGCAGTTTGCAATAGAGGCCAATGTGACAGAGTTCCGTGGCGAGAACATATTGATAAGGGAGGTGATAGAGCGTTACCTCATGAACCTGCTGCGATGGGATGCAAAGCATGCCCCCATTACAATAGAGGAGATGGAAAGCGATGTGTCCATGCCTCTTGACGTGAGGGTGGGGGAGGAAACTATAACAGTATTGACCGGCGGACGTGTGGACCGCATGGATTCCATCTGCGGGGATGACGGCAGGCAGCAACTCCGTATCGTGGACTATAAGACCGGGGCGCATGAAAATGTAGTGAACAGGTTTGGCAACATATTCATGCAAGGCAGTGCGCATGCCGGATACTATTTGCAAACATTTCTCTATGCCTTGGCGGTGAAGCGTATGGGAAAGACTGCGTTTCCAGTCAAACCTATATTGTTCTATCCTGCCCATGCCAATCGCGATGACTATGACCCGACGATGCAGATTGGGTCGGCAGAAAGCAGAAGGGACGATGGCGGCAACGTACCGTATGGGGCTGTGGAGGATATATCCTTGTATGAAACTGAGTTTTTGGAAAGTCTGTGCGAAGTGATAGCCGAGATATTCGATCCCGACGTGCCGTTCAGCAAGACACCGGATACAAATGCTTGTAAGTATTGTGACTACAGGAAACTGTGCAACAGATAAGTACAACCATGAACAAGAGACAATATAAATATATTATTAACAAACTTACCTATCTTTAGATGAAGAAAAGTATTCTTTCATTCGTGGTGCTTGCAACATTTGCGGGCACGATTCTCGCCCAGGAGACAGATGCCGCGGCCTTTGTTGTGCCTACAGTCAAGAACATGAGCATTGCCAAGGGCAAGGCTTCCATCTCAAGCCAGACCACAGTGAAGGTCAGCGACCAAAGCCTGAACTATGCGGCTGAGTATCTTAAGAATAGCTTGATGCTGGCCGGTGCTCCCAAGGACGTGGAATCCGCATCAATCGAGTTGCAAATTGTCAAGAACAAGAAACTGGAGCAGGAAGGATATGTCCTGGACATTACGAAGAACAGGATTGTCATTTCCGGACAGACTCCACAGGCCGTCCTTTGGGGCATACAGACCCTTTTGCAGATGCAGGATGCAGAGGATGCGTTCGAGGTGCCGGTATGCAAGATACAGGACAAGCCCGACTATGCTTACCGTGGTTTCATGATAGATGTTGCCCGCAAGTTCTTCCCGCTGGATTACCTGAAGAACCTTGTACGTACCATGTCTTATTATAAGATGAACACATTGCAGGTGCATCTGAACGATAACGGTTTCAAGAAGTATTTTCACAACAACTGGGACGAGACCTATTCTGCTTTCCGCCTGGAGAGCGAGCGTTTCCCCGGCCTGACGGCCAAGGACGGTCACTATACCAAGGCCGAGTTCCGTGAATTCATCAAGGAGTCTGCCAAGTTGGGTGTGGAGATTATTCCCGAAATTGACGTTCCTGCACATTCATTGGCTTTCGCACATTATCGCCCTTCGCTATGTTCCGACAAGTATGGGGTAGATCATTTGGATCTCACCAATCCTGACGTAATCCCGTTTGTGGACAGTGTGTTTACGGAATACATGGAGGGTAATGACCCCGTGTTTGCCGGACCGCGTGTGCATGTGGGTACTGACGAGTATAGCAATTCCGACAAGCAGGTGGTGGAACTGTTCCGCACGTTCACCGATCACTTGATCAAGCTGGTGGAAAGCTATGGTTATCAAGCAAAATTATGGGGTGCGCTCACGCATGCCAATGGTGAGACGCCTGTCAAGAGCGAGAATGTAGTCATGGACATTTGGTACAACGGATATGCTAATCCCAAGGATATGAAAGAACAGGGCTACAAGATGGTATGCATTCCGGACGGCTATGTTTATATTGTTCCGGCCGCAGGGTATTACTATGATTATCTGAACGACCGTTATCTCTATGAGCGTTGGACACCGGCCCAGATAGGCAATGTCAAGTTCGAGGAGAAGGATCCGCAGATACTTGGAGGCAGTTTTGCCGTATGGAATGACGTGTGTGGCAACGGTATCAGCGTAGGTGACGTGCACCATCGGGTTTTCCCTGCCATGCAAGTAATCGCACAGAAGTGCTGGCATGCCGTAAACGATACCGTTAATTATGCCAAGTGGGATGCCGGAAGAAAACGTCTGGGAGAGGGCCCCGGTGTGAACGAACTGGGTAATACGGAGTTGCAAATACCTATATTGCACCCCAATCATCCTATGGGTGGAAACGAATATGCCCAGATAGGCTATGACTATCAGGTAGACTTTGATATAACATGGGACAAGGAACGCCAAGGCACCGTATTGGCAGAGAGTGCACGCGCAAAGTTCTATCTTTCCGATCCTATAAGCGGCATGATAGGTTTCAGCCGTGATGGTTACCTGTTTACATTCAAGCATAGCGGACGTCCTGGAACTACCGAACATATCTCAATAAAGGGTACCAACAAGAAGACTGAATTGTGGATTAACGGTAAACTTTTCCAAACTCTCAACTATGACGAAAAGTTGGCAGCTGATGCCAAGCCGTACAATGTCGTGCGTACATTGGTGTTCCCGTTAGGCAGGGCCGGACGCTTCCACAGTGCGGTGACGAACTTCAAGGCGGTAAAATTGTAATATGCAATCCATGAGCCATTGAACATTGGAGTGTGTTTACGGACTCATGATATTGCGAATCCGTAAAGATAGCCA
This sequence comes from Bacteroides sp., assembly GCA_023665805.1. GTDB lineage: Bacteria > Bacteroidota > Bacteroidia > Bacteroidales > Bacteroidaceae > Physcousia. The sequence goes on along the minus strand of JAMPDJ010000003.1, from coordinate 96,614 downwards.
ATAATGAACGGACATTATCCGGTTATTGGTTTGGATTAAATATATACCTTATATATAATATAAAGGCGCAAAGTGTTCTCCACTTTGCGCTTTTTTTCATAACTTTACGGCCGAAATTCAATAACTACGTATCAGATGTTGACATTAAAATTGATTACAGAGGAGACCGAGCGTGTCATTGCCGGTCTTGAGAAGAAACATTTTACAGGAGCACGAGAAGCCATAAACGAGGTAATAGAGATAGATAAACAACGCCGTGCAGCTCAGACCCGGTTGGACAAGAACCTTTCCGATGCCAAGAAGTTGGCTGCGGAAATCGGTGGCTTGATGAAGTTGGGCAAGAAAGAAGAGGCTGAACAGGTGAAGAGCAAGGTCGCAGACCTGAAGAGCAAGAACGAGGCCTTGAAGGCAGAGATGGAAAATGCTGAGAAAAGCATGACGGACAAGCTTTGCCAGATACCAAACATACCATATGACGAGGTTCCGGAAGGTGTTTGTGCCGAGGATAACTGGGTTGTGAAGTCCAACTTGAAAGAGTGTGTCATAGGAGTGGACACGGTAGGCAATTGGGATGCCAATCCTGTCGTGGAGACGGCTCGTTTGCCCCATTGGGAACTGTGCAAGAAGTACAACTTGATTGATTTTGATCTGGGCGTAAAGATAACAGGTGCCGGTTTCCCCGTATATCGTGGCAAGGGTGCCCGTTTGCAGCGTGCATTGATAAACTTCTTTTTGGACGAGGCTCGTAAGAGTGGCTACGAGGAGATTATGCCTCCCACGGTTGTGAATGCTGCCAGCGGATACGGTACAGGTCAGCTTCCTGACAAGGAGGGACAGATGTACCATTGCAATTTGGATGACTTGTACTTGATACCTACAGCCGAGGTTCCTGTGACAAACATCTATCGTGATGTAATACTTGACGAGAAGGACCTGCCAATCAAGAATTGTGCTTATACACAGTGCTTCAGACGCGAGGCCGGTTCTTATGGCAAGGATGTTCGCGGACTGAACCGCCTGCATGAGTTTTCCAAGATAGAGATTGTCCGCATAGATACTCCTGAACATTCCGCAGAGAGCCATCGCGAAATGTTGGAGCACGTCGAGGGATTGTTGAAGAAGTTGGAACTGCCCTATCGCATCCTGCGACTGTGTGGCGGTGACCAGTCTTTTACCAGTGCCATATGCTATGATTTCGAGGTCTACAGCGAGGCACAGAAGCGTTGGCTGGAGGTCAGCTCAGTAAGTAATTTTGATACGTATCAGGCTAATCGGTTAAAGTGCCGTGTACGTCGCACTGCTGACAAAAAGACAGAAATCGCACATACTTTGAACGGGTCTGCCTTGGCCTTGCCTCGCATAGTGGCTGCGATTCTGGAAAATAACCAGACAGAGAACGGCATACGTGTGCCTGCCGCATTGATACCTTACATGGGGTGCGACATCATTGACTGATTTTGTGTCGACACAGGTTGCAATAATCAAGTATAGAGACAGAAAAAGATTCACCTAAGCATAAACTCCTTGACGGCAATATGGCATAACGTCCAACGCACAAAAGGGGATGAAGGTAAAACGTATGAACAAGATTGTAAGCAAAGTACAGTATAGTGAAAAGGTATTTCGCTTGGAAGTGGAAGCTCCGCTGATAGCAAAGGCTCGCAAGGCAGGACATTTCGTGATGGTTCGCATAGGCGACAAAGGAGAACGTATGCCGTTGACCATTGCCGGAGCGGATACGGAAAAAGGTACCATTACCTTGGTTGTCCAGAAAGTAGGACTTTCATCTACACGTTTGTGTGAATTGAATGTCGGCGATGAGGTTACGGACATAGTGGGACCGTTAGGCAAGGCTACTCACATTGAGAATTTCGGTACGGTATTGTGTGCCGGAGGTGGTGTGGGTACGGCTCCGATGCTGCCTATAATCCAAGCTCTCAAGGCTGCCGGTAACAGGGTGATAAGCGTGATTGCCGGACGCAATAAGGACTTGATAATCCTGGAGGATGATGTGCGTGCGGCTTCTGACGAGGTTATCGTTATGACTGACGATGGTTCCTATGGCAAGAAAGGCGTGGTGACAGTTGGCATGGAGGAGGTCATCAAACGTGAAAAGGTGGACAAGTGCTTTGCCATAGGCCCTGCCATCATGATGAAGTTCTGCTGCCTTCTAACCAAAAAGTATGATATTCCTACGGATGTGTCCCTAAACACCATCATGGTTGATGGTACCGGCATGTGCGGTGCATGTAGAATAACCGTAGACGGGAAGACGCGTTTTGTATGCGTGGATGGTCCGGAATTTGACGGACACAAGGTGGACTTTGACGAAATGCTGAAACGTGCAGGCTCGTTCCGCCGTGTGGAGCAGGAGGAGATGAGTCATCTTAATGCTCCTTTGGACAGTAAGGAGGAAAACTGTGTCATTGCAGACGAGTTGCTGTCTCGCGAGGCAAAGGACATGGATACCACTACTCCAATGGAAGTATTGACCGACAGGAAGGCGGAATGGCGTGAAACCTTGCGCAAGTCCATGAAGGCAAAGGAACGTACACTTATCAATCGCGTAGTCATGCCGGAACTTGATCCTGTCTATCGTGCCACAACACGTACGGAGGAGGTCAACAAGGGTTTGACACGTGAGCTGGCCATAACAGAGGCTAAGCGTTGTCTGGACTGTGCCAATCCGACATGTATGCAGGGTTGTCCAGTGAGTATCGATATCCCTTCGTTCATCAAGAACATTGAACGTGGAGAATTTTTGGATGCTGCCCGTGTGTTGAAGAACACATCGGCTTTGCCAGCCGTGTGTGGACGCGTTTGTCCTCAGGAAAAGCAGTGCGAAAGTCAGTGCATGCATGTGAAGATGGGGCATCAGGCTGTTGCTATCGGTTATCTTGAACGCTTTGCCGCAGATTTTGAACGGGAGAGTGGTTGTATATCTTTGCCCAAGGTTGCAGCGTCCAATGGAAAGAAGATCGCAGTCATTGGTTCTGGACCTGCCGGATTAAGCTTTGCCGGAGACATGGCAAAACGTGGCTATGACGTGACTGTATACGAGGCTTTGCATGAGATAGGAGGTGTGCTGAAATATGGCATTCCCGAGTTTCGTTTGCCTAATAAGATAGTGGATGTCGAGATAGACAATCTTGGCAAGATGGGTGTGAATTTCATCAAAGACTGCATTGTTGGTAAGACTATTTCAGTGAAGGACCTTGAGAACAAGGGCTATGAGGGCATATTCGTAGGTTCCGGTGCCGGTTTGCCCAATTTCATGAACATACCTGGCGAGAATTTCGTGAACATCATGTCTTCCAACGAATATCTTACACGTGTGAACTTGATGGATGCCTCTAATCCGGATACCGATACTCCTATCAATCCGGCCAGGAAAGTTATGGTCGTGGGAGGTGGTAACACGGCAATGGACTCGTGCAGGACAGCAAAGCGTTTGGGGGCAGAGAAGGTATATATCGTGTATCGACGCTCCGAGGCCGAAATGCCTGCCCGACTGGAGGAGGTTAAGCATGCCAAGGAAGAGGGCATAGAATTTCTTACCTTGCATAATCCCATCGAATATCTTGCCGATGAGACCGGTGCTGTTCGCGCTGTAGTGCTTCAGAGGATGGAACTGGGTGAACCGGATGCATCCGGACGTCGTTCTCCTCAACCTATTCCTGGGGATACGGTGACATTGGACATAGACCAGGCTATAGTTGCCGTTGGTGTTTCTCCCAATCCCATAGTGCCCACGTCCATAGAGGGATTGCAGCTTGGACGTAAGAATACCATTGTTGTTGGCGAGAATATGCAGACCAATTTGCCTGCGATTTTTGCCGGTGGTGACATTGTGCGTGGCGGAGCCACGGTCATATTGGCAATGGGCGATGGCAGACGGGCTGCGCAGGCTATGCATGAATATCTTTCCAAATAAGACTTCCTGTAACGTCAATTATGAGAAAAATCTTAATCCTATTTCTCTTCGCACTCATATCATTGGGTGTATCAGCGCAACGCAGGAGGCGTGTGAAGACTCCTCCTCATCCAACGCCGGAGGAATTGGCAGAGCAAGCCCGCAAGGAAAACTATGAACGCAAATTGCAGGTCATAGAAAAGGTGACATTCATTGATTCCGTTCTTATTGGCAAACAGGAAGTTATGAATGCGTTGTCGCTGGGAAATGAAAATGGCAGCGTGCAAACATGTTCCGATTTCTTTGGCAAGTCAGGGCAGGATACATGTGATTGCGCCTTGTTCAGGTCTCAGTTGGGGGATAAGATAATCTATGCCCAACCGGGGATGGATGCCATATTGCATCTGTATGCAAGCGAGATGATAGAAGGCAAGTGGACAGCACCGACATTATTGCCCGGGTTGAATGACAGTGTCGATCACAACTATCCCTTCATGATGTCAGATGGTGTTACTCTATACTATGCTTCCAAAGACGAGTCCGGTCTTGGTGGATATGACATATTCATGACCCGCTGGGATGCTGATGAGCAAAGGTTCCTGAAGCCTGAGAATATAGGTATGCCTTTCAATTCCGAGGCCAACGACTATTTATACGTTGTTGATGAATTTAATCAATTGGGCTGGTTTGTGACTGACCGTGGACTATCGGGAGACACAGTATGCATGTATTGTTTCATTCCCAACGAGTCACGTCGCATATACAATGCCTATGAGTTGGGTCGTGATACATTGGTCGCATTGGCTAACATAAACAGTATCAAGGAAACATGGACGGATGTGTCGGCCGTTAATGCGGCCTTGGAGCGATTGGACACATTCAGGAATCATGTCAAGAATACTCGTAAGGCTGACTTTCATTTCATTGTGAACGACAAGATTATTTACACGACTCTTTCTCAGTTCAGACATAGCGAAAGTGCAAGGCTGGCGAAGCAGTGGATTGCCAAGACAAAGGAAAAGGGAGACGTTTCCCGGCAATTGGAAGCAATGCGAAAGCAGTATCTGGCATCTGATGCTGCAGCCAAGGCTGCGATGAAGCCAAAGCTTGTATCCTTGGAGCAGCAATATGAGCAACTTATTCCTGCCATTAGCTTGCTGGAAAAAGAAATACGTACCTACGAGCAGAGGTAAGCGGTGTTTAATGTTGCTTCCGCTTCAAAAAATGAAGAGGCTATCTAACAAGTGAACTGCCCTCCAAAAGTTAAACACAAAATTTTTTGGGGGGCAGTTCAATTCTGATATGGGTTAAATCATTAAACCCAAATCGGTCATTAGAACGTCAATTTGTATAAATCATCTGATTTATATTGCCTTTTCCTCCATTTTAGCCCTTCTCTTCGCCGTCTTGCTTCCCATTAGGTCTTGCCATAGCTCGCTATGTCTTCGACAAAACGGTTGCAATACGCACGAACATAAAGGCAAAATGGATTGGAAATCTAATGACCGATTCGGGTTAAAATAAGACTTGTTAGACAGCCTCTTTTACTATGAGCCCGTAGGGCATTGCGTGCATATGTCTAAATCGCGTGTAAGCTATCTTGATGAATCGTGGAGCATGTGCCTCAAATTAAATGATGTCCAATTGTAACGCGTTTTATCGTCTATGGAAGTGTTTTCTCTATATGGAATCGGGGCCTGTGTTTGACTTCGACATATATTTTCCCTACGTATTCTCCCAACACACCAATGGCCATCAATATGCACCCGGAACAGAACCATAGAGATAGTATCAGGGAACTCCATCCCGGGATAGCTAAACCCTTTAACCATAAGAATAGCACCCATATGAGTATGATGACTGATATGATAATGAACGTGATTCCTATGTATAATACGATGTACATGGGCTTGACCGAGAAACTGGTAATTCCGTCTAAGGCAAGTTTAACCATCTTGTTAATCGGATACTTGCTTTCGCCTGCCATGCGTCTTGAACGGTCATAATATGTGCAAATGCTTGGATATCCGATAAGAGGAACGATGCCCCGAAGGAATACATTGCGCTCGTTGTATTGGAGCAATGCCTTGACTGCTCGCTGGCTCATGAGCCGATAGTCCGCATGATTGTAAATCGTCTTTGCCCCCAGCATGTCCATAACCTTATAAAAGCCTAAGGCCGTGAGGCGCTTGAAAAGTGTATCAGTATTCCTGCCCCTGCGTACACCGTAGACTATGTCATAACCCTCACCATGGAGGTCCACCATGTTTTCAATGATGGTGATGTCGTCTTGCAGGTCTGCATCTATGGTAATGGTGATATCGGCCTTGTCCATGGCATGGGACAATCCTGCCAGCAGGGCATTCTGGTGTCCGACATTTCCTGACAGCTTGAGTCCGCAGTATCTTTTGTCTTTCTCATGCAGTGTCTCTATTATGTGCCATGTGTCGTCTGTACTTCCGTCGTCTACGAAGAGGATAATGCTGAAATGGGAAATTGTGCCCTTCATGACAAGTGATTCTATCACTTGGAGTAGTTTTGCAGGGGATGATGAGGAAGAGGCTTGTAGAACTTTCTCCTCGTTGTAGCACGGGACTACAAGTACAAGAACCGGCTTGGTTATGTCTGTATTCATAGTATATATGGTAGGATTGTTGTTAGTGGAATTTATGTACGATGAATCTGATGATTATGAAGTTTGTACATGTGCTTACCATTATTGTAGGAATATATGCCGTGTTGTCGGGCATCATGGCCATATTGGTTAGAAGCATCATTATTCCCATCCTCACAACGAACAAATTGAACAGGTGGGATACCACTATGCCAATGGCATTCCTGCTGTTGGGCTGAGACTGGAATGTCCAGTATATGGTCAATGCATAGTTGATGGCAAGACCGGATAGATAGCCGGATACAAGGGCTATTTGATATGACACTATTGTTCTCATGATATAGAATATGGCTGCATCCAATGCCGTGCATAGTGCTCCTACAATGCAAAAGCGTACAAATTCCGTGTACTTCCGGTCAATGTGCATGTTGCTTGCATTTGTGTGTCTGAGATTTCCTATATAGGAATATGGACTGATATTCCTGGTCAGGTTCCATCATATGCCTAAGCCAACCTTGGGTATATCCCAGATTCCAGAGGAACATCATCGGGTTGGTGAGCAGATGATACCTATAAAGTTCTTTATTCTGCAATATCAGCTCATATCCTTGTGGGATTTCTACCTCATAGTATGGTATGATGCTTGTATTCATGTCTTTTTTGCGTATGAGATACTTTATGTCCTTTTTCTTAAGGGTGTTAGCTTGCTCGGTTCTGATTTCCGGAATCTTGACGTTGGGAACGAAAAAGTGTTTATTTGGGGGAAGCTGGTCGGTCAGGAGATAGATACCAGTATCACGGGAACAGAACGTAAGTACTTTCTTGTTCGTGGAAGTATCACTGTTTATAATTTTGGCACACTCGGTAACAGAGTTTGGAAATCTGCCTGTCAACAGGCTGACGACATTGAAATTCGTAACGATGGATATGGCTGCAACACCAGCAAACGATATGTATGTCCAACATGTGGCCTTGTGATTTCTGAAATAGTATATTATCAACGGCGAGAATACGAATAACGGAATAAAATAATATATATGTACTTGGAAGAAGGTGTATGAGAGCATCTGGAATGCATATGCAAGAACAACAGTCAGCCTTATGTCCCAACGCGCCCTGGTCAATGCAACCGGGATAACGAGGGCGGCACAGAGTAGAAACTTTATTATCTGGAACGTTATTGCTGTAGGTTCGCCATTGGTGGTCGAGCCATGATACAGGAAAAGGTTAGTATAGAAGTATGCATCAATCATTTCGCTCAATGTCCCATGGTATACAAAATATGCGACAACCAAGCATGTGACAAGCAGTATGCCTATGCATATTCGGCACAGGGTATTATACAAAATGCCAATTCGTCCATTGCGGTAGCAAACGATAGTCAAGCCAGTTAAGGCTCCGGCATAAAATACCAATATGGTAAACTTCATCCAAAAGATAAACCCGATTCCGATACCCATCAAGATGGACTGCCATGTCTTGGGAGGCAGGCTCGTTTTTATAAACCTTAATATCAGGAAAAGACTGTATGACAGAATGGGCAGGCTAAATTCCTCCACGCTGTCTCCATACCAGAAGAAGTCGCTCGCAATGAACAAGGTTCCTGTCAGGATTGTTAGTGGCAGCGTGATGTTATTATCTGTAAATAATCTCATTGTGCGATATGAGAATACCATAAATCCCCAGAAACATAACACTTCCAACAGGTATATTCCGATGAAACTGTATTCTGATACTTGGCATGCTAACTGGTGTATGAAGAACAGGCACGGACCTTTTTGGTCAGACACGTCAAGATACAGTTTCATACCGTGTTTCATGGATTTGCCTATGCTCATGAACACGTTGGCATCATCCCACGGATTGTTGGGGTAAATCCAGGAACAGCAGCTAAATGTGCTTACGAGAAGTATGGAGGCAATGAATAGGATGCAGATTGCGTATGGCAATCCCGAAAATTTAGCTCTTTTCATTTGTGACAGAGTTTGTTGTATTTGAATTGTTCGTCTTTGGTCCAGATTCGATAGAGACGATAAAAAAAGCGCGGACCGAAACTTCGTCTACGCACTCTGTCGGTATTGGGGATAACCTTTGCTGCAATATACGAGTAAAAGCCCACGCCTATGGCGTGAGCATCAACCTTTACTCTTTGCAGCATTCGTCCAATTCCCCAATTTTCAGAGTGCAAGAAAAAAGCTAACGCTTCATTATCTGTAAGTCTGTCATTTGCTGTGTTACATAGGCAACCGATATTTTCTAAATGCTGCAAAGTTACATAAAAAAGTAATACATCAATGGTACGTAATAGTTTTTTTCTTGTAGAATATATTTTTCCTCTGTGAAATTGTCTGGCTATATACCGATTCTCATCTCAATTCATCACTTGTCTCATTAGCATTTTATGGTGAGGTGTCATCGTTGAAATCAGTTTTGACCATAGTATTGTCGCATCCTTGACTATAGTATTGTCGGGGGCGTGACCATAGTATTGTCGAGGCCGTGACCATAGTATTGTCGAGGTGTTGGCAATACGTGGACGAGATTGCATTGCCGGACATGATGACTGTTGGCCATGTCGGCAATTGTCTTTTGCCTGTATTTCATGTCTTTGAGGGGGGGCTGTGGCACATCTCCTTGTTTCATATGTGGATTGTATATAAAATCATGGAAAATATGGGGCCAAATACTTCTTATGGCATTTTGGGAACAAATAAATCCATCCTTAATTTTGCTATCATCTTGCTTCTTCGTAACTTTGTACGTAGAATTATATAATATGTAGAAACTGTGGCGAAGAAGAACAAGATAAAGGAGAACTGGATATTGATTCCCGGTGTTGAACCTTCAGAGATGGACATGCGCATTCTGGAGTATCAGAATCGTGGAAAGTTGTGTCCCACGCGCGAGTTGATAAAGACACCGGAACAGATAGATGGTATACGTCGTGCCGGCATCCTGAATACGGCCGTGTTGGACGAGGTGGCACAGCGCATTCGTGAAGGCATGTCCACCGAGGACATAAACCGTATTGTGCATGATTTCACCGTGAAGCATGGCGGCATTCCTGCCCCTCTGAACTATGAGGGATTTCCTAAATCATGCTGCACCAGCATCAACGAGGTTGTTTGTCATGGCGTACCTTCCGATGATGTCATTCTTGAGGAAGGGGACATTATAAATGTGGATTGTACCACTATATTGGACGGGTATTATGCCGATGCCAGCAGAATGTTTGTCATTGGCAAAACCACTGAGCAGCGCCAACGACTGGTGGATGTGGCATGGGAATGCCTGAAGATAGGGGAAAAGGTGTGTGCCGAATCTTATGTCTTTGTCGGCGACATAGGCAATGCCATACAGAAGTATGCCCATGCCAATGGTTTCAGCGTGGTGCGTGACCTCTGCGGGCATGGTGTGGGATGTGAATTTCACGAAGAGCCCGATGTTGAACATTATGGCCACAAGGGAACGGGAATGTTGTTGGTTCCCGGCATGACGTTCACCATAGAGCCTATGATAAACACGGGAACATGGCGTGTATTCCTTGACGAGGGCGACCCCTATGGGTGGGAGATAATCACGGAGGACGAGTTGCCCAGCGCCCAATGGGAACACACGTACTTGATGACGGAACATGGGGTGGAGATACTGACACATTGATATTTATTCACACTAATCAAAAGAAACATTCTGATGATAATACTCGGTATAGAATCTTCCTGCGACGATACCAGTGCTGCAGTAATAAAAGACGGCATATTGTTGTCCAACGTGACGGCCTCCCAGGCAGTGCATGAGGCATACGGTGGCGTGGTGCCGGAATTGGCCAGCCGCGCACATCAGCAGAACATTGTCCCAGTGGTGGATCAGGCCTTGAAGCGTGCTGGAGTGGAACGTGAACAGCTTTCGGCCATAGCTTTTACGCGTGGTCCCGGATTGATGGGCTCCCTGCTTGTAGGGGTAAGTTTCGCCAAAGGACTGGCAGCAGGACTGGACATTCCTATGATAGAGGTCAATCACCTGCAGGGCCATGTGTTGGCGCATTTTGTCCGCGAAGAGGGTGAGGAACACCCTGTTCCGCCGTTTCCGTTCCTGTGCCTGTTGGTGAGCGGAGGCAATAGCCAGATAATTTTGGTACGTGCATACAACGACATGGAAATCATAGGCAAGACTATAGACGATGCTGCCGGCGAGGCCATGGACAAGTGCTCCAAGGTCATGGGCATGGGGTACCCTGGTGGTCCCATAATAGACCGTCTGGCACGCAAGGGCAATCCCATGGCATTCCAGTTTGCACGTCCGCAGATGCCGGACTATGATTACTCCTTCTCCGGCCTGAAGACTTCTTTCCTATATAATTTGAGAGAGTGGGTGAATGACGACCCCGACTTTGTGGAGCATCACAAGGAAGATCTGGCGGCATCATTGGAGTATACCGTGGTGGACATATTGATGAAGAAGTTGCGCAAGGCTGCCAAAGACTTGCGCATAAAGCATGTAGCAGTGGCGGGGGGCGTGAGTGCCAATACCGGGTTGCGCAATGCCTTCCTTGATCATGCCAAAAGGTATGGATGGACGGTGTATATCCCCAAGTTCGGTTACACTACGGACAATGCAGCCATGATCGCAATGGCAGGCTACTTCAAGTATATTGACCATGACTTCTGTTCCATGGACAAGCCGGCATATTCCAGAGTGGATTTATAATAGACAGAAAGGGTGCCTGGTATTAAGTGTTTGTTTGTCATGGTGTTGGCGGTGGTTGCTTCAACCGTCTGTGCAGTTGCTCAACCGCGTCCGGAACGTGCCGTGGAGCCGCTGCTGGGAACCATGCGTGTGCAGACTGCACCGTATAATGCATCGTGTCCCTATTATGATTATGGAGATTCCGTCAGCTCGCATCGTTGCCTGGTAGGATGCGTGGCCACGGCCATAGAACAGCTGCTGAGTTTTTACCGCTATCCCGATGTGCTGTTCGACAGTATTCCAGGATGGGAGACCGGGAATTATTCCATATCCACTGTTCCTGCCGGTACCAAGGTTGATTGGGACGATGTCGCGGATCTCAGCCTGTGGTGTGGCATGATAGTGAAGATGAAGTATTCGCCCGATGCCAGTGCGGCATCATTGTCGAGAGCCGAAGAACCATTGAGACGTGTCTTCGGATACAAGACCGCCAGGATACTGGACCGTGGAATGTACACTTACGATGACTGGCACCGTATATTGCAGGCCGAGTTGATAGCAGGCCGTCCTGTGGCATATGTCGGCTACAGCAATGTCATGCGGGCTCATGCCTTCAATATAGATGGGATGGACGAGAACGGGCTATATCATTGCAATTGGGGAGAAGGTGAGGGACATGACGGATACTTCGACATTGACCACCTGTGCCAGTTGCAACCCTATTACGATGCTACGGACTGGGGCAGAATGGTGGGGTATCATGCCAATGAATACATGCTCGTGCTTCATCCGGATAGTGTGACTGACGCTTTTGTAACCGATACGTTGGAGGACTTTGCACATACAGTGAGGGTGGAGGATGTCAACTTTCGCAGAACCATAACAAATCGGGAATATACCCTAACTGATGTCGCTCTCACCAATTTGTCGTCCGACACCCTGTACCAAACATACGAGATAGTACTTAATAACTTGTCCGATACAGCCATGATGGAACAGGGCAGGGCAGTGTCATTGTCTGCAGTGAAACTGCTGCCCGGAGAGACACGTACACAGGCTGTGGCAGTGCATTATCCGGCAACCCAAGGACGTTGGCTTGTGAGTGTGACTTTCGATGGCGAGGAGATAGCGTTCACCAAATCTGTAGATGTTGCCCAAGCTGTGTCTGACAAACTGTTTGTGCCCGAAGAGGCCGAGGTTTCCTTCCCCGCTTCAGGGACTGTGCGTATTGCCATGAAGATATGCAATGGGGCGGAAAGTGGCGTGTCGGGGCGTTTGTTATATTACAAACTGTATCGTGCGGGTGCGGATGTGTCCTGTTCCATGGATTACCGCTTTCTGAACCTTCCTGCCGGAAATGTTATGCAGGATACTTTGTTTTTCCACAATCTGATGCCGGAGACCGCTTATAGTCTGCAGATAGGCGGATGGAGTACTACCATGTATTCCGTGGACTTTACCGTTCCAAGTGTTGAAACCGGTATGAATGAGGTGAGCGGAACCGAAGGAACTGCATCTGAAGGCGATGGACAGATATGGTATGATATGTGTGGTCGTGCCTTGCGCCAGCCGCGTAAGGGAATATACATCAAGGATGGTAAAAAGATAATCCTGCCTTGATGCATGTTTCATCAGATTGCTATTGTGTCGCGCATAAGGCTGATGTCGTCTGCGCTGAGACCCAATGAGGACAGTATTTCGTAATCGTTATCGAAAGCCTCCAGACTGTCATTGTGCATGCTTAAATAACGGCTGTACAGGCTGGACGCTTCGATGGGGTCTCCGTTGAGCCATGCACAGTGCCCGGCGTTCAGGAGGTCTTCCCATTCGGGGCCGTCTTCCCAGTTCAACAGTTTCTTGTAGTACTTGGTGGCACGTGTCAGGTTGCCGGTCATTAGAGAACACCAGGCTATGGCACGTGCCGAGCCACGAAGGTATGTCTCTTTTATTTCTAAATGGAAGAACCTTTGGAGAGCCTCCTCGTATCTTTTCTCATGGATGAGGGACAGTCCTGTCTCGCGTACAAGCCGCATGTCATCGGGATTTCTCTTCTCCAACTCCAGCAGACAATGCAGACGTTCATTGTTCTCTCCCAGTTGTTTGTCGCAATAGGCCAGCATTTCAAGTGATTCATCTGTCTGACCGTTGCGATGCATCCACGAGCGCAGGTAGGTGGCGGAATGAGCATAAAAACCATTGCTCATGAATAGTATGGCGCTTTCCATCAAGAATTTGTCGGTGAACATTGGTGCCAAGATGCTGTAGTCGGTCAGGAATGGACCAAGAACGAATGGGTCTTGCAACTCCTTGCTCCATGGCGACAGGTGGAAGAAGCGGAACAATGTCTGGAAGGCATATCTGTAGGCATTCCTTTGTCGTTCTTGTAGTAATATGGTCTGTGCGTTTTCGCCTGTCAGTTGGTTCACAAGCTGTTTGGGCAGGTGGTGTTTCATGTTCTCTGCTCCTGATATTTTGCCTACTATTGAAGACAGGGCGTATTTGTCGGGGTCGCACAATTCCGCATGCCCGAACAAGGCAGCAGCCATCTCCTTCTTTTCACCCAGCTCCTGCAATTTAGGATGGTTGATGTTGAAGTCTATGAGCCAATTCTTCGGCTCCTTGAAAAAGTCCAGCCCACGTAATGAAGCGAAGGTGCCAAGGTTCATGTCCATTCCGTCCTGCACCATGTCGTTCAGTTTTTGCACATAGGACATCATTCGCTTGCTGCCTTCCTCCGTTATTTCCATACGCTCGTCATCGTCATCCGTCATGCCGAGTCTGTCGCACATGGCTTGCTGCTCCTTGTACACTTTGTCTATGACTTCATCTCGTAGTTTCTTCTGCATCTTTTGTCTGGAGATGGTGGCCAGGAGATACTTCTGTACCTCAATCAATTCCTCTTTCAGAGTGTCGCTCTCTGCCCATTGCGCGAACCTGTCGGTGAATGTCTTGGGCAATCTCTCTCCGTGCCTCATTGCCAGTAGCACCACGCCACACAAGGCGTTGGCACGTATTACTCTGTCTTCGTTGTCCACCATATTCAGGAGAAATTCGGCCTGTCTGGCAGGAAACAGATGTTCGTCCTTGCCATCCCATAACCATACATTGAGGAAGTGCAGCAAGGCGGCGTATCTGGAGGGCTTGCCATCGTGGCAGAACCAGTCCAGATAAAGATAAGATAATTCGAGTGGGAGCAGCATGGGTGTGTAGAATGTATGTGTCTCTATGTGGTTATTTCTCTGTTCGTGTCATGGCTTCAAGGTATACTTTCTTTAGCAGTTCGGCCTGTAGTCGGAGAGTACTGTCGGTATTTGCCTTGGCACTGACAAAAAAGCCCATACCTTCCAAAATTTCCTCTTCAATAATGGTATGTCCCAGAGTTGCCAGTGAATCGCACCATGGACGTGGCATTATGGCTGCATCTATCAATCCGTCGCTCAACATGCGAAAACGTACCGGAATGCTGTTGATTTGAGCATGGTATACTTCGTCCTGTTCCAAATTGGAGGTGTCTGTAAGCTCATTCATCCATCTTTCCAATGCGCTTGTTCGCGTAAGCCCCACCATGTGTGTGTTCAGTGCCGTCAGCTTCTCTATTCCTTTTTCCTTGTTGGCCACAATGGACATTTTTACCGGTATTGGCACCAACATTGCGGGACGGATGGAGTCTGCCTTGATATTGTTTATGCGCATACTGTCTTCGAAGTACACGTGCGCCACGTCTGACAAGACTGCGGTGTCCATATCCATCATGGCATCATACTCTATCAGGACAATGTCCAGCCCCATGTTTTTTGCCAATCCTGTCTCCTTGGCGTACCTTAATGGTTCGCATTCCTTTATGGGAAGCAAGGCTATGCGTAAGGCAGTGGAGTCGTTGGCATCCACTGTCGTTGGCGCATTTCTGTCAAGTCCGTTGCATGATGTCAACAGGCATGCGCAAGCAATGGCCACAATGATGTTAGAGTGTATTGTGCGTAACATGGATGGGCAGGAAGGTGGAATGAAGGTGAATTGTGCTTTATTTGACAAAAGCGAGGGACGCGCCATGTGCGTGCCCCTCGCCAGATTGGAAATACTCATATCATTATGCCAGTCATACCTTAATATAATAAAGCATGGCAGGTACAATATATCTTGGGGCTTATCCCTTGATTGCGGCCACACCGGGCAGAACCTTACCCTCGATAGCCTCCAACAGGGCACCACCGCCTGTGGAGATGTAGGATACCTTGTCGGCCAGACCGAACTTATTGACACATGCTACAGAATCACCACCGCCAATCAGAGAGAATGCACCTTCGGCGGTAGCTTCGGCGATAGCGTTGCCGATAGCACGTGAGCCGCCTGTGAAGTTATCCATCTCGAATACACCGGCAGGGCCGTTCCACAGGATGGTCTTGCAACCCTTGATGGCGGCAGCAAAGAGCTTTTGGGCCTCTGGACCTGCATCCAAGCCTTCCCAGCCATCGGGAATATTGTTGGCAGGGCAAACCTGCGTGTTGCAATCATTCTTGAAGTCATCACCGCAGAGAGCGTCTGGAGCCATAACCAGCTCTACGCCATTCTTCTTGGCCAGCTCTTCAACACCGAGGGCTACGTCCAGTTTGTCCAGTTCACAGATGGACTTGCCTACGTTACCGCCATGTGCCTTGGCGAAAGTGTAGGTCATTCCGCCGCAGAGAATCAACTTGTCCACTTTGCCCAACAGGTTCTCGATGATACCAATCTTGGAAGAAACCTTGGAACCGCCCATGATGGCGATGAAGGGGCGCTTGATGTTGGACAATACGTTGTCAACAGCCTCAACCTCTTTCTCCATCAAGTAACCAAGCATCTTGTTGTCTGCGTCGAAGTAGTCTGCTATGACAGCAGTGGAAGCATGCTTGCGGTGAGCTGTGCCGAAAGCATCCATTACGTAGCAGTCGGCATAGCTGGCCAATGTCTTGGCGAACTCGGCCTGACGGCTTTTCATTTCCTTCTTTGCCGCATCGTATTCTGGAGTGCCTTTTTCTACGCCAACGGGCTTGCCTTCCTCCTCGGGATAGTAGCGAAGGTTTTCCAGCAATAGGGCTTCGCCCATCTTCAGTGCGGCAGCTGCATCGGCGGCCTTTGCACAATCCTCGGCAAATGCTACGGGGCATCCCAAAGCCTTCTCCACCGCGTCACGAATCTGTCCCAAAGACAACTTGGGGTTCACCTTGCCCTTGGGCTTACCCATGTGGCTCATGATGATGGCAGCACCGCCATCAGCGATAATTTTCTTCAAAGTAGGCAGCGCACCGCGGATACGTGTGTCGTCGGTGATGTTGCCATTCTCGTCCAGAGGCACATTGAAGTCTACGCGCACGATAGCTTTCTTGCCTGCAAAATTGTACTGATTGATAGTCATAACGTTTATGTATTAAAATGTTTATTTGTACTTAACGGCATACAAAGTTACTTAAAAGGAATTACATATCCAAACCTTTTGCCGAGAAATGTTTACATATCCCTTGCAATCCACATTTGTCGCAGTGCGGTGCACGGGAGGTGCACACGTATCTGCCATGCAGTAACAACCAGTGATGTGCCAGAGGAATGATGTCTTCTGGGATGTATTTGGTCAGTTGCTTTTCAACGGATAATGGAGTCGTACATTTATCGTTGACCAACCCCAGGCGGTGGCTCACGCGGAAGACATGCGTGTCTACTGCCATGCGTGACTTACGGAAGATTACTGCCTGTATTACATTGGCTGTCTTGCGCCCTACGCCAGGTAGCTTCTCCAGTTCTTCTCCTGTAGATGGCACCTCTCCGTTGTAGTTGTCTATTAGCATCTTGGCCATGCCCACTAAATGTTTTGCTTTATTGTTGGGGTAGGAGACGCTACGTATGTATTCGTATATGCTTTCGGGGGTGGCCTGTGCCATTTCTTTGGCTGTGGGATAGTCTGCAAAAAGACGTGGCGTGACTTGGTTTATACGCTTGTCTGTGCATTGGGCACTGAGGATTACCGCCACCAGCAGTTCGAATGGCGTGCGATAGTCCAATTCCGATTCGGCTATGGGCATGGTTTCCTGAAAGTATCGGATAATGGCGGCAAACCTGTTTTTGGTAGTCATTCCAAATGTTTCTTAAGTGGATTGAAAAACGGACTCTTACGATGATGTGATGAGTCTGGTGCAATGTTAACGTGACATGAAGTCGATTACGCGCTTTATGGCACGGCTGCATACGGGGCAGAAGTCCGGAGCCTCGTTCGTTTTCATGCGGCAGTCCTGCGCAGGACGATATACACCCTTGGACTGGTATCCGCCGCCTTCGTACACTCCCACTTTGGTATGTATGTCCTTGCCGTCGGCCGGAGTAGGAATTGGCGTGCCTTTTGGCAACATGTCTTTCCACTTGCTTCCAAAATCGGTGAGGGTTGTGAGATTCTGCTCCCAAGGTTCTATGCCTGCCGGGTAATAGGTCTCATATTGGTCGTCATAGAAATACTCGTCGGCCAGTCCTGCGAATGAATGACCGAATTCGTGGACAATCACCGATCGGTAACTGGCACCGCGGGCTGCACTGAGCATATAATTGTTGTAGATGCCTCCTCCGCCATATTCGTCGGTATTGGCCAGTATGATTATGCTTTCGCAGGGAATGCCGTCCAGGATGTCGTAAAGCTTGCTGATGTTCGGCGTGGTGAGGTAGCGTTCGCTATAGAATGTGTCGAAATGGCTTCCCACGGCAGTACTTTTCCATTCTTTGTCCTTGGGTATGCTCACTCCGGAGTGTTTGGACGGGGCATCTATGGCTATAAAGTTAAGCCTGTCTTTCCTCGCCACGAATGCCTTGTGGCGCAGGATGGCGGCAATGCTTTCCTCGCAGTCGCGTCTGAACTGTCCCATCTCTTCGGATGTGTATCCCTCTGGCACGAATACCACGTCAATCTTGTCCTTGCTGTCGCCTGCTCTGTGCAAGTAGGTGTAAGGCAGCGTTTCTTTCTGGTCGTGAATGCGGATTAGTTTGTCTTCCGGGTCAATTCTATGCTTCAAGTATGCCTTTTTACCGTTGTGCATATTATTCAGTTCCACAGTCACTTGCACCTCTTTCTTCGGCATTGGTATGAGCAATGTGCTCTCAAAACTTTTTGCCACGTTGGTTGCCTCTTCTGTGCTTTGCCATTCCTGGAAAAGAGTGGAGAAGCTGTGCCTGTAAATGGTATCCTGGCCGCTGGTGTCAGTTACGGTTATCGTGCCATTGCCTTCCAAAGGCAGGCGATTCATGTTGATGCGTTTGCCGTACCACCCGTTATAGGTTTTCATGCCGCTGAGGTATATGGCCTGCTCTTCTGCGGTACCGGCGTAGATGTAATCCAGACGCAGTGTGGCATCGTTGAATAGGCTTTCGTATTTCTGGGCCGTGACAGTTACGGTGCCGAGAGTCATACTTACCAACAGTGATGTTGCTTGTAGGTATCGTGATATCATAATGATATGGTTGAATGAATTATCGTTTTACTATGCGGCATGGACAGGCGTATGTCTAAGGCTGGAACGGTCTGCCTCATGGCTTCTGTTGTCAATGCAAAGATATGAATAAAACTACAAATGTCAAAGAGCATTGCTTACTTTTGAATATAATGCGTCCAACGAAACAGGGAACTTGGAGATATTGAATTGTCTGGATTTTTCAATATATAATCAATTTTGGTCGTCCTTCTTTGCATGGCTGTCTTGTACCTCACGTCGCGTGGTAGCTTTTTGCAGCCATGACAGAGGAACAGAGTCGTTTGTATTATGTGCGCTTTGTGTGTCTGGTGTGGTCAATTGGCATGGGGTCAGTTGTTTGCGCTTGTGATATGCATGATTTTGGACCATACTCGGCGATACTGGAGTTACTAAACAATGGGATGAAAGGACGTTTTCGTTGCGGAGTGATTCAGTTCCGGTATTGTCGGCACCTTGACAATACTATGGACGCGACCTTGACAATACTGTTGTTTCACCCTTGCCCATGCTATTGTCTGGAGCGCGACAATAGCATGGGCAGCCACAGCCTTCGTGTGATTTCTTCTGATGTCAGAATTTTTCACCCTCGAATGTCGGCAATACTGGCATGGCAGTCATTTCAAATGGGTGTTTGGGCTATGCCAATGTCCGGAGTTTGGGCTAATACATGCATGGTCGCTTGCTTATGTTTGTGCCTATGTTCATGTGTCTTTATTTTTGCTTTTTGTCTATACCTTATATATTATGTCGAAAAAAAATGCTAACTTTGCCATGGAATTTAAGATTAAACAACATATCAAGTATGCAACAAAAAATCATTATTCTGGATTTTGGCTCGCAAACAACCCAACTGATAGGCCGTCGTGTTCGCGAATTGGATACTTTTTGTGAGATACTTCCTTACAACAAGTTCCCTCACGATGATCCGTCTGTCATAGGTGTAATCCTCAGCGGTAGCCCGTTCAGCGTCTATGATCCCGAGGCTTTTCAGGTGGACCTTTCCAGAATTCGTGGCCATCTGCCCATTCTTGGTATCTGCTATGGAGCGCAGTTCATGAGCCATGTCTATGGTGGCAAGGTTGAACCGGCAGGCAGTCGCGAGTATGGTCGTCAGCATTTGACCTATATCGACAGGGAGTGCCCGTTGTTTAACGGCTTTGATGACAATAGCCAGGTGTGGATGTCCCATGGTGATACCATCACGGTCATTCCTGATGGTGCACATGTGGTGGCTTCCACCGGGAGCGTGCAGAATGCTGCATACTATATTCCTGAAGAGAAACCCTTGTTCGGCGTGCAGTTCCATCCCGAGGTATTCCACTCTTTGCAAGGCACATTGTTGCTGAAGAATTTCGTCGTGGACATATGTGGCAGCAGAGGAGACTGGAGTGCGGATAGTTTTGTGGAAGCTACCGTGAAGCAGCTGAAGGAGCAGATTGGTACCGATAGGGTCATCCTTGGACTGAGTGGCGGCGTGGACAGTTCCGTGGCTGCAGTCCTGTTGAACAAGGCTATCGGAGACCGGTTGACATGCATATTCGTAGACCATGGCATGATGCGCAAGAACGAGGCGCGTGATGTGTTGCGCGACTACGAGTGCCTTGGATTGAATGTAATTGGCGTGGATGCCAGTGACAAGTTCCTTGGCGACTTGGCCGGAGTGAAGGATCCTGAGCAGAAACGTAAAATCATAGGTCGCGATTTCGTGGAAGTGTTCAATGCCGAAGCACGCAAGATAACGGATGCCAAGTGGCTGGCCCAAGGAACTATCTATCCAGACCGTATAGAGAGCCTCAATATCACGGGCAAGGTAATCAAGAGCCATCACAATGTGGGCGGGCTTCCCGAAGAGATGCATCTGCAGTTGTGCGAACCCCTTAAATGGTTGTTCAAGGACGAGGTGCGTCGCGTTGGCCGCAGCATGGGTATGCCTGAGCATTTGATTACTCGTCATCCGTTCCCGGGACCGGGTTTGGCAGTACGCATTCTGGGTGACATTACTCGTGAGAAGGTGCGTATCCTGCAAGAGGCCGATGACATATATGTCAGTGGGCTTCGCGAGTACAAAGTGCGCCTGTCTGGCGAGGAAGCGCGTGCCGTGCTTGCAGCAGGAGTTCCTGCCAATATAGAGAATGGCGAAATAGAGGTCAGTCTTTACGATCAGGTATGGCAGGCTGGGTGCATCCTGCTGAGCGAGGTAAGGAGCGTTGGTGTCATGGGTGACGAGCGTACATACGAGAATCCTGTGGCCTTGCGTGCCGTGACATCAAGCGATGCCATGACAGCCGACTGGGCGCATTTGCCATACGACTTCATGGCCAAGGTCTCCAATGGTATAATAAATAAGGTGAAGGGCGTTAACCGAGTGTGTTATGACATATCGTCAAAACCGCCTTCAACAATCGAGTGGGAGTAAACTATTATGGGATTCTTTTCATTTTTCAGCAAGGAGAAGAAGGAAACGTTGGACAAGGGATTGGAGAAATCCAAGACCGGGCTGTTTGACAAGATCGCCCGTGCCATTGCCGGTAAGGACAAGGTGGACGAGGACGTGTTGGACAACCTGGAGGAAGTTCTTGTGACCAGTGACGTGGGCGTGGACACAACGTTGCGCATCATCAGAAGGATAGAAGAGCGCGTGGCGCGTGACAAGTATGTGGGCACAGGGGAACTCAACCGTATCTTGCGTGACGAGATAGCTTGTCTTCTGACTGAAAACAATACGGAGGATACCGAGGGCTTTACTCTTCCTGAGTGCCATCGTCCCTATGTCATCATGGTTGTGGGCGTGAATGGAGTGGGCAAGACCACGACTATAGGCAAGTTGGCATATCAGTTCAAAAAGGCCGGATTGAAGGTGGTCATGGGCGCAGCGGATACCTTTCGTGCGGCTGCCGTGGAGCAGATTGTCATTTGGGGAGAGCGTGTCGGAGTGCCGGTAGTGAAGCAGCAGATGGGCAGTGATCCTGCCTCCGTGGCTTTTGACACGGTGCAGAGTGCCATGTCTTCCGGGGCCGATGTGGTGCTGATTGATACTGCAGGACGCCTGCACAACAAGAAGGGGCTGATGGATGAACTCTCCAAGATAAAGAGGGTAATGCGGAAGCTTATGCCAGAGGCTCCGCATGATGTGATGCTGGTGCTGGACGGCAGTACCGGTCAGAATGCCTATGAGCAGGCCAAACAGTTTACTTCGGCCACGGAGGTTACCAGCATGGCTGTGACCAAGCTGGATGGTACTGCCAAGGGCGGAGTGGTTATCGGCATATCGGACCAGTTCAAGATTCCCGTACGTTATATCGGTCTTGGCGAGGGTATGGAGGACCTGCAGCCGTTTAATCGTATGGAGTTCGTCGATTCGTTGTTCAAGTAGACAGATGTAATCTACACTTTAATATGAAAATTGATGTCATCACTCTCGGGTGCAGCAAGAACCTGGTGGATAGCGAACGTCTGATGCGCCAGTTGGAGGCCGTGGGTTATGAGGTGACCCACGATGCCGAAGTGCTTACAGGTGAGATTGCCGTGGTTAACACCTGCGGTTTCATCGCCGATGCCCAGGAGGAAAGCATAAACATGATATTGGAGCTGGCACAGCGCAAGTCCGAGGGAACGCTGAGGAAACTATATGTGATGGGTTGCTTGAGCGAACGCTTCATGGACGAGTTGGGCCGGGAAATACCGGAGGTGGATTGTTATTACGGCAAGTTTGATTGGACGCGCATACTGTCGGATCTTGGTCACGAGTATAGCGAGGCCATAGCAAACGAGAGGCATCTGACCACTCCGTCGCACTATGCTTACCTGAAAATATCAGAGGGGTGCAACCGGCGTTGCGCCTATTGTGCCATCCCCATCATCACCGGGGCGCACCGTTCGCGTCCCATGGAGGACATACTGGCGGAGGTGAGTCAGCTGGTCTCAACTGGAGTGAAGGAATTTCAGGTCATTGCCCAGGAACTGACGTTCTATGGTCTGGACTTGTACCAAGAGCGACGCATCGCCCAGCTGATACAGGCCATGGCCGATATTCCCGGGGTGGAATGGATTCGCCTGCACTATGCTTATCCTGCGGATTTTCCTATGGAACTGTTACCTGTAATCCGCGACAACGCCAATGTCTGCAAGTATCTGGATATCGCATTGCAGCATATTTCGGATAACATGTTGGGTGCCATGCACAGACATATATCCAAGGAGGAAACATATGCATTGATTAGCCGCATACGTGAAGAGGTGCCTGGTATACATCTTCGTACTACTCTTATGGTAGGTTTTCCCGGAGAAACGGATGAGGATTTTGCCGAGTTGTGCGATTTTGTACGATGGGCCAGATTTGAGCGTATGGGGGCATTTGCTTACAGCGAGGAGCTGGGTACGCCAAGTGCGCGATTGTACACTGATGACATTCCGCAGGAGGTGAAGGAAGAACGCTTGTCGAGATTGATGCGCTTGCAGCAAAAGATTTCCTCTGAAATACAAGAAAGCAAGGTGGGACGTGAGATGAAAGTCATCATAGACCGTCGGGAGGATGAATGGTATATAGGACGTTCAGAGTATGACTCTCCCGAGGTGGATCCGGAAGTACTTGTCCCTATAGGTGCAGGAACCTTGGTACTTGGCAAGTTTTATAATGTGCGCATTACCAAGGCTGATGATTTTGAACTCTACGCCGAGCCGGTGTAATGTGTCGGCCATGTGGCCGGACTTCTACATGTGGAGCTTATGATTACTGCATGTAAAAACAATGTGGCCGGACCTTTAATCGCATTCAAACACAAAAGAACTCTTCTCAAAGATATACAGTGAACAACAAAGAATTTATCGCCGAACTGGCACGTAGAACCAAGCTGAATACCAAGGAAACGCAGCAAAGGTTGAATTTCCTTGTACAGGAAATGACCGATCGTTTATGTGAAGAGGATACCATCATGGTGTCCAACTTTGGTACGTTCGAGACCAGGAAACGCCTTGAGCGCGTCGTGGTCTCTCCGTCTACCGGCCAGCGTATGTTGGTACCCCCCAAGATAGTGGTGAGTTTCAAGTTGAGCGGTACGTTAAAAGGTAAAATCCAATAGTGTAAGGGGAGCATTGTGATATGAACAACAAGCTTAGTATACAGGATTTGGCATCTGCCTTGGCAGGACGGAATGGTATGGACGCAAAAGCTGCCGCCATTTTCGTCAAGACCGTGTTTGAAATTGTAGAGGAGTATATCTCCAAGGACAAGTTGGTTAAGATAAAGGGGCTGGGCACATTCAAGCTTGTCAGCGTATCTGATCGTGAGAGTGTGAACGTGAACACTGGAGAGCGCATACTCATTGCCGGACACAGCAAACTGTCGTTCACTCCAGATGCAGCCCTCAAGGATGCCGTGAATCGTCCCTTTTCCGATTTCGAGACCACTCTGCTTCGTGATACCACTTCCACTGAGGACATGGAACGTATTCCGTCTGCCGAGTTGGAAGACAATAATGTAGATGCATATGGTGAAGCGGATGTAGATGTGGATGAAATGCCTGTCGAGGAACATGTGGAGCCTGTGGCCATGGAGCTGTTGCCGATATCCGACGAGAAACCGGAAAAAGATGCGGTAGTGCCTCCGGTTCCTGAGGATATTGATACGGATAATGTTCCGGAGAAAGAACTTCCTCGGGATGATGATACTGCATTGACCGTTGCAGAGGAGGATAATGCAGAGGTTGGCGTCATGCCGAATGTCAATGACAGTCCCCAGGAGAATACTGGAGAACAGAATGCTGGCTCTTCTGCAGGTTCCAACGCACAGGATAATAGTGCATATCCCATGTCTACGGAAGTCATCAATACGACAGGCGATGGGAAACATCGCATTCATGGATGGATATATGCCTTGTTGACGTTGCTCTTGATGGCCCTTTCGTATATATGTGGCCATTACCGTGTGCTGGATAACCTTGAAATCAATTTGTATCCCGAAGATGAAATGGAGGAAGAAAACATTGTTGTGAAGCCTCTGGCTAACGATGCCTGTCAGCAGATGCCTGCTTCCGCGGATTCGGTGTTCCATTCCCAAGACACCATTAAGCAGGATTCCGCCTTGGTGGATTCCGTTGTAGTGAGGTCACAGGTATCTGATAATACAAAAGAGGAGAATCCGGCCGAAGTGGCCAAATACTTCCCCCAGGTGCCTAACGGCTCGTATTGGATAGTTGGAGATGCCGGACATGTACATTGCATGGAACCAGGCGAGACATTATATCGTGTAGCAAAGAAAGAACTCGGTAGCCAGGATTTTGTACGTTATCTCATTGCCTTTAATAAATTTGAGGATCCCAATGTCATCCATACTGGAGATACAATACGTATCCCCAAATTGGTGAAAAAGTGAGATGTTTCTATTGACAAATCCACTATGTCGCGAGAATTTTTCTCGTCGAATGCTTGCGTATGTCAGGAAAAAGCTATACCTTTGCATCCGCAAACGAGGGACAGGCATCCTCGAATGCAATGTCAAGATGCGTCCTTAGCTCAGTTGGTAGAGCAATTGACTCTTAATCAATGGGTCCAGGGTTCGAGCCCCTGAGGGCGTACAAAAGAGGTTTCCGTAGTCGTTATGGGAACCTCTTTTTTCATTATATGGAGTAGGAATGTGACATTTTTTCTGTATATTTGCATTTGAAATTGATATGAAACCTTATGCTTGATAAGCATAGAAGCAAGGAAAGGTGATGAATCTGTACGTTGTGTTGATGGTACTGTTGCCGGTAGTCGTTTCGATAGGTGCTGTACGTTGGATATATTTTAAGATTCTGAAGGTTGCCAAGGACAAGAACCTCGTGGACAATCCAGAGTCCCGTAAGCTGCAGAAGGCTCCGGTACCTGTTGTCGGGGGATTGGCGGTTTTTTTCGGGTTTGTCTCCGGCCTTTTGGTTGGCTGTGCCATCTCCAATGTTTTTGCCTCAGAATTGTCGGCATTTCCATTGGGGGTATCATTGTCAAACATGCTTCCGGTGATATTGGGTATGAGTGTGATGCTTTATACAGGGTGCATGGATGATGTTTCCGGCCTTTCTCCGAGAGTACGTTTAATCATTGAGGTATTGGCTATATCGTTGCTGGTGGTTTCTACCGGAACGTGTGTCGATTCACTCCATGGGTTATGGGGGATAGGGCAGTTGCCCATTTGGATAGCCTTGCCATTGACCGTGTTTGCCGGTGCAGGCATCATAAATGCAGTGAATATGATGGACGGAGTCAATGGATTGTCATCGGGTATATGTATTTCTTGCAGCATGCTCTGTGGGGTTCATTTTGCATATGTCGGTGACTGGGCCAATGCTCTTTTGGCATTCTGCATGGCAGCGTCCTTGGTCTTGTTCTTTGTTCACAATGTCTTCGGTAACACCAGCAGAATGTTCATTGGCGATGCCGGCACGATGGTATTGGGGATGCTGATGGCGTGGTTTGTGGTCAGCATCATGCATAATGGCAGTTTGTCCTACGTTGCAGTGCATAATATATGTCCCACGGCCATGGTTTTGGCTCTCTTTTCCGTACCTGTGGCTGATACATTGCGTGTTATGTCCATGCGCATAGTTAATGGCCGTAGTCCGTTCAGTCCGGACAAAACTCACTTGCACCATGCTTTTGTCGCTTGTGGCATAAGTCACAGCATTACTACGTTGTCGGAAATCCTTGTCGGCCTTGCGGTAGTTGCATTGTGGACGTTGTCGGTTTGGTTGGACGCCTCGTATGAGATGCAGTTTTATTTGGTAGTGCTGGTGTCTGCCATCCTTGTGTGGGGTACATATTTCTTTCTTGTCCATGCGCAAAAGTCTAACTCATGCATGGCGCGGTGGCTCCGTGTTTTTTCCATGCATACACACTTGGCAGACAGGGAATGGTGGCAACGTTTTTCATACTACCTGGATGCACCCGAACTGACGGAATCAGAGCGTAAAGATCTTAAAGATAAGCTTAAACGTAAATTTTACAGCTATTAGTGCTTGTCCAATCCGCAACGGTGTATACATGTTGACATGACATGTAATACACCTATTATCCATTATATAGAAACTCAATCTGACATATATGCTGAAGCAATTCTTACAGATAATGCTACGTTACCTGAAACCTTACCGCAAGTACTTGGTGGGGTCTGTGTTTCTGAACCTTTTCTCGCAATGGATGAATGTTTTTTCCTTTGTGGTGCTGATACCCATATTGAATATCCTCTTCAAGATAGACAGTACACAATACTATTACAAGGAGTGGACATGGGATTCTTTGGACAAGGAGGTGGTAATCAACAACGGGTATGCATATGTGCAGGAACTCATTGCCATGCATGGTGCTTTTGTTACTTTGGTAATCATGGGTGTGGCATTGGTGGTGATGACCGGAATAAAGACATTCGGCTATTTCGCATCAAGTGCCGTGATGGTACCTCTGCGCACCGGTGTGGTGAGGGACATACGTACCGAACTGTATAATAAGGTATTGAGGTTGCCGCTGAGCTTCTTTTCCGATGAGCGCAAGGGCGATATCATTGCCCGTATGAGCGCCGATGCACAGTGTGTGGAAACGGCCGTCATGTCCTCTGTGGATATGATGATACGCCAACCCATAGCAATAGCCGTATGTTTCATCACCTTGATTGCCGTAAGCTGGGAGCTGACCCTCTTTGTCTTTGTCGTGGCCCCCGGTGCAGGGTGGGTGATGGGTAAGATCAGTCGCAAGCTTAAGAGCAAGTCGGCAGAGGTTCAGACGCGATGGGGCGACATCATTGCCCAGTTGGATGAGACTCTTGGCGGTCTGCGCATCATTAAGGCGTTCATTGCCGAAAAGAAGATGTCTGACCGCTTTGCCGCTGTCAACGAGGAATATCGCGACGGTATGAACGAGATGGTGATAAGACAGAATGCAGCGCATCCCATGTCTGAATTTCTGGGTACGCTGATAATCGTTGTAGTCCTGTGGTTCGGAGGCTGGCTTATACTGAACGGCTCCAACATGATAGATGCTTCCACGTTCATCTTCTACATGGTGATACTCTACAGTGTGATAAATCCATTGAAGGACCTATCCAAGACCTCGTACCAGATACCGCAAGGCTTGGCCTCCATGGATCGTATAGACTTTATCCTTCAGGCAGAGAACCCCATCAAGGAACCGGAAACACCATTGCCTTTGGATTCTTTTGAACATGAGGTGCGGCTGTGCGATGTTGGATTTCATTATCAGGACGGACGTGACGTGCTCAAGCACATCAACATCACAGTGCCCAAGGGCAAGACCATTGCCTTGGTGGGACAGTCCGGCAGTGGCAAGTCCACGTTGGTGGACCTCATTCCGCGCTATCATGATGTATGTCAAGGCAGTATAATGGTCGACGGCAAGGATGTGCGCCAGGTAGGCATACGCCAACTGCGTTCACTCATAGGCAATGTCAATCAGGAGGCCATCCTATTCAATGATACATTCTACAATAACATCACCTTTGGTGTGGAGCACGCCACCATGGAACAGGTGATAGAGGCTGCGCGTATTGCCAATGCCCACGACTTCATCATGGAGAGCGAGCACGGATATGACACCATGATTGGTGACCGTGGCGGACGGCTTTCCGGAGGCCAGCGCCAGAGGGTGAGCATTGCCAGGGCCATATTGAAGAACCCGCCCATACTAATCCTGGACGAGGCCACCTCTGCCTTGGATACCGAATCCGAACGGCTTGTGCAGACTGCTTTGGAACACTTGATGAAGAGTCGTACGACCATTGCCATAGCGCACCGACTCTCCACTATCAAGAATGCTGATGAGATTTATGTCCTTTACGAGGGTGAAATAGTAGAGCATGGCAAGCATGACGAATTGATAGCCAAGAACGGGTACTACAAGCGTCTATACGACATGCAACAACTGTAGCCTGTCCGTCACCCTCACGTGTATCATTTATGCATTGTTATTGAAGTTTAGTGAAGCATCTTTCCCATTTGTGCCAGTCGCGCATCGCCATCATAGAACCCAATGTCTTGGCCTGCATGGGTTTGCAGCGTCTGTTGGCCGAACTGTTCCCCATGGTGGAGACTGTAGTATGCGAGTCCTTCTGCGAACTGCAACAACATGCTGGAACTGTGTTCGTTCATTACTTTATTTCCTCTCGGATATATTTCGAGCATACTTCATATTTCCGTTCATGCAGCGGACGTTGCATTGTGCTGGTGAACGGTGACATGTCCATCCATGGCGTTGTCACTATCAATGTCTGCCAAGGACAAGCTGCCTTGATAAGTGATCTTGTCAGGTTGCAGCGGTCCGGCCATCATGGAAATTCGCACACGTCTGTGCCGGTCATGGCCGGTTTGTCCTTCTCGTCCGATGTCTCCGACATGCCGGCCAGGGGCAAACCCGAAGTAGTTCTTTCTCCGCGCGAGATGGAAGTGGCATCGCTGTTGTGTCATGGCTATATCAACAAGGAGGTAGCAGACAAATTGGACATTGGCCTGACAACGGTAATCACGCACCGCAAGAACATTATGGAGAAACTGAAAGCCAAGTCCTTGGCCGATGTGATAGTGTATTGTGTAATGAATGGAATCTACAGTGTCTGACTCTTGAGGCTTGTCTGTGACCTCTTTCCTTTCTTGTATAAAAAACGCAACAAAGCTTGCCGTTTTGCCATTTGTTTTTAAGGTTTTGTCGTACCTTTGCATAATAAAAGGTATTCCCTTGTTGCCTGTCTGATGCACAATGACATCCATAAAGGATGCAAGAGTTGTCTGGATTGGTTTGACAAGGGGAAATAAAGATTGTTTTGTCTATGTTGTATCCGTTGTTGTTCGAGGCCAATCTGTTCCCAATTGTGTGGGGTGGCCATCGTTTGAGAGAGATCAAGGGAATGTTGCCGGATGACGAACCCGTTGGTGAAAGTTGGGAGGTGAGTGCCGTTTCAGGCAAGGAATCCGTGGTGAGCAACGGGCCTTTTAAGGGAAAGAACCTGCGTGTGTTGACTGCCGAGTATGGTGCCTCTTTGCTGGGACAGTCCGTTTATGAGAGGTTTGGCGAGGAATTTCCTATGCTAGTGAAACTGATTGATGCCGAGCATGACCTAAGCATACAGGTGCACCCAAATGACGAACAGGCTATGCGGCGCCATGGGTGTATGGGAAAGACCGAGATGTGGTATGTGGTTGATGCCAAGCCCGGGACGTATCTCTATGCCGGTTTTGTCCAGGATATTACAGGCGAGGAATACTGCCGCAGGGTGGGGGATGGCACTATTTGCGAGGTGCTGGCAAAGCACTATATCCATCCGGGTGATGCCTTTTTCATTCCTGCCGGTCGTGTGCATGCCATCTGTGGTGGAGCGTTGATAGCCGAGGTGCAGCAGAGCAGCGACATAACTTACCGCATCTATGACTACGGCCGTCTGGGTATGGATGGCAAACCACGCGAACTACATACCGAGCTGGCCGTTGATGTTCTGGACTACACCGTCCATCCAGAGTACGCCTTGGACTATCCTCGGGATTTGAACCATCCCAATCTCATTTGCACTTGCGACTTCTTTGAGGTTAGGAGGCTGACCCTGGATGCTCCCTTGAACCGCAGGATGAGGCATCACGACTCTTTCGTGATATACATGTGTTTACAGGGCGAATGCCGTTTGGGCGATACTGTACAGCTCCATCGTGGACAAAGTTGTCTGGTGCCTGCCGTCTGCACGGATGATATCCGGCTTGTACCTACAGGAATGGCCGATGGTGAGCGTATCGAGTTGTTGGAAGTCTTTATTCCGCAGTTGGCACGTTAAGACAGTGTGATGCGTAACGGATGGTGCGATATTGATGATGAAGCGTGGTGTGCATACGGCTTGTTGTATATTTATGCAATCTGTATGCCTCCTCGTTGTACCGGAATTTTGTCATCGCATAGTCGTGGGTCATGCATGATGGAGACGCGAGTGAGAATTCGTGAATTCGCATGTGCAAATTCGTGATGTCATAGATTGGTTACCCTGAAGACGCTGGCAATTGCTCGTGAGAATTGGCCTTTTACTTCCCAGATGTTGTTGCATCAGTAAAAAATGAATTCTTGTAAATGGCTGGGAATGAGATGTCTTAACGAGTGAGTTGTTGTGTAGCAGTCATACAATGGACTTCTTCTGTGCCATTTAGCTCTCTTTTTTACAGTTTTCAGACGATAAAATCGTTTTTTAGTGCTCCGTTGGCATAATGGACTGATAGTGTAAAGTGCCCATGATGCATAAATAGGCGCATAAACAGATGTCAGATAAAAGTATATATATATGTAATTGCTCTTATCTGACATCAACAGATACATTCGTTTGATTGAGCCGGACATCCTGCTGTGATATGGCATTCATTGCAATACCACAGCAGGATATTGTAAGTTCAGCATTTTATTCAAAATGGTTTTCTCCCACTTGCTTGCCGTTGCGGAAGAAGCTTACTTCCACCTTTGCGTCATTGGCTACGGGCTGCTTGCTGTCAAATATCAGTGTCTTGCTACCGTAGGGTTTGATGGCCGCTACCGTACCTTCTGCCAAGGTGTGTCCACCTGACATGATGCGGATTTGTGTGTCGGTGGATGTGGATAGACCGAAGTTTTCTACCTCCACCTGCCATGAACCATCTGCCTGGTCGTAGGTGGGACGTCGTGCAGAAAGGATGGCAGGATGATAGTTCATGTATGGCAGACGTGCATATCCAATGACCACTTCGCCAGAGCGGTCATTGCCAAGGAGCTTGGGTGCAAACTCTTCTTCGGTGATACCGCTTCCTTGGCCGTCGAAGGTGACGATTAGGTCTTTGCCGTCTTTGCGCCAGGATACGGGGCGGGCACCGCGGCCATAGTTTACTTCGGCGTAGGAGCCGAAATGCAACGACTCTATGTCCAGCTGCTTGGCGGGGTTGAAGCCTTTCTCGGCAGAGATGCGCAGATCGATGCTACGTGTGGAGGCTGTGATGGGTTCCTTGTTCAGCACGTTCAGGATAAGATCCTTGCGCAAAGGCAGGCAGATGTTCTTGGAACTGTGATTGTCATTGCCGAGATCTTCCCACTTGATGGTGTCTATTACAGCGAAGTTCATTTGCACAGGTCTTCCTTCGGAGTCTTGGAATACCTTGGCACGCTCGTACTTGTACCAGTTTTCCACGCTGCCGTCCTTGTGGCGGGAGATTCCGGGAACGTATGCCTCGCCTGGCTCCACAATCCAGTGCACGCCATCGAGGGAACGCTCGTAATATGCAATACGTCCCAACCAGTCGTTGACTATGAGGTGGTATTGCAGCGAGTCGCGCCAGACCACTGGATCCTCGAACTCGCCCTTGACTGGAGGATAGATACGCTTCTCGGTAATCTGGTGGTATGTGCCAAGACCGTCGCGGCTGATCCACACGCCGCCACCGCGACATACAGCCAGATATGAACCGTCCTGACGACGGGCAAAGGTGATGTTGGACAGGCCTTCGATTATGCGCCGGTCGCGAGTGTCGAAGTTGAAACTATTTCGTTTCCATGGTCCATTGAAGTTTTCGCCCAAGTAATAGGCTCCTATGACGTATACCACCACGCGGCCGTCCTTAAGGAGATATGCCTCGGGATTGTGTCCGGGACCTATGGTGTCCACGATATGATATGGACCATGCAACTTCTTGCCAATGGCATGATACACTGTGGAATTGGGCCATTCCATGTGTCCTTTGGGGGCACTCTCCGGCCATCCGCAGACGTAGAGATGATAGGTTCCTTTGTCGTCCTTCAGAATGTTGCCTCCCCAGAATGATGTGCCTTCCGTCTCTATTCCGTTGTCTATATAACGGGGAAGCACATCGCGTGAACCCCAGACCTTGTTGGATAGCTTGCCTTTGGGCATGGGCAGGAAACGGTCGACGTATCGTCCGCCATTGACTAGGTTGTTCCACTCAGCCGGACGTTCACGCTCGGTGACTTGTGCCGACATGCATGTTGGTACCATGCCAGCCAATAGGGATAGGGCGATTGTTCTTGCGAGTTTTATTGTGCGCATGTCTGTTCTGTAAACTTGATGATTATATGGATGTATTTTTTATAAGAGTTGCATGCTCCATGTTGAATTCATTTGCCACTTGGTGCTTCTCTTTCATAGCCGTAATATCATTCATCTTGTCTTCCAACTGGTTGGCCAATGTGGACCATCGTGTGAGAAGTTCCCGTGTTTTGTCCATGTTCCTTTCTCCGTGTCACTGTTCGTAAATGTTCTGAGAGCGTCGCAACGTGACTTGAATGATACAAAGTTATGACTTATCTTGCAAATACCGCTGAACTATATTTGCAGATTATGTCACTATATTTGCATTCGTGCTGAATGGTAATCAATTATTTGTATGAAAGAAAGCAGATTGCCAATCAACAGGTATCTTGTAATTCCAAAGTTTGCATTGGTAGACTGCGCCTTCTGCAAAGAAAGCTATCTCATGCTCATCGGTCTGGTCATTACTGAAAAAAGAGGGCCGCGATATGATTTCGTGACCCTCTTTGTTGGAAATAAGGCACAGGTTATATTATAGTCCCAGGTCCTTCTTTATGTCTTCTACCTTTGCTTGTGCCTTTGTCAGCAGGTCGGTATATTGGCATGCGCAGGACATGGTGTCCTTGATTTCACAGTAGAACTTGATCTTTGGTTCGGTTCCTGACGGACGGACGCTAATCTTGGTGCCGTCCGCGCAGAAGAACTGCAGCACGTTGCTGGTGGCTGGGAAGTCCAGCTTGCTCTCATTGCCATCGCTGTCCTTGGCGATGAGCGATTGGTAGTCCTTGGTCAGTACCACTGGACTACCGGCTATGATCCGGGGAGCTTTGCTGCCACGGAAGTCGGACATCATCTGCTTGATTTCATCGGCACCTGACTTGCCTGGCTTCACAACGTTGATGGTGTGCTCGTAGCTGAACCCGTACTCCTTGTATATATCCATCAACAGGTCGTATAGAGTCTTGCCTTGATTCTTGGCCCAGGCGGCAATCTCGCAGATGAGGCAGATGCTGGCCGGAGCGTCCTTGTCTCGAACCTTGTCGTATGGTAGGAAGCCGAAACTCTCCTCGCCACCGCCGATATACTTTTGCTTGCCCTCGGAGATGGCTATCTCGCGTGCAATCCACTTGAAGCCAGTATAGCAGTCGCGCAGTTCCACGTTGTTCTTCTTGGCCATTTCGGCAATCACCTCGGTGGTGACTATGGTCTTCACCAGAAAGTCGCCCTTTTTTAATTGGCCCAAGGCTATCTTGTTCTTTATGATGTAATAGACAAACATCATGGCTGTCTGGTTGCCGTTGATAATCTGCCATTCGCCTTCGGGGTTGCGGCATACTATTGCCAGGCGGTCGGCATCCGGATCTGTTGCCACCACAAGGTCGGCGTTCAGCTTGGTTCCCAGATTCATGCCCAGTGTCATGGCCTCGGCATTTTCTGGATTGGGACTGACAACGGTGGGGAAGTTACCATCAATGACCATCTGTTCGGGCACCACATTGATGTTCTGGAATCCCCATGAGCGCAGGCACATTGGCACAATGACGCGGCCGGTACCATGCATGGCACTATACACGATGTTCAGGTCTTTCTGTCTGAGAATGACATCCTGGTCTATCATGGCCTCCTTTACCGCTGTCATGTAGTCGTAGTCCATTTCACCACCGATAATCTGGATGAGGTCCCAATTGGGTTCGAACTTGACATCCTCGATGTTCACCTTGGCAACCTCGTCTATGATACCCTTGTCGTGCGGAGCCAGCACCTGTGCGCCGTCTGCCCAGTATGCCTTGTAGCCGTTGTATTCCTTGGGGTTGTGGGATGCTGTGACGTTAACGCCTGCCACGGCTCCCAACTGGCGTATGGCAAAGCTAATCTCAGGTGTGGGGCGGAGGCTCTCGAAGAGGTACACCTTGATTCCGTTGGCACTGAATATTGCAGCTACGCTCTCGGCAAACATTCGGCCGTTGTTGCGGCAGTCATGTCCTACGACCACGCTCTTGCCTCTCTCCGGGAATGCTTTGTTGATATAGTTGGCAAAGCCCTGTGTGGCCATCCCCACGATGTACTTGTTCATGCGGTTGGTGCCAACGCCCATGATGCCGCGAAGACCGCCCGTACCAAACTCCAGGCTCTGATAGAAAGCATCTATCAAGGCTGTTTTGTCTTCACTTTCCATGAGGGCCTTCACTTCGGCCTTGGTCTCGGCATCGTACTTGTCACTGTCAAGCCACTTCTGTGCCTCGGCCTGACAATGCATAATCAGTTCCTTGTCCATGGTTGTCTTATTTTATGGTAAATGTTAGAAATGCTTGTGTCATGTGTTCGCAAAGATATGAATTTATTGTACCAATACCAAGGGGTTGTGCCATTTTTTGCCGTAGGGCAGCCAAATATAAGGGTAGGAAAGGTAGCAGTTCGAGTCAAAGTTTCCCCAATATATGGTCCATAACCCAGTTGACGCTTGTTGCCGAGACGCAATCGGAGGTGCAGTTGCCTTGGCCGCGCAGATGCTGTACGACTTCGGTTATCAGCGGCAGCTGCACGTGGGGTGGGTTAGGAATGCGGAATTCTTGTCTGCCCAGGCTTGTTTGCAGTACTATCGGGCTGTAGGTGAACACGGCAAAGCATATGCGGCCTTTCTCGCCTATGAGTTCGATTTGGTCGGTGCGTGCGCTTTCGTGTCCCACGAAGCACCAACTGCCACTGCCAGGCAAACCGTCCTGGAAGGAAAAGCAGGCAGATACCGTGTCCTCTGTCTGATACAGGCCTCCACGGTTGCTACAGAAACCGCTGACATGAACTATGGGGCCGAAGAATTCCTGTAGCATGTCCAGCTGGTGAGGTGCGAGGTCGTAGAAATATCCTCCTCCGGCAATATCGCGTTGCACACGCCATGGCAGGTTGTTGCTGTTGTAGTCCAGGTCCCGTGGAGGTACGGAGAAACGTATCTGCACGTTGATGACCTTGCCTATGGCACCGGTACTGATGAGTTCATGCACCTTATTGAAATATGGTAACTTGCGACGGTAATACGCCACGAAACATGGTATGCCCGTCTCTTTGCTTATGCGCATGACACGCTGGCAGTCCATATAGGAGGCTGCCAGAGGTTTCTCCACATATACCGGTTTACCTGCTTTCATTGCCATGATGGCATATGTGGCATGAGAGGAGGGCGGGGTGGCTATGTATACGGCATTCACCTCTGGATCGTCTATCAAGGATTGGGCATCAGTATACCAACTGGAGATGCCATGTCTTTGGGCATATGAGGATGCCTTGTCCTTGCTTCGCGACATCACTGCCACCACGTTACTACCCTCTACCAAACTGAAGGCGGGACCGCTTTTGTGTTCCGTCACTTCGCCGCATCCTATGAAACCCCAGTGTATTGTCTTCATAATCGGGTCGGTTTTTCTCTAATCAGCATCAGTTAAAAAAGTTCCATGACAAGCCCAAGTTGATGGTCATGGGATTGGCAGGCAAATGCGGTGCCAGGAACATGTTACCGGCTCCGGCATTGACATGTGCCACGTTCACATAGAAGCGGCAATGTTTTAGGTGCATGTTGGCATATACGTTCACGAAGGGGTATTTGCCTATGGATACTCGTGCGTGGTTCGGGTCCTGGACGGCAAACATTCCCGCAGGGACAAAATAGTCCGGAGCATAGTATCCGGTGAAGAAGCGTACGTCACCACCCAATTGTACACGTAGAACCTTGGCTATGCGAAACTGCAGGTAGATATTGGAGTAGATATTTATTGCTGGCAGTGGCAACGCATCCTTGTTGGTGCTATGTTGGAATGTTACTTCGTTCTCCCATCCGAATATCTTCCATATCAGGTCTTGGGAGACTGAAGCCGTGAATACTTGCACGCTGGCATCGCTTTGTTTGACCACGGCGTTATGTCTATAGTCCCCGGGGACGGTGCTGCCTGCTGTCGCACCGTCTTTCAATGTGTTTTGCATGGCCAGATACGTGTAGTTGGTAAGGTTTTCCCAGCCGAAACGCAACTTGGTACGAGTGCGGCTGTATTTCAATTCTGCCTGTACTCCGGTACGGAATTGCCGGGACAGATTATCGTTGTCCCACTGTATATAGGCATTGCGATAGCGGCGCAACAGGTATGTAGGCTTTTGATTGCATACATGGGCACGCACTACCAGCGAGGCTGAATCCTTTTTGCCTATACGGACATTCAAGTCTCCTTGGCCCTGGATGTTGAAGTCACCTACATTGGCACCAATGAGGCAGATGTCACCATTTACGTTATAATGCAGGACACGTCCGTTGTTTTTGCTTATTTCGCCTCCAACTAATATGTCATTTTCAGATTCATTTGTTTGGAATACCGTGTCAGGCAGGTGTGTTGGCTGGCCGTAGCGGCGGTATTCGTGGGTTACGAAAAACGTCATCCCCATCTTCACCCACTTGCGGAAGCCCTCGTTCATGGCCAGGCCTATGGTATTGCGCACGCTCATCACATCGGTTCTGTCCTTGATGTCCTGGCCTTCTCCCCAATACTTGTTGGTGTAGAATGCCGAGTTGTTTCCCTGGTCATAGAATGTGTGGTTGAGATTGCGCAGTTGGAACGTGTGTATGATGCTGGCGACTGGTACAAACTCAGTGGGTGGAACAAGTTCTGATTCCCACTTTGCCAATAGCGAGTCTATGGCATGCTTGCGTGCCACGCTGTCATTATCGAGAGCCAGGCGTACTGAGTCTTCCAACTTAAACAGCAGGTCGCTGGCAGAAGGTGGCTTGGGCTTGAGCGAGTCGGGTACAATGATTTCGTGGTCGTAGCCCATGTTGTAGCGATGAGTCAGGTAGAAAGTCTCATCGTCATTCTTCTGCCATGTGGAGCTAAGGTTGACGGGAATATCCTTGCTGCCGAATTTCTGTTGGTATTTCCATGGCTGAGTGATATAGCTGTCGTCCACCAAACCGCCATTCTCCGCATTCTTCATGTGGTTGGCATTGAAGTATGCGTGCATGTTGTAATGGTCACCGCGATAATAGCCATATAGGATGGCACCGAACTGGCTGTTCTGCTGGTCGGAGTAGTATCCTCTGGCATAGTTGTAATCCAGACAGAATCCCAGCCCCGACACCTTGTTTATATTAGTGGCGAAGTTGCCTCTTACGCGTTCCTCCCCGTTCTGCTTGTTGCCATTAGTATGATAGGCTATGTTTGTGATGGGGCTTTTGGTGTTGGTAAAAAGAAAATTCGATACGCTGCCACGGAAGAATGTAAGCGGTGACAGGAAGATAAAGTCCCTGTCCTCGGTCCTGTCCATGAAAATGCGTGACAGGCGTGCCGAACCGGTATTGCCGGTGTGGGAGTAGTTACCGTTCATTCCGTCCTGCATCTTCCAATTCTGGAAGTTGTGCACTGCAGTATCGGTATTTTCTGCCGGGATGACATTGCCGAGTCGACTGTCTATCTTCCATTGGAACACGCCCATGGGCAGGGGGACTTCTTTTCCTCTGGTGGTGTCTCGTCCCCACGAGGTTGAACTTGATTTGTTGCTGCTTCGACCATTCAGATTGTCATCGTCATTGTTGAAACCGCTGCGCTGATCATTTGCTGTGCCTATCCTGTCGCTTCCGTTCGGTCTGATGCGTTCATCTATCTGATATGATACAGAAAGGCGGGCCCACGAAGGTAGGCCCACCATCATTATAAGTATTGTCAGTAGTACTCTCAATGTCGTAAGTATATTGTCTGCCAGGGATGGCGACAAGGCTTCATCCTAAAATCCTGATGAATATCTCCACCACCTTGAATGCCATTGCTATGCCAACCAATATGATGCCGTTGATATGATTCTCGACACCAGAGAAGTAGGTTGCCACACCACATACGGCCAATATCAGGAATACGTTGTTCAAGATACGTCTGGCACGTGCTTTCCATTCTCCTGAGCCATTACGCTTGGCACGTATGCGCTCTACCTGTTCTTCCAAACTCAGGTTTTCGTTCTTCATAGATTCAGGAGAAATGAATTATTCTACTACAAATTTGCGTTTCTGCACCTTTGCGTCCTTCTTCTCCAAAGCTTCTTTCTCCTGGCCTTGGGCTTCGAACATGTCCATGGCATTGTTGAAAATCTCTTCCACGCGTTCTATGGTGTTGCGACGGAACTTGCCACTGCCGGAGAGTACCTTGTTGCCTTTTCCATTTAGGGCATACTCGTCTGTTATCCATTTTTCGGCACGATAAACGGTACCACCTTCGCCAGTGGGTTTGTTTTCATTCCACTCTTCACCGTATAGGTAAGAAATCTGTGTCACGGTGATGTTTACTTTCTCCTCACCGGTGGTCACGGCAATCTGATAGCGGAAGCGTGTGCGGTCCAGAGACAGGAACTTCCGGGTAAACACCATCCATTCCTCCACGCGGGCAGCGATGATGCCGTCCTCCTTGCCGTCGCTGAGCATGCGTGTCCACGCATCTTCTATGCCTTTGGCAACAAGATTGTCCTTTATATAGAAAAGCATGTTCTCGTACAACTGTGCGTCTGTCTGCCCAGGCACGCGGAACGTCTTTTTGAACGTTACGATTCCGTTTTCCACGGGCACAGCCCCTTTTAGATATTTCTCGGCATGTTTGTCTACCTTTGAATTCTGTGCCATGGCTGCCATGGGAAGCAATAATGCAAGAGCCAGAATAATCTTTTTCATAGGTTCGTATCTTTGTGTTGGTTATGTCATGTCTGTTCCTAATTATGTCAGACCTAATCAGGCAACTTTCCAAATGCAAACTTACAACAATTATTTGACATTATCCTGTTGCCGTTGCGGTCTTTTAGTCCTTTTAACACAAAAAAGCCCTGTGGGCATATAAAGACAAGTATTGGCAGTCATCGGTATCATTGATGATTATTAACCGATGCTGCCAATACCAGTCTTTATACAGTGTGTTGAGGACGGGCAACGATGCCTATTCGTATCGGATTGCCTCTATGGGATCCATGCGTGCCGCTTTTCGTGCAGGCAGGTAACCGAAGAATATGCCTATGAAGACGCAGACTGCAAAACTGAGCCATACTGACCAGAAAGGTACCTGGCAGGGCAACATAAGCCATGCTTTAGCTGCAAAGGAAGCGCCATATCCGAGGGCTACGCCTATGAACGCGCCTGTAAGCGAAATCATTATGCTCTCGATGAGGAACTGCATCATGATGTCCATGCCGCTGGCTCCCACGCTCATGCGCAGGCCTATCTCCTTGGTGCGTTCCGTCACGCTCACCAGCATGATGTTCATGATGCCTATACCGGCCACCAGCAATGAGAAGGCGGCGGCCACCACCAGTATCAGCGTTATGCCATCCATGGTGGATGACATGGTTTCCATCATTTCCTGCTGAGAGAACACTTGGAAGTTATCCTCGTCATCGCTGCCGAGTTTGTGACTTCTGCGCAATATTTCTTTCAGTTCCTCGATGGCCGCCTCCGACATCTCCTCGCTTACGGCACTGGCCGAGATGGAGTTGTACCATGTCTGCGCCGCCACGCGCTTCATCACTGTAGAGTTGGGGGCTATGAGCAAGTTGTCCTGGTCCATGCCCCAGCTGTTGTAACCTTTGGACTTTAGTATGCCTATGACACGCAGGGGAATGTTCTTGAAGCGGATAATCTTGCCTATGCAGTTATAGTTCTTGTCGCCAAACAGTTCTTCCACCACGGTTGTACCAACCACGCACACCTTGGAATTCTTGTGGCAGTCTTCTTCCGTGAAGCAGTCTCCGATCTGAAGCTCCCACTTCTTTATCTCCAGATAGTCGGGGCTTTCGCCATAGAGTGTGGCTGATGTATTCTTGTTGCCATATATGACCTGTCCGCTGGATGTCACCTCGGGAGAGATTTTTGTAATCAGCGTGGCCTCGCGCCGTATTGCCGCCACGTCTTCTTCTTTCAGGGTCTGCATGCTTGAGGGGTCGGGACGCACGCCGGCGCGTCTTTGGTCTGCTCCCGGTCTTATGGTCAGCAGGTTTGTGCCCATTTTGCTCATCTCTGCCTTCACGTTCTCTTTGGAGCCCTGTCCTATGGCCATCATTATAATCACGGCAGCTACGCCTATAATGATGCCCAGCATGCTCAGGAATGAACGGAACTTGTTGCTGAGTATGGCACGCATTGCCACCTTGAATAGGTTTAGATAACTCATTGTCTTTCTACTGTGTCGGTTATGATTAGTCGTCCTGAGGCAATGGCAAAGCTTCCAGTGCTTCCCGTGCGCTGAGGATATTGTCGTTTACCACATCGGAGCGTATCTTTCCGTCGCGTAGCATGATGTTGCGACTGGAATATTGTGCTATCTCCGGATTGTGTGTCACAAAGATGATAGTACGTCCTTGGCGGTGCAGTTCCTGGAAGAGGCACAGAATCTCAAAGGACGTGCGGGTGTCCAGGTTGCCAGTGGCCTCGTCGGCCAGTATGACTGCCGGATTGTTTACCAAGGCGCGGGCAATGGCCACACGTTGCATCTGTCCGCCGGACATCTGGTTGGACTTGTGCTCCAGCCTGTCTCCCAGTCCCACCTGTTGCAGGGCCTTGACCGCCGCTTCGCGTCTTTGACGTGAGTTGTAGTTGTTGTTATACATCAGGGGTAGCTCCACATTCTCCACTGCCGTGGTCTTGGCCAGAAGGTTGTAGTTCTGGAATATGAAGCCTATCTTGCGGTTGCGAAGCACAGCCCTTTCGCGTCGTTTCATCTTGCGCACAGGTACGCCGTCGAGGAAGTATTCTCCGCTTGTCGGGGTATCCAGGCAACCCAGCTGGTTCAGCAGTGTCGACTTGCCGGAGCCTGATGTACCCATGATGGTTACAAACTCGCCTTCGTGTATCTTGAAGGATACACCACGCAGTGCCCTCACCACTTCGCTGCCCACGTGGAACTCGCGCTTGACGTTTTGCAATTCTATCACGCATTTCCGTCCATGCTCGTCCACGTTGGTGTTTTCCTTGAATTCTGCCATAGTATTGCGTCGTGTTTACTTCTTGCTGTTCTTGTTGTTGTTGCGTCGTCCTGGCATGAAGGGATTTTGCGTTTGCGCTTCTTCCTCTTCCTTCGCTACGGCACGTATATCGGTAACCACCTTGTCCCCGGGTTTTACGCCTGACTTTATTTCGATGAGTATGCCGTTTGTGACACCCGCATTAACGGGTATGGCCTTGTATGCCATTCCGTTGCGTACCCACACCTTTTGCTTTGCATCGCAGTCCTCTATCGTCTCGCCATCGTTCAGCATCATGTCGCGTGGAGTAAAACGCAGGGCTTTTGACGGTACGGCCAGGACATTTTGCATCTCCAGGGTATATATGGTCACGTTGGCAGTGAGGCCGGGCTTCAGCTTGAGGTCGTCGTTGGGGGCTGTGATGACCACCTCGTAGGTCACCACATTGCTCTCGGTAGTGGCCTCTTGGCGAACCTGCTGCACGGTGCCTTCAAACTCCACACCCTGGAAAGCATCCACGGTGAAGCTTACGCGCTGTCCCTCGCGCACCTCGCCTATGTCGGCCTCGTCCACATCGGCAATCACGCGCATCTGTGTCAGGTCCTGGGCGATGTTGAAGAGGGTGGGGGTATTGAAGCTTGAAGCCACCGTCTGTCCTTCTTCCACTTCCTTGCTCAGCACGACACCGTCTATTGGACTGGTAATGGTTGCATATCCGAGGTTGGTACGTGCCTTCTTCACGCTTTCCTTGCGCTGTGCCACGGTTTGCTCTGCCTGGTAGTATGCCAGCCGGGCCTTTTCGTAGTCGTCGGCCGATACCAGGCCTTTGTCATATAGTTTCTTGTATCGCTCGTGGTTGGTCTTTTGATACTGAAGGTCGCTCTCCGCGCTGCGCAACTGTGCCGTTGCGCTTTCCAGTTCCGAGATAAGGTTTGTACGGTCCAGTTCGGCTATAACCTGTCCGGCCTTCACTACGCTGTTGTAGTCCACGTACAGTTTGTTTACTATGCCGGATACCTGCGTACCCACTTGTACGCTGGTTA
Organism: Bacteroides sp.; assembly: GCA_023665805.1. Classification (GTDB taxonomy): domain Bacteria; phylum Bacteroidota; class Bacteroidia; order Bacteroidales; family Bacteroidaceae; genus Physcousia. The sequence goes on along the minus strand of JAMPDJ010000003.1, from coordinate 53,893 downwards.
CAGGCTCTATTGTACCTGTGGCGGTTACACTGGTGATGATGTCCTCTTGGGTCACCTCGCTCTCTGTGCATTCAAATTTGGGGCCACTTTCGCAGCCTGTCAGCAAGGCCATGGCAGCCATTGCCGTAAGAAAAATCTTCTTCATATACTCGTCTAAGTGTTGATGCAATATAATAATATATATATAAGGTATATGGAAACAGGACTCAGAGGTCCAAGTCCTCGCCCTTGTAGAATTTGAGCAGTTGTATGTTCAGCAGTGTAGTGTATTTGCTTTGGAGCTTGTCCTGCTCGGCAGATAGGATGTTGTCGCGACTTTGCAGTACATCCACAACGTTTTTCAGACCATTCTGGAACTGCTCGTTCACCAGTTCGTAGCTGGCTTGCTGGCTTTTGCTCTTGATTTCGGCCGAGATGAAGCGTTGCTGTCCGCTGCTGGCATCCAGCCAAAGGCGTTCTATGGTGCTGGACAGTTCGTTCTTCTTGTCCTGCAGGTCCAATTGCGCCGATGTCTTCTGCAGGAGTGCCTTTTGCTTGTTGGTGCTGGCTCTTTTCTGGTCCCATATGGGCACGCTGAGGCTTACTCCTGCACTCATGTTCAGGTTGTTCTTCATCTGGCTGCCGACGTTACTTTTGCTGGCGGTGTTATGGCTGTCGGAGATGCCCGCGTTTATGCCTATGGTGGGGTAGAGGCCTCGTTTGGCTATGTCGTATTGCAGCTCCGCGCTTTCTATGCTTTTTTCGGCGCTGCGTATCTCTGGGCGTGTCACCAGAGCCTGCTGGTAAACGTCCTGTGCCAAGGGGATGTTCTCCGTTGCTCTCTCGTCCTCGGGAATGTCTCCGGCTATGTCGAAGTCAGTGTTCATGTCCAGTTGCAAGAGGCTCTTCAGCTGTCTCTTGTAGTTGTCCACTTGGCTTCTGCTGTTGACCACGTCATATTGCGCGCTGGCCAGCTGGGCCTCCAGTTGTATCAAGTCAGCCTTGGCCATCTGTCCCTCGCGGAACATTTCCTCTCCCCGTTTGTATTGCGCCTCTGCGGTGGTCACCAGGGATTGATTTACCTTGACGGCCTCTCGAGTGTACATTATCTGTACGTATAGCTGTACAATTTGCTCCTGTATGCTAAGTTCGCTGGTTTCCGTGGCCAGACGGCTTATTTCGTTGCTCACCTTTTGTGCCTCCACAGTCTTGTGGTTAACTCCTCCGTTCCACACAGTCCAGTTCATGCTGATGCCATATGAACTGTTAACCGTGGTGTTGCTGGCTACAACTATTTCCTCGTTTTCCACACGGTTGGTCTCGCTGTCCTGCCCCGGACGGTAGTTCACACCGTGTGAAGTGCTGAAACTGAGTGACGGCCACAGGGCATACTTGTTCTGCGACAGCGTGGCCTCTCCGCTTTCCTCGTTGATGCGGTTTTGACGGATGGAAATGTTGTTTTGCAGAGCATGCTGTATACAGTCGCGCAGAGTCCACGGCTCTGCCCATGCCCCGGCGGAGCACAGCAATGTAGCAGCTAATATAACTTTTCTAATCATGGTTGGGTTGTGAAATAAATGTTATCGTGTTTCGAGTGACAAAGTTAGTGAATATAATTATAGGCAGACGTATCCACATGGTGGAAAAATGTCATGATTTATCGTTTTTTCATCGCTTTGCCTTTTGTAAGATGACAGATGGCAAGGATGGTTTAATGCGTTAACATATTTTAGTGCCATTGTGCAATATGGCCCTGTCTTGCAAAAAGGTACGTGCGTATTCCCGGCTGCATGCGATTGGATATGATGTCATGCTTGCTTTTTCCTGTTTTATTCGTATCTTTGTGCCTGTCTGGCCCGATGTCCGGGCGCAAATGTAATACTCAACCAATACATTATCAAAGTTATGTTTAGCGGAATAGTAGAAGAAACAGCCCGCGTAGTGGGCATAGATCATGATCGTGACAATGTCCATCTGACACTTGCGTGCTCCTTTGTGGACGAGTTGAAGATAGATCAAAGCGTGGCGCACAATGGAGTGTGCCTCACTGTGGTAAAGGTGCATGGTGGGACTTATACCGTTACTGCCATGCGCGAGACCTTGGAGTGCTCCAACATAGGTTTGCTGGCAGTGGGGGACGAGGTGAACGTGGAGCGTTCCATGATGATGAATGGCCGTTTGGACGGGCACATAGTCCAAGGCCATGTGGACCAGACCGCACGTTGCGTGGCGGTGGAGAATCAGGACGGCTCATATCAGTTCACTTTCCGCCACGAGACTTCTTCCGAGATGGTCCGTCGTGGATACTTTTGCGTGGATAAGGGCAGTATCACGGTCAATGGTGTGTCTCTCACTGTATGTCGCCCAACGGACGATACTTTTCAAGTATGTATCATTCCCTATACCTACGATAACACCAACTTTCATAGCATCAAGGTGGGTACGATGGTAAATTTGGAGTTCGACATAATAGGCAAGTATCTGGCACGTATGAATAGTCTGCTTTGAGGAAAGCCGCTATCGGCTGGCCGCATCGGCCGTCATCGTAAAACACAAGCAGAGGAGTTCTTGCACTGATTCCTGCATATGGCCAGGCAAACGTGTCAAGGAATATATGCTACTCCGTTCCCACTATTGTCACCATTCCGTTCATAGTATTGTCGCGCCCTCGACAATAGTATTGCCAAGGGCGCGACAATACTATGGTCAAAACGTGGTGTGGCGAGTAGCACACCATGGTGCAAGATGTTTTTCAACATGACAAAAAAGGAACCTATCCCAACAGATAGCGTGACGACTTGCCCATGACACGACGTGCAACCGCCACAATGGTCCATGAGCAGGCAAGGATGACCACAGCGGAGAAAGGTATGCGCAATGGGGTGGGGATGCCCAACCACTCGCCCGTGCGGAAGCCCAGGTACACGAAATAATAGTGTATCATGTATATGCCAAATCCGCAGGAGGTAAGGTTGGCCAGCATCCTGGCCGCACGTCCATGTGCGTCGATGCGCATTCGACACACCGGCAAGAACCATGCCACGGTCATCATCACCACATTGGGGGTATTGTAGGTCCAAAACAGTTCCACCATCTCCGGCGTGCGGTTCGGCAGGGCCATGATATGCGAGTATCCCATGTAAGTGACGATCATGCCGGCAAGCAACAGCGGCAGGGATACAGCCAAGGTTCGAATCAGCCCCCAGTGCACGTATTCGCGTATGTAATGCCCCAGGAGCATGTAGCCGCTGAAGCCTGCAAAGTAGTGGAAAAGTCCGAATGCATTCCATTCGCATGTGCCGAAGCAGTAATGACTGACGTATGTCGTGAAGTAGGGCAGCATGGTGCTAAGCAACCAAAGGAGCAGGAATATCTCCTTCTCTTTCTTGGTAGCCCGTTCCACCCAGGCCGAGAATACGGGCAGGTAGAGATACAGGCCTATGAGCATGTAGATGTACCACATGTGGCAGGCTATGAAACTGAATGCATAGGGTATGCGCGCCACTAAGGCCAGACCGTCGGACAAGGCTTGGCTGTCGCTCTCGGCCCATGGGAAGATGTTCCTCACTATGCTGCTGTCCAAACCAAGTATTCCCGTGAGCCATGGAGTCATGTAATATGCCACAGACCATATCAGGAATGGAAACAGCACACGTGGTATCCTGCGTCCGTAGAACTGCGTCATTCCTGTCTTGACCGGCAGGGTCAGCACACCGGTCAGCATTACGAACAGCGGCACGCATGGGCGTACCAGCGAGCCCCATCTTGTGCCCCATGCAACCAGATCGGGGTCAACGGCCTCGCCGCCGGAGGCATAGGCCGCGGTGGCATAGAACGGGTCGGCCGCATGGCAGCACAGGAGGAAGAAAAAGGCCAGAAGTCTCGTCACGTCGCACCATACAAGGCGTTCTTGACCGGCTTGGCAGGTGACAATGTCAGTTTGGTGTTGCATCATAGAAGGTTTTATGTGTATTTATTCTGTCTTGGACATAAACCATATATTATATTAGGCATAGTCACTCCATGCCTGTGCCTGTACCTCATGTATATGGAGGTCTTGTTTTGACAAAGATACGCCATTTTCTCCTAATATTCATATTTATGCCATCTCAATGTATTCCATGTTTTCTTGTAAAAGTTGCATGTATGCCTGTATTGAGGATAGAAAAACATGTTTGTGCAACAAAAAAGTGACAATTGTACAAAAAAACAATCGGAAAATTGTATATTTGTGCATGATAATGTCATAAAAAACAAATTCAACCTAATCAATCACTTTATGAAGATTAAGACACTTATCCTTTGGCTTGCCATTCCCATGGCCGGACATGCCCAGGAGTTCAATGTGGTATCCCAGGACTTGCCCAATCCGGACAATGCTCCGGCACCATGTCATCCTGTGCCTCACAAGAGGCAGATTCTGTGGAATGAGACTGAATTCTATGCTTTCTTCCACTACGGAATGAATACCTTTACAGGTCGTGAGTGGGGCAATGGCGACGAAGCGGAAAGTATTTATGCACCCAAGGGTATGCCCAATCCCGAGCAGTGGATTACTTCCGTGAAGGCGGCTGGCATGAAGGGCGGCATTGCCGTGGTCAAGCATCACGATGGTTTCTGTCTGTGGCCAACCGTTACTACGACGCACTGCATCACCGGTGCCGGCAGTGAATACGGCAGACAGGCCAATATCCCCAAACTTTATGCCGATGCCAGCCTGAAGCATGACATGAAATACGGTTTCTACATATCTCCATGGGACCGCAATTCAGCACATTACGGCAAGGATACATATGTCACTGAGGTGTTCCTCAAGCAATGCGAGGAGTTGGCCGAGTATGGCAGCGACCAGTTCGAGATGTGGTTTGACGGTGCCAACGGCGGTGACGGCTATTATGGCGGCGAGGGCGGTAAGCGCCAGGTTGATGCCGATATATACTATGATACGCCCAATCTGCGTGCCCGTGTGCATGCCATTGCTCCCAACTGTGTCCTTTGGGGAGTTGGCGGTGAGGCTCGTTGGATAGGAAACGAGGCCGGCTATGCAGGTGAGACCAACTGGGCCATGACCGACTACGGAGGCAGCGGCGTTCGCGAGGAGGGGGATATAAACGGATGGTTCTGGCATCCCGGGGAGAGCGATGCCAAGGCCACCAACAACGGCTGGTTCTGGCACAGAGGAGAGAGCATGAAGAGTGCCGACCGTCTTTTCCAGATGTATCTTGAGACTGTGGGTCGTAATGCCACGCTCATCCTCAACTGTCCTCCCGATGAATACGGTGTGTTGCCTGCAAATACGGTGAACGAGTTGAAGAAGATGGGACAAATGCTCCACGAGCGTCTGGCCGTGCCTGTCTATGGGCAGGATGAGAGTACAGCCGCACGCGACCTGGCAAAGACGGCTACTATCGAGGTGAGCGAAACGCGTAGCGGTGGGCTTTACGAGGCATCCAATTTGACGGATGGTGACAAGGATACCTATTGGGGTACCAATGACGGTTCCCTTTCGGCCACTATAACACTCACATGGGACGAGCCTCAGACATTGCGCTATCTCCTTATGCAAGAACCCATAGCCTTGGGACAGCGCATCAAGGACTTTAACATAGAATACACTCCAGACGGTACTACATGGCACACCTTGTGCCCCAATATGCAAACCACTACCGTGGGATATAAGAGAATCGTCCCCATGAACGGAAGCACGTCGGAGAGCTATGGAAATGGATACCGTGCCCGACAGTTGCGCATAACCATCCTTGATAGCAGGGCATGTCCACTATTGTCTAACTTGAGCGTATATTGAACATAACATCATGATGAAAAACAAACATATACTTTTGGCAGCTTTGCTGCCCGCGGCTATGTCTGCAATGGCACAGACAGCCGTTACTTTCGATACGGAAGACTATCGCTCCATAGGTGTCTATGACCAATGGGTGGCAAGCCCGTTTTCCCGGGGCATCCTGCAAGGCCATGCAGGCGTGGCAGATAACCCGGACCTGGCTGTGGATCCTGTCTTGGGTTCTGCGCCAAATCCTTCAGCCAAGGTTGTGGCTGTGCAGAGAAGCCGCCATGCAAGCAATGCGTTTGGCGTGAGGATAGACTTGAAGGAGCCGTTGCGTGTTACCAAGCAGTTGCAGTATATACATGTGATGGCTTATCTTAAGGACAAGCCCGCTGACTCGCGTATGATGGTGATAGGCCTTGGCAAACGCACAGAGCCAAGTTGGTCATGGCAAACGGGAGAGGACGAGCAGTTCTGGGCAGTGACCAACGCTCCGGTCAAGGCCAAGGCCGGATGGCAGGATGTGGTGATGTCCTTCAAGGGTTTCTCGTATTCGCGCGAGGAGAAGGTAGATAGTGGTATAGACATATATTCGTTGGTAATAGTTCCTGATCTTCGTTCTCCTCATGCCGATGTTGCTGACTGGGTGGCGTATTTTGATGAAATAGTCGTGGACGACAATCCGGCCAAGCGATTCAGTACGGACAAGTATGCCGTGGACTTTAATAAGGAGGCCGTGCCTACCCGTACGGACCGCGCATTGCAGAGCGTGGGACTTACTGTTGATGGCAATGTGCAGACTTTCGCCCTCTCCGGAAAACAAGTATACTATGATCACGTGGCCAACGCCGTTTTCTCGGCAAAGGCCGGACTGCAGGTCAAACCTGTCTTCCAATATAAAGGTGCATGGATGAATGCGTTTGTTTATGCCGATTGGGGCAACGATGGTGTTTTCTCTTATGGACTTAATGATAACGGAACACCTGCAGAAGGTAGTGATGCCGTGAGCTACAATGCCATACAGCTGGATGACGAAAAGTGGTATAAGAGTGATGGTACCACAGTGTCCAACGGTAACAATGTTGCTGCCGGAGTGCCTGTTTTCACTGTACCGGCCGAAACTGCCGCAGGTTTCTACCGTATGCGTTACAGGGTGGATTGGAGTGGAATGAATCCGGCCGGTTCGGCTACTATCATTTCAGATGGTGGTGCTATTGCTGACGTAACGTTGGATGTGCATGGTGAAACGGTGAGCATTAGTGCTTCACAACTCAATGGCGACATTGTTTTGGCAGAAGGACTAATTCCCCTTCAGAACTATCAGACAGGTTATGCCCAGCCAGTGAAAATCAAGGTCATCCCGGAAAAGGGTTTTGTACAGAATGGCTTTACTCTGAAGTATGGCTACAATGTCAATGCAACCGATCAGCTGGACGATAATGGCAATCCTAACTGGATTTTGGTGAATGTTCCGGCCAAGGCTATTGGTGCGGATAGCACATACACCATTCCTGCAGAGTGTGTACGTGGAGGATATGTCAGCATCACGGGCGATATGCAGCAGGTACGCCATTATGCAGTGCGCGTGGAGGGTGCTCCGAATGGACAAGGTGGTGTGATATATGCCGGTGTGGAATATGGTCATGACGCCACGATAGATGCCTCTCAGTATTTTTCGGCAGATGATGTGGAGATTATTCCATTGGAAGGTTATGCGCATAGTGTCGCTTTGGATACAGAGACGGGAGATGTCGTCGTTACTTATAAGGCGGTGCAGGCATATCGTCAGATTACAGACTTGTCCGAGTTGCGTAATGACATGGCATACCATATCAAGGCGCAAAGTGGCGAGGGATACTATGCTTGGAATCCAACTGTTACCAATACCTATGTAGGCCTGCGAGGTCTGACCAATTCCCAGTATAATGGTCTGCCGTCAAACGATGCTGTCGCCCGAATTTATCAGGAGGAGGTGCTCCCTTTTGATTCTACGGTTGTGTGGCAGATATTGAAGGAAGGTGATGCCTATTATCTGTACCAACCGGCCAACGAGTGTTATGTCACACGTAAGGAGCGCGATTACATGTTTACGTCCGACAAGACCGCTTTGGACATTATACGAGACAATGGGGATGGCACGTTCAGCTTTCATGCCGGAGGCAACTATTCCGACGGTTCTACCTATTTTGCCTGTATATGTACCAATGAAAATCCGCGGGCTATTCGTAATTGGACTTGGAGTGACCATGGTTCCAAGATGTTTATCATAGAGAATCCCAATATAAAGGTGGAGGACATTGTCGTGGGTATAGATAATGTACCCGTGGACAATGAATCCGCAACTACGAAGATTATATATAATCTGAATGGTCAGAAACTCTCTTCCTTGCCTAAGTCCGGTGTTGTTATTGTGAATCGAAAGAAAGTGATGGTTCGCTGAGTATCATCCGTAGTAATAGATTTACGGACTTATAGACAACCATTGCTGTATAGTTACAAATACAACGTGTCCCATAAAAGGCTGGTATGGCTTTTTATGGGACACGTTGTAAGTGCGTTCTTGTCAATGGCAAGCTTTATGTGGAAGCAGGTGGTTGTTGTTTGCAAGGTGGTGTTTAGTCAAATGTGCCAATTGTCTGGCCTTAGTAAGGCTGTAATACGTTCAACCCATAGCTGATCCACTTTGTCAAATGCATCGAGGTGCGTGCTGTCGATGTCCAGTACTCCCCACACAGTATTGTTGTGTAGCAAAGGAACCACCATTTCTGAACGTGAGGCACTGCTGCATGCTATGTGGCCTGGAAAACGATCTACATCTGGAACGATAATGGCCTGGTTCTGCTTCCATGCCGTACCACATACACCTTTGCCATATTTTATTCGGGTACAGGCCATCGGACCTTGGAACGGACCCAAAACAAGTTCATTGTCAATCACTCGGTAGAATCCGACCCACCAGAAGCGGAAGGTCTCGTAGAGACAGGCCGATATATTGGCCATGTTGGCTATGGTGTCGTGCTCTCCTTCGATAATGGCGGTCAGTTGCGGGAAGAGGTTGGAGTAGCGTTCCTCCTTTGTCTCACCTTGTACTATATATTCGTGTTCCATGTTGCTTTGTCGGGTTTATACAAATTGACGTTCTAATGACCGATTCGGGTTTAAGGGTGTGGACGTGGATTTAGCATCCAGTACCGTCGATGCTGCATGTCGCGCCATCGGGTATGTTTTCTTCCATGGATGCGGCGGTTGTTTCGCCGAAAGAGATGCCTGCCTCTTCGGCCGAGAAATACACACTGCCATCTTCCATTACGAAGCATGGTATGCCAATCGCCCCTTTGCCACGTATGGTATCGAAGGCCGGATGCGTGTCGCGAATGGAGAGGAAGTGCTTGAGGTTTCGCACGTGCTCTCCTATGTCTATCATTTGGAAACGTGCGTCGCCATTGGCCTGTGCCTTTACCGCTGTGCAGTCAGGGCACGTTTGCATAACGAATATCTTTATCATGTCTGTTGTAGATTGGTTGAGATTTGTTTTATGGATGGATGCTGACGGGCACGGCTGCCGATTCGTTCGGCCACTGGGGAAGATATAGCAAGGTGGCATTATTGCAGTCCAAGCCCGTTCTGTCTATTCGCTTAAGGTTACTGAAGTCGGGCGGTCCGAACTCGAATGAACGGCCGTACAGCAGGATGGCATCGCGTAGAGGGTCGTATTTCCACAAGCCTCCGCCTCCGTCGCCATGTTCGTGATAGTCCAGCAGTTCATTGTGTTGGTACACTATGCCGAACCGTAGGATCCCGTCTTGGGTGATGATGAATTTTCGGTACATATATAATAATGTATAGGTGAGGCGGCCGTTTTTATAGCAGTGTCTTGTTGTCTTTTGGATTAGCGAAGTACTGGTTGAGCAAAAGCGAGAAAGGAGTGGAGAACGAGCGGGCATCCAGCGGACAAGCTTTGACACAGGCGCAACATTTGATGCATGTTTCCGTTTCCGTAGTGCTTGGGGAATCTGCCGGGATGGCATGTGTGGGGCAACAGTTCACGCATGTTCCGCAGCCGGTGCATAGGTCCGTGTCCACTTGCGGAGCAGCTGGCATTGGTACCCCCTGCTGCATCCATCCTGTTACTGTTTGTTTGAAAAGCCTGCTGGATTCAGAATCCTGTGCGGGAGCTTCTATTGTGGAAACATCAACTGCAGGCAGGGCAGGATTCCTTGAAAGTCTTTGAATGACGGTGTCTCCGAACGCTTCGGCAAAACGGATGTCCCCGGCATTGGGGCGACCGACTGCAATGGGAGTCTTAGGGGTGGAGTAGGAATGCTCGCCTATGAATGTGCCTGCGGCAATAACGCGAAACCCTCGACTGTCAAGAAAGCCGGCCAGTTGGTTCAAGGCATCTTCGTAGTGCCTGTTGCCGTACACTACCACGGCCACGGCCGGAGTATCGTGCCCGTATACATGTTCCAACCGCTTCAGGGCAAGGGGAGCTACATGTCCGCCGTATACCGGAACGGATACCACGACGAGTGTGTCCTGTTTGAATTGCTGTGCTTCCGCCTGTTCGTATGTCACGTCCAGGGTACATGTTTCCGTTACGCCTGTGCCACGGGCTATGGCCTGTGCTATGGCCGACGATGTGCCGGTGGGAGAGAAGGTGAGTATTACTGTTTTCATGTCATGGATATAGGTGAGTGCATTTTCCGGCAAAGATACGATTTTTGTAATGATACTGCAAATGCAACGACCCCGAAATCACTGTAATAGGATTACGGGGTCGGATATGGTCTTATGCTTGTGCTATTGTCTGTACCTATGAATTCATCGAGATGAGGAATTCCTCATTGTTGGCCGTCATCTCTATTTTGCCTTTCAACTCGTTCATGGCCTCTATCGCATTCATGTCCGCGAGTAACTTACGCAGAATCCACATGCGGTCCAAGGTGAACTTGTCCTGCAGAAGGTCGTCGCGACGTGTGCTGGACTGAACGATGTTTATGGCCGGGAAGATGCGCCTGTTGGCCAGCATGCGATCCAGTTGCAATTCCATGTTGCCGGTACCCTTGAATTCCTCGAAGATGACTTCGTCCATTTTGCTGCCGGTATCTATCAGTGCGGTTGCTATGATGGTGAGCGAACCGCCGCCTTCGATGTTGCGTGCGGCACCGAAGAAACGTTTGGGCTTGTGCATGGCATTGGCATCCACGCCACCGGTCAGCACCTTGCCGCTGGCGGGTGTGACGGTATTGTAGGCGCGTGCCAGACGCGTGATGCTGTCAAGGAAGATGACTACGTCGTGTCCGCATTCCACCATTCTCTTGGCTTTTTCCAAAACAATGCCTGCTATGCGCACGTGGCGTTCCGCAGGTTCGTCGAAAGTGGATGCTATCACCTCTGCGTTTACCGTGCGTGCCATGTCTGTTACCTCTTCGGGGCGTTCGTCGATGAGCAGCATCATCATGTAGGCCTCGGGATGGTTCTTGGCTATGGCGTTGGCTATCTCTTTCATCAGTATTGTCTTACCTGTCTTTGGCTGGGCTACGATCAATGCGCGCTGTCCTTTGCCTATTGGAGCAAAGAGGTCTACGATACGCACCGACAGAGGATCGTTATGGCCGCTGCAAAGGTTGAATTTCTCGTCAGGGAAGAGCGGTGTGAGATTTTCGAACGGGGAGCGGTTCTTGATTGTGCGCGGGTCGCATCCGTTGATGCTGAGAACCTTGCCCATGGTGTAGTACTTTTCTCCACGTGAAGGCATGTTGATGGTACCGCGGACGACGTCGCCTGTCTTCAGGCCATAAGTCTTGATTTGCTGGTATGTGATTTGAATGTCGTCCGGCGAGGGCATGTAGTTAAAATCTGACGAACGCAGGAAGCCATTGGCATTCTCGGTGCTCATCTCCAATACGCCTTCGGCCGTGATGGCATCGCCAAAGGAATATGCCGGTTCTGTCCCCTTGGGCTGGAGTTCCTGTATCGGTGTCTCCTGTACTTGTGGGGCGGTCTGCAGTTGTGCAAGGATGAGGGAAGTGGGACGTATGTCGCGAATAATCTTGAACAAGGGCTGTTTTCCCGTGGTCTTGTCTGCGGCTGGTGCCGTTGTTTCCGGTTGTCCTGGAAGTTGTTCCGGTGTGTCAGTGACTTGAATCTTGGGTTTACGTCCGCGTTTCTTGGGTTCCCGTGGAGTCTCGTCGTCTGCTTTCTGTGTGGTTTCCTGTGACATCATGGCAGCCATCATGGCTTCCTTTTCGGCCTTGGACTTTCTTCCGCGTTTCTTGGGTTGCGGCTTTTCTGCTTCTGTCGTGCCAGACGTTGCGGCTGCTGTGGCTTGCTGCTCCGTTTGCAAGGTGGCCATGGCTTCCTTTTCGGCTTTTGATTTGCGTCCGCGCTTTTGGGGCTGTATCTCTGTGGATGCCTCTGTAGAGCCTACTTCGCTCTCCTTATCTATTATATTATAAATAAGTGTTGTCTGGTCATCACTTTGCTCGGCACCTATGTTGGTAGCCAAAGCATGCAATTCGTCCATACTCATGGACTCCAATTGACTTTTTGTGTGCATAAAAGGTGAGTTATGAAAAGGCGGAGCGGAATAGTCCCAGCTCCGTTTTATGATGCAAAGTTATAACAATTTCTGCAAAAACGCGTATCTGTTTAGGCTTTTTTGAAGACTTATTAGTAATTTTGCGGTATGAAAGTATATCTGCAAGCTACGGATTTGACGAAAAGGGTGGGCGACAAGACGCTCTTTCGTGATATAAGCCTCGGAATAGGTGAGGGGCAACGTGTGGGATTGATAGCACAGAACGGTACTGGAAAGACCTCTCTGCTGAATATATTGGGCGGTGACGACGAACCCGATGGTGGAAAAGTGGTGCTGAGAAACGGCATACGTTTGGGTTACTTGCGTCAGTCTCCTGTGTTTCCTTCCGAGATGTCGGTATTGGATGCTTGTTTCTGGCATGCTGGGCGTAGGCGCGACGACACCGAGGAGGCTTTGGCCTTGGAGGTGCAGTGCAAGCAGATATTGGACAAGTTGAAGATTGGCGACACTTCACGCCGGATGGGAGTGCTCTCCGGCGGGCAGGTCAAGCGTGTGGCCTTGGCCAATGTGTTGATTCAGAATCCGGACTTGCTGATTCTGGATGAGCCTACGAATCATCTGGACTTGGAGATGATTGAATGGCTGGAATCGTATCTTGGGCGTCAGTGCATGACATTGCTGATGGTGACGCACGACCGTTATTTCCTGGATCGTGTGTGCAACATGATTTTGGAACTGGACGACGAGACTCTGTATGCCTATCGTGGGAACTATGCTTATTATCTTGAGAAAAGGCAGGAGCGCATAGACAACGCACGGGCGGAAATAGCACGTGCCAACAATCTGTATCGTACCGAACTGGCGTGGATGCGTTCCACGCCGCAGGCACGTAGTCATAAGGCATCGTACCGGGAAGAGGCTTTCTATGAATTGGAGAAGAAGGCCAAACGCCATATCGAGGAGGACAAGCTGAGGCTGCAGGTCAATAGCACTTACATAGGCAGCAAGATATTCGAGGCCGAGTATGTCAGCAAGTCGTTTCCTGCCGGTAAGGGTAGGGAGGAGCTGGTGATATTGAGGGACTTTTATTATAATTTCTCCCGTTACGAGAAGATGGGTATCGTGGGTAACAACGGTACCGGCAAGAGTACTTTCCTGAAGCTGCTTCTGGGATTGGTGCAGCCGGATAGCGGACGCTTCGTGGTCGGCGACACGGTGAGGTTCGGTTATTTCAGCCAGGAACCCATGCAGGTGGACGAGGGCATGAAGGTGATAGATGCCGTGCGTCGTGTGGCCGAGTACGTGGATTTGGGCGGAGGCAGGCACCTGACCGCGATGCAGTTTCTGCAACATTTCATGTTCTCTCCGTTGCAACAGCAGAACTATATATACAAACTTTCCGGCGGAGAGCGTCGTCGTTTGCAATTGTGCACCGTATTGATGCAGAATCCCAATTTCCTCATCCTGGACGAGCCTACCAACGACATGGACATTGTCACCCTGCAAATTCTGGAGCAGTACCTGCAGGATTTTCGGGGGTGTGTCATCATTGTTTCACATGACCGGTACTTTATGGACAAGGTCGTAGACCATCTGTTGGTCTTCCGCGGTGACGGGGAAGTCAAGGACTATCCAGGCAATTATACGCAGTATCGCGAGGCGCAGAAGCTCCAGGTCCGTGAGGATGCCGCCAAGGCCAAGGGTTCGCAATGTGCCGCGTCACCGATGGGAGGGAAACCGCGATTGACAGAGAAGAAACGCCGGCTGACTTTCAAGGAGAGACGGGAATTTGAATCTTTGGAGCACGACATCGAGTCTTTGGAGCATGAAAAGGCAGACATAGAGGCTGCGCTGAGTAGTGGCACTATCTCTGTGGAGGAAATCACGACGATGTCCAAGCGTCTTCCTGTACTGAATGAAGAATTGGACGAGAAATCCATGCGCTGGCTGGAACTGTCGGAATTTGCCTGATGCGATGACCATCGCTATGTACGTGACCTCGACAATACTATTGTCGTGCCTCTGACAATAGTATGCCTTGGGGCGTGACAATAGTATTGTCAAAACGGATGGATCATGTGGTTTCCACTGCGGAAGGGGGGCCATGTTCGCGTCAAGCCGAACGGGCGGGATCATGCTTGCTTGGGACTGGCCATGACAAGAAGACGCCGGATGAAATCCGACGTCTTCAAAAATCTATATGTGCAACAATGAAGAATGCTGGCTGTCGTTATGGTCTCAGCCTGTGCCGTATGTATGTTCTCATGATGTCTATGGCCTGTTCGTTGCATCCGCCCTCAGGGATGATGAGGTCGGCATAACGCTTGGTTGGTTCCACGAATTCCTCGTGCATTGGTTTCAGCACCGACAGATAGCGGTCCACCACCATCTGTGTGGTACGTCCGCGTTCCACTGTGTCGCGCATGATGTTGCGGATGAGGCGAATGTCCGAGTCTGTGTCCACGTATATCTTCAGGTCCATGAGGTCCCGCATGTCCTTGCGATAGAGGGCCATGATTCCCTCGATGATTATCACCTCGCATGGTTCCACGTGTACGGTATCGGTCATGCGGTTGGAGGTGATGTAGTCGTATGTAGGCTGTTCAATGGCACGTCCTTCACGGAGGTCGCATATCTGTTTGCGCAACAGTTTCCAGTCAAATGCATCCGGATGGTCATAGTTGATTTTACGGCGTTCCTCCATTGTCAGATGTGTATTGTCGTTATAGTAGGAGTCCTGTGGCACCAGTGCCACACTTTCGCCGTTCAGGGCCTCCATTATTTTCTTCACTACCGTTGTCTTGCCGCTGCCTGTGCCACCGGCTATGCCTATTATGTACATAGAGATATTATATGAATGGATGTTTGTTGGTATTGTGCCACGAAATTAGACAATTTTATTGGCAATGTCGAATAAAGGAGAACAAAATGTAGCGAATACTGAAAAAAAGCGTATCTTTGCCACTGAAGAAAAGGCGGGAGATATAATCGCGCGCATGTATGCGTATGCATGAGCGCATATATTATAAATTAAGGTAAACAAGATATTATGTTGAGAATAGCAGTGCAGTCCAAAGGCAGACTGTTTGAGGATACTATGTCTCTGCTGGCCGAGGCTGGCATAAAGGTGAGTACGAGCAAGCGCACCTTGTTGGTCAAAAGTGCCGATTTTCCCATGGAGGTGCTTTATCTTCGTGATGATGACATACCTCAATGCGTGGCCACTGGGGTGACGGATCTGGGCATAGTCGGGCGCAACGAGTATGAGGAGCGTATGGAAACTGCCGACGTTGTGCGCCATTTGGGTTTTTCCCGTTGTCGCATGTCGCTGGCCATCCCCAAGGCCATTGACTATCCCGGTCTCTGTTGGTTTGAGGGCAAGAAGATAGCCACCTCGTATCCCAACATACTCAGGCGTTTCTTGCAGGAGAATCGCATTGCGGCTGACATCCATGTGATTACGGGGTCGGTGGAAATCAGCCCCGGCATAGGATTGTCCGATGCTATCTTTGACATTGTCAGCAGTGGCAGCACTTTGGTCAGCAACAATCTGGCAGAGGTTGAGGTGGTAATGCAGAGCGAGGCCTTGCTGATTGCCAATCCCGACCTGTCGCCACGGAAGCGTGCCCTGCTGGAGGATTTGCTCTTTCGCATAGAGGCTGTTAAAGCGGCGGAGAACAAGAAGTATGTGATGATGAACGCCCCTACCGACCGCATTCCTGAGATAGTGGCCGTGTTGCCGGGTGCCAAGTCTCCCACTATCATGCCTTTGGTGACAGAGGGATGGAGCAGCATACATACCGTGGTGGACGAAAAGTCCTTTTGGGAAATCATTTCCCGCTTGAAGGAGCTTGGCGCACAGGGTATCCTGGTCATGCCTATAGAGAAGATGATATTGTGATTTTACTTGGATTGTCGTTTGTTTCTGACATTTATCATGGACATAGTACTATACCCTACGCATGAGGAATATGAAGCACTGCTTCGCCGTCCTCACAAGGATGCAGCCGACTTGCACGCCACTGTGGCCACGGTATTGGAGGATGTGCGCCTGAGAGGCGACCGCGCAGTGCTGGAGTATGAACAGAAGTTCGATCATGTTGGACTTGATGCCCTTGAGGTTTCGAGGGATGAGCTGGAACGTGCCGAAACAGTGCTCAGCGATGAACTGAAGGCTGCCATACGCCTGGCGCATGACAATATCAGCCGTTTTCACGAGGCACAACGCATGTCGCCCATACGTGTGGAGACAGCTCCTGGGGTGGAGTGCTGGCAAAAGTCTGTGGCAATAGAGAAAGTGGGGCTTTATATCCCCGGAGGTACGGCTCCATTGTTCAGCACCGTGCTGATGCTGGCCACACCGGCCAGGATTGCCGGTTGCCGTGAGGTGGTGCTGTGTTCTCCGCCATCGCGTGACGGTTCTATGCATCCTGCCATACTCTTTGCCGCCCGTGTGGCAGGCGTCCGTCATATCTACAAGTGCGGTGGTGTACAGGCCATAGGTGCCATGGCATATGGCACTGAGTCGGTACCACGCGTGAGCAAGATATTCGGCCCCGGCAACCAGTATGTCACCTGTGCCAAGCAATTGGTAAGCATGGCAGATGTGGCAATAGACATGCCTGCGGGGCCGTCCGAAGTGGCCATCGTGGCCGACAATACATGTCGTCCGGCTTTTGTGGCGGCCGATATGCTTAGTCAGGCCGAACACGGACTGGATTCTCAGAGCATACTCTTCACCGACAGCAGGGAAGTGGCCATGCAGGTGTATGACGAGGTTAAAAGGCAGCTGGATGGCTTGTCTCGGCGAGAACTGGCTGCCTCATCCTTGCAGCATAGCCACATAGTGGTGCTGAGGGATATGCGACAGGCTTTCGAAATTTGCAACGACTATGCTCCTGAGCATCTTATCCTGGCCATGGACAGTGCCTTGGACTGGGCTGGCATGGTGGTGAACGCCGGCAGCGTATTCCTTGGGCATTACAGTTGCGAGAGTGCAGGGGATTATGCTTCGGGCACTAACCATACTCTGCCTACCAGTGGATATGCCAAAGCATATAGCGGAGTCAATCTGGATAGCTTTTGCCGTAAAATCACATTCCAGCATCTTACCCGTCAAGGCATAGACAGCATCGGACATGCCGTGGAGATCATGGCCGAGGCCGAGATGCTGGATGCGCACCGCATGGCCATGACGCTGAGGTTGGAGACTCCTGAGCCTTGATGGCAAGTGCTTTGCCGAGTTGCTTGCCTCTCGGCGTTTGAGGTGGAAGCGGCTTATGACTTCAGGTCGCAAATTCCGGATTTGACCACTATCGTTCATTATATAATATATATAACAGACATGTTGCCACAGTTGTTGAGAACATTATGATAGAACACCTTGTAAGAAAAAATATCCTGGCATTGGAACCTTATTCATGTGCCAGAGACGAATTCAAGGGACGTCCGGCACACGTTTTCCTGGATGCCAATGAGAGTGCTCACAATGCCCCCTATAATCGTTACCCAGATCCTTTGCAGGAGCAGTTGAAGGAGCGTATTTCCACCATAAAGTGCGTGCCGCATGAAAACATATTCCTTGGAAATGGCAGTGATGAGGCCATAGATTTGGTATATAGGATATTCTGCGAACCTGGTGTGGACAATGTGGTGGCCATGGAACCGACGTATGGAATGTACAGTGTGTGTGCCGCCATAAACAATGTGGAGTACAGGACAGTGCCCCTTTCCGCAACCTATGCCATGTCGGCTGATGCCTTGTTGCAGGCTTGTGACGAACATACCAAGGTGATATGGATATGCACGCCGAACAATCCCACAGGCAATGACATGGATAGACGGGAGTTGCAGAAGGTTTTGGATGAGTTCGCCGGAATAGTAGTCGTGGACGAGGCCTATAGCGATTTCTCGGCCTTGAGGCCTATGCGTGCATATCTTCAGCACTTTCCGCGGATGATTGTCCTTAACACTTTTTCCAAGTCTTGGGCTTCGGCCGCCATACGTCTTGGCATGGCTTTTGCCTCATCGGAGATTATCGGCTTTTTCAACAAGGTGAAGTATCCTTACAATGTGAATCTCCTAACCCAACATGCTGCCATGGAACTCTTGCAGAACGTGGAACGTCTGGAACGATGGACAAACGAAGTGAAGCATGAGCGTTCGCACATGATTCCATGTTTGGCCGAATTGCCCATGGTGAAGCAGGTGTATCCCTCTTCCGCCAACTTCCTGTTGGTGAAAGTCGAGAATGCCGATGCCATATACGAGTATTTGATAGACCACGGCATAGTGGTGCGTAACCGCAACCGTGTTGCCCTGTGCCGGGGAGGCTTGCGCATAACCATAGGGACCAAGGAGGAAAATAATGAATTGTTGGCGGCTTTGCGCAGATACGGGCACGCATTTCCTTGAGCGGTAATCGCGGGAATAACTGGTCATTGGTGATTGCGATATAAATTTGGTGAAAACAGACGATGAAGAAAAGAATACTATTCATAGACAGAGACGGGACCATCCTGCGCGAACCCGAGGATGAACAGGTGGATTCGTATGAGAAGTTTCGTTTCGTTCCAGGATCCATAGGGGCGTTGTCGTTCCTTGCCAAGCATACGGATTACAGGCTGGTGATGGTGAGCAATCAAGATGGCTTGGGGACCGACTCTTATCCTGAGGCCGACTTTTGGCCCACACACAACCTTATGTTGGATATTCTCCGAGGAGAGGGTGTGGAGTTTGAGGCCGAGCACATAGACCGGTCTTTCCCGCAGGACAACATGCCTACACGCAAACCGGGCACGGCCATGCTTACTTCTTATATGGATGATCCTGATGTTGACATGCTTGAATCTTATGTTATTGGCGACAGGGCAACGGATGCGCAACTGGCAGAGAATCTTGGTTGCAAGAGCCTTATACTTGGCAATGGTATGGACTGGAAGCGCATAGCCGAGATATTGTTTGCAGGAGACCGTACGGCCACTGTCACGCGCACTACACACGAGACTGACATTCGGGTAAGCGTTGGACTGGACGGCAACGGCGTGAGCGACATAGATACCGGCATTGGTTTCTTTGACCATATGTTGGAGCAGATAGCGCGACATGGAAACATGGATCTGTCTATCAGTTGCCGTGGAGACTTGCACGTGGATGAGCATCATACCATAGAGGATACTGCTTTGGCCTTGGGCGAATGTATTGCCTTGGCCTTGGGTGACAAAAGGGGAATAGAACGTTACGGCTATTCGTTGCCTATGGATGATTGCCTGTGCATGGTCAGTCTTGATTTCGGGGGAAGGCCATGGCTGGTGTGGGATGCCGAATTCCATAGGGAAACGGTAGGCGGGATGCCCACTGAGATGTTTCTGCATTTCTTCAAGAGCCTGTCGGACGCAGCTCGCATGAACTTGAACATAAAGGCCGAGGGAAGCAACGAGCATCATAAGATAGAGGGCATATTCAAGGCTTTGGCACGTGCACTGAAGATGGCCGTGAAACGTGACATAGAGCATTTCAATCTGCCTTCAAGCAAAGGAGTCCTATGATGCAGAATTTCTCTTCCCATCTTTTGCAAAGGGCTGTGGACGAGGTGTCGTGTCTGCCGGGTATAGGACGTAAGACGGCTTTGCGTCTGGTGCTGCATTTGTTGCGTAGGGATGCCCGTGATACGGCGACATTGACCGAGGCTTTGTCTGTGTTGCGCAACGAGGTGAAGTACTGCCGGGTGTGCCACAATATCTCGGATACCGATGTGTGCGAAATATGTGCCAACCCTAAACGCGATGGGTCATTGTTGTGTGTGGTGGAGAATATACAGGACGTGATGGCCATAGAATCCACCAATCTCTTTCATGGTTTGTATCATGTACTTGGTGGTGTCATCAGTCCTATGGATGGCATAGGCCCCAGTAATTTGCATATCCATAGTCTGGTGGAAAGGGTGGCCAAAGAGGATATACGTGAGGTCATTCTTGCCTTAAGCCCTACTATGGAGGGCGACACTACCAACTATTTTATCTATCGGCGCCTGCTGCAGTTGACTAAGGGCACCGTCTCCGGTGCCGACGGACAGGTTCTTTCCCTGGACACATTGCCACGCATCACTGTAATTGCCCGTGGGGTAGCCCAAAATGATGAGTTGCAGCATACGGATGAAGCTACATTGGGTAGGGCATTGGCTGGGCGCACGTTATTCTCGGTATAGCCGTTTTAACTAATAATTATTCTGACAATGAAAAGAGGATTGTTTTTATACTTCTCACTTCCTTGGGTGGTGGTATTGTGTGCTTTCCTGTGTGAAGTGGCTGCGGATTCTGGTTGGTGTACTGAAGCTAATTCCTCTGTTTTATACTTGACGAGAGTGTTGACAGTGCTGGTGTCGCTTGCTGCCATAGTCTCGTCTTTTACGGTATGGAAGGAGAAAGGACGACTGATAACCGTTAGTCTGAATGCAGCCTCATTGATGCTTGTGATGGATTACTATCAGAATCTTGGAAATGAGGGTAGCGAAAACCTTTTGTGGCTGCTACCTATGTTAGTGATGGTGTACTTGATAAAATATAAGTCGGCAGTTAGGGGATAATGTCTGTCTCTTGCTACGTGAAGTATGTGTCCTGTGGTTATTCAACATCTTTGTTCCGATGAAATATCTTAGAGCCATAGAGCCAGAAGACTTGGACTTGATGTATGTCCTTGAAAACGATCTGAGGATGCGGGATTGCACGGCCACTACCGTACCCCTGTCGCGTTATGCGTTGCAGCAATACATCATGGAGAATAGTGGTGACCTGTATCGCGACGCGCAGGTCCGCATGGCCATACTTGATCCTGTGACTTCCTCGGCTTGTGGCTTTCTTGACATCACAGATTTTGTGCCCAGATATCGCAGGGCACAAGTTGGCATTGCCCTTATGTATGACGTCACCGGGCGTGGCTTGGCTACGAAAGCACTGGAGGAGGCTTCCGATTATGCCAGAAGTCAAGGTCTGTCCCAGCTGTATGCCATAGTTGCAATAAATAATGCCCCGGCTCGCGCCCTGTTTCGCAGGGCTGGATATGCCGAGGCAAATGTTTTAGCGGATTGGATTTTGCAGGATGGACAGTACGCTGATGCAGTGCTTTACAGGCTCAATCTTTGATTGTATTGTTGTTTTGTCTTTCTTAGTGGGGTTGGGGTGCTTGTTTGGTTGCTCCGCCGCGTTTTTCTCGTTTTCCATTGTAATTCTTGAGAAAGTTCCTGTGCATTTGGTCTTCAAGGTTCAGAACCTTGTAGAATTTCTTGGCAGAGATGATTCCGCATAATTTCTTGTAGTATACCAAGTCCAACTGCACGGCTTCATTGTTGAGTTTGGCTATCTGCATTACGTGTTCCAGATAATCTGCCTCCTTGTCTGATTTTGGCGGGGTCTGTTTCAGCGAGTGTATACGCTTGTGTATGGCTAACTGCTCGGTTTTGTACTTGTGGAAGATTGGGAAAAATGCTTTTGCCTCTTGTTCACTTAGTTCTGCGTTTTGTGTAATGAATTCTTGAACTCGGAGTCTGAAGGCTTCCTCGTTGAATTGGTTGCGCCTGGCAGGCCTGTCGTTCCTGTCTGGGCCTTGTGCAAATGTTCCCATGGAAAGAATCAGGAAGGTGAATAGGATGCAGAGTTGTTTCATGATTAGTGGAATATGATTGATACTTAGATTGTATTTAGTCGAGGTACTTGTGGTTGTATGACGGATTCTATTCGACCGAGGTTAGATAATACTCGATGTCGCAGTTGCTCAACATTGCATAGTCCAAAAGTTCATCGTCGTATTCAATATCCGTGATTGTTGACATAGATATGTTCTTTTCCACTGGCGGAGATTGCGTGTTGATGTGTTGGCGGTATAGCATTGTGCCGATTACCGAGAAGAGGCCGGTGAACATGGCTGCGACTGTCATGCGCTTCCACAGCGTCACTCCTTGTTGCCTGGCATGGAGGGAGAGTGAGGAATGGTAGCATTGCTCAGTTCTTGTGGCATCGCTTCCGGATTGTTCCTGTTTTGCTTCTATTTGTTTTATTTTGTCCATCACACGTGTATGTATGGTGGAGAAATAGTCGTCTGGTACCAGAAACGGGTTATGCCCTTGTGGTGACGTTTGTGTGAGTTCATTTAATTTCTGTTCTTCTGTGCCCATAGTATGTTCATATGAAATGGTGGTGACTTAATCTAATTGTTCAAAGAATGCAATTATTTTTCGCACGGCATGATGATAGGAGGCTTTTAGTGCTCCTACGCTGGTATGCAGTATTTCGCTCATCTCTTCATATCGGAGCTCTTGGAAGTATTTCATGTTAAACACTTGTCTTTGTTTGGGTGGCAAGGATTGTATGGCCTGTTGCAAGTGCAGTTCGACGGTGTTGCCATCGAAGTATGGGTCACTTTCCAATTGTATTGTCACACCGTCTGCCGTACAGTCATCAGTGAGGGAAAGACTGATTTGGGATTTGTGCCGTTGCAGGAAGTTGAGACACTCATTACTTGCTATTCTATACAACCATGTGGATATATGGGAGTCTCCACGAAAGCCGTCCAGTCCTTGCCATGCCTTGATGAAGACATTTTGCAGAATATCGTCAGCATCATCGTGGTCTAATACCATGCGTCGTATTTGCCAGTACAACTGTTCTTGGAACTTCTGTACTAAAGTTCCAAAGGCTTGCTCTCGCGTGACCGGGTCGGAGAGTAGCTGTATTAGTTGTTGTTCGTCTTGCATCTGTTCTTTGGACAGGTTATTGGTCTAAAGGTTTAATTTCATCAAGAAAAGTACACCGATGAATATAAAAATAGTTGCTCATGAATGATGGGTCTAAACAAAAACGCTACCATACTGAGTATATGGTAGCGGTCTGTATGTGTGTCGCTTATTTGTAGGTGGATATTATTGTAATATAGTAACTTTGCGTACAACTTTGCCTACCTTTAATATGTAGCATCCACGAGCCAAGTTCAGATTTATTTGTTTGTCATTGTTGTCTATGCGTATCAATGAGACGCGTACACCGGTAATATTGTATATCTCCAGATTTTTGCCTTCTGCATTGGTAACGTGGACTTTGCCATCGCGTACAGTCAAGGTCACTGCGTCTAATGCCGCCTCTACCTCTTCGTCAATTTGAGCAACTGCTACCGAAGGTATCGTCCAGATTAGGAACAATGACAAGGTTATTATATAGAGTCTCTTCATGTTATTCTTATGATTCACTAACGCAAAAGTACTCTTTTTATTTTAGATATACAAGGTTTTTTGCTAAAAAATATCCACTTTCATTCCTTCCTTGGCCAAAAGGGTTTCGGGAAATGTTCTTTGGGCTTCTTGCAGCAGGGCCTTCTCGTTCTTTATACGTGCCGAAAAATGTCCTATGATTAGTTTTCTTGCATTGGCCTTGTGTGCAATGTCGGCTGCTTCGGTAGCTGTGGTGTGCATCGTGTTTTGAGCTTGCAACAGCATATCGTGCGGAAATGTTGCTTCGTGGTAGAGCAAATTTACGTTCTGTATCAGGTTTGCAATTTCAGGATGAAAACGAGTATCCGAACAATAGGCATAGGATCTGGCTGGTTCTGAGGGAATGGTAAGGCGTTCGTGTGGGATGACGGTACCGTCTTCTGTGGTCCAGTATGCTCCCGCTTTGATATTGTTTATTTGGCTTACGGGTATGTTGAAAGCATCTATCATCTCTCTTCTGATATGTGGAAGTGATTGTTTCTCTCTGAATAGGAATCCTGTGCATGGTATGCGATGGTGCAGTGGCAGAGACCATACCTCAACGCTTCGGTCCTCGTATATAATATAATGTTCGCGTGTGCGAATATGGTGGAAGAGTACTTGGTAATCCATTCCGTCGCAGTAGATTCGTAGTACGCAGTCCAGGAATTCTCCCAGTTCCTGAGGCCCATGTATGTGCAGTTGTGACGTTCTGCCAAGTAGTGCCATCGTGCTGATTAGTCCAGGCAGCCCAAAGACGTGGTCTCCGTGGTTGTGGCTGATAAAGATGTGCCCTACTTTCAGCATGCTCAGTCCATTCCTTTGCATGGTAGTTTGCAGGCCTTCTCCACAGTCAATCATATAGTATTTGCCTCGCAGTTCCAAAAGTTGTGCGGATGGTAGGTGGCGTAGAGTGGGCTTGGCAGAACCGCAGCCAAGTATGTGGAGGGTAAAGGGTTCCATTGGATGGAGATATGGTTATGAATAAAATAAGATAATTATATGGTGTTGCAAGGTGTATTTTGACATTAGATGGCAGTGATGCTGTATATGGGGTTAATCAAGTCTTAAATCAGATAAATTACAATAAACAAGTGATTAGTATGTTGTTGATGTGTTTTGATTGGAGGATTTGTTCAATGTCTGCCGTGTGTTTTCTGTGTCTAAAGCTATTGCTTAAACGATAGAGGGACGACCGTTTATGGTCGTCCCTCCCTTGAAATTGCTGCTACTATGCATGTCCTTTTACGTATGGACAACCATAGTATGTATTAAAGGTAAGGATTATTCACCTTTCTGCATTTTAGCTTTCAACTCTGCCAAAGCGTTGAGGTCACCGAGAGTGGTGCTTGCAGCCTGGTTCTGTATAGCAGGTGTTTCCTCCTTGCGAGACTGAGACTTGCGGGCAGCATTTGCAGCCTTCTTCTCTGCGCGTTGAACATCCTCGAATATGCGACTGTGGCTGAGGATGATGCGCTTGCTGTCCTTGTTGAACTCGATTACCTTGAACTGCAACTTTTCGTTCAGTTGAGCCTGAGTACCATCCTCCTTAACGAGGTGTTTGGGAGTAGCGAAGCCTTCAACGCCATATTCCAGCTGAATTACAGCACCCTTGTCCAACATCTCGATGATGGTGCCCTCGTGGATAGAATCCTGAGTGAATACGGTTTCGAATACATCCCAAGGATTCTCCTCCAACTGCTTGTGACCGAGAGACAGACGACGGTTGGTCTTGTCAATTTCCAATACACAAACATCCATGATTTCACCAACCTTTGTGAACTCGCTGGGGTGCTTAACCTTCTTGGTCCAACTG
This sequence comes from Bacteroides sp., assembly GCA_023665805.1. Lineage (GTDB taxonomy): Bacteria > Bacteroidota > Bacteroidia > Bacteroidales > Bacteroidaceae > Physcousia. The sequence continues at coordinate 28,533 of JAMPDJ010000003.1, read as the reverse complement.
AGGTCGCTGATGTGAATGAGGCCGTCCACACCTTCCTCGATCTCAACAAATACACCGAAGTTGGTGAAGTTGCGAACCTTGGCGGTGTGCTTGCTGCCAACGGGGTACTTGGTCTCGATATTCTCCCATGGATCATCCTTCAATTGCTTGATGCCCAAAGACATCTTGCGCTCATCGCGATCCAATGTAAGGATTACTGCTTCTACTTCATCACCTACTTTCATGAAGTCCTGTGCACTACGCAGGTGTTGGCTCCAAGACATCTCGCTTACGTGGATGAGACCCTCTACACCGGGAGCAACTTCTACGAATGCACCATAGTCTGCCATTACGACAACCTTGCCCTTGATGTGGTCTCCAACCTTCAGATTGCTGTCGAGAGCATCCCAAGGATGAGGAGTCAGTTGCTTCAAGCCGAGAGCAATGCGCTTCTTCTCGTTGTCGAAGTCCAGGATGACAACATTGATTTTCTGGTCCAATTCAACAATCTCGCGGGGATTGCTTACACGACCCCAGCTGAGATCTGTGATATGAATCAGACCGTCAACACCACCGAGGTCAACGAATACACCGTAAGAAGTGATGTTCTTGACTGTACCCTCAAGCACTTGGCCCTTTTCCAGTTTGCTGATAATCTCCTGCTTCTGCTGTTCCAGTTCTGCCTCTATGAGAGCCTTGTGGCTAACAACAACATTGCGGTATTCCTGATTGATCTTAACGACCTTGAATTCCATGGTCTTGCCCACGAAGATGTCATAGTCGCGGATGGGCTTGACATCGATCTGAGAGCCGGGAAGGAATGCCTCGATGCCGAATACGTCGACAATCATGCCACCCTTGGTACGGCACTTGACATAGCCCTTGATAATCTCGTCGTTGTTCAGAGCCTCGTTCACGCGGTCCCAAGAACGTGCTGCACGAGCCTTCTTGTGAGACAGAATGAGCTGACCCTTCTTGTCTTCCTGATTTTCGATGTATACCTCCACGGTGTCACCTACTTTCAAGTCGGGGTTGTAGCGGAATTCGCTAGTGGGGATGATACCATCGCTCTTGAAGCCGATGTTGACAACAACCTCACGTTTGTTCATTGCGATAACGGTGCCATCAACAACGTCGTGGTCACCTACCTTGTTCATGCTTCCGGCATAAGCCTGCTCCTGAGCCTCTGCGCTTACGTTAGCGGCACCGCCATTCTCGAATGCTTCCCAATCAAAGCCTTCAACGGGAGCAACATTTTTGTAATCTGCCATACAGATTTACAGTGTTAATTAAAATGGTTAAACAATAAGTTTATAGTCCCTTGCCTCTGTGACTAAGGCTAAATCTTTGCAAAGGTATGAAATTATTTCAAAATAAGGGCATTGCCAGTAACTTTTTTACTGACAATGCCCAATTATATGCGTTTCAAATGCGTTTTATGGATAATTAAGAACAACTAAAGAGCATGTGGAGATGTCTGCTGCTTACCACGCCACTTCAGTTTGTAGCATTCCTCTCTCAGCCATTGTGCCCATTGTGTGTCCGTTTTGGATTGGTCGAAGTGTCGGTATGGAATGGGTTCTCCGATATATATTCGGAAATGTTTGCCTTTGGCTGTCTTTATCATTTGTCGTGGCAGCAGGATGAGACCGATGTTGAACTTCATGTGCAGTTTGCGCCTCAACCATTCCAGGGCATAAAAAGTCATGGAATTTCTGCCTTCGAAATACATTGGTACTATGTCGCGTTGTGATTCTATGCTTTGTCTTATTACGCTCTTCTTCCATTCTATGTCCTGTATGCGGCCGTCTATGTAGCGTGAGCAAAATCCGGCAGGGAAGCTTATCAGTTGTGTCTCCGTATTGTTGTAGGCACGTTGAAGGTTCTCTATGTCACCGCGCTTCTGCCTGCCCATGGTGTTTACAGGTAAGAATACGCTTTGCAGAGGCTCTATGTACATAAGCAAGTCATTGACGATTACCTTGATTTGAGTGAAATAGTCGCCAAAGATTGCTATATAGGAAATCCCGTCAAAGGCACCAAGAGGATGGTTGCTGACAAGCATATAGTGGCCTTGGCGATTCAGATTTTCCATACCCTCTACGGTGTATTTCACGTCCAAATCCCGGGACATGGCCTTGGCAAAAGCCGCTCCCTTGTTGTGCCCAAGTCGTGAGAGTATGTCATTCATCTCTTTTTGGCAAATAAGCCTCTCCATCATGCGAATAATCCATCTCGGGAGCTTCTTCCTCAATTTGGGAGCCTTGCCGGAGATTACAGCCTCAAGGTCTATCAGTTGCATTGTATGATAACAGGATAAAATGTATAAGGGCGAACTTCGGTTTAGGTTGACAGAATGGCCATGGCGTTGATCAGCTCCTTTTTCAGAGGCTTGTCGCTCTTGACTGCGTTGGCAAAGGGTACGTATACTATTTCATCGTTGCGAATGCCTATCATTACATTTCGCTGGCCCTCTATCAGAGCCTGGATGGCACCCACTCCCAGACGACTGGCCAGTATGCGGTCCTGTGCGCTTGGACAGCCACCGCGTTGCAGATGACCGAGGATGGACACTCTCACGTCATAACCGGGATACTCTTTCCTTACACGCTCTGCATAATACATGGCTCCGCACTTGGGACTTTCGCTTACCAATACAATGCAGGATTTCTTGCTCTTGCGTATGCCGTGGCCTATGAACAGTTCCAGCTGATCCGCGCCAGTACTGTCCTCTGGAATGATGGCTGCTTCGGCGCCAGCTGCTATGGCACTGTTCTGTGCCAGAAAGCCAGCATCGCGTCCCATTACCTCAACAAAGAAAATGCGTTCATGGCTGTTTGCCGTGTCTCTGATTTTGTCCACACACTCCACGATGGTGTTCAACGTGGTGTCGTAGCCTATGGTCAGGTCCGTGCCGTTCAGATCGTTGTCTATGGTTCCTGGCAGGCCTATGCATGTGACGTCAAACTCTTCTGCGAATATGCGCGCACCGGTAAGACTTCCGTTGCCGCCTATTACTATAAGGGCATCTATGTTGTTGGCCACCATGTTGTCATAGGCTTTCTGTCTGCCCTCAAATGTGGTAAATTCCTTGCTGCGTGCAGTTTTCAGTATGGTACCGCCACGTTGGATGATGTTGCTCACGTTTTCTGTGGTGAACTCTGTAATCTCATTGTGCACCAATCCCTCGTAGCCACGGTATATGGCTTTCACCCTCATGCCGTGTGCGATGGCAGCGCGTGTCACGGCACGTATTGCGGCATTCATGCCGGATGCGTCGCCTCCGGAGGTAAGGATGCCTATGGTTTTTATTTTTGACATGTGTTTGAATGTTGGTATATTTCACGTGACAAAGTTACGATAAAGAATTGAATGGCGGTTAAGATAAAGCGTGAAAGAATGTTATTCGATGCTATCTGCTTGTTGCCACAATGGTTCCGGATATGTCGCCAATGTTCGTATCTGCATGTCTAATTCCGGAATGTGCACCTCCGGCTCCTCCAAGCGGAATGGCACTTTCCCAGGGTTGTAAAGTGATATTTCCACCGGCACGTATCCTTTGCCCAGTATGCCCAACTTTCTGGCGGCTGTTCGCGAGAGGTCAAGTATAAAGCGTCTGGAAAAAGGCCCGCGGTCTGTCACCTGTACAACTACCTCCTTGTCGTTTATCAGGTTGCGCACTTTCAGCATGGTGCCGAATGGCAGTTTCAGATGTGCGCAGGTTAGGCTATCGCGATGGTATCGTTCTCCGTTGCTCATCTTTCGTCCATGCAGTGCGTCAGAGTAGTAGGATGCGTTACCCTTGTCCAGAATCTGAGCATGGACCAGAACCGAAGAAATAGGGTATAGCATGGTGAATAGTACCAATGTCCGCAGTGATTTTACAGGTAAATGAAGTGGTCTGGATTGCATATGCATGGTGTTTTCATAAGTATCGAAGGATTTCTTTCGCCTTTTGTAGGCAATTGGGACGTTACGCGGAACAACGCTCCGCCAATCCTCAGAATCTTATATATATATAATAAATAAGGTATATACAGTGGTCGTGAATTTTTATGATAAATTAAGTATCGGTAATTAGTTTATATTGTTATTTGAGGTTATCTGGCTGAATGTCCATCCTACGAAGATGGAGTTATGTGATTCCGTAATGACTAATGAGCAATAACGAGAATCAGCTTGAGAACCATTGAAGAATGGTATAAACTAATTCTCGATGCTTGCTTAACGCAGGTAAAGGTACGAATAACTATGATTAAAACAAAATAAACAGCCAATAAACATCATTATTACAATATCATAAAGTCATAAATATCTGCCATGATGTTCCAAATGTGTCATCAGTGTATATGGGAAATCACATTCGCGAATTCGAGGGTGTGAATTCGCGAATATGAGGTGCCGTATACGTAGGATTCTCATGACCGTAATGCAAATTGATGTTCCAATGGTCGGTTATTGTTAAACCATTCCGTTGCAGTATTGTCATATAACCGTAGGCTTGTAGAAGCAGGCCACATGTTTCACCTATATAATCTGACAAAAGGAATATGTTATGAGAAAAACATGTTTTTTATTATTCGTCGCCATTGCCATGGTGACCAATGCGCAAACTGCAGAGAGTTCCAACCTCGCCACCTCCTGTGACACAACCGCTTGTACCATGGCGTGTAAGCATCAAGGCAACCAACGGCACAAATCCGGCAAACATTACAAGACTCCAAAGGGGAAACGCAGTCGTGTACCGGCTTTTATGAGAAATCTTAACGAGGCTGATAGTGCCATGGTAAAGGAGTTGATGGACAGCTACCGCAAGGACTGCAAGGCTGTCAAGGAGAAATATGGCATTCGGGAAAATGCTAAAGAGAAAAAGCCCACCGAGCAACAGATGGATGCCATGGTAAAGGCGCGTACGAAATGTAGTACGGAGATTTTGAAGTTGCAGGAAAAATACTATGACAAGTTGCGTAAGACCCTCGCTCCGCGGCAAGCCGCAGCTCTCTTGGGCATGTGTGGCCGCAGTGCCGATTGGTCAGCTTTTTCTCACGGGCACAAGGGTAACACTAACCGCCAAGGTCACCACGCTTGCGGCAGTTTTATACAGTGCCCGTGTGCTAAGGGGTAATGCGGCCATGGTGTACAACGCCGGAGATGGTATATAACAAACAACGGGCAAATCCAAATTGGATTTGCCCGTTGTTTGTGGAGAATATCGGGTTCGAACCGATGACCTCTTGCATGCCATGCAAGCGCTCTAGCCAGCTGAGCTAATCCCCCGTCTTGTTTTGGACACTGCAAATGTACGGCTTTTTCTTGAATTGAGGAAACATTTGAGGTGACTTTTTTTGTTATTGGGTGAAAATATGCTAACTTTGCCATCAACATATGATATGCGATGCGTATATGATATGATGATATGAAAAATAAACGCAAGTAGATTATGAAGCGGATAATGATTGCATTGGGTTTGCTATTGGCTATGAACTCACATGCGCAGCTTAATGAGAATGACGTAGAGGGCATGCCAACGATAGCAATAACCAAGCGTCCTTGTATTTTGTCAGAGAATGGAGAAGATGTTGCGTTTGTCCGCAATGCAGCACATTATTCGGCAGCAACGCAGAAGCAAGCGTGCCTGTCAGCAGAGGGGTCGCCAAAGATACTTGTTTGTCTGGCCGATTTTACGGATATCAAGTTCACGGTAGGGGAGAATGAGGCTGCCGTGAAAGAGCTCTTTGATGTTTTCTTCAATGGCAACGGCATTGGGGCTGGAGACAATCCGTATTCTGTTAGAGATTATTTCGAGGCCATGAGTGCCGGATTGTTCACTCCGGAGTTTGTGATAATGGATGCTGTTACGGTTCCGCATGAACGCCGTTACTATGGAGAAGCGAGTGGCTCTGCCCGCAGGACAGTGTTCCGTAATGATGCCCTTGGACAGCTTGCTCCACAAGTTCGGGACCGTATTGACGAATTTGATACTAATGGAGATGGAAAAATAGATGGCGTGATAATAGTCTTTCCTGGATGTGGAGCCAATGTCGGTGACGAGAATGGCATGCATCCTGTGTGCTGGACCTCTTCGTCTACTATCGCGGAGGTGACTTATGCCACCGAGTTGTTGGCCCCCGAACTGCTTGGCATGGATGAAAGTAGCCAAGGCGGAGCAGACAATGCCAAGCTTAATGGCATTGGAGTTTATGTCCATGAGATGTCGCATATGCTGGGATTGCCGGATTTCTATGACTTGAACTACAAGGCTGCCGGTATGGACTACTGGAGTCTGATGGACTATGGCGAGTATTTGTACAATGGTTATCGTCCAACACCTTATACTGCCTACGAACGTAATTTTATGGGATGGATGCCTTTAGTGGAATTGGTTGGGCCTACGTATGTGCCTTCCATGAAGGCTTTGGGCGATGGCGGTTCTGCATACATTATATATAATGATGGCAACAGAGACGAATACTACATTTTGGAGAACCGCAATGCCAGTGATCCATGGAGTGCAGGGCTGTGTACGTCATTGGGCAGCGGATTGATGGTGTATCATGTGGATTATGATGCCGTGGCATGGAGTGGCAACAGGGTGAATACCAATGCCGCTCGCCAGCGTATGACCATCATTCCAGCCAACGGACATTTCGAGATAAGTGAAAACTTGGCTGCTGAGGCGGACAAGTATATATCGGAATTGAGGGGGCACCTGTGGCCTCTGAAGGATATTCCCTCTGTAATCAAGTATTGGGGAATCTCAGGTAACAATGCGTTGACAGATACAGAACGCACAGAAGGTGACCGTACGGCACCCGCTGCCATTCTGCATAGTCCCAATACGGATGGTACGTATTTGATGCACAAGCCTATCACGGACATTGCGTTTGACAGCAATGCTCAGACTGTTTCATTTTCTTTTATGGGAGGCAAGTCCGATACCGGTATTTCAGATATGGAGGATAGGTTCGGTGAATGGGAAGATGCCGTTATGAAGGTCTATACGGTAGACGGTAGGATAGTGGCCAAATGCAGGGAGTCTTTATTGGGTACGTTGCCTGCCGGTGTGTATATTCTGTGGAATACCGTCACAGGAGAAACGGTCAAACGCTTTGTGGGTAGCCGATAAAGTTCTATTGTGCCGTGAGTGAATGCCGATATTGCTTTCGCCATCATGACATGGTCATTAGCTCAATAAAAACTTTAATTATATGCGGAATTTATATCGGGTTAGTCTTGTGTGTCTGGCCATGTTTGTTGCTGTGGCCGAAACTTATGCGTGGGGACAAAAAGGACATGACGTCACATGCACCATTGCCAGCCGGCACCTGAGTAAGAAAGCTCGTAAACAGATACATCGATTGTTGGATGGACGCAGTATGGTGTATTGGAGCAATTGGTTGGACAATGCCAGCCATACGCCACAGTATTCCTATACCAAGACATGGCACTACAAGAATGTTGACGATGGCATGGCGTATGAGAATGCGTCTACAGAACCCCAAGGTGATGTGGTTGCGGCCTTGCGGAAACTGATGCATGAACTCTCCGATGCTAAGGTTGATGATGCACAAAAGACATTGGCATTGAAGATGTTCATACACCTTGTGGGCGATCTGCATCAGCCTATGCACATGGGACACAAGACTGATTTGGGTGGAAACCTTTGGACTGTATGTTTCTTTGGCAAGGACACCAATCTGCATTCTGTCTGGGACACGGATGTCTTGGAGTCTGGTCATAAGTGGAGCCATACCGAATGGGCGGAAGAATTGGACAGGGTGGATAATATGGAAATGCAGCAGATATGCCAGGGGACATTAGATGACTGGGCACAGGAAACGCGGCGTCTGGCAGTAGAAATATATGGTGCTACGCCACAGTATTCCAACCTGTCATATGATTATCTGGCTCAATGGACTCCTTGTGCAGAAACACAACTGTTGCGTGGAGGTCTGCGTTTGGCTTATTTGTTGAATAAGATATTTTGATGATTACTGATGGAGGAGAATAGCAATCAGCCCAAAGAGGAATTGATGCTGGTGCGTATCACTGGCGTGGACCGCCCAGGATTGACAGCGGAGGTAATGGATGTTCTTTCTGCCTATGACGTGCATATACAGGATATTGGCCAGGCTGTGATACACTCGACTTTGAGCATGGGCATACTAATCCGTGTGGACGAGGAACGCAGCGGCAAGGTAATGAAGGAATTGTTATTCAAAACCAGTGAGTTGGGAGTGAACATCAAGTTCGGTCCTGTTACTCTGGAAGAATACGAGGCTTGGGTATCTCGTCAAGGTAAAAACCGTTATATCCTGACGATTTTGGGACGTAGGTTGGAAGCACGCCAAATAGGAGCTGTTACGCATCTGATATTGGAACAGGGATTGAACATAGATGCAGTCCAGCGTCTGTCAGGCAGGCAGAGCATAGTCCGCCCTGTAGAAAAGACAAGGGCCTGCATCCAGTTCTCGCTGCGTGGCACGCCACACGACAGAGCACGGATGCAGGCCGATTTGTTACGTTTGTCAGGAGAGATGGAGATTGATTGCTCTTTCCAACGGGACAATATGTATCGCAGGATGCGTCGTCTGATATGCTTCGATATGGACTCGACCCTCATACAGGCGGAGGTGATAGACGAGCTGGCACGCAGACATGGTGTCTATGATCAGGTAGCTGCCATCACGGAGTCGGCCATGCGTGGCGAAATGGATTTCAAGGAATCCTTTACTCGTCGATGCCAGTTGCTGAAAGGGTTGGATGTCAGTGTCATGGCTGACATTGCCGAACATCTTCCTTTCACCGAGGGTGTTGACAGGCTTATGTATGTCCTGAAAAGCTATGGCTACAAGATAGCCATCCTTTCCGGAGGTTTCACTTATTTTGGTGAATACATACAAAAAAGATATGGTGTGGATTATGTCTATGCCAACGAACTTGAAGTAGACGATACCGGACACCTCACAGGCAACTACGTTGGCGAAATAGTGGATGGCAAACGTAAGGCAGAGCTGCTTCGTTTGATAGCCCAAGTAGAAAAAGTGGATATGGAGCAGACCATAGCTGTTGGAGACGGTGCCAACGACCTGCCCATGCTGTCTGCGGCAGGTTTGGGCATTGCATTTCATGCCAAGCCACGTGTGACGGCTAATGCTCGTCAAGCCATAAATACCATAGGTTTGGACGGCGTGCTGTACTTCCTGGGGTTCAAGGACAGCTATTTGGACGAAAAGGCTCAATAGCATTTATACGCCCGTTTCTTTGCCTCGAAGAGTATCACGGAATGTTCCATGACCTTCGCCTTATGCCATGTCTCTTCCGCAGTTCCAACCTGCGTCTTTGTCGTCCCATCTGAGGGACAAAGAGGTAAGTGCAGAATTGCCACAATGCTTTTATGTACTTCATTCCTTTGCTCGTCTTAAATCTCTTCACCAGCAAACAGCACCTTAAAACCAAGAACGGTTGCAAAAATCATTTGTATGTCTTTCACAAATGAGTAGTGTTCATAGTAATACTTGTTCAAACGCACTTTATCGGGATAGATTATGTTATCGCTGTATTCCACAGCGATAACCTGCGCATCACGAGTGTCACCGGCAGCCTGACGGTCTGCAACGTAAGCAGAAGTTTACGCAACTAACAGACTTTGGCTGGATTCGGACCGAACTCTATATCAATTTTGTCCATGCGGTTTAGTATAAATTGTTTTATGACTTAAGTATCTCAATTTATCTTCCAAATCAATGATAACCATGACATTTCCTCCAGACGAAATAGTACAAACGCCACAATGGGCTCCAGAACCAGTCAAAGGGATTGAAGCGGAGGTAGTGCATGTTGCGGAATATGCTGCCATAGAAGCTTGTGGCGTAATGCTTGGTGTTGCGTTTATTCTTGTTATCATACTTTCCGAAATTTCCTCCTCGCATAATCTCGTATAGAAGGAAACGGCCATCAGCCTCGTTCGGTTTGATGCCAAGGAGGAAGTTTTCGTCATCGTCATCGTGATTAACGAAGACGGTCTTAATCACCCACATCATTGCCGAAGCAAACCGCCCCATACCTATATGTTTGATATCCGAAGCCAATGCCTTGTGTTTTTTAGGAGTAGCTGATAGAGCTTTAAGCACAAAATAATAATCCATCACCTGCCTCAGTCCTATTCCACTATCAAAAAGATGGTGATACATGTGTGCCATCTGTTGAATGGCATGAAATTCGGGCGTAGGAGCACAAACGGTGAGAGGTTCAGAAAAGTTTGAGGAGTTCGAAGGGTTGCTCTCTGAATCCTTCGAACCAATATCAACTCTATTGGAGAAGACATCTTCTTTATGCTCTTCAAACCACCTTTGTAACTTCCTGTTTTTTAAGAAGTGACGAATAACCGCTGGCCAGAAATGGATTTCGACTTCTGTCTCTTGAAATGCTTTAAGTTCTATGTGATGTTCCCTCGCGTTTGTTGTAGGAGCAATCATTTGCACATACTTTATGATGTCCTTACGCGAAGCATTTACCCATGCGTCAATGTCACCACTTTGGCGAAGCCCTTGAAGGTTTATGGAGCTATCCGGGTGACAATTGTCGTTATCGTTCACTTGATATAGAGCCGCAACAGCTTGACCTTTTAGAATGCACGATTGTAATCCTTCGTTTGACAGTTTCTGTTGCAAAGTCTCACATTGTTCATTTACAATCTGATTCCGTTGCTGTATCTTGGCAGCCATACCCATCCACGTGATGTATTGCATCACGCTCATGCCGATTCTGGCAAAGCCCTCGTCGGCATCTGCTCCAAGCCGTTGCAAAGCTGCAAAGCACACTCCGACAAGGCTCTGTTTCTTCGCCATGTAGTAGAGTGCTTTCCATTCTTTCTGCGAAGGCAAATGCGAGAGACTGTCGGCATTTCCTACAGCCACTCGCAACAGTTCAAAGAACGTCTTCTCTATGTCAGTTGAATGCTTCACTGATTCTATGCTTTATCATACGATGATTATTTCTTCACTACTGACTTAATCACCTCCACGTATTTCTGCGTTCCCACTTCTCTCGTCAGGTTATCCATCACGAACTTACGTCCGTTTTGGCCATAGCGCTTACAGAGGTCGCGATTGTTGTAGAGTTTCAGGATTGCCTCTTTGAATGCCTCCTTATCACCTGCCTTAGTGAAGATACCGCATTCGTTCTGCTCCACGATGCTCTTCAGCTCGTTCTCATCAAAGTTGACCAACACAGGGCGACTTGCCGACATGATGCTCCAAGTCTTCGATGGAACCGATGCTGCACCCGTGCCAAGCTTGGAGATAACGAGCGATACATCACCCAGCGAGAATACATGACTGATGTCCTCGTATGGTTGGAAAGGCAACAGATGCACGTTCTGCAACTGTTTTTCGCCAACCATACGCTTAACTTCCTCCAAGTAAGCGCCATTGCCTACAAGTACAAAGTGAATGTCATCTATGCTACCTTGCAAATCGCTTGCGACCTCCAAGAGCATATCCATGTTCTGCGAAAGGCCAATGTTTCCGTTATATGTAACATAGAACTTCTCTCTGTCCAATCCGTATGCATCAAATAGCTTGTTCTCAGCCCTTGGCACATCCACCACAGCATTCTGATCCACCCAGTTATAGACAACCGCAATTTTGTCCTCGGGTACACCTTTCTCCATGATGTTCTTTTTGAAATCCTCGCTGATCACGATAATTTTGTCCGCATGTTGATATGTGAAGTTCTCTATCACGCGACCAATCTTCCACGGCAGTCCGCCTTTCCTTGCCAATCCGTTATTCATCAGCGAATCAGGGAAGATGTCCTGAAGGTTATACACAAATGGAATGCCACGGAACTTCTTGATGAACGCGCCCAGCATACCCTGTATGGGAGGAGTCGAAGCCAGATAGATCACGTCCACGTCTTTCTCGCGCAAACCTTTCCACAGCTGTATCACCCAGTTGAGCGAATAGCGCAAGGCACGCAGAATCGGATTCCTTCCTTCACGATACATAGCAAAACGATGCACGGTCACCTTGCCACCGTACATCATTTCCGTTTTCTTGTGCTTGTATTCCGCATATTCCTCATCCGATAGACCACGTGTAGGACGCGAAGTCCATATCACAGTATCAAATCCAGCCTCTCCGAATGCTTCCAGTCTGTTCTCGGTCAAGTAGATACTTGCAGCCTTTTCGGGTATGAAATATCCGGTTAATTGCAATACTTTCATTATACGGTCTCCAATTTTACTTCGTTCAACAAACTTTCAGCATATGCAATAGCCTTCTGTGGCGTTTCCTCGGTTACAATGATGTGTCCACTTCTGCAGATGCTCGAAGTTACCTCAGGGATTTCATCGTCCACATGATGATATATTTCCCATTCATGTACACGAGGATCATCAAGCACCTCCGTATTGCTGATGCTTACGAGTTTTCCAGGCTTTGGGCAGAAGTAACGAATGCACACACCCTGAGGCTCTGCCTTTGGCGTGAGGTCTGGCTCGATGTTGAGGGCACAGTTCACAGCTGCTGCTACCATATCGACGCCCGTACTCAGTCGGGTCAGCACCGTACTAATAAAGTCACCACCCATACGGGCACCAATCTCCATCAGGTAAGCCTTGCCGTCCATTACTTTCACCTCAGCATGACAAGCACACTTGTCTACCCCAAGGGTTTTCACACCTTTTACGGCTGCATCCTTGATCAAAGCAACGGTCTCTTTGGGGAAGCACGAAGGCTGGTTGTGGCCCAACTCCACAAAGTGAGGAGCCTCGGTAGTCTTCTTGTCCGTTACGGTCAGCACATTTACCTTGCCTTCCCACACGATGATTTCCACCGAGAACTCAGGACCTTCAATAAACTGCTCAATCAGCACCGAGTTATCGCGACTCTCACGCAGAGCCACATCATACAGCTCTATAAAAGTTTCCTTCGCAATACCTCTTTCAACCTTCGCAATACCACGACTACCGCTATTGCGACTTGGCTTCAAGATGGCACTCGTATTGAACTCATTGCAGAACAAATTCCAAGCATCCTCAGCCGACTTTGCCAACATTGACTTCGGACTTGGGGCACCATACTTCTCAAATGCCTCACGCATCAGGTGTTTGTTGGTGGCGGTAATGGCTTGATGATGTGAAACTCCAGTCAAGCCCAGTTCATCGTTGATTCTTCCCATCACGTTCATAGACACCTCCGAACAAGGGTGAATCACTCCGTCTATATTTTCCTCACGTGCGATTTTCAACATTACGTTTTCATTCACTATGTTATCAACTATTGCTTTATCTGCATACTGCAATCCAACCGCATTCGGATCACCATCAGCAGCTATCACGTAGTAGCCCATCTCTCGGGCACGTTTTATTATAGGCACCTGAAGGATTCCGGCTGCCAAAACTAAGAGTTTCTTCATTTTAAATAATTCAATATTTTCAGATTCCTAATGGAATATATGAACGTTACCGTGACGATGGTCATTGCAATAGCGATCAGAGGATTCCGTTCTATACCCAAATGACCACATGCAATATTCATTATCTTTATCATTGGCGGATGCAGCAGGTAGATGATTAGTGTATATTTGCCAACATCAGTAAATTTGTCCATGGTCTTTGGAGTGATATTCAAGACTGCAATACATAGCAATGTCGCCACACCTAATTGCAAGGCTTTCATTCCCAAATCCTTCACACTCTCATAATAACTGTTGCTATAGAATATCGGCAGACATAAATAACACAGAGCACATAATCCAACAAACACAATGGAAAACGGCAGTCTTTTCCATTGCCTTAACTTATCCACCCAACCTTCCTGACGGGCATAATAGCCGATGAAGAAGAACGGCAGAAAACCACACGCTCTCTGAAAAGACATCTCGGTACCCAGGTACCCAATGGTACGAAACCTGCTCCCACACTAATCAGCAAGGATGTTGGTATTACCAACCATTTCTTTTCAACAATACTTTGTGGAAGAACTTGCAATATCACTCTCCAGTATATCAAAGCTAAGATATACCATAGTGCAAAGGATGGTGTGAGTAACCTATTTACAGACAGGCCAATACCCATTGTGACATCCAATGCGATATACGCCAAGTTAAATGCTAAGTAAATGATCAACAGTCGCTTCCCCCCCCTAAAAAGTCTCTAAATGGCTTTCGAGTGGAGAAATAACCACTTATGAATATGAGGAGGGGCATATGAAATGCATAGATCACACTCAGCCACTTTTCGCCCATTGCCATTCCTGTATGACCAAGTACGACAAGTACTATCAATATGGCTTTGAGCGTGTCCCAAAACGGATTTCTTTGTTTTGCCATGTTACTAAATCAATTCTTTAATTTGTTTCCAACGTCCGATACCATCACAGGCTTGGAAGTCCTGACCTGGATGCAGATTGCCTTCTATTACATCATACCCGTTTTCGAGGATAACCACATCCCAACCAATGTATCTGCCTTCCGGCATTACCTGGGCAAGCTGACGTGCATAGTCACACACACCTTCTCAATTTGGAATCTTATAACCGGGAATCACCATTCCAGAAACAGGATGACGGAATACCTTGCCACCATGTATGTCGTGCCCCTGGCCATCTATGATACCTGTCTCTTGGTTGATGTGACAGCAGAATCCGCCACCCATTGTGTTGCTGATGCACTGGGCACTACCGCCAAACTTCGCACAGGTCGTAATGATATGCACCTTGCCACTACGATCAACCATCGTTATCACACGGATAGTATTCACCGAAGCAGGATTCATTATTGCCATATCGGGATGCTGCACTATCAGTTGCTCTATAATCAGGTTCTCGCCCGATGATACTTTCTTCAACAAATCGTTTATGGAGGTCTTGTCGTTGTTCTTCAGCTTGTAAATACCCATACCACAGGCACCACCGGCTGGCTTCACTATCACTTCTCCATATTTCTCAATGAAAGCCTTGATCTCTTCTTCGTTACTTTCCTTACATACAAGGAAATCGTGCTTCATCAGATGCTGGAACTTCTTGTCAAAATACTCTTTGTTGTCGAAAGCCTTGCGGGCTTCGTCTGTGTAAACGGTCTTGTACAGATAGCGGTTGTTCTTTGCAGATGTCAACCAACGTCTTTTCTCGCGCGAGTTCTTTCTGTAGAACTCCATCGTCAAGAAATCTTCGTCACTTGCACCATACACGAACCAATTCCAACCCACCTCACAAAACAGTTTGCATTTGTTCTCGCCAGTGATGCCACTTGCTACACTTGCCGAATGCCAACAACGCTCCAAACGTCTATACAATAGGGAATTACCCCCCCCACACACATATATATATATATACGTTTCTTATTGAATATCATTGTCTTACTTCCAAATTATACCTTTTATTTCACCCTTTGCATTGATAACTGCGTCCTTCAGGGTGCGTTGAATTATACTAATTTCTGTTTCGAGTGCCTCTCGGCTTTCTGCCTTTACGAGAATTGGTCCCATTCGCTGACCCTTATGAGTCAGTTTGTGGGTTTCCATACCCTCCACTAATTCATCAAGGAAAGTCTGCATTACAGATGGCATAGCATTGATTTTTTCAATACCTTCCGCTTTCTGCACCTTGCCTTCTGGCAGATAGAAACACACATAACCTGAAGCCTGATTATTGCGTTTAGCAAGTACGGTATCAATATCAATCGGCTCGCCCAACAGCGCATCAATCAAGGTCTCGTTGATGTCGATGCCCGAATAAGCAGGAACAAGGTGTGACGATATATACACGCCACCACCACGGAGGGCACTTTCTACCACACGATACTCACCTGATTCTGCATTATACAGATACTCCGAGTGAACGATAGCAAACTGAGGATTTACCAAGGTAGCCATTTTCTCCTCGCACTCGCGTATGCTGTCAAGCACATTCTGAGGAACCAGCGAAGGGAATACCGTCTGAGCAGGTATGAAGAGGTTGTCAAGAGCAAAATACTTGCGATCGGCAAATCCGATGTTGTAATACTTGCCCTCATAAATGAATCCCTCTGCAACCAGTTCCTGACCTTTGAAGAACTCTTCCACAATGGCAGTATGCGTCTTTGATACCTCAATGGCAACCTTGATGGCAGTATAGTATTCCTCCAAGGTGTTCACTTTCTCAACACCCACACTACTTTGGGCATCCGCAGGCTTTACCACCCAAGGCAGAGGCACATCCTTCATGCTTTCTGGAACAGCCACCTCCGATACAGAACAATGCTTAGGCACAGGTATGCCCACTTTGTCGCAATTATCGCGGCAAGCATTCTTGTCGCAATAGTCATGTACCACCTGTATGCTGTTTCCTGGCAATCCCATGTGTTCGGCAACGTAGGCAACGGTAGGCATCATCATGTCGTTCTGGTCGCTGATGACGGCATCCACTTTTTCCTCACGGGCAATGGCGAGAACACCTTCCTTGTTGAAGATGTTCTCATAACACACCTTGTCTGCAATCTCTATCACAGGCTGATTACCAGGTAGCGTGACTGTCACAAGGTAGTGCCCACGAGCCTTTATCTTACGAGCCAGAAAAATCTGTCCGATTCCGGCTCCTACCATAAGTACTCTTTTCATTTATTTCTTATAGCTTTGAGCAGTATTGATATTCTTGCGCAGAAGCACGCTACTGATGGTCTTGCAGACGATCTTCATGTCCATCATGAATGATACGTTTTCTGCATAATAACCATCCAACTTGAATTTTTCTTCGTTAGTGATAGAGTTGCGATAGTAAGCCTGGGCATAACCGGTTACACCAGGTTTCACCAAGAAATTCTTCTGCATGAACTCAGGTAAACCGTTAGGATACTTCTCAGGGCAATACAACTTCGGACGAGGACCGATGAAGCTGATGTCACCCAATAGAATGTTCAGGAACTGAGGGAACTCATCCAGCGAAGTCTTACGCATAAAGCGACCGACAGGAGTCACACGTGGGTCATTATCGCTGTTGTATGTGCTGCCGTCTGCATTCTTCAGGTCAGGCGAATTCACATACATCGAGCGAAGCTTGAACATCTTGAATGGCTTGTAGTCCTTGCCTGCACGATTGGCATTATAGAATATCGGGCCTTTATCAGTGAAATAGATAAAAGGAGCACAACAGATGATAACCAACAGAACAAATGGTAGGGCGCATAATCCGATAATAATGTCGATTACTCTTTTAAAAAAATGCTTATACATAATTAAAGAGCTTTTACAATTTCAACAAAATTCTCAATCACATACTCCAGATCTTCTTCGCTCATCTTCGTTGTCAGAGGCAGAGAAATCTCGTTCTCGAACATCTTGAAGGCGTTGGGGAAATTGGCAATGTCGAAGCCCATCTTCTTGTAGGCAGTCATCATAGGCAGAGGCTTGTAGTGCACGTTGGTGGCAATTCCACGTTCAGCCATCTTCTCGATAATAGTATTTGCCTCCTCACGAGTGCGCCCCAACAGGCGTACCAGATATAGGTGACCTGACGAAGTGCAATCCTCCGTATAGTGGTTTAGCACAGCCACATTGATATGCTTGAAAGCCTCATTGTAGCGTGCAATCATATTCTTGCGCTTCTCCAACATCTCTGGATAACGCCCAAACTGGATTAAACCGATGGCTGCAACTACATCGGTCATATTACACTTGAACCAAGGACCTACAATATCGTATTCCCACGCGCCCAACTTTGTCTTGGCCAGCGCATCCTTGTTTTGACCATGTAGACTCAGCAACTGCGTGATGCGATACAGCTTACTGTTCCAAGTTTCGCCCTCAATCTGTGGCAGACAGCTGTAGGTATTCTCAGGATTCTTGTCCAGTTCCACCTCTGCAATTTCCTTACCGAAAGGCAGGTTCCAGGTCAAAGCACCACCCTCAGCGGTAGTAAAGTTCTTTACGGCATGGAACGAGAATGATGAGAAGTCTGCGATAGCACCAGCCATCACACCCTTACGGCTTGCACCAAACGAGTGAGCACAATCCGCACAGATAGCCACACGACCAATCTTCTTCTGCAGGTCAGTCTTCGGAGTAAACAAGTCTTTCTTTGCCTCCACGATAGCCTTCAGACGGTCGTAGTCGCAAGGAATACCAGCCAGATCCACGGGGATAATCGCCTTCGTGCGCTCCGTAATAGCAGCTTCCACCTTATCATAATTCATTTCGAGGCAACTATCCTGAATGTCAACGAACACAATCTTTGCTCCTACATGATCCACGATTGATGCACTGGCAGTATAAGTGTATGCAGGCACAATCACTTCGTCACCAGCACCCACGCCCAGCAGACGCAGAGCCATCTCTGCACATGCCGTTTGTGAGTTCAGGCATACGCAGTTAGGCGTAGCAGGAGTATTCGGCAATTTGCTGAAATCATTCACGCCCACATACTGGGCAATCAATTTCTCTAACTTCTTTGTACGAGGGCCGGTAGTAATCCAGCCACTTAGAATGGCGTCACGTACTTCGTTAGCCTCCGCCTCAGTCATGTCTGGAGGGCTGAAAGGAACATTTCTTAATTGCATGTTCATTTTCTTTGATATTTAATTGTTATACTTTTATTATTTATGTGCTTAAACAGCACAGTCCCTAATCCTTACGCAAGGAAAAGGGAGTGCTTTTTATAAAATTCACATGATGTTTGAAGTGAATAATATACATACTCACTACAGACAAAAGGAACAACAGCATTTGTTATTCCAAAGATTTAGTCATTATTTTTCTTCGTCCACCAGTATGTTCATTTGAACGAAGAGTCAGGATTGTATAAAACCTCTCAATCATCCAGTCATTGGCCGTACCAACTTTTGTCTTTTTCTTCAGGTACTTGACTTTGACAAAAGACTACGGTTTTCAATCTTGTGCTATCTGGCAGATGACCATGGAATTCGATGTATGCTTGGAGAACATCAAAGAAGGTTGAATGGTTGTTGGTTATGTCGATATCGTGTCTGCCTCGTTTATCAGTCTCACCACAGCATTGATGTCTTCAATCACAGGGCAGATAGCACGCAAGTTTAAATGTATTGTCTTATACTTGCCTGCCAATCAGAATTTGTCATTTTACGAAGTTCCATCAGACCTATACCAATAAATTATGCATAAGTAATGGCGTCGGTCGTAAATTCATTTTTAGACGCGATTGTTCCTTTTTGAGAAATTGCAATCATTTACAATCTCTTCCATAACAATGTCCTTGTTGATTTTGAGTCCTAATACTTACATTCTTGGATTGTAAGATACTCATGAATACCATCCGAGTGTGAGGTCAATATATCAATCTGATGTGCAACGCCAGAATTACCGCACCTTTTGCAACCGTTACCCAAACCAAGGATTTTAACCTCATTGTTCGCATCTAAAGTCTCATATATATATTTGGTTAGTTCTTTTGTATGATTTCCAGTTCAACGTTTTGATAATTAATACTTACAAAAGTTTATGTTTTAATTTTTTCCGTGTAAGTTCTACAATGAAGGCATCCTATAGTTGCTCGTTCGTCACTTCTGGTATTTCGCAAATATCTCTTCCAACTGTTTGCGTGTATAACGCTCGTCTTCTGAGTAGCATTTTGCTTCGTGTGCAAGTATTGTATCAATATCCCAATAGAACTTGATAAATTTTGCAGATACACCACCTGCAACACAATATGGTGGAATGTCACGAGTAACAACAGCACCTGCACCAACAGTTGAACCTCTACCAACCGAAATTCCAGGCATTAGCATTACACGGGCTCCAATCCAAACGTCTTCTTCAACGATAACATCTTTCTCAATATCTGTTTCGCTATGGCCACGGCTTAGCTCATGATGCATCACTCCAGGAACTCGTCCATGAATACCAGTAATAACTAACAAGCCAGAAGAAGCACCAGACGAACGCTTCATTATAAACTTGCCTCCAGCAGAAATGACACCGAAATCCTTAACAGACGTATTATCATGAAGATAAATATTTTTCAAAGCACTGGTTGGTATCTTATTTCTATTCCTGAAGTTTACATTTTTACCTATGTAGCCACAACGATGAATGAAGTAGTGAGGTAATATAAACCTCCAATAAGCTCGATGAAAACCGTCTATGAGTGTTGTCAGTATTCTCAAAAAACTATTCATTATATTGTCATTGAAATTGGTTTATTATGTGGCAAGCGTCTTAGGACGGCAAACACTTTTCTTTTAATTGACCTCAATTCCATGAAGAAAAAGCCATATTTATAATCGGCCGCTTTGTATTTTATAGCCTGAATACTTAAGAAGTTGGAGAATGTCCAATTCGCGATTTGTTCATATCTCAATTTCTGTAATTGAACATAGTATTTATCTTTATCAGACAGGAGGTAACCTGATTTCTCCAAACATTCTGCCATATAAGGAAAATTATCGGCTCTTTCCTTCAATACGGCTTTATTAAAACCGATATTCACACCTATTCTGGTGTAATATACGTTACCTACCATATTAATGTAGTATGTCTTCTCTGTAAAGCGAGTCAATAATATTTCTTGCGCCCATTCTGCAACATATGACTTTCCCTTGCTTACAGGGAAAAATTTTCTCATAATTGATGTACTATAACAAGCGCTTCTATTTCCCAATAAATGGCGCATATGCATACTAACAAGATCATATGGTTTTGTTGCCATTTTGTTACTTCTAATAAAATAATCGCTATTGGGATATAGACACTTTATGTCGCCATAAATGCAAACACGCTCTTTGTTGTAATCGATGTTATTATCGTTAATGAAATCAACAATAGCCTTCAACCAACCATTTGGACATTCGTCATCGCCAGACAATTGATAAACCATGTCTCCTGTAGGCATAGTCCACGATTTTTCCACATTCTGGAAAATGCCAATACTCAGATCATTTCTGTGCAATTTGAATAACCCTGGATACTGCTTTGAATACTCTTGTAAAACTTGCCATGTATTATCAGGAGAGCAATCATCCGTTACGCATATCTCATAAAGATACTCTTTTTGTTGCAACAAGGAATCAATGGCTCTACGTATTAACACCTCTTGTTTGTACGTAATAACAAGGGCTGAAATTTTAGGTATGTTCATGTGATGTGATTATTATGTAGTATTGCTTAAGAATTTCGAGGATATTGTATCTAACAAGACTCTATATTGTTGTTTTTAATTTTGTATGCTAAACCAAAAAGCATCCATACAGCATAAGCACTTAAATAGGATGCAGAAACCATCATATCTAAGAATGTAACACCTAAAAATGCTACAAATACATAATGTGTGTCTGTTTTGTCGACTTCACGAAAACAAGCTGATGTTGATTTAAGCAAAATGTTCAAAAACCGAAAGGAAATAAACAAGCCTATAAATAAACCGAAGTTCATGCAGAGTTCAAGGATGCAGTTATGAGAGAAAAAACTCAAAATATCCGTTGTCGTAGCTGCTGCACCAGCTAAATATATACGATCACCTATAAAACCATACATCTTAATCGGATTTGCACTTAGAGAATTAAATATTTTATAATAAATACCATCTCCTCTGTTGGAATCATCAAACATATCGCCAACGGAGAGCATCTTTAGTGTTCTGGAATCAGGAAACATTTCAGACAGGGAATTTAATACAGAATCACCATAAGAAATGAATACGATGGCAATAATCATAAGCAAAGAAAAACTTAGAATCAGTTTGTTTTTGCTAACAGACCCATTCAAAAGGTAAAGCAATAAAAGTGCCATAATAATTCCTAAAAAGAAGACACGAGTTCCATAAAAAAATACAGGTACCAAACAAATCAATGCGCATGCTATTCCAACAATACTTTTTCTTTGGAACCCCATATAAGTAAACAGCAATGAAACGTATGCTAAATTGGAAGCAATTGTTGCATATGCTTGCCCACCTGCAATATCTGGCATTATAAATAATGCTGCAGAATAAGCAACTGCAAAAGGACTAAAAATAAGTGCCGATTTGCACACCATATCCCAATTCTCAGTATAACGTCCTATGTAATATGCAGGCCAAAGTCGTGATATAAAGAGGAATATTGAAGCAACATAAACTTCACTATATTCGTAATTTATCAGATAGCTAAAAAAGTAAAGAGATAGCGTAACGGCTGCCAAACCGAGCATAGACTTCAAATGTCTGCTACGTATCATTTCAATTATAATGAGACAAAACACGCCTACGTAAACCATATTACGTATCTGCTCTATAGCCCCCCCCAGGTACAAGTTTTCGGTATAAATCTACGATAATCAAAGAATAAAGGAAACATGCTACTACAAAAGCATACCATTTCCCTTGTTTATAAATTGCCATTATTTTTTCTTTTTGAATTGACTACTTTTATCAACATTGCTGACGCACTGGTCCTAAACATAAAATGAGAAGAAGAAAACAATATTTCAGTTAATACTAACATGATTAAGACATTCAGTAGTATCGGAAGATGTATAAACATCGACAATCTGTAACTAATAAAAGCCGACAAGAACGCTATTGCAAAGCTGAAAGCAATGTCCTTATATTGTTTCCAAATAGAATAATCGAGATACTTACCAACACATTGTCCAACAATGGAATATGAAATAATTGCTTCTAAAGCAATTGCCCAAACAAAGACAGTAATCTTGAATTGTAGGAATAGTAAGATCACAGACATCGCAATGATTATAGATACTATTTGAGTTATTAATAAAAGTCGAGATTTACCTATAGCCTTAATTGTACTTCTACTTAGATGATAAAGTGCATTGAAGAACCCAGAAAAACATAATACTTGAAAAATGGGAACACATGGAATCCATTTTGATGAATATAATAATCAGCTCCTCGTTTTCACGTTCTGCATGACTTCCTCGTTCCTCACCACCTGGTACATCATAGATCCAGTAGGTGCGTTTGATTTCGAATGGAATCTGTGTATTGTTCTGAGCGAACGACAGGTTACCTCTCTCATCAAGGAACTTAGGGAGTTCTATTACTCTGCAATCGTTGATTGTCATAGGATTTGGATGTATTAGTGCTTAGAATACATTTTATCGTAATACTGCTGGTAGTCACCTGATGTCACGTTATCCAGCCACTCTTCGTTATCTAAATACCACTTTACAGTCTTCTCAATTCCCTCTTCGAACTGGAGTGATGGCTCCCACCCGAGCTCCTTCTGCAGCTTGGTGGAGTCGATTGCATACCGTGCATCATGACCGAGGCGGTCGGTAACGTATGTGATGAGGTCAAGGTCGGCACCTTTAGGACGACCGAGGAGGCGGTCAACAGTTGTGATAACGGTCTTGATAATATCAATGTTCTTCCACTCGTTGAAACCACCGATGTTATAGGTCTCTGCGATAGTGCCGTTGTGGAAGATGGTGTCAATAGCACGAGCATGATACACTACATAGAGCCAGTCGCGCACGTTCTCACCTTTGCCATAGACAGGGAGGGGCTTGCGATGGCGAATATTGTTGATGAAGAGCGGAATCAGCTTCTCGGGGAACTGGTAAGGGCCATAATTGTTTGAGCAGTTGGTCACGATGGTAGGCATACCGTAGGTATCGTGGAATGCACGAACGAAGTGGTCAGAACTTGCCTTGGATGCAGAATAAGGTGAGTGAGGGTTGTACTTGGTTGTTTCATAGAAGAAGGCCTTGCCATACGCCAAGTGATGCTCATCAGAGCTTGCCTTTGTGGTAAAGGGTGGGGCGATGCCCTCTGGGTTGGTCATTTCGAGAGCGCCATATACCTCATCAGTTGAGATGTGGTAGAAGCGCTTGCCTTCGTATTTTTCAGGGAGTGACTCCCAATAGAGCTTTGCTGCCTGAAGGAGCGAAAGCGTACCCATGACATTGGTGTGGGCAAAGGTGAAAGGATCTTTGATGGAACGATCCACATGCGATTCGGCGGCAAGGTGGATGATGCCATCAATTTTCTCATCCTGCATCAGTTGAGAGAAGGCATCGAAGTCGCAGATGTCCATCTTCACGAACTTATAGTTTGGCTTGTCCTCGATGTCTTTGAGGTTAGCCAAGTTACCTGCGTATGTGAGCTTGTCGAGATTGATGATATGATATTCAGGGTACTTGTTTACAAAGAGTCTTACGACATGACTTCCGATGAAACCTGCACCACCTGTAATTACAATGTTCTTCATTTTATTCGGTTTTGAGGGTTATTGATTTGCTTCCTTGTTGCGGAATGTATCAGAATCTATTTCGCGCTTCTTCTCGTCAATGACTTTTAGAAGGTACTGACCGTACTGATTTTTCAACATAGGTTGAGCGAGTTCACGCATTCGTTCCTCGGTAATCCAACCCTTGCGGAATGCGATTGCTTCAAGGCACGCGATTTTGAGACCTTGGCGCTTTTCTACTACTTCGATGTAGGTAGAAGCCTCTGAAAGAGAATCGTGAGTACCGGTATCAAGCCATGCGAATCCACGACCGAGGGTCTGCACCTTCAACGCGCCATCTTTGAGGAACTTCTGATTAACCGTGGTAATCTCATACTCGCCACGAACAGACGGTAGAATACTAGCAGCTACATCCACGACCTTGTTAGGATAGAAGTAGAGAGCAACTATAGCATAGTTGCTCTTGGGATTAGCAGGCTTTTCTTCGATAGAGAGGCAGTTGCTTTCTTTGTCAAATTCTGCTACACCATAACGTTCTGGATCGCTGACCCAGTAGCCAAAGACCGTAGCTTTATTCTCCTCCTCTGCTGTGCGTACAGCTTCACGAAGCATCTTGGTGAAATAACTTCCGTAGAAGATATTATCACCAAGGACAAGGCAAGCGCAATCATTGCCGATAAAGTCAGCGCCAATGGTGAATGCCTGAGCAAGACCATCAGGTGATGGTTGCTCGGCATATGTGAACTCTACTCCATAGTCAGAACCATCCCCAAGCAGGCGCTTGAAGCCTGGGAGGTCATGAGGGGTTGAGATAATCAATATCTCACGAATACCGGCCAACATTAATACTGATATTGGATAGTAAATCATCGGTTTGTCATAAATAGGCATGAGCTGCTTGCTGATGCCCTTTGTGATTGGATAGAGGCGTGTACCGCTGCCTCCGGCTAATACAATTCCTTTCATGTGATGATATTTATTTTAATACTATTATTTATTCTTGAATCGTTGTTTGGCTTGAACTGCAAGCTGAAGACCATCTTCTTGTTTCTTACGTTCGAGTATAGCAAGAGCTTGTTTTGCTTTTTCTAATATCTATTGTCGTTTTTGTGATTTTGCAGGTTACATGAACTGGACATCGGTCTCAAAGACTTCCGTCCCGTTCCTATAGTGCGACTGAGAAGAATTGAGTCATGATATATTGACAAAGCGAAAACACAGCAACGAGGTTGCATTTCTGAAAGACATCACAAATAGTAAGATTAAATGTTTGTGGCAAATAGAAATAAATAAGCAACCCAAGAAAAATATTAAGTATAGAAGCAATTTTGATTGGCAAATACCTAAAAACGAGCTTTTCTATGTCAATTTATATTGCAATTCGCTTCAAAATACCGATACGTTTGTGGTAACTATCTTCAATTTAAAGCGTGAATAATGATGTATTATAATGTTGTATGCCAATTATTATGTATGGTATGTTTCATTGGATACAGATTCCATGTATGCTATGTGGCGATACTTGAGCGTAGTTTGCTATTGACGCACCAGCAATCATGTGACTGCCAAAGAACAGTGAGTTCTTGTCTTGTCCGACAAGAAGACGAATTATCTGCCAAGCAATAGAATTGTTGATGCTACAGTGGCCGATTAGAGTAAATTCTCCCCAATAATATAAGTGGGTATTCTCGTTTTCGTCAAAGATTTCGGTCACCGTCAAGTCAACAGAGGATTAGTGCCGAGTGGAAGTGTGTTGTCACCTGACAAATGCCCACCTGTATCTGGGATCATTTGGAAGATTGCGGAGATGTTCTTTCATCAAGGCACCTTCCGGACTATAGAAGTATACGTCTGAGCAAAACTCATCCCATGCATCCACGGCGGTGGCATAATAGATGTCGAGTTCCTCGTCGGTGAAGGAAGGATGGTAATTCTTGATTTTGAATCCCTTTTCTCTGAGAGATTTTATAATCTTCTTGTGTGACTCATGAGGATTATCGACAAAGTTCAACTTCAGGGCATCCGTAGATACGACTTTTTGGGCTTCTTCATCATTCATTCTTTTATGCCAATGCGAACGGAGGATTTCCTTGGGCATTATCTTGTTGCCATTATCGTATTTGGTAAAGATTCTGTCTGTGATGGATGGATCGTGGTGGAAGAACACGTATCGTACCTCGGGGTAAGTGTTGAAGTCTGCGTCTTTGGCTACATTGATGAGGAAGCCGGACTGGTTACCGCTTCGCATAAATGGTTGCTTGCCGATATTGTCAACGATATAATCGCGTTTGTAATTCTGTTGGAACGAATCCGCTTTCAGATCGTAGTAATATAGGACTCCAAGTTCATCGCCCGTATATTTCTCATAGCAATCCTTCCCCATGTTGAAAGTGGTGACGGCAAAGAATTTTGCTACTTCCAGGTCGCTTGTTAGGTCAAGCCATGTGGTGTTGTTGTAATAGTGCTGGCTCAGCCCATCAAAGTTTATCTTGAAACGGAAGTAGTCATGCAGCAACTCGAATCCTTGTTCAAAAAGTTTCACCAACGGGTGGGTCTTGAGGAGACACTGCAACTCGTTCATCTGAATGATGTCATCCACAAAGTAGTTCTTGTTTTCCCGAAAGAGGCTTGGCTTACAAGGTGAATAGTACTTGGACTGTCCACGATAGAGGAACTTGTTGGTTGCGAGTGATGGCTTGAGGACGAATTTGTTGTGCGTGGTGAGTTGATTGACCACAAAACAATTGCCCGTAACTCCTTCTATTGGGTAGTATGATACATTGGCGGATGCCCATGGAATACGAAATACTTGTCCGTCATAGAAGAATTCTTCTGCGGCTATGGCTTGCCGATATGGGTCTGTGGCCAAGCGTTCCTGCTCTATCTTCTGTAT
This sequence comes from Bacteroides sp., assembly GCA_023665805.1. Taxonomy (GTDB): domain Bacteria; phylum Bacteroidota; class Bacteroidia; order Bacteroidales; family Bacteroidaceae; genus Physcousia. Next base: position 1,520 of record JAMPDJ010000003.1, on the reverse strand, counting down.
GTAAACGGCTGCCTCTTCTATATTGGCAAAAGGATTTGACTTGGTGCCAATGTCTCCTTCTGCAATAGTTGCCAATGGCCTGTTAGTATTTTCATCTATTAGTTTCTCCCAGTATATCCTTGTCCTTTCATGCTCAGCAACGGTAGGGCGGATGACGTACTGCTGTGTATTGTCCTGTATGTCAATACCCGTGACGAGTTCGCATTCGATGTTGAACTCAGACTTAAGCATCCCGATGGCCTTTTTTATCGGAGCTAACGGGTTGATACGGCAACCTTTCAGTGTCATCAAGGCATACGCAAAGACAAGGCTGTCTTCGTCCATGCTGTTGAATGTCTCGGTTCTGCCGTTTTTTTGAAACCTATACCAGAAACGGGCCAGTTGATAACCCATTAGTCGATACATGGTTGGTGCATCGTTGCCTGCGGCACCAGCAAACATCATCCTGAACACAGGAATATAGACCAAGACCTTTGAGTTGGCGTGGTCTATCACTAATGGATTGGCCTTGCCGTCATGTTGCATGGCGACACCGACGGCAAATGCCGGGTGTTTGTCCGAGCCGATTTTCAGTAACCGCAAGGCTTCATGACAGAATCCCCGTAGCATTTGTAGCGTTTCCACATCATTGAGGACTATGTTACTATGAACAGGTGTTTTCATTGATGGCATGTGTTGGTTTCTTCCTGGCCAGAATGGCATTTCAATGCTTGTGTGCCTCTGGTTGTACGTCAGAATGGAGCTTTATTCTTTCTTTATTATTAGCTTCCTTTAATAATAAGACGGATGTTGAACATCAAAAATTGTATTAAAGGAACAAAAATAACCTTTAGTCGTATCTGTTCATTCCGCCACCTCGAAGTCCTCGTTGTGCACGTTTCTGATGGCAACGGCATAACCTCCGAGGTCCATGACGAGTTGCCGGTCGCGCTTTACCCGGACGACGTATCCCTCCTGTCCCTTGAACAGTCCCGTGAGTACGCGCAATCTTACGTGGTCCTTTGCGAACTTGATGAAGGGGTCGCGCAGGAATGTGACACGCTCCGGCTCGCTTTCCATGACGGTCATGAAAGGTTCCATGACGCTGTCGGGTATGGAGGCCGGCTCTCCGGTGCAGCAGTCGTTGACGAGGTAGTACTGGGGGAAGTTCTGCGCGAGGAAGGATTTCAGCTGCCTGGTGGTGCCTTGCAGGAAGACGAGTCCGCTTACCGACGGCACGCTCTCCTTCATGACTCCCTTTCCATCTGGCCTCTTCCTGTGTTTGATGGTGCGGTGTATGAAGCATCTGGGGCTGAAGTCTCCGATTGTCTGCCGTATCTCCAGCTTCTTCTCGAAAGTGCCTGCCGCCATGTGCTGTATGAAGATGTATCCCCAGGGCAGTGCGGTTTCGTCTGCGGACATTCCTCCCACTTTCGGAGCCGTATTTTCTTCAGCCCCGATGATGTTTATGCCCTTTGGCAAACGTTTCTCGTTGTGAGTTCCGTTTGCTCCGGCCGTAGAAGTTGGAAGCGAGCATGCCT
>JAMPDJ010000039.1 GCA_023665805.1 Bacteroides sp. | reverse complement strand
CCAGGTACTTGACAAGGTGGCCAAGTCAGGCAACATCTACACCGTAGACGGCAAGTTTGTAGGCAAGGGCAACATCAACACCGTCAACAACCTGCCCGCAGGTATCTATGTCGTGAATGGTGTGAAAGTTACCAAGAAATAACGCTGACAGTAGAAAAGAAATAAGGCACGACATGCCTTATTGTATATGACAAATCGGCTTCCAACCACAAAAAGGCTGGAAGCCGATTGTTTCGTTATAGGATAAATGCAAAAGCCCGCAAAAAGACATAGATCATTCTGCTTCCAATTCTATTCTTCCTTATAGTCGTCATGTCGAAACGGTTTTGTAGAAAGAGCTAAGGACATAAGTGATTTTCTTCTGCTATGTTTCAGTTAACCCTGACTATCGGTGCAAAGCTTACTTGTGGATAAAGACGAAAGATGCCACCGCAATAGTGTTTGCGATGGCACCTTTTGTGCTTCCGTGTTATGTGGCAGGGCCGTGCCCATGAAATAGTGCCTGTTATCCCAGGAACTGGCGCAACATGCTGGTCTTGTTGGCTGTGCGCAGTTTGCGTATGGCTTTCTCTCGGATTTGACGTACGCGTTCACGGGTCAGTCCGAAGCGGTCACCGATTTCCTCCAGTGTCATCTCGGGCTGGGATATGCCGAAACTCATTTCGATGATGTCCCTCTCTCTCTCGTTTAGTATTTCCAGGGCACGGGATATTTCCATCTGCAGGCTCTCGTTGATGAGGGCATGGTCTGCGGCTGGGGCGTCGGTATTCTCCATTACGTCCAGCGGGCTGTTGTCCTCGCCTTCCACGAAAGGGGCATCCACGCTGACATGGCGTCCGCTGGCACGAAGGCTGTCGTTTATCTTTTCTGGCAACTCGTTTACCAGTTCTGCCAGTTCTTCGGGACTGGGCTTGCGCTCGTGGTCTTGCTCGAACTTGGTGATGGCCTTGCTGATTTTGTTCACTGCGCTCACCTGGTTCAGTGGCAGACGTACTATGCGGCTCTGCTCGGCCAATGCCTGCAGGATGGTCTGACGGATCCACCATACGGCATAGCTGATGAATTTGAAACCTCGGGTCTCGTCAAACTTTTCCGCAGCTTTGATCAGGCCCACGTTGCCCTCGTTGATCAGGTCAGGCAGGCTTAGGCCCTGGTTTTGATACTGCTTTGCGACAGACACAACAAAGCGCAGGTTGCTCTTTACCAGAATATCCAGCGCCTGACGGTCGCCCTTGCGGATACGCTGGCTGAGCTCCACTTCCTCCTCGACGGTCAGCAACTGTTCGCGCCCGATTTCCTGCAGGTACTTGTCCAGTGACTGGCTGTCGCGACTGGTAATGCTCTTGGTGATTTTAAGTTGTCTCATTATCGTTGTTTCTTTGTATTATTGTCCGGTGAAGCGCGGCAAGTGCCGTGAGTGCATAATTTAAGCTTACAAAGCTACGCTTTTTTTGCGTCCTGACAAAGATTTTAACGCATAAATAGTCGCTTTGGCTTCGCTTGCGGGTCTTTTTTGCCCCTGCTACGGGTCAATGTGATGTGAAATGCGTAATTTTGCATGAAAAACATTTTTACGATAATGGCACAACAAGAAGACGTATTCAAGAAAATCATCTCTCACTGCAAGGAATATGGTTTCGTATTCCCATCAAGTGACATATATGATGGGCTGGGCGCGGTGTACGACTACGGTCAGAACGGCGTGGAACTGAAGAACAACATCAAGCAGTATTGGTGGCAGTCCATGGTGCTGCTGCACGAGAACATCGTGGGTATTGATGCGGCCATCTTCATGCACCCCACGGTGTGGAAGGCCAGCGGCCATGTGGACGCTTTCAACGATCCGCTCATCGACAACAAGGACAGCAAGAAACGTTATCGTGCCGATGTGCTGATAGAGGACCAGTTGGCCAAGTACGATGAAAAGATAGACAAGGAGGTGCAAAAGGCTGCCAAACGTTATGGCGATGCTTTCGACGAGGCGGAATTCCGCGCCACCAATGCCCGCGTCCTGGAACACAGGCAGAAGCGCGACGCCTTGCATGAACGCTTCTCCAAGGCATTGAACGACAACGACCTGGCCGAATTGCGCCAGATTATTCTTGACGAGGAAATCGTGTGTCCGATAAGTGGAACACGCAACTGGACCGAGGTTCGCCAGTTCAACCTGATGTTCTCCACCGAGATGGGTTCCACGGCAGATGGTGCCAGCCGCATCTATCTTCGTCCCGAGACCGCACAGGGTATATTTGTCAACTACCTGAACGTTCAGAAGACAGGACGCATGAAGCTGCCTTTCGGCATTGCGCAGATAGGCAAGGCTTTCCGTAACGAAATAGTGGCTCGTCAGTTCATCTTCCGCATGCGTGAGTTCGAACAGATGGAGATGCAGTTCTTTGTCAAGCCCGGCACGGAACTGGATTGGTTTGCCAAGTGGAAACAGACCCGTATGGCATGGCACCAGGCTTTGGGATTCGGGGCGGAGAACTATCGTTTCCACGACCACGACAAATTGGCGCACTATGCCAATGCCGCAACGGACATCGAGTTCCATATGCCTTTCGGCTTCAAGGAGGTGGAGGGAATACACTCGCGTACCAATTTCGACCTTTCCAGCCATGCACGTTACAGTGGCAAGAAGATAGAGTATTTCGATCCCGAGACCAACGAGTCCTATACTCCGTATGTCATCGAAACCTCCATAGGTGTGGACCGTATGTTCCTGTCCATCATGTGTCATAGTTTCGAGGAACAGTCGCTGCCCGATGGCCAGACCCGCACGGTGTTGCACCTGCCTGCCGCTTTGGCTCCGGTGAAATTGGCCATCTTCCCCTTGACCAAGAAGGATGGCATGCCGGAGAAGGCAAAGGAAATACTGAACGAATTGCGATTCCATTTCAACTGCAAGTACGAGGAGAAGGACCAGATAGGCAAGCGTTACCGCCGCATGGATGCCATAGGTTGCCCGTTCTGTGTGACCGTAGACCAGCAGACATTGCAGGACGATACCGTTACTTTGCGAGAACGTGACACCATGGAACAGCGTCGTGTGCATGTTTCCGAACTCCGCGGTATCATCGAGGATCAGGTGAGCATCACCGGCATGCTGAAGAAATTGCTCTAAGATGGTTCTGTATCCACCAGCTTCGTATACACTTATATTAGCAGAGAGCCGATGAAGAAGTACATATATATAATGTTGGCGATGGTGTGTTGCCTGGTTTCTTGTAGCGAGACGTACGATGAGTATGATCCCTACGAGAATTGGCGCAGCCGCAATGCCGCATGGTTCGAGGATACCGTACAGGTGGCGCGTGTGGCCATAGCCCAGGCCAAGGAAACGTATGGCGACGATTGGGAAGCGCACTGTCAGTGGCGCATGTACAAGTCCATACTCAAGAGCCAGTCCTCAGATGGTCCAGTCACCGACAGCATCTGTGTACGTATAATCAATCCGGGCACGGATCCGGATGGCAAAGGCTCACCGGCGTCCAACGACTCTGTGAGAGTCAATTTCCGCGGGTGGCTCATGCCTACGCTCAACTATGACGGCAACGGAAGCGGGATGGGCATGGTGCAGGATGTGTTCACTACCACGTATTATGGTGAATATAATCCCGAAACTGCCGCACCGCAGTTGATGGCCGTGGGCGGACTGGTGGAAGGCTTCAGCACTGCCCTGCAATACATGGTCGAGGGAGACGATTGGATGGTGTTCATCCCTCAGAATCTTGCCTATGGCTCCTCAGACAGGGGCAATATCAAGCCATACTCAACCTTACAGTTCCGCATCCACATGATACGTTGGTACGAGAGTGGTACGGGCATAGACCGGAGCACGGACTGAGTGCCAGGATAAATGATGTAAGGAGACTGTCTGACAATTTTCCGAATATGAGAGATTGAGGCTGTCCAACAATTTCCTGTTTTAATGATTTTACCCTTGTCAGAATACGCTCTGGCAAGGGTGATTTCTCATATTCGGAGACTTGTTAGACAGTCTCGAAATCATTAAACCCGAATCGGTCATTAGATTTCCAATCCGTTTTGCCTTTATGTTCGTTCG
>JAMPDJ010000038.1 GCA_023665805.1 Bacteroides sp. | reverse complement strand
TTGGTCTTGCCATAGCTCGCTATGCCTTCGACAAAACGGTTGCAATACGAACGAATATAAAGACAAAACGGATTGGAAATCTAATGACCGATTCGGGATAATTCGCCATATTTGCACTAAAAATGTAAATAAAGGTGATTCTAAATGAAAGTCTCGCATGCGCTTAGCTTTTTCATCAAGCAATTGAACTCGGCTTATTTGGTGGCAGTAGCATTGTAGGATGAGTTACCGTTTAGCAAGCCGAGACTGATGCCCAAGCTATCATCGAATTTGGAAACACACATTCTGATTATACTCCACCCTTCAAATAAAGCAAGAAAAACATTCAAATACAAAGGATAGTCATACAAAAAGGCTAACTTTGCATCGGATTGAGACTACTACGACATTCGCCTTAGAATGTTGCATTTGCAGTCCGCACTTCAATATTTAGTAACCTACCATATTTAACTGAATGGATAAAAATCAAAACGACATGGCACACAAATTCTGCCAAAGCTGCGGAATGCCGCTCACAAACGTGCTTCCAGGCACTAACGCCGATGCTACACCAAATGATGGTAACGAAATTCTGTATATACTTTTGCCGGATTATGCAGAACACGAGATTGTATATCTTTCACAAGCTATAGCCTCCGATGAGTTCGCTCTGAAAGAAAATCCGAAATATGTCAACAAGGCTGTAGCCCCGACAATGGATCCGGTGAAATCCATAGGTGGCTTCAGGACTTTACCTGATTTTTCATTTGATACTATGCCTGATGATTATGCGGCGTTAGTGCTGATTGGCGGCTTCGGTTGGGCTACTCCGGTTGCAGAGCAGGTCGTGCCGATTGTTCGACAAGCCCTTGAGAAAGGAAAGGTTGTCGGTGCAATCTGCAATGGGGCTTCGTTCATGGCCAAACACGGATTCCTTAATTCTGTAAAGCATACAGGCAACGGATTGGAACAATTGAAACTCTGGGGTGGTGACAATTATACCAATTCCGATGGGTATATCCACACACAAGCGGTTAGCGACAACAACATTGTGACAGCTAATGGCTCGGCAACGCTTGAATTTGCCAAAGAACTGCTTCTGCAGCTTGAAAACGACACGCCTGAACACATCGAAATGTACTATCATTTCCACAAGCAAGGCTTTTGCACGCTGTTTCCCAATCAGTAAATGAAAAGTGAACGACAACTTACTTATTTTCTGTGTGTGCTTGAAATACCACTTCGCAACGTAAGACACAGTGTTTCACAACATCAAAGCCTAATCCAAAGCTTACACGGGTATGGAATTAACTTATAATCCACACAACATCCCACAAAATTATCAGTCATTATTGACTGCGGCTTTATCTATGGCGGAAAATGCCGGAGATATCCACATGCAGTATTTTCGCACAAGCAATCTTGAACAGTCAACAAAACTCAACGACAGCGACGTTGTCACAATAGCTGACAAGAAAGCCGAAGAGTCGATTTTTGATTTCATTCGTCAACATTTTCCACTGCACGGAATTATCTCGGAGGAATCCGGACGACATCATGATGAAAGAGAATGGCGTTGGGTCATAGACCCTCTTGATGGCACAACCAATTTTGCCATGGGGCTTCCTGCTTTCTGTGTTTCCATTGCACTGGAGCATAATAAAGAAACCGTACTTGGAGTTGTATATGCCCCATATCTCGGAGAATGTTTCCATGCCGTCAAAGGCGCAGGAGCCTGGCTTAATGGGAAGCCAATCCACTGTTCCGACAAAAAGGAGATGTCAAAGGCGGTTGTTGCCACTGGAATGCCATACGACCGAAACGATAACGCAGACAACAATCTTGCAGAAATATGCCGGATGGCACTATGTGTCAGAGGAATCAGACGCATGGGATCGGCAGCAATAGATCTATGCTATACCGCAGCCGGATTCTTTGATGCTTATTGGGAATTGAATCTCAATAGATGGGACGTCTCGGCAGGCCAACTGATTGCATCAGAAGCCGGAGCCATCATCGAATCTATTCGCTCCAACCGAAATTATTCCATTCTTGCTTCCAATCCAAATCTTCATCTGGCAATGCGACAAATTCTTTTTCAAATATAGTATCGTAGGGAACGGTGTTCCTCCCTTACACGATCAGAGCAGGTAGTCCTGCAAAGACAGTAAGACAAACTCCTACCTTGTACACCCCACCCTATTGTAGCAAACAGGCATGGGTAAGCAGCCCGTCAAAAGCCACAAAAGCCAATGCCCCTACACAATTGGAGGCCAAGAGCATGGCTCGTACGAAAATTTATCTTACCTTTGTTAACAAATAGCGTCGCACGCGACAACACAACAATACTGACATATAACCTTAGTTGATATGAAATACGCACCATCAGAACTCATCATCAATGCGGATGGCTCTATATTCCATCTGCACATACGTCCGGAACACCTGGCAGACAAAGTTATTCTCGTGGGTGACCCAGGAAGAGTGGATACCGTAGCCGCACACTTTGATACAAAGGAATGCGACATCGCATCAAGGGAGTTCCGTACAATTACGGGTACTTGCCATGGAAAACGCTTGACGGTATTATCCACCGGCATAGGATGCGACAACATTGACATTGTAATGAATGAATTGGATGCCTTGGCCAACATTGACTTTGACAGCAGGGAAGACCTCCCCGACTTCCGGAGACTGGACGTTGTGCGCATAGGCACTTGTGGAGGACTGCAACCGGAGACACCGTTAGGGACGTTCGTAGCCAGTGTGAAGAGTATCGGTTTCGACGGACTACTGAACTACTATGCCGACCGCAACAAGGTGTGCGACCATGAACTGGAACAGGCCTTCTGCAAACACATGTCGTGGAACCCCGTCAAAGGTGCTCCTTATGTGGCCACGGCCAACGAGGAACTTATAGAGCGGATTGCATCCGATGACATGGTACACGGCATCACCATAGCTTGCGGCGGTTTCTATGGTCCTCAGGGCAGAAGACTCAGAATGGAAATAGAGGACCCTCGACAGAATGCCAAGATAGAGGCATTCAGACACAGATGCATATTCGCAGGAGAAGAAAAGGAACTGAAAATATGCAACTTCGAAATGGAATCTTCCGCTTTGGCCGGCCTCGCTGCCATACAAGGACATCGCGCCATGACCTGTTGCATGGTGATAGCCAACCGATATGCCAAGGAAATGAACACAGCGTACAAAAACACCATAGACACGCTGATAGCCAAGGTACTGGAAAGAATATAACAAACCCGGTACAAGCTGCATCAGTATAATATACTTAATACTCTGACAATAACTATGTCCACTATCTGTGCCCCTGCCACAGCCTCGGGTGGAGCCATGGCAATAATACGTGTCTCCGGCCCCGATGCCATTGCCATAACATCACGCATATTCTCCAAAGACCTCACAAATGCCAAGGGGTATACCCTGCATTATGGTTGGATAAAGTCACTGGAATCCTTACAAGTACAAAAAGAGCATGAAGACCGTTATTGGCCGAACTTTTCGGGCAACCAAAGGCCACAAACGGCAGACGCTTCCAAGCAACAGACAGATGATTTTAACAGCGGAAAAGGTACGTACAAGACAGCTGAAGCAGATGTAATTGACGATGTAGTGGTATCTGTCTTTCGCACTCCGCACTCCTACACAGGTGAGGACACCACAGAGATTTCGTGCCACGGCAGCCACTATATAGTACAGAAGATTCTTGAAGCCCTCATATTGTCAGGTGCCGAAATGGCTGCCCCGGGTGAATTTACCAAACGTGCATTTCTCGCAGGCAAAATGGATCTTTCCCAGGCCGAAGCCGTGGCCGATCTCATTGCATCGGGAAGCGAAGCTACACACCGCATGGCCATGTCGCAAATGCGTGGAGGCTTCTCGCGAGAATTGGACAGCCTGCGTGCACAGTTGCTCCGTCTCACCTCACTGCTGGAACTGGAGCTGGACTTCTCCGACCACGAAGACCTCGAGTTTGCCGACCGTTCCGAACTCTCTTCCATAGCCGACACTCTTTATGCCCATGTCCATCGCCTGACAGACTCCTTCCGCACAGGGAACGCCCTGAAGAAAGGCATCCCAGTTGCCATCATAGGTGCCCCCAACGTAGGCAAAAGCACCCTCCTGAACGCCCTTGTGCACGAGGAGCGTGCCATAGTGTCAGACATCCAAGGTACCACCCGAGACCTCATCGAAGACACCATCCAAATCGACGGCATCACCTTCCGCTTCATTGACACAGCCGGCATCCGCGACACCTCCGACCACATAGAACTACTTGGCATAGAACGTTCCATCCAAGCAGCCCAAAAGGCAAACATAATAATACTTCTCACAGAACCCAACCAACCCTTCCCGGACACCGTCCCTCTCTCCAATCCCTCCAACATCATCCTTCATGTAATCAATAAGAGCGACCTCCTCTCCAAAGAAACTCATCTCACCCCACACACCAACATCCCCCAAGCCACCACCAACCCTCTGTATATCTCTTCTCGCACAGGGTTCGGTTTGTCGTCACTGCAAGACTCCCTTCTTTCTGCTGCCAAACAATTATTATCTTCCATTGAAGCTACAGACACCACAATTGTAACAAACCTACGCCACTACGAAGCCCTCTTACATTCACAAGAAGCCCTCCTTCGCATCAAAAATGCCCTCACCGCCAACCTCCCAGGTGACCTTATAGCCGAAGACCTCCGCCAATGCCTCCACTATTTAGCAGAAATAACAGGCGGAGAAATAACTTCCTCCGAAGTGCTCTCAAACATATTCCAACATTTTTGCATCGGCAAGTGATGGCTTGGAAACAGCCATAAGCAATCATAACTATTTAGAATAAAGTCGCTGAAATACAGCGACTTTTCTATTTTAACACTTTCCAGTCCGTATTTGGAGGTAACGGATTTTATCCATATTTTTCTATCCTATTTCTACCGCGACGGAAATTCACAGTTAGCCCGAATGTCACAGTGACGCATTAGTTGACGTGTGTTGACAGTGGTTTACATGTGTGGACAAAATCCGGGAGAAATAAGGCGAAATTAGCCCCAATATAAAGGAGGAAAATATGGAAGTAAGAAAGATTTGCCAATGGTGTGGGAAGCCATTTATAGCTCAAAAGACAACGACCTGCTATTGTAGCCATCAGTGTTCCAATCTTGGCTACAAAGAACGTATTCGGGAACGCAAGCGGCAGTTGAAACGGTCGCAAGAATTACTGCAACCTCGACAAGCTGCCGAGGGGCAGGATTTTTTCTCTTTTGCCCAAGCAGCAAAGCTAATGGGAGTAACTCGGCAATACATTTATAAACTGGTAAAGGAATCCAAACTTCGCGCTTCAAGAATCAGCGGCAAAAAGTCGCTTATTCGTCGTGCGGATATTGAGTTGATGATGAAAACCAAACCTTATGAGCGTATCATGCCCAAAGATGATTTCGACATCTCCGAATATTACACTGCCGAAGAGATTGCCGATAAATATAAGGTCAACGCCAAATGGGTGTGGACTTATACACGGCAGCACAAAGTCCCGAAAGTGCGCATCCGCCAGTTCAATTATTACAGCAAGAAACATATCGATGCTGCTTTTGCCAAATACGAGGTGGATTCCGACCTGACCGAATGGTACACACCGGAGGAAATTCAAGAGAAGTACGGAATGACACGTGTCGCCATCCGTTCGCAGGTGTATCGGAATAATATCCCATCCAAGAAAGAGCATGGGCAGATATATTACTCCAAACTGCATTTCGACCTTTCTAAGAGTTCCGAACAAGAGAGCAAGGCGGAATACTATACCGTCAAGGAGGCGATGGAGAAATTCAAGTTGTCGCGTGATTCGGTCTACGGCATTCTGCAATTCCACCAAATCAATCGTGAGAAGAACGGACGGTTCGTCAGATTCCTGAAAGTAGAGTTTGACCGGGTAATGGGTGTCCGCAAATAGCCCTATTTATGACTATCCGTAAATTATTTCAAAATTAATCTCTGCTGAAAATCATCTGCATGACTACATGATAGAGTTTTGCCGGCGAATTAGTAACAATAAAAAAATATAGTATTATGCATGAGTGCAAAACAGTAACATTAAGGACACGTCCGCTAAAAGGCAGGATGATGTCTTTTTATCTGGATTATTATCCGGGGTATCGAGACAAGGAAACGATGAAAGTTATCCGTCATGAATCGCTTGGCATTTATATCTATGCCAATCCAAGGAACAAACGTGAACAGAATTTCAACGAGGTAATGACCGAGAAAGCCGAAGCCATCCGTTGTCGCAGGTTCGAGTCGGTAGTCAATGAACGGTATGACTTCTTTGACAAGTACAAACTCAA
>JAMPDJ010000037.1 GCA_023665805.1 Bacteroides sp. | reverse complement strand
AACGGGAAGCAATACGGCGAAGAGAAGGGCAAAATGGAGGAAAAGGCAATATAAACCAGATGATTTATACAAATTGACGTTCTAATAACCGATTGGGTTAAAACAGGATTTGTTGGACAGTCTCTTTGTGTTGTCCCTCTAATCGGGCATTGTGTTTCAATTCCGATTCATCTTGATGTCCGATGTGGAACATGTGGCTGCCGTAGTGGTATCTTTGTGTAGCAGATTGCGCAACCATGGTATCACCCATTCCAATTTGAAGTAGTGGTTTGCCGGATCCACGTTGGCTATACGGAAGAATTCCGTCCTGTCCACGCCTTCCGGTACCGAATCCCGGCGCAGACGGCATGACGGGTCGGCATACTTGGCATAGTGGTATCGTGTAAAGTTGCCTTCGGCCCCGGCAGTCTTGTATGCTTTGGCTATGATGTCGAAATCACGGTCCATTCCGCCTTCAGTGCATATGACCGGACGCGGTGCCAAGGCCGCCACTATGTCCGGGAAGTCGAACAGAGTCAGAAACTCTGGAATCAGATGCTCTATGTTGTTGGGATACGGTCTGGCCCCGTGTGTGTCCGGCTTGGTAAGCGTTAAAGCCCTCTCTCTTGTGCGGCACATGAAATCATTGTAGACGAAAGCATATATCGTAGGATCCATCAGTCCGAGTACCATCATGGGTTCCGTGCCCAACGAGAAACCGCTGGCTATGATGCGGTCGCGGCGTATGATGTCCTGCGTTTTCATCCATTCCAGTATCACGTAGTCCTGATATGAACATAAGCCAAGATAACTCCAACCCGTTTCCAGCAGGAAGCGTGAGGTGGTGACGTAGTCGGCGTAACCGTTGTCGGAGAGCTCTCCGCATGATGCATTGTCTACCACTACGGCGACAAGTCCCTCTTTTACGTAATGCAGTCCCATGGCTGCGGGGCGTACTATGCTGTCGGCTTCTCCGGCCAAGGCGTAGTTGCCTACGCGTTCGCCTGCCAGTAACTCCTTGGGCTGTCCGAAGCCGGGGATGCATAGGGCTGCAGGTGCTGGATGCGCGGTGTCCACTCCGTCCGGAATCATCACAAGGAAAGGCACGACGCTATGTGGAAACGGATAGCTTTCCCACTTCTCTACGCGATAGCCTTCGCGTTGTACCGTGGCAATGCGTTGCGGTGGGGCGCATTTTATTTGGGGATGTTTCATTATCCTTGTCATGGCTTTCTGCATTTTCTTGCGCCATGCAGGGAATCCTCTCGGCTTCATTTCTACATCGAAGGTCAGTGAAGGCTGTTTGGAGGACATTAGGTATTGTGCCGTTCCGCGTGAACTCAGATACCTGCCATCGCTTCTGGACGGTTTCACCTTGTTGTTGTCACCGGCCGCAAGAACTGTTGCGGCCAATCCAAATGCAAGAACCGCGAGTATCTTCTTGTTTGACATAATCATGCGTGTTTGTTTGGATATATTATATAAAGCCATATCCTGGCCCCGTTTCTAAAGTGCCCCCAAAAAGTTTTGTGTCTGATTTTTGGGGGTACTTCATTCCGTGGAGGGTGGGATATGGCTTTTTTGCTAACGTGAGGACATTCCGGCCAATGCCGGGATGCTCCGTCCCGTCTTGAGAGCATGCCGGACTTAGAGATTGTTTTTCTCGATGTCCTTGAAGTACTTGTAAGTACCGTGCTTCAACTCGTCGGTGGCAGCCTCGTCGCATACGATGATGGCGTGGGGATGCAATTGCAGGGCCGAGATAGTCCACTCCTGGCTGACACCTGCCTCTATGGCATGCTGCAGGGCACGGGCCTTGTTGTGTCCGTTGCAGACGATCAGAACCTCCTTGGCATCCATGACAGTGCCTATACCTACGGTGAGGGCGGTCTTGGGAACCTTGTTCACGTCGTTGTCGAAGAAACGGCTGTTGGCTATGATGGTGTCGGTGGTGAGACTCTTCACACGGGTGCGGCTGGTTAGCGAAGAGAATGGCTCGTTGAAGGCCAGATGGCCGTCGGGACCGATGCCGCCCATGAACAGGTCTATGCCTCCTGCAGCCTCTATGGCAGCCTCGTAGGCGGCGCATTCGGCCACCAGGTCCTCGGCATTGCCATTGAGGATGTGGACGTTTTCCTTCTTGATGTTGATGTGGCTGAAGAAGTTGTTCCACATGAAGCTGTGGTAGCTCTCGGGATGCTCCTCGGGCAGACCTACGTATTCGTCCATGTTGAACGTGACTACGTTCTCAAAACTTACCTGGCCTGCCTTGTACATTTCAATCAGGTTCTTGTACAGGCCGAGTGGTGAGCCACCTGTGGGGCAACCCAGTTTGAAAGGCTTCTCCGGGGTAGGATTGGCAGCGTTTATGCGTGCTGCGACATACTCGGCGGCCCAACGGCTCAACTCGGTGTAATTAGGTTCGATAATTACTCGCATAACTTGTGATTGTTTATAGTGTTAGTAATGGTTAGTCGGGAAATCGGAAATCAGGTGTGACGGCATGTCGCTCATTGTCTGGCGGTGGCTCCTGTGATGCCGTCTGTCCTCGGTGCTCCCACATAGACGGCCGTGTCTCCGTCTGTATTGTAGATGACATCGTGCAGTGTGGCGGCGGAAACTTGCACGGCATTGCGGCTCAGTTCGGGCACGTTGTAGCTTTTAAGCAAGAGGATGTTCTGTTCCGGGTCGCGCTGAGGCAGGCAGAAAGCCTTGCAGGCCAGGCCGTTTTTGTCGAAGTAGGCTATGAAAGGCCGTGTGTAGTTGCCGTCCATGCGCCGTGTGGAGAACACTATCCAACGGCCGTTGCTGCTCCATGTATGGTACGAGTCCACGTCATCGCTGTTGGCGGCTGTCAATGCATAACAGCTGTCGGTCTGCAAGTCTTTAACCCACAGGTCACTGCTCTTGTGCCAGATATGAAACTGTCCGTAGTCGCCCTCGGCATACAGGACATAGCGTCCGTCTGGGCTGACACGTGGGAAGGTTATGCTTTTCCCGCGAGCCTCTGCGTCTATCACCATTTCGGGGATGCCGAATGTGTCGCGTTCGGCATCGTATGGCATGCTCCACAGATTATAATGTATCTTGTCGTAGTTTGCGGTGACGGCCTGAGCGCGCAGGCTGTCGGGCAGGCTGGACACCTGAGGCAGGTTGGCGGCACAGAAGAACAGACGGTCGCCTGTCGGAGTCCAGCAGGGGAATGTCTCGAAGTAGTCCGTGCTGAGTATGTTTCTGACCTCGTTCTTGTCTGCATCGTACATTATCAGGTCGCTGTTGGTATCCACCACCTCTATTTTCTCCTTGTGGTACATGTGGAAAGTCTGTCCAGTCTGGTTGGTGGAGAAACATACGCGATTTTTTGTAGGATGCCATGATGGATATACGCCGCTGGCAAGGATGTTGGGATTCTTTATCTGTAGTTTTGTGGCTTTGTCGCCGGCTATCATCACCGTGCCCCCGTGGTTGGCACGCACGTGGAACAGCATACGTCCGGCATCGTAGTTTTGGAAATTGTGACAGTTGATGCAGTGGTTGTCCTCCTTGCTATATGAGCGGTTGTTCTCGTAGATGGCCGTCTGTGTGAAGTTCTCCAGGCAACGCTGGTATATGCCCAGCTGTCGGTAAAGCTCGTATCCCGGCTCTATCAATCTGTATGTGAGGTAAGAGTCTATGGCCTCTGCCACTGTCAGGCTGTGCGGTGCATGGCGGAACCATTTTCCGTCTTCCATCGTGTACACGGTCACTGCTATTTCTCCTCCTACGTTGTCTTTCAGCAGCCGGCGCCATTCCGTGGTGTCTACATCGATGCGGTCGGTGCCGCTCGCTGTCAGGGTTCCGCCGCCCTTGCCCTGCATGGTGACTACCACGCCGTCCGTCCCATCGGTCATGAAGTTGAGCGGAGCGATGTTCACGGGTATAGTAATGTCCTTGTAGTCGGGATAGATATTGGCCTGTGCTGTGCGTTCCTCATATGTGGAAGGAACCTCGAAACTTGTTTTGCCGCACGCCGTCAACAGGACGGCAAGCAGCATTGTGTGCAATATCTTGTTTGTATGTTTCATCTATGTCTATGTCAGTATTTCCCGGTTGAGGCAGAAGATTCAATTCACGCCAGCCGTGCTGGATTGGTCGTGTTTCTCTGTTTTGCGTGTGGCCTTCAGATTTCCGAAGTAATAGTAATATGGATAGTATCCCTTGTACTTGTCGAACAGTTCAAGCGCATGTTTCGGCCTGTCCTTCATGAAAGGTCTCATCTGTACCAAGGCATTCACCAGCTTCTCCTGCCGGAACTGCAGTGCCGGGAAGCGGTTGGGAATATCCTTGTCCTTGGACGACAACAGGCACAGGGCATCGGCCACGTTTTCCGGAGGCATGCTGCCTTCCAGCGGTTGTGTGCGCATGAGGAAAGCCGGCATGGCCTTGGAGTACATGCATACGGCCAGTGAATTGAGCAAGGCCTCCCTGCTGCGACCCTCCGTCAAGGACAGGTTGTAACCAAGGAACACAGGCTGCTGGTATATGTTCTCGAAGCTGTCGTGTATGGGTTCCAGTTTGCGTATGCTGGCCATCTCCGGGTCGGAGTTTATCATCCCGGGATTGTCGACATATGCGGAATACTTCTGCACGAAGTCCCCCTCGAAAGGCACGTTCTTGAGAATACGCAGGTACTTGCGCGCCACCTCCGTCTCTCCGGTCAGCAGGGCGCATTTGGCCAGAAGTTCCAGCGAGTGTATGTTGGGACCTATCATTGTCATCCTTTCCATTGCATGGTGTATGCAAGTCTGTACAAAACCGGCATGATAGTCGCAGTCCTCCTGATAAAGAGGCAGGGTATTGTCCTCTGCCGGCATGTTCTTGCGATGCATGTATATGGGGTCGTAGTCCAGGCGTATGTCATAGAGGCGGTCGCACTGCTGGCCTGTGTTCACCAAGGCTATGGCATATGCGGCGGCTATGGGGCGGTGGGAGAGGTGAGCGTTGGCGCGTGCTGTCTTCATTATGCCCTGCCAGTCGTTCTTCAGCAGGCTCACGTTCATGCCGGCGATTACTCTGACGTACGGGCGATATATCTCCGTTATCACTACCTGTGCGCCGAACACTATGGTCAAGGCACCCAGTTGGGCCATGTTCTGCCAACGGTTCTCGTCATGCGGCACCCTCACGATGGATGGAGCCTTCTTGCGCGAGAAACTGGCTATCATCAACGCCCAGATGCTCAGTATCACCGTGGCGCAGAACGGTATGCCCATGATGGCACCGGCCTCGTTCTCGTAGAACAGATTCACGCCCTCGTATGACAGCAATGCCATGAACACGCCTGCCGGAAGGTATTGCACCCATCTCCAGCGTGCGGTCAGCCTCATGCCATAGCCCAGACACCAGGTGCTCCACGTAAGCATGGCTGCCAAAGGCAATGCTCCAATCCACGGATTGTGGTATGGCATCATCATCATCCTGCCTATGTACCACAGTCCGCCGAACTCCTGTCCCAGCAGGAACTCCATCTGTTTCGTGTCTGCAACCCAAAAACTCCGTTCGCGTGCCATCTGCAGCACATCCCCGTAATACCAAGCTGCCCACAGGTATGTCGCCACAAACATTATGGGCAGCACGGGCAGTAGCAATGGCTTGCTCTCTTTCGTGGTTTTAGTTTGTCTCATAATCAAGGCAAAGATACTGAATTTATTTGATAAAGCGTGACGAAAGTCCGAAAAAGCGGAGCCTTGTTCCGAAATAGCTCCGGGACACCCTCGCCAATTCGCTCGTGGCACATCCGGTACAATGCAGACGGTGCACCCGCCTCCATGTGTGGGTGCACCGTCCTTGTGATGTGCTTTATATGAATACGAGCGGCCGGGCCGTTAGCGTATTACCTTCTTGCCGCCGATGATATACACGCCGTGGCCGTTCACCTTGTCCAGCCTGCGGCCGGAGAGGTCGTAGATTTCGTTTCCATTGACTTCGTCATCGGCTTCGATGCCATCTATGCCTACGGTCGGGTCTATTGCGGCTGCCTTGTTGTAAAGCAGGTCATAGGACGACTTCAGCTGAGTGTAGGCGATGTAGTCGCCCAGCATGGTGCGGAAGCTCCTTTCCATCTGTGACTTGGCATCATCGCTTCTCTTTACGAGAGATGTCACGAAAGACTGGACTATACCCTCGAATCCGGGCTTGAACTCGACTATCTCCTCCACGTCGTACACTTCAAACTCGTTGGCGGTGAACCATGGGAAGTCAGAACTGTCGGCATATTTGCCTGCCGTGCCCACTACGTCAAACCTCCAGAAACGATATGCCACGGATGGTTTGAGGACGTTGCTGGTGTAGGCAAGAGAGCTACAGTTGACTGTGGCCACCTTGGTCCAGCTGCTTCCGCCTGTACTGCCATAGACGTTGATCGTCTGCGCATAATTGAAGTTGCGGTTGCCATAGATATAGAATTGCAGGCTCTTGGTGGTCACGCCCTTGCCCAAGTCCACCTTCAGGTGATGCGGCTCGGTAGTGCCGGTGTTGTTGTCGCGGTTGCTCATGAAGAATGAAGTAGTTCGTCCGTCAATGGCGTTGGACAGAGGATAAGTTGATGCACCGGGCTGGTTGGTGGACAGATAACCGTTTTGTGCCGCGTCTTCCACCTGCAGAGTATACTTGTTTTGTGCCAAGCTGTAGTCGCACACGTCGTTTATCAGGTCTTTGGCGAGGTTGATTCTCTCGTTCATCATCTCGTCGGTTACCTCTTCGAATTCCTCTACCAGCGTGATGTTCCACTGCGAACCTTCATCGGCACTTCCCCATACGGTGATATTGCCGCTCGGATCTATGTTCACATGTGTCTCATCCTTTGGACGCAGGGCAAAGACACCGTTGCCCAAGGCCACAATCTTTGTCTGTGCAATTGCCGCAGGAGTCTCTTCCGTCATGCTGATGCCGCTGACCTTGCCCTTCTCGTTGAGGGTTGCGCACATGAGCTTGTTGTTGTTGCGGTTCTGTAAGTAATACGTACCGTCGTTTTTGTCGTTGGCAGGAACAAAGGCCCATTTGTAATAGTTGTTGTTTGCATTGGCGGCACCCACTATGTTGTTGCCGTTGGTACCCAGGTAACGTGTGCCTCCGCTTATTTTGCGCACGCTGCCTATGGTGTACAAGGCATTTGGCACAATCTTCAGCGTTGGATCCTCGGCCTGCAGGCGCAATACTTCCGAGTTGATGCTGTTGGACAATGCCAGATAGTTGTCCACGTCCTTGTTGGCAATGGCCCGGTCGGCATCCTCCACCAGCCCCTTCAGCATGGCAATTTCTTCGCTGCTGTAGAAGCCCACCTTCTTGTTTGTGGCATCCTCCAGTGCGGTGTACTTGGCAGCCAAGGCCAAGGCGTTCTGCAGGATTTCCAGTTTCTCTGCCGGAGTGGCATTGTCGGCATTGTCGGTCACCTCGCTGCTTGTTCCGTCGGCGTTGATTGCCTTGATGGTGAATCCGGCTGAGGCTACTGATGCGGGTATTTCGAATTCGTACTTGTTGCTCATGTAGACGTTGTTGCCGTCTTTGTCGTACACGATGAAGCCTACGCCTCCCTTGCCCTTCAGTGAAATCTTGTTGCCGCTGAGGATATATGTGTACTCGCTGGTGTTGGCGCTGCCGTCGATGAAGGTCAGCACGTCGCCCACATTGCCATACTCTTCATACAGTTGCTCCTGAGTTCTCATGCTTCCGCTATTGTTGGGCTTGTAGCTGTTTCCTGTCGCCCAGGGGTCATGACGCTTGCGCAGTATCTGGCGGTCCTCTATGAATATGATTTGCAGGTTCTCGGGATAGCCTTTGGACTTCACGCGTGCTATGGCGGCGTCTATGTCGGCCTGCTCGCAATTGATATAGTATGAAGAATAGTCACCGCAGTAGGCATAGTACTTGTTCCCTATCTTTTCGATGTTGTTGCCTCCGGCCTCGCTCGTCGGTGTCAGGAAGCCCCACATGCGGAAGTACTCTGTCAGATCTTCGCCAGCAGCCTCGCAGACCTTTTCATAGAACTTCAGCCAGCTGTTGACAGCGTTGCCCTTGTTGGCTCCGCCGAACGTTCCTGCGTGCCATCCCTCTCCGCCGAAGTTCATGCGGTCTGCGCGCAACAGCTTGAACAGTCTGGGAGAGAACTGCTTGTTCTTGCCTGCCTGATGGTAGTACAGCCACAGGTTGTAGTACATGCGCAGGGTTATGCTGATGTCGCGATGCGGGAAGATGATCTTTTGTGCCACGTACTTGTCGTAGTTTTCGGAGAAGCTCCATCCGCGTGACATCCTGTAGCCATACAGCGTGTTGATGATGTTGGAGAAGTAGTTGTTGCTTGACTCCATGCTGGAGGGCAGGTTTATGGTATGCTGGTTGTTGTGTCCGCTCTCGTGACCGCAGCACCATGTGTCGAAGTTGGCGCGTTCTGCGTTGTATGTGCTTTCCACGCTCCATATTCCCGGCATGCCGGTGTGGCTGTTGCCGGAATAAGGGTTCTTGTCGCTGCTGGCCATCATGGTGGGAGCCAGATTGTTCACGTATGTGGGATATACGGCGTCACCGCCTCCGGGGGCAATATTTTCAAGCTCGTTGTCCGCTTCGCCGTTTTCCACGCGATCCTGCCAGCCCATGGTGCTCCATTCCCACTTGAGCACGTTGTCGTAGAAGTTAATGCTCTTGTATATCTTGTATCCGTATGAGGTGCGGTTGGACCATATCTGGTCGTAGCACTCTACGGGGAACTCGAACAGGCCGCGCTCGCCCTTTACGCTGAAGTTGATTGCGTTCGGGTCGGCATCTTTCGACTTCATCAGTTTCACGGCATTGCCGAATACTTCCTCGTACTCCGCGTTGGTGGCTTCCTCGTCGTCGGCTTTCTTTGTTACATAGCCCAGCACGTCGCCGCCTTCGATGTGAATCTTGATTTCGGGATACGTGCTCAGCGGTTTGGTGTAGTCGGCTGCGCATGTGTACATTATCCACTGTGTGCTGTAGTTCAGGCCGCAGTAGACGATGTTCATGCCCTGGTGCAGTTCCACATTGTTTCTGTCGCTGTCGAACAGACCTATGACGCCCGCTCCGGATGCCTGGCCTATCTTCAGGCTTGCGCCCTCCGGAATCTCGTTCTCCACGAACACGCATATCAGTTGCAGGGCATCCGTCCAGATACCTGTGGGGTTGTTTCTGTCGCTCATCTGTGTTGCCACCCACTTGTTCTTAGGAGACGCGTCATATGCTCCGGCATCGTCGCAACGGGTGTATATCTTGTAGTTCTGTACACGGAAGCGTTCTGACAGGGTGGGATTGAATTCGTCCTTCCACTTGTTCTTGATGCTCATGACCATGTTCTGTATCTGTTCGGGCAGTTCGTCCTCGGTCATCCTTGCCTTGAACTCGTCCTCGGTCATGCCGGCATACTCGCTCTTGAGCGTGGTGCAAGCTTTGTCGGCGAAGTATCCTTCCACGACAGGGGTGATTGTCGCGGCCTTGTTGACTATTTCCTGCAGAGCGGCCTTTTCCGCCATCTGCAGCTTATACTCGTTCTGGGCGTTTTTCAGTGCCTGCGCGTCCACTGCCACTTCCTCAAACTTCCAGCAGCTGCTCGGGTTGCTCTTGTCGTACCAGCCTACTATGCTGTTGCTTGCATCGGCGTGTGCCGGCTGTCCGCAGATGATGACATAGCCGTTCTCTATCTCTTCGAATGATACTGTGGCGCCTGTCGTGCTGGTGTAGCCTATGGAAGAGCCGGGCAGCGTGTTGAAGTATCTTTGCGTGTGTGCGTTCTGCAACTTGCTGCCAACAAGCCTCCACAGCTGGTTGTACTGTGTGTTGCCACCCTGTTCCGTTGCCTTCAGTGCGTTGGAAGTAAGATCTTCCGTTATGGCGAAACCATAGCGTTTTCCATTGCTTGTGACGGACTTGTCCGGATTCTGGTTGACAATGCGGTAATACTTTCCTGACTGGGGTAGCTGTGCCATTGCCGTCAGGCTCATGATAATCCCCAAAAGGGACAATAGAAAGGTTTTCTTCATCAGTTTAGGTTTGTTTTGGTTATCGTGTTTTTTAGTTGAAAGTTACGTATGTTTCGGTACAAATGTAAAGAAAAGATTTGTAATTATTATATTATGTGTGGTTAATGCTTGTTAAGATGTCTCCGTTGTAATATGCGCAAAGCAATAAGCCGGCTATGCGCGTGCTGTCATGGCTGCAAAAACGACTACGCCCCGCCTTTTCAGGGGCGGGGCGTAGTGATTGTATCGTCCAAGGCACTGAGGCCTTGTCCTGATTAGCTATCAGTTCTTGGTAACCTTCACACCGTTCACGATGTAGATGCCTGCGGGCAGGTTGTTGACGGTGTTGATGTTGCCCTTGCCTACGAGCTTGCCGTCTACGGTGTAGATGTTGCCTGACTTGGCCACCTTGTCAAGTACCTGG
>JAMPDJ010000036.1 GCA_023665805.1 Bacteroides sp. | reverse complement strand
AACCGGCACAGCGAGGGGAAACAAACAAAAGAGAGGACCGGGAAGGACCGGAAGGAGGAGGATGTTAGCACACGGGGCATCGGGACACAGACAATAACGGGGACGACGGCACGACAACAGTATTCCCCAGGACACGGGAATACTATGAACGAATGAACAACAATACTATGGAACCGACGGAGAAGAAAGAAGATGGCAATTATTACTGCTGTACATTTTTCTTATTCCGGGTAGGCACCACCTATTCCTATCCACACCGTTATTCAACTTCCTCTCAAAAATTGCTCATTTTGCAGCAATGAGACATTGGTCGACATCAGCATTGTCATTTATATACGCCTAATAAGGCGTAAATCCCATGTAAATTTCGATTTTGTTAGATGGTTAATATTATTTTTCCTCGTATGCTTGCATATCTTAAATGTATTTTTATAATTTTGTTGCCGATAGCAAACGAATCCATGTCGATACACTTATTAACCATAAAATCCGTAATGCCAATGAAAAAGATTTTGTTTTTACTCGTGGTCATGCTCGTGAATACGGTTTCCCTGTTTGCCGAGGAGAAAGTAGTGACCATCACCGGCAAGGACAGCCTGTGGAATTCCGCACAAGACACGCAGATAGGTACTAAGGACGGCGTGACCATCAAGGTCAACTACGGTACCTTGAGTTCGTCCGGAGAGTATCGCGCTTACAAGACTTCAAAGTTTACCGTGTCTGTTGCCGAAGGGGAGATTACGGGCATAGAACTGACCTGCACCGTTAGCGGCACCCAACAATATGGTCCTGGCTGCTTTGCAAGCCCCTCTACAGGCAAATACACATATTCCGGCACGACAGGCAGATGGACCGGCAGTGCCAAGGAGGTGACACTGACCGCCAGTTCCGACCAGGTACGCATGACATGCATCAAGGTCACATATGTTGCGGAGACAAGAAATCTTGCGTCTTTGGCCATCTCCGGTACTCCTGCCAAGACAACGTATCACGTAGGCGAGAATTTCAGCACGGATGGTCTGGTTGCCACTGCCACATTTGACGATGGAAGTACCGGAGAAGTCACGTCAGAAGCAGTGTGGACTTGCAAGCCAGCGAAAATTGCCACGGATACCAAGACCGTAACGGCCACCGCCACTTACAGGGGGCTGACGACAAGCGAGACTTACGATGTCATTGTGAACGCTCCCGAGACAGAACAGTCAGTGAGCTTTGTCCCTGCAGACAAAACGGACTTTAAAGTGTGGACATCTGGCTGGGAATTACCACAGACCGGTACCAAGGGAGGTGTCACTGTTAGTTGCACAAGCGGCTATTTGGAAGCCGAATATCGCATGTACGCCAATTCCACACTCTCTGTTTCCGTAAGCAATGGCATGATTACCGAAATATTGTTTTCTAAAGTCACGGATAGCAAGGGAAAAAATGCTCCTGCCTCAATTATTCTTGCGCCCAATTCCGCCGGAGGCACTTTGGCTACCGTTAATACCAATAACCGCAAGTGGACAGGCGAGGCCTCGGTGGTAGAATTTGCATGCAGCGCTCAGGCACGCTTTTCTAGCGTCACGGTCAAGTACGTTCCTGACAACACAGTCATTCCTTATGAGGTGAAAGCCGAGTGGGGCACCATCATTCTTCCTTTTGAATGGACCGCCCCCGAAGGCTGGACCTGCTACTCTTGCAATGAAGTTGATGCGAACGGCGTGTTGAGACTTGTTGGCGTTGACAAGGTAGAGAAAAACGTACCGTATATCATCAATGTTGGAACGGAGGCGATAGGCAAGACGCACGATTTCAGCGGGCATGCCGTAGAAGCGGCCGCCGAAAACAGGCTGGCAGGCGTGCTGACGGGCATCCTTGTTAAGGGCGGCAATGTTCCGGCTGGTAGCTATATACTGTCCAAATACGAAGGCAAAACGGGGTTCTTTCGCGTGTCCGAGGGTGCCGACTACCCTGCAGCACAGTACAGATGTTACGTGACATTGCCAAAAGCAGACACGGCACGCTACGGTGCATTGTCCTTTGATGTGGACGTGGAGACTGGCATAGACGACATATCATGCGACAGGACAATGAAGCATGGTAGCGTGATTTACAACATTATGGGCCAGCGTATGAGCAGGACGCGGAAGGGATTGAACATCGTTGATGGGAAAGTCTTGCTAAAGTAGGACATGCCACACAAGCAATGAAGAACGAAATTTAAAATCAGGAATATGCAGAAAGAATATATTAAGCCGGCAATGACATGTATTGACATTGATGCTGAAGAGGTCATTGCCTTATCCACACAGGACCAAAGAATCACCAACGATAACAAGAACCAATTTGAAATGTACGGTCGCGACAAAGACAGTCACGACAATTCCAACCTTTGGGAGCAAGGATGGTAATTGACAGTATGTTTCTATTGCATGACACCAATCATCAAGCACAAAAAAACTACAGGCATTGTTCCGCACATCATCGTATGAGTGATTTATGTTAACACCACGACAAATCTGTCAGATAGATTCACTGGGCTATTTTGTCTTGTCATAAACCAATGCCTGATGAATGATTTGAAAAGAAACACTTCTCCATTGAAATAGTCATCCTGTTTATTCGGAATGACTATTTCAAATGGCAGACATATACAGGCTTTCCTACTGCACCTGTCTGGTATATTCAATCAATGAACCTTTTGGTCAACGGATGAAACTCCTCTATGCGGCGGTCACGCAAGAAAGGCCACCAGCGACGAACATTTTCGCAACGTTGCATATCCACGTCCACAACTACCACCACTTCCTCGTCTTTGGGGGCACGGTACAGGAATTCGCCTTGCGGACCACAGACAAAACTGCTGCCCCAGAAGCTGATGCCGTTTGTCTGCCCTGAGGGATCCTGCTCATGACCCGTACGATTTACGGCAATGACCGGCAAACCATTGGCCACGGCATGGCCACGTTGCACGGTGGTCCAGGCCTCACGCTGGCGTTCCTGTTCCTCGGGCGTGTCGCTGCTCTCGTACCCTATAGCCGTGGGGTAGATGAGAAGTTCGGCACCCTGCAATGCCATCAAGCGGGCACCTTCCGGATACCATTGATCCCAGCACACCTGTACGCCAAGGCGTCCCACACTGGTATCTATTGGATGAAATCCAAGGTCTCCGGGAGTAAAGTAGAACTTCTCGTAATATGCCGGATCATCCGGAATGTGCATTTTGCGGTAGCACCCGGCTATGCTGCCATCACGTTCAATGACCACGGCTGTATTATGATAAAGACCGGCGGCACGACGCTCAAACAAACTGGTAACCAAAACTATACCAAGTTCACGTGCCATAGCTCCATAGAATTCTGTGCTGGGACCTGGAATGGGTTCGGCCAACGAGCAGAGGTTCACATCCTCTGTCTGGCAGAAATAGAGCGAATTATGAAGTTCCTGTAGCACCACCAACCGGGCACCGCCGTTTGCAGCCTTGCGTATGTTACAGGCCAGTTTATGTTTATTGGCCTCGATGTCGGCCGAGCACGTCTGCTGTATTATTCCTATTTTCATGATGCAATATGTCTTTGACTTGGATTGGGTTAATAAAGGATGGATGGCTGCAACAAGGGGTATTGCATGGTGCAACAGTGCAGGCTACCATTCTGTGTAAGCAAGATGCCACAGTCTATACCTATGATCTCACGGTCGGGAAAAACGGTCTCCAAGGCCATCTTGGCCCGCAGGTTATTTTCCTCGTTCTCATAGAAAGGCAGCAGGACAGCAGTGTTCATAATAAGGAAATTGGCATAGTATGGTGGTACTGGTACCAGGCGGTACGGCTTACCCTGCATGGTACGGAAGGACTGCAATTCCGTCAGCATGCCCTGGCAACCCTCGCAATAGACGATGGTATCATCAGGGCAAAAACGTGCAAGGGTGTCTATGTGCGCATCCGTGTCATCGCGTTCCAGGCCTCCATGGTGCAACCACAGAACGCGTTCGGCTCCAAGACGCTGACACAGTTCTTGCGTCAGAGTTTCCTCCGATTCCGAATGGTTTCCGCGCCGATTGGCGTTTTGGTTGCACTGCGCCGTAGTGAGTATGGTCCCCACTCCATCACTTTCTATGGAACCGCCCTCCAGTTCAAAGTCAAGTTGGGAGACATACACGTTCCTGGCACCGTCAGCGGCAAAATGCATGTCGTAGAGTTCGCGATTGATGGCATTGTCCAGTGAAGCCTCGAACTTGCCTCCCCAGGCATTGAAGCGGAAATCCAGGAGTTCACGCACACCATCCTCGCGCAGAATGGTGATGAAAGCGTGGTCGCGAGTCCAAGTGTCGTTGCTGGGAATGCGGAAATAGCTGATATTTGCCAAAGCCCTGCCAGGCAATTTCGTCTCCAATACTGTCTTGACGCGCTGCGGTTGCGGTGCAACGATCCACAACTTCTGGCGCAAGGCTATCTCCCGAGCAATGTTGATATAGCAATTTGTCACCTCCTCCAGGGTATCGGCCCAGTCGGTGCCGTTGTGTGGCCATGTCAGCTGTATGGCTTCCTGTGGGTGCCATTCGGCAGGCAAACATCTTCTCATATAAATGTGTTGTTATGTGCGTTTTATCCATACAAAGGTAGCCAAAAGAACATCAGCAACATAGCAACTGTTAAAAAAATGACCTCAAATGATAAATAATGGAACCTACCCTTAAGAAGGTACGTATTTATTTCGTACCTTTGCAAATGGTAAGCGTGTGACTATGGAAGTCTTGTTCTACGTGCAAAGACTGTGCAGCCGTCTACGCTTGCTGCCAAAACACTACATAATCTGATGAGCGTGAAGGTTAAGGAAGTAATCAACGCCCTTGAACGTTTCGCGCCTCTGCCCCTGCAGGAGAGCTACGACAATGCCGGCCTGCAGGTAGGATTGACAGAGGCGGAGGTTTCAGGGGTATTATTGTGTCTGGACGTGACCGAGGAAGTGATGCGCGAAGCCGTAGAATTGGGATGCAATCTGGTGGTTTCACATCATCCGGTACTGTTTCACCGACTGAAGCAGATAAGTGACAGCACTCAGGTGCAAAGAGTGGTACGCATGGCCATACAGAACGACATTGCCATATACAGCGCACACACTAATCTGGACAAGACCGAGGACGGGGTAAACTACCAGATAGCAGAAAGGCTCGGGCTGATAGATGTCACTCCTATAGGCGATTGCGGCGTGATGGGATACTTGTCAGCACCCATGGACAGCCGTTTCTTTTTGGACAGAGTAAAGGAGGTATTCCAATGCAAGTGCCTGATGCACAACGAGCCTTTGGCCAGACCTATACAGAGCGTGGCTTTGTGCGGAGGTGCCGGAGATTCCGTACTGGACAAGGCCTTGGCACAGGAAGTGGATGCCTTTCTCACAGGAGAGATGCACTACCACATGTATATGGGACATGAACAGGAAATACAGATTTGTGTACTTGGACACTACGAAAGCGAACAGTACACCGTAGAATTGCTGGAACGCATATTGGCGGATGCATTTCCACACATGCCTCTGTACAAGACAGAAAAGAATACTAACCCTATACATTATTTATACTAAATGGCAAAAGTAAAAGACCCGGCCGAACTGAACGTAGAGAGCAAATTGAAGAATCTCTACCAGTTGCAGACACTGATGACGGAGATTGACAAAATCAAGACCTTGCGTGGCGAGTTGCCCTTGGAGGTAAAGGACCTGGAGGACGAGATTGCAGGTCTGGAAACACGCATCGAGAAAATCAACGACGATATTACTTCGGCTCAGAAAGAGATAACCGAGCGCCAAGGCGTGATAGAGAAGAACAAGATGGATATCGAGCGATTCGAGAACCAGATGAAGAACGTACGCAACAATCGCGAATACGAGAACTTCTCCAAGCAAATCGAATACCTGCGCCTGGACAACGAACTTAACCAAAAGAAGATATCCGAAGCCAATGAGAATTTGGAACATCGTAGCGAAGAATTGGTAAAATCAAACCAGGTGATCGCCGACCGTCGCACCGACCTGGACATCAAACGTACAGAGTTGGAGGAAATAGTAAGCGAGACCAAGGCCGAGGAGGAAAAGCTGAAGGAAAAGGCTCACAACGTGGAAGCCACCATAGAGCCTCGCCTGTTGAGTGCATTCAAGCGCATCCGCAAGAATTCCCGCAATGGTCTAGCCGTTGTGTATGTCCAGCGCGATTCATGTGGTGGTTGTTTTAACAAGATTCCGCCCCAGCGCCAGTTGGACATCCGCATGCGCAAAAAGATTATCGTATGCGAGTACTGTGGACGTATCCTCGTGGATCCCGAACTGGCCGGTGTGCAGGTGGAACGCAAGGACATGGAGGAAAGACCACGTCGTCGTCGCGTTGCCAAGCGTCGCGATGAATAGACTTTTTTGAAAGCGCATCGCGCCATCCACATGTACATTACAAGGAGGACAATCAATTGGGAGATAAACATTGATAAAAGGTGTTTATCTCCTGTTTTTATTGCCAGCAAATCCCTTTCGTGCAGGCAATAAGACTAATTGCAAAAACAGACTTCCTCATCCTTGCCATTTTCAATGGCTTCACGTTCATCAATAATGCTTGCTGTACAATAATTTGTTGGAAAATTTCATTCGCCGTTGACTGGATATTATGATCTGATTCTATACCAAGTCTTCAGCCTTTGATTGAGGGTGATTCCCGGTCTCACTTTATCATCATGTCTTTTCCATCAACAATGTCCTATTCCTTCCGCGTCCTGCTCATACGCTGACCCATAACGTATGTACCACCATCCAACAAAATCGCAATTTACATGGAATTTACGCTTTGTGAGGCATATATGAATGACAAAACATCTTCTCTTATCATGCATATTTGAGCTTCACGACAAACAAAATACAGTTCCTATGTTTTATCTTTGCAAAAAATTAAGGATGAATATATGGAAAGATTGGATGTATTCGACTGCTCAAACATACTTATAGGATGTTATTTCACCGATGATCGTGGCTGTGTCCATGAAAACAGGGAACATACGCTGCTCTATCTGTGCTCCGGAGAGCTGGAAATCGAGGAGCGAGGCAAGAAAACGGTTTTACATCCCGGCGATTGCGCCTTCATGCGGCGTGACAATCGGGTGTGGCTGCAGAAACATGCCGATAAGGAACAGCCTTATCGTTCTATCG
This sequence comes from Bacteroides sp., assembly GCA_023665805.1. GTDB lineage: Bacteria > Bacteroidota > Bacteroidia > Bacteroidales > Bacteroidaceae > Physcousia. Next base: position 5,176 of record JAMPDJ010000036.1, on the reverse strand, counting down.
TGCTGAAATTCTCAAGACCTTTTTTGAGAGAATTTTACAAAACCTTGAACCGGCAGCAGATACCAACCGACTCGAAGCGGGAAAAAGTCAGCCTGCGTGTATTGCCAAGCAACCGTCCGGATATACGTTCGCTGTTCGAATCAGTCGTGCCATATTTCAATGCCGGAGAGAAACCAGCCGAGGAGGTGCTAAAACTGAAAATGACCGAGGGGATTTATGTCCTGCTCAATACCGACCGTAACCTTTACGCTTCCCTGTTCGACTTCGTGGAACCGTGGAAAATAGACATCCTTGACTATCTGAATGAGAACTATATGTGCGACCTTTCGATGCAAGAAATAGCAAGTTATACCGGACGAAGTTTGGCGACTTTCAAACGCGATTTTGCAAAGGTAAGTGATTTGACACCGCAAAAATGGATTATCAAACGCCGTCTTGAGGCCGCCCATGACATGATAAAATCTGGAAAGAAGAAAGTGACGGAAGCCTGTTTCGATGTGGGATTCAAGAACTTGTCTCACTTTTCCAAAGTGTATAAGGAGGCATACGGAATCGCTCCGTCATGGTAAAACGAACTTCATGGCAAGGAAATTTGAGCCTTGCGACAAAGCTATTGTACGATTCTCTTAGTACTTTTGCATTCGATGATTGAAAATAGCGTAATGTCAAATTAAAAAATATGATATGAAAACAAAAGTAATTTCATTGGTTATATTATCAATTTTAGTATTTCCGATTATGGCAAAATCACAGGTAAAAATCAAACAGACTGCCGGGCGCGACCAGCTCGATGAGTTCGCCCCAGAGTTCGCCCGTCTGAACGACGACGTGCTGTTCGGCGAGGTGTGGAGCCGCAATGATCTGCTTTCGTTGCGTGATCGCTCCATTGTAACAGTAGTAGCCCTGATGTCGCAGGGACTGACCGACTCCTCGTTCAAGTATCATTTGGAATCAGCAAAGAAAAACGGCGTGACCAAAACCGAAATCGCCGAAATACTAACCCATGCCGCATTCTACGCTGGCTGGCCCAAAGCATGGGCGGCATTCAGCATGGCAAAGGAGGTGTGGACTGAGACAGACGACAGTACAGTTGCCGCTTCGCTCGAAGCCTATGCGCAGAGCATCATTTTTCCGGTAGGCAAGACAAACGATGCGTATGCCAGATATTTTATCGGACAGAGTTATGTGGCACCAATCGTGACCGAAGGAGTTCCCGTCGTAAACGTGACGTTCGAACCGGGTTGTCGCAACAACTGGCATGTACACAAAGCCTCGAAAGGCGGTGGCCAGACACTCGTATGTGTGGGTGGACGTGGTTACTATCAGGAATGGGACAAAGAACCCGTGGAACTTCGTCCCGGAGATTCAGTGTATATTCCTGCCGGTGTGAAACACTGGCACGGGGCCGCTCCCGACAGTTGGTTTTCGCATCTCGCTATCGAAGTTCCGGGAGAGGAGACCAGCAACAAGTGGCTGGAACCTGTAAGCGATAAAGAATACTCAAAATTGAGATAGTATGAAGCATTTGTTTTTGTTCATTATAGGATTACTTACCTTTGGCAGCACATCAAGTGCGCAAACCACAGAAAGCGGCAAGAAAATCCTCGTAGCATACTTCTCCTGCACTGGAACCACTGAAAAAGTGGCGGAAGTCATAGCCAGGGAAACTGGAGGTACCATTTACAGGATTACTCCAGCTGCGGCCTATACTTCGACCGACCTCGACTGGACCAATAAGTCAAGCCGCAGTTCGTTAGAGATGGCCGATGACAGGTCTCGCCCTGCTTTGAGTGGAGAGACCATCGACCCGAAAGATTACGATGTGGTGTTTCTCGGCTACCCTATTTGGTGGGACTTGTGCCCTCGTCCTGTCAATACGTTCCTTGAAAAGTATGATTTTTCGGACAAGACGGCCATTCCATTTGCTACTTCCGGTGGCAGTTCAATTGCAAACAGCGTGAAACGGCTCAAAAAACTCTATCCTAAAATCACATGGAAAGATGGACGATTGTTCAACGGAAGTACTAATCAGGCAGGGACCTGGGCAAAACAAACAATCAAATAACAGAATGGAAGAGTTCAGAATCGACTGTCAGAATCAGACAGAACAGGAACTTGCTGCAGCCAAAGAGCTACGACAAAACATATTCCGGTTGAACCACACGATGCCCGATACGGAGGAGTATAGCAAGTTATTGCACAAGGTTTTTCCTTATCTTGGAGAAAACTGCCGCGTTGAAATACCGTTTTCGGGTGTCCGAACCGCCAACGTGAAATTCGGACGCAATGTAATCGTCATGCCGGGATGCCTTATGATGTCCGCCGGAGGGATTACAATCGATGATGATGTGATGGTTGCCGCCAATGTGCAACTCATATCCAACAACCACGATTTGCAGAACCGCCATGTGATTACCTGCAAACCTGTACACATTTGTCGCCATGTATGGATTGGGGCGGGGTCGACTATTCTTCCGGGCGTTACTGTCGGCGAGAATGCCGTGATCGGTGCAGGCAGTATCGTGACACACGATGTCGAACCGAATACGATTGTCGCAGGAAATCCGGCAAGGTTGATTCGTAGAATATGATTTTAATCAAGTGAACTTCAGAGCAAAGTAGTTTGAGCCTCGCAGCAAAACCGTTGCGAGGCTCTCTTTTTACCTTTGCACCAGAATATAAAAAAACGAATGATATGAATGATATTTTTGAAAGAGACTTGAAAGGAGAAATGGTATCACCGGCAGATCCGGGATACGATGAACTAATTACTGATATTTTCAACACCATGAAAACTGCTACCGAAATGAATACCGGTTACAAGACTCCGGCCTAAGTACATGAGTACATGGGACGTATTCTCGGCAAACCGCTTGATGAAAGCACGACCGTATTGCCTCCATTCTATATTGATTACGGCAAGCCTGTTACCATAGGCAAAGGCTGTTTCATCCAGCAATGCTGCACCTTTTTCGGACGTGGAGGCATCACCATCGGCAACGAGGTGTTCATCGGTCCGAAATGCAACCTCATCACCATCAACCATGATTCCGATCTGGAGAACCGTAGCGCAACCTACGGACGCCCGATTATCATCGAAGACAAGGTTTGGATTGGTATCAACTCCACCATCCTCCCCGATGTAAGAATCGGATACGGAGCCATTGTCGGAGCAAACAGCGTGGTAACCAAATCCGTACCAGCCATGACCGTTGTGGCAGGCAATCCGGCACGAATCATCAAAGAAATCAAAAAAAAACAATACTATGAAAGAAGAGAATAAGGAAGGAATCAGCCGCCGCGGATTTCTGAAAACCGCAGCATTAGTTGGTGCTACATTAGCCATGCCGTCTGGATTGAGCGAAGTGCTTGCATCTAAGAACAAACAAACGAAGACATCCGGCATTGGTGTCGATGCGACACATATCAAAGGACATCGTGTATTAGGTTCTGGCAAGGCTGCTTTCAAAGTGTCGACACTCGGTTTTGGCGTGATGGGCATGACCTACAACCGCAGTCAGCACCCTGACAAGAAAGAGTGTATCCGACTACTGCATGAGGCGGTGAATCGTGGCGTGACGCTTTTCGATACGGCCATCATCTACGGACCCTTGACCAACGAAAATTTGGCAGGCGAAGCATTATCGGAGTTCAAAAACCGTATCAACGTGACGACAAAATTCGGCCACGAGGTTATTGACGGCAAGGGAACGGGGCGTCTGGACAGCCGTCCTGCAACCATCCGCCGCTACTGCGAAGATTCACTCCGCCGTTTGCGGCTCGATTCGCTGCCAATGTTCTACCAGCACCGTGCCGACCCGAACACGCCAGCCGAGGAGGTAGCCCAGACCATCGCCTACCTGATGAAGGAGGGCAAGGTGCAACACTGGGGCATGTGCGAGGTTAGTGCTGAAACTATACGCAAGGCGCACGCCGTCTGTCCGCTGACAGCCATACAAAGCGAATACCACCTGATGCACCGTTTGGTGGAGGAGAACGGCGTATTAGCTGTATGTCGTGAACTGGGCATCGGATTCGTGCCGTACAGCCCGATCAACCGCGGCTTCTTGGGAGGGTGCATCAACGAATACACGGTTTTCGACCATAACAACGACAACAGACAAACCCTGCCACGCTTCCAGCCAGAAGCTATCCGTGCCAATACCCACATCGTGAACGTGCTACAACAATTCGGACGCCCGCATGGCATGACTTCGGCGCAGGTAGCATTAGGCTGGCTGTTACAGAAAGCAACGTGGATCGTACCGATTCCCGGAACAACGAAACTCTCGCACTTGGAGGAGAACCTTCGCACACTTGACTTTTCATTACCTGCCGACGAATGGAAACGACTGGAGGATGCCGTGGCCGCCATTCCTGTCGTCGGCGAGCGCTACAACGCCGAACAGCAGAAACAAGTGGGACATTAAAGCATTAAATAAACAGACAAATGAAACCGTATATTATCACTCACATGATGACAACCATTGACGGTCATATCAATTGCCCTGTAGTCGGACAACTCAGCACAGATGAGTATTATGTCGCACTTGAGCGTTTGGGAGCCTGTTCCAAACTATCCGGACGAGTGACTGCAGAACTGGAGTGTCCGGCTGTAAACACAGAGGATCATTCGCCTTATACAGGAAGTTCAATCGGCAAAGAATCATTCCATGTAGCACAAAAAGCCAACGAATATACCATCGTAGTGGATACACATGGCAAAATACATTAGAAATCAAACGAGCCAGAAGGTCATCCGATGTTGTGCATCATCTGTGAAGATGCCACACAGTAATATGCTTATACTCTTGACGGCATGGGGATACCATGGATTGCAGCAGGCAGCACACATATCAATCTGCCGAGAGCAATGGAAATCCTCCATGACGTATTCGGTGTGGAACGCCTTGCCATCGTAGGTGGCGGACATATCTGCGACGGTTCCTCGAAGCCGGATTAGTGGACGAGGCAAGCGTAATTATAGCTCCCGGCATTGACGGACGGACAGGACAGAGCGCCATGTTCGACGGTGTTACAGATCATGGCAGTCCCCCCTACAAATTGAAATTGAAAAGCGTAGGACAATGGGAAACAGATATTGTCTGGCTGCGATACAGGTTAGCCAGCCAAATCAAGCCGCATGATTCTTAATTCAATCACAAACCCGTCTCCC
>JAMPDJ010000035.1 GCA_023665805.1 Bacteroides sp. | reverse complement strand
GAAGAGAAAGGCAAAATGGAGGAAAAGGCAATATAAATCAGATGATTTATACAAATTGACGCTCTAATGACCGATTTGGGTTTAACGAATACATTGCCCCTTACATAGTGGAAGACTTCGTGAAGACCCGAGCGGACTATACTGTTGCCGTATACTTGACAATAGTATAGTCGGAAGCGTGACAATACTATATTCGAGGTTGTGACAATAATATAGTCATGGTTCCGACTTATGGCTTCTCCCCATGTCGCAACAGATATGGTGTGACGTGGGCTTGGTTGATATATCGTGCACAAGGGTTATCGCACCAGTATTTGGCAGTCTGCCGGTTGGCGGATGTATTCATCTATTGTTACCGACCCTATTCCGTCTGCCACGATACGTCCGGATGTAGGGTTCTTGATGTTGGTGACGGAACCACGTATGTCGGCATGCACAGTGCTGTATTCAAAAGCTCTATCACAGTCCGGACCGAATGTGCAGTTGTCAAGTATCAGGTCGTGGGCATAGCACAATGGCTGCTCTCCGGTGATATGACAGTTGACAAGGCGCAGGTTGCGGGAATGCCATCCCAGGTATTCGCCATTGAGTTCGGAATCGTAGATAGTGACGTTCTCCACCTCCCAGAAGGCATCCTTGGTAGTGATGCGGGCGTTGCGTATCTCTGCATCCTTGACGTACTGGAAGACATATTTGCTGTCGCTTTCCATACCGTCCACATAGATATGGTTGCTGAACATAAAAGGGTAGGTGCCGCCATGCAGCCGGATGTTCTTGATGCGGATATTGCTGCAACGCCAGAAGACCTCGTCGGCATCGTTCATAGTTACATTCTCCATGTCAATCTCGTTCATTTCCCTGAACATCTTCGGGGCATCTATCACCGTATCGGTCATCTTCAGGTTGTCGCTGTACCACAGTGCCGAACGTCCGCCGACATCGAAATGGCATCTGTCTATGTTAAACCTGTGTACATGCCAGAACGGATAGTTACCCTCGAAACGGCAATTCTCGGCAATGATATTCGTACACTCCTTGATGGCAGATTCTCCGGCACGGACAATCACGTTCTTCAGGTGTAGGTCGCGGGAGCCAAACAAAGGGCGTTCTCCGCCGAATTCGGTATCTTGTATAAGTTTCATGTTTATATGGTGTTTTTGTTGAGTATCGTGTACATATTCTATATATAAGGTATACGGAGGCGTGTCTTGAGTATGCGTTGCAAAGATAGTGCTAAATTCCGTAACCGAAGGTAGACGGATTACAGATGACATGACCACAATTACAGGAATCATCTCATTCAGGGGCTATGTTCCTCAGCCACCGCTCCCGTTTCAGATGAATAAGGAAGATGCTTCCCCTGAAGCACAACTCGATACACATGGCCAGCCATACGCCTCTAAGTCCCATGCCTGGAGCCAGCCATGCCGCCAGCGACAGACGCACAGCCCAGATGCTGACAAAGTTCATCAGACATGGAAGCAACGTGTCCGCAGCCCCCACGCAAACGCCATATGCCACAATGGAGGCCGCAAACATTGGTTCTGCAAACGCCTCTATGCGCAGTGCCATTGTGCCCAGTTCGCGTATTTCCTCAACAGGAGTCATCAGGCCTATGATTTGCGGTGCAAAGATATACATCATCATTCCCATTACCCCCATCACCGACATTCCCATCAACACGGTGATGTAGGCAAAACTGCGCGCCGTGCGTTTGCGCTTGGCCCCCACGCTCTGTCCTATCAGCGTAGTGGCGGCATCGGCAATTCCGTATCCTGGCATGTAACAAAGACTCTCTGCCGTGATGGCAAAGGAGTTGGCCGCAATGGCAAAGACCCCCAAAGGGGCTACTATCACTGTAGTCATGATCTGCGCTCCGCAAATCACAGCATGTTCAATGCCCATGGGCAGGCCTATGCGCATGGCCTTGCCGAGAGTATCAAGCCGGGGAATAAAACTACCGCGTTCGTGTGACAACTTCAATGATTCAGAACGTGTACACAGGTACCACATGACCACTCCTGCCATCACTGTCTCGGCGGCTACCGTCCCCAACGCGGCGCCTCCTACACCCAGTCCTGCTCCAGGAACAGTGAACGACAATCCAGCCATGGTACATGGCCGTGACGGGAAGATAAGGAAGAAATTGAAGACAACGTCCATCGCGCACATCACTACGCCCATCAGACTGGGCACATGCATATTGCCGCTGCAACGCAGCATGGCACTGCCCAGAAAGCCTAATTGCAGGGCAGGAAGAAAGATGGCAAAAATGCTGAAATACAGAGTTGCCCCATGACAGATGGACGCATCGCCACCCAACCAATGTGGCAACTCATTGCTTATCGTCATGCCAATGCCAGCCAAAAGAATGCTGAACATGAGGGCGGATGTCAGAGACTGCCTTAGCACGGCACGGGCCTCCGACATTTCACCGGCACCTATCCTGTGTGCCACCTGTACGGAGAATCCTGTGGCGACAGCGGTGCACATTCCCCAAAAGAGCCACGTCGTAGTGGATACCAATCCTATGGATGCCGAGGCCTCGGCACCGAGGCTTCCCACCATGGAAGCATCTATGTACTGCATGATAATGGCCGACAGTTGGGCCACAATAGCAGGGATGCCAAGTTGCACAGTCAGGACAAACTGTTGCCAGAAGGTCATTGGCTTTCCTTCCCTGATCAGTGCCAACAGCCGGTCGGTTCTTTCCGTATGTGATGCCATGTACCTATATTTACAGTGGAGTAGCCTTGTGTGCATGTCACAAGACTACTCCAGTGATTCAATTCTTTTACAAGCTATTTATGAGGACAGCAAGAACGTCATCCTTGGTCATCGTCTTGTAGCCGGCCTTCATAAGAACCGTGGCATCGGCTATGCCGGAGAGCATGTCTTCGGTGACACCGAGAGAAGTTATCTCTGTGGCAACACCTATTTCACACATCCATGCATATAGGGCTTCTATACCATCGGCAGCCAGTTGTTCCTTGGTCTTTCCTGCGGACGGGATGTCCCATACGTCCGTTGCAAAGCGGGCGAACTTGGACAATCCGCATGGCATGATGTGACGATAATAGGCGACAGAAATGCCGGAGAGCGTCATGCCGTGCGTGGCATTTGTATAGGCTCCGATGGCATGGCCTATCATGTGTACCATCCAGTCCTGCGTCTTGCCCATGCCGATGAACGTGTTCAAGGCCCATGTGGACACCCACATGATGTTGGAGCGTGCCTCGTAGTCCTGCGGGTTCTTCACGGCAATGCGGCTGCTGTGGATGAGCGAGCGCATCAGTCCCTCGGCTATATAGTCCGACGCATTGTCGTCGGTGCCGGAGAAGTATTGCTCCATGATGTGACTCATGATGTCAAAGAAGCCTGCCACCATCTGGCGTTGGGGCACACTGAACGTGTAGCGTGGATTGAGAATTGCAAAACGAGGCATGACCCTGGCATCAAAGACCTTGCCTATCTTCATCTTGGTATGGTGATTGGTTATGACCGAACCTCCATTCATCTCGGACCCCGTGCCTACCATTGTCAGTACCGAGCCTACGGGAATTAGGCGTTGACCGGCCTCAGGATCATTCTGCTTGAGGTAGAAATACTCCCAAGGGTCACCGTCGTACCATGCTGACACGCTCACTGCCTTGGCATAGTCTATGGTGGAACCACCGCCAACGGCAAGAATCAGGTCAACATTGTGCTTGCGTGCCAAAGCCGCGCCCTCGTAAAGCTTGTCTGTGGTGGGGTTGGGCATGACTCCTGACAATTCGATGACTTCCTTGCCTGCAGCGTGCAACGTAGCCATAACGTCATCATAGATGCCATTGTTCCTGATGGAACCGCCTCCATAGGCCAGGAGCACCTTAGGACCATATTGACGCAGTTCTGTGCCCAGATTATTTTGAGCATCTTCTCCAAAATATAATCTGGTCGGATTGTTGTAACTGAAGTTTCCTAACATGATATTATGTGTTTGTATTGTTATTTGAGATATTGGCCATAGAAGTCGGCAATCTTGTCAAATGGTATCACCTCCATATTGTCGTACAAGTCCACATGATTGGCTCCTGGCACTATAAGGAATTCCTTGTTGTTGCCGTTCAATTGCTTGAAGGCATCCTCACTGAAATAACGCGAGTGTGCGTTCTCGCCATGGATGACCAGCACGGCATTGCGTATCTCCTGGCTGTATGACAATATGGGCATGTTGATGAAGGATAGTGCCGATGTGACGTTCCAGCCACCGTTTGAATTTAGGGAGCGCGGATGATAGCCGCGTGATGTCTTGTAGTAACCGTGATAGTCCTTCAGAAATTGCGGAGCATCGTCAGGAAGCGAATCTGGCAGCCCCCCCGCCAAGGCACATGTACCATTTCTGTAGTCTTCGGTACGTTGGGCATTCAGCTGTTTGCGCAATTCGTAGCGTGCATCGGCATCCATGGAATCGAAGTATCCCCTGGCATTCACTCGGCTCATGTCATACATCGTGGAGGTAACCGTAGCCTTGATGCGTGTGTCTATGGCCGCAGCATTAAGTGCCATGCCTCCCCATCCGCAGATACCAAGTATGCCGATACGTCCGGCATCGACATGCTCGCAGGTTGAGAGATAGTCGACAGCTGCACAAAAGTCCTCTGTATTGATGTCCGGAGATGCCACATACCTTGGTTCACCATCGCTTTCCCCGGTATAAGAAGGGTCGAAGGCCATAGTGAGAAAACCATGTTCAGCCAAGGTCTGCGCATATAACCCCGAGGCCTGTTCCTTCACTGCTCCGAATGGTCCGCAAACCGCAATGGCCGGCAACTTGCCGGTGGCAGCCAATGGCACATAAAGGTCGGCAGCCAATGTGATGCCATAACGGTTGCGGAAAGTTATTTTGGAATGTCTTACTTTGTCGCTTTGTGGGAAAACCTTGTCCCATGGTTGATTGTTGTCCGAGGTATTGTTCATAGTGGTATAATTATGATTGGATACGTTGTTGAGTGATGCAGTGATGTTGAGTGATGCATATACAAATGTGAACATGGTCGCACAAAGTAGCTGGGTGATAGTCTTGAAATTCATAATACTTCGTTTTGTTAAATAATATATGTATGCCGCACTGCGACTGTCCTGTACACGACGTTGCAAAGGTATGACTTTTCCACATGATTCATGGTATATGAATTACTGATTTTCCTCTCGTGTTTTATCATAATTACAGGATTGGCGTCCACGCGGACTGATTTCATTGTATTGTGGCGAATTATTAGTACTTTTGTAGCGAGAAAACGCATTGCTGATACTTATGCCATATGAAACTGTCAGCAAGTACAATACTGCTCTGGCAGATAGAATATACCTGACGAACATGGACAAAACTGTGAACTTAAATAGCGTAGACCAATACAACCGGATGTTTGGTCTGGAGACGTTGAACCCTTTGATTAGCGTGATAGACTTGAACAAGGCCACACGTCACGTGGACTACGTTCGCTGGAATTATGGGGTGTATGCACTGTTTCTGAAAATGGAAAAAGCCTGCGACATAACATACGGCCGCCAACCGTACGACTATCAGGAAGGGACTGTTGTGTGTTTCGCCCCAGGACAAACGACGCTGATTACACCAACCACCGACCGTTTGAAGATAAATACCCACGGCATCCTTTTCCATCCGGATTTATTGAAAGGCACGTCTTTGGGCAAAACTATCAGGCAGTACACATTCCTGTCTTACGAGGTAAACGAGGCCCTTCATCTCTCGGAAGAGGAACAGGATATTTTCATGGACTGCCTGAAAATCATCAAAATGGAACTGAAGCACAGTATGGACAAACACAGCAAGACCCTGTTGGTGAACTACATCGAGTTGCTACTCAACTATTGTGTACGCTTCTATGAACGACAATTCACCACAAGAACCCAAGCCAACAATGACATCTTGGCTCGTTTTGAACGCTTGCTTAATGATTATTTTCATAGGGAGCAGGCCCAAAAGGAGGGATTGCCTACAGTAAAGTATTGTGCGGAAAAACTATGCATGTCACCAAACTATTTTGGCGACATGTTCAAGAAAGAGACAGGAAAGACACCGCGGGAGTACATTCAGGATAAAGTCATCGAGTTGGCAAAAGAGCGCATTGCCGACAATGGCAGCACGGTAAGCCAGGTGGCATACTCGCTGGGCTTTCAATATCCACAGCATTTTTGCCGCCTGTTCAAAAAGAGGGTGGGGTGTACCCCAAAGGAATACAGAAACGCTTCAAATTAACCTCGCTGCTTAGTTTGTCTTGAGCTTGCTTATCATCTGTGTCATGTTACCCATAGGGCAAAATACACACCAGGTGCGTGGACGATACATGACAGTGAGCATGATGCCTACAATCAGTGACGTGAGCATGATGCCATATAGTCCAAAGGCAAACTGTGCTTGCCATGGCTCTATGGCTACAGGATATGCCCAATGCCATGGCACGTCGAACGTCCATAACAGATGGATAGTCTCGCGTAGCGACTCTGCACCACGGGCCACTTGTACGGTGAGCCAGATCATCTCCGTAAAGAAAAACATGAAGAACAGCAGGAAACCATGGCGGAACCATGGGGATGACATCCACCTGGGAGCCACACGCTTGCGCGACCATCCCAGCGTATTGCCTATTTGTAGAAACAGCTGGCCACGGCCGCAATAACGGTTGCAATAACCCTTGCCACCACCGAAAATTGCCATCAGAAGTGGTATCAGGAAACAGATAACGCCCAGCCATGCAAACAAGATGTTGAAGAAACCCAATGCAAAGTATGTAGCCGAAACTATCCACATATAGTCACTCCATCGCTTTGTCTTTTGCTTTGACATAGTCCTATTATCTCAATATTTTGTGTATTACTCCTGCCGGACAATTCTTTTCACAGATTCCACACCCGATACATGCATTCTCGTCTATCACGGCATAGCATCCGCGATAGATGCTGATGGCGTCTTTGGGACAAACCGACACGCATACGCCGCATGCCACACAGCGTCTGCGCTCGTTCTCTGCTTTGTACTTGGTTGCCATAAGTGCCTTTTATTTGTCTTGCTCCAATAATTCTTCAAGGAACTCTGACGCATCAGCCACGCAGAGATGGCATTCGCGCAAGGCCTGTCCGCCATTTACTCCTTTCAACAGTTTGCATTGTGTAGCACCATTGCGTTGCTGGAACTTGTTCATCAGCTGACGCATCCCGCGTACGGCTTTGGCCTTGTCCTTGGTGGCAAGCCCCCACACCACTCCGGCACCTATGATGGCACCACAAGTGCCCTCCATGTTGCCCATGCCGGCAGCAAAACTGTTGCCAACATGCTTGATGATTTCTTCGTCTAGGCCCGTATAGTCGCAATAAGTGCACAATACGGCCTGAGTACAATTGTGACTGCCACAATGCTTCTTCTCTGCTGCTATTGTCTTTCTACTTTCCATATCGAATATGATTTGTGACACAAAATTACTACAAAAAAGTGAAATGCAGAAAAATATAGTGATAGAATTAAGTTACATTACTTGTTCGTAACCATACCCGAAAAGATGACAAACAGGGTTGGATGACCGCCACCGCAATAGGCTGACTGCGCCACACGGGTTTCCATGTAGTTCAACGGGTCACATTTGAACGTCCAAGGCTTCATGCCAAGAATGGCGGTTTGCCAGGTGGCATCAAAATGTAGGTGTTTACGCCAAATAATATATCAGGTGTACCTCCCGTTTCTCGCGGAAGGCACACCTGATTGTGTTCAGTCGTTTATGTATCGCCTGATAGCATCTTCGCTAAGGCTGTCCTGCCGCATGCGCTCTGCGATGCCCTTCTTGATGTCCATTTGTCCTTTTTGACGGAACATTTGTCTGACAAGATGAGCAATGACGCCTTTGACACGTTCTATGCTCTGTTCCTCGCGCATGTCTATCTCGCAAAACTCCGAGCGGTCGCGATGCAGGCTGAGATAGTAGATGCCGGATATGATAAGTGTCGCTATGCCAACAACATCAACTCCCGTATTCCGGAACAGGAACTCGTACTCCTTGGTTAGACCCAGCGTGCTGAACTCACGTTTCTGGGCGCTGGCCCTTGTTATCTCGTTGTCCTCGGCAATCTCCCAACGCAGCAACTCAAGCATAACGGAATCCTTTTTCAGATTGTCCACAAGTCCGTTCAACAGCTTTATAAGTCGCGCTTCGTGACTCTCCGTATCTGTGTCGGGTGCCACCACGAGGTCGCTAAGCCAGAACTCGTTGTCTTTGACAAATTTCTTGTAGAACTCCTGCAGGCTGTCGTAGCGGCGGTAGAAGATCTGTGGCTCCATGTCGGCCCTCTGCATGATGTCCTTGATGTTTGTCTGCACGAAGCCCTTCTCTATTACCACTTCTGCGGCGGCCTTGACAATTCCTTCCTCTATGTCTTTTTTACGTCTGCGTGGACGGCGTGATTTAATGGGTTCCTCCATATGTTTAATGTATTGTTTGTGTTAAAAAGGAATAAAATGTCTTATCTCTGTCAGGCTTAGCACAAGCCTGTCCAGCTGGCTCTTTGTGTGCGTGGCCAGTATGCTGACCCTGAGCCTTGCCTCCTTGGGGCTGACGGCTGGATACGCTATTCCGCTTACAAAAATACCTCTTTTTTGTAACTCACGGGCTATCTCGTACACTTTTTGATTGTCACGCACCATTATCGGGAATATGGGAGAGACAGAATGTCCAATGTCGAATCCCTCGTCCGTCAGCCTGCCCCTTAGATAGTCCACGTTGTCCCACAACCTGTTTCTGAACTCCGGAATGCTCGTCTGCAACTCGATGGACTTCAGCGCGGACGCGGCCACCTGTGGCGTCATGGCCGCGGAGAACACATTGCTGTCAGCATAATATCTCAGATACTGTATTATGCTGCGTGACGCGGCGACAAAGCCTCCCACACATCCGAACGACTTGCTGAAGGTGCCTGTTATGATATCCACCTGACCAAGACAGCCGAGATGCTCCGCCGTACCTCGTCCGTTCCGCCCCATGACACCCATGCCGTGGGCGTCGTCCATCATCAGCAGTACATTGTGTTTCCTGCATACATCTATTATCTCCGGCAGTTTCGCAAGATCGCCGTTTTGTGAGTATACGCCGTCTATGATGACGAGGTTGGTCTTATATTGATTCTTGGAGCGTCCAAGCACCATGTCAAGATACTCCACGTCGTTATGTCCGACATGTTTGGTGTTTGTCCCTGTCAGCCCTGATGTGGCACTGGTATGTATAAAGGAGTCCACATAGGCAATGTCCTCTTTCCCCAGTATAGCTCTCAGCAACCCTGCGTTAGCCCCGAAACCGGACGAGAACACGATGGCGTCCTCCTGTCCTGTGAATCTGGCTATGGCCTCCTCTAAGTCTCGGTGTATGTCAAGATAGCCGCCTATGGCTTGCGCCGCACATGCGCCGGCACCGTATCTCATGACGGCCTCGATTCCGGCCCGCTTGACTTCCTCATGCTGCGACATGCCGAGATAGTCATTTGATATGTAGGCATCCACAGCGCTGTCCATTCCCTCAATGTTCATAGTCGCACCAACCCCTGAATGTGCCATCACCCAGTATGATTTGCAACCAAAGGCATCCTGCTGGTCAATGTACTTTTGGAAATCAGCAGCCCTGTTAATTAGATTGTTGCATTTGGATAATGTAAAATCTTTAAGCGTAAACATAATAGATAATTATTTTATTGTTATTTTGTATGGGTGCAAAGATAATGAAAAACAATGATATAGCAATTGTAATACCAAATAAAATTTAAGGGGGGGGGTATAAAAATTACACGATAATCATTTGTAGGTGTCTATAAAATTACTTATCTTTGCGGCGTCAACCCAAAAGCGACATGCAATGAACATGAGATTACTAACAGTGATAAGTTGCGCTCTTCTACTTTTGTGTTCCTGTTCTGGGGACAATAAGATCAAGGAGGAGATGGAACGTTTCTACGGCCAGCACGTGGTGTTGCCCTTGGACAGTATGCTATATGTGGCAGACGATAGCATCGGATATGCTCATGATGTAATGGCCGACAGGTATCGGTTGGTGGTTTATTACGACTCGACCGAATGTTCATCGTGCCGCCTCAAAACATTGTATGAATGGGATAGTCTTATAGATAGTGTGTCATCATCCGGGCACAAAGTGGATTTCCACTTCGTATTCCACGTTCCGAAGCAACGGGTGGAGGAAGTCAAGGCCGCTCTTACTACCTACGCTCACAACCTGCCAGTGTATTTGGACACCACAGGCGTGTTTGAGAGAACCAATCCATGCTTGCCCAGTTTGTCTGTTATGCGCACATTTATGCTTGATAGCAAGGACTCCGTGGTGCTGGTCGGCAATCCTGTGCACAACAGCCGTGTGGCAGATATGATGTGGAATATAATACAAGGAAATAAGCACTGATAAAATAAGGCCGTTCTTGGCTATAGCACTTATTATCAGCCTAAAAACAACAAAAAAAAATGAAAAAGAAGAATTTGTTTATCCTGCCAATCATGGTTGCAGTCTGCACTTTTGCCTTTTGGCAATCGAGCAATGCGGACAAAGAGTTGGTGTATCAGAATGTCGAGGCATTATCACAAGAAGAGACAAGCGATGCGGACGTTTGGGATTGCTGGAGTGAGTTGAAAAACAATGGAGGTGGTGTCTGGAGTTGTGGAACACCTTGTGTGTACGAAGCGCATAAGAAATCAAAATCAGGCAAGTCAAAATGCTATAAGCAGTAAATGCTGCATAGCCTTGAGTCTAAAGCCGTAGTCTCTGAAATCTTGCAAAAGCCATAATCATAAGAGACTTGGTCTTGAATCGATTGACGGCAAAAGGATAGTTCGTAAACACTTTCTTGAAATGGTTTGTAAGATTTCAATATGTTTGTTGTGTGCTGGTTGACAAAATCATACGATTGAGTCAACCAATACACACGTTAACACTTAATTATAGTACTGATGGTTAGATACTTTTATAAGAAAACTAATGAAGAGAACAATTGAAAAAAGTGTCATGGTATTCATGTTTGCGTTGTGTTGCGAGGCGTGTACCTTAGGCACAAAGCAATATAACAATGACGTGTCCGCCGTTATGCCCGACGACAAGCCGGAGACACTTGACGGCATGAGAATACTTCACGGTGACACGCTTCCAGGCATTCTGGGAATTGTGTCCACCGACAACTACATCGTGACCATAAGCGATGACAGAGATCCGATATTCACCGTATTGACAAAAGATGGCACCCGGGTGGCAGATTTTGGCCATAAGGGACATTCCGATGCAGAGTTTCTGACAACATCTGTCTTGAAACAATACACAACGGACGGATGTGTAGTGGTTAACGATGTGAATGCTGCCAGATTGAAACTTATTGATATGCATAATACCGTCAAGGAGCAAAGAACGGTTCTCAAACAGTGTTTGAGAATGCCTCCGGCCTCGTTGGAGGCATGGTTTGTGGACCAAGACAGGCAAATAATACTTCAACAGCATACGGATAATTTCTTGTTGTATAACAAAGGGGATAGAATCAAGGATGCCAAAAGGTTGTACGACGACCACACCCCGGCGTTCCCGTTGTATCAATCGCGATTATGTGCCAATTCCAGTGGTCAAAAAGTCGCATTGCCCATGATGTATATAGACCGAGTCAATTTTTATGATTTTGAAACTGGAAAACTTTCTTCAGTAAGTATGTATGGCACTTCCACAACATCGGATGACGATATGCATGTCTACTACTGCTCCACCTGCACGGACGGAAACAAGGTCTATGCGTTATACATGAATCAAAGCGACGACGACTCTTATGAAGTTCAAAAGGCCATGGAGATACATGTGTTCAATTTCGATGGAGGCTACATCAGGCGTTTCAGTGTGCCGGAATACATCGTAGACATAGACTGCGATGAAGAAAACTTGTACGGCGTGGATCTTGATGGTAATATATATAGGTATCCGTTAGCCGCATGACGAAAAAATGATGTAATATTCTTTCACCGCATAAAACAAGCCAAATGAGACAAAAATCAGTGCTCACGGCTCTGGCCTGTGTCGCCTCGCTGTTCCTTGGCGCTTGCACAGGCACATCGAGCGATGACGGGGACAGAGTGGTGTTTGACGACTCGGACATCCAGTTGCCAGGCAAGACATATACGTTTGCACAAAGCATTGAGACATACAGGCAATTTTACGACCCGGCGAGCATCGGCATCGTCAACGACACGCTGCTGCTGGTTCAAGACACCAAAGGGGGAGACAATGTGTGTTTTCTGCTCACCACGGACGGAAGGCGAGCGGGAGAGTTCTGCCGCATAGGGCGTGGCAACAGCGAGTTGTTGGAACCACAGTGTCCGTGGGTGGACAAGGATGGTGCCAACATCTACATCTATGATTACAAGACGACATACACATACAGGTATGGCGTGGCGGACATCCTCGGTGGCAACACGACACCCGAACTGCTGCGGAATAGCGATGAGAGCGAACACGTAGCGACCCGCTTTAACGACGTTCAGCATCTGTCAAAGAGCAAGGCAGTGTGTTACGGCGCTGATGCCGTATGCCGATTTCTCGTCAGCGAGGACGGGCAGGTCAAACACGTTTTCGCAGACTACCCCACATTGGACAGCGACGCAGAGATAAACCGCTCGATATGGACCGGCTCTGGCCTGCAAGCCACGAGCATGGATGGCAAACACATCGTTGCGACAACATATATAGGAGCGGCCTTTGAGACTTTTGACGTAGAGGCGGACGGCACAATAAAGAGCAGGGCGACAAAAGCCTATTATAAACCCGTATACTCTATCGCGGAAGGCTCGCATCCGGCATACGCCACCGCGGACATCAACGCTTATCACGGCTTTGTGGGCTGCCTGCAACCTCTTGACAGCAGTTTTATCTCCGTCCTGAACGGACAGGGACCAGACAGCATCACATGCAACACCGTGGTTGAATACGACTATGACGGCAACCTGCTGAACAAATATGTCGTACAGGACGGCTATGTATGGGCCATGGCAATTGACAGCCACAGGAATGTATATGCGTTTGTCATGGACGAAGAGGGAAATATAACCCTGAAGAAAGGACATTTTAATTAAAAGTCAAACAAGCAAGCACAACTATGAGAAAACCTTGTAAGCACCTCCACGAAAAAAACGTTCTCTATTCCATATTCATGTTCCCTTGCGTATCGTTGGACATTATCTTTAGTATATGCTCCACCATAACCAAGAAGATGGAGATGCTTGCATTTGGCATTCGCTTGTATGCCGAATCCGTAACAGCGCTTGTATCACAATATATTATACACTATGGACGGATGATTATTCTACACCTTGCAATGATGGCGCTGCTTATTCCCATATTATCTGGCTGCGTTCAAGGCATGCCTGACGACAAGGAGGCAGGCACGTGGGAGATGTACCGCACGCTGGCCTACTACAAATATGTTGAGCGCGACACGCTGAAATACACCGCCGCCCGGTATTTGATAGACAACATGCGGTATCACTGCTCAAACGCGCGTATATATAATGACAACGACACGCTGGCGCGGTGGATGAGCGAGACGGATAGCATATACTACTCGTTCGTGCAGGGTTGCACGATGGCAGACTTCCCGTGGGACACGCTGCGGCAAGTGAAGAAGGCGCGCCGCGAGGTGATGGAGGCCGACACCATGCCCGATGTAGTCGTTGACCACCGCCGCCTGTGTGACCTCGGCGAGTTGGACTTCGACTTCCTCACCGCCCATATAGACAACGCTTTCCGCGTGTGGCGCGAGTCGCCGTTCGCAAAGAACCTCACCTTCGACGAGTTCAAGGAGTATATCCTGCCATACCGCAGCGTGGAAGGCTACGGGTTCAACGAGACGGGAAAGACCTACAACAGCCTGTTCGCCAAATACGTTATGGCAGACACGATGGCTGACCTGCGCACCACGGTGCAGTATTACAACGCCGCCATCAACCACATGCGAGACATGAACGGACGCACGCACCGCACGCAATTGGCAGGCATATACGACCTGTACTCGCGCGACAGGCACGACTGCGTCGACATAGCCAGCTACGGATGCAACATTCTGCGCGCCTGCGGCCTGCCCGTGGCGGTGGAGTACAACATCTGCTACCGCAGCCTGCCGGGACGCCACTACCACTGCTGCGTGTACAACGACTCCACCGACACATGGCAGACATTCAACGCCGAGAGCTCGCTGCCGGGCGATGGCGACTGGGCGTTCGCCGAGACCGCCAACGTGTACCGCGTCATGTACGCCGCGCAGAAAGACACGCCGCCCTTCCTGAAAGCCGACGGCGAGTATGTGCCGGACATGCTTGACCAGCCCTGCATAAGGGACGTGACATCGCATCTGGCGCAGACCGCATCCATCACGCTGCCATTCAAGGAGCAGGCAGATAATAACCTCGCCTATCTGGCCACCTTCCAGAAGGCCGGGCGCGGACAGGTGCCTGTGACGTGGGGCGTAATAGACAAGGCACGTGGCGAGGTGACGTTCGACAACGCCATGCCCGGCATACTGTACTTCCCCGTCTATTATCCCGACTGCGGCAGCAGGTCTTTCGGTGCACCGTTCATTGTGGAGATGGCGGACAGCGTGCCAGTCGTGAGGCCGATACCGCACACCGATTACACGAAGACGGCACGCGGCACGGTGACGCTGACGCGCAAGTATCCGCGCAAACCCAACATGAGGCGTGTGGCGGAGGAACTTGTGGGCGGACGTTTCATGGGCTCGC
>JAMPDJ010000034.1 GCA_023665805.1 Bacteroides sp. | reverse complement strand
TTAGAACGTCAATTTGTATAAATCATCTGCTTTATATTGCCTTTTCCTCCATTTTAGCCCTTCTCTTCGCCGTCTTGCTTCCCGTTTGGTCTTGCCATAGCTCGCTATGCCTTCGACAAAACGGTTGCAATACGAACGAACATAAAGGCAAAACGGATTGGAAATCCAATGACCGATTCGGGTTAAATGACTATAATCAATGACTAATAATGAATTGAGAGTCCTGGACATTCTGGAGGATACCACTGTGGATGGCCCGGGCTTCCGTACCAGCATATACTTGGCAGGTTGCCGCCATCATTGTCCGGGTTGTCACAATCCCGGTTCTTGGGACGAGGTGGGAGGCCATGTCATGACCATTGAACAATTGATGAGGATTATAGTAGCAGATCCTTTTGCCAATGTTACACTTTCCGGAGGCGACCCTTTGCTACAGGCTGCGGGATGTGTTGAATTGTGCCGGAGCATAAAGACACAGACGGATAAGACTATCTGGTGCTACACGGGCTACACTTGGGAGGCCTTACTGCATGAGGCTAAGGCAGAGGTAATGGAATTGTTGCAGTATCTGGAGGTCATTGTAGACGGCCCGTTTGTACAGTCGATGCGTGATACTGATTTACTCTTCCGCGGTTCTTCCAACCAAAGACTGATAGACGTGCAGGCGTCACTTGCTTTGGGTGAGGTGGTGATGTGGCATAGATGAGACGTGCCTTGCTTTTCGCTATTGTGTCTTCTGTTCGGCACGGTAATGTCAATACAGGGCCTTTGCATATTGTTCTGCCTTGCTTTCTGGTTTCATGGGGTAGGCGCGTGATGTGCTTGGCATGCGGTATATGCGGAGGCACCGTCCCTTATAATCCAGTGTGGCGCAATCGCCTACTTTCGGTTCTTTCACCCCGAGGCGATGACAGAGAGTTGTTGTGGCAAGTTGACCGGCTGTGATGATTGTCCTGCACTGAGGCATGCGGTCAAGCATTGCTTCCACATCTGTTTCTTCAATGATGTCAAGGTCCTTGTCCGAGGCTGTGTTTTTTGTACGCACTATTTTTGTGGCTGTATCATACATTGCGATACCTTTTTCACTCAGGAATGCTTCTATCCTTGGTTGATCGAATCGTTTTTCTCCCTTAATGACAAAGTGTTCCTTGTCTCCAAAGAAGAGGATGCCTATGATGCGCCACATGTCGTTCTGGAAGTTGGGGTAATAGAATGGCATGCACCATCTGTGTTGTGCAGGAGGAAAGGTGCCCAGCATTAGAATCCTCGCTCCCTCGGGGATGAATGGTTCGAAAGGGTGGTGTTCTACATTATTGTTCATGAGCGGATACTTAGTGAGTTTGCCACTTTTACAATGGCTCATGAACAAAAGTACAATATTCTTCCAAGATATCCAAGCGTTATTGGGACCGATAAATGAAAAAAATGACAAGGTCTAGTTTGTTTTCACTGAATTAGTGATTGCATATCAATAATCCCCAATCGGTCATTAGAACGTCAATTTGTATAAATCATCTGATTTATATTGCCTTTTCCTCCATTTTAGCCCTTCTCTTCGCCGTCTTGCTTCCCATTAGGTCTTGCCATAGCTCGCTATGTCTTCGACAAAACGGTTGCAATACGCACGAACATAAAGGCAAAACGGATTGGAAATCTAATGACCGATTCGGGATAATTCGTGCCATGACACATTGTTCGTGCCATAGGCAAAATGCAAAAATGTCATGGCTTTATGTAAGAATGCCTCCCGTCTCCGTGGCATGTCCAAATACGGAGACGCGAAACGGTCTCCGTGGTATTGCGCTTTCGGTCTTGTATTGCCTGTGCCCAGGCTGTATCATGGACGTTACCTTGACCATATTATTGTCACGTCTCCGAGAATACTATGCTCAATGGTGCGACAATAGTATTGTTAATGGTGTGACAATAGTATTGTCAAAGTGGCTCTCTGCGGATGTTTCGTGCATGTAAGAATTTTGCCTCTTTGTTGTTGAAACAAATGATTCGGGCAGAACTTGCGTGGACTATGCCATGGCTGTACAAGGCAGAGCTAACGATATGAAAGAAGTGGAATATGAAAACAATGCGCCCAATCCCTAATCGGATTGGGCGCATTGTGGCTTTCCTTGCCTTGCGAGCTGCTTCCGAGAGTTGAACTCGGGACCTCATCCTTACCAAGGATGCGCTCTACCACTGAGCTAAAGCAGCGAAATCGGGTGCAAAGGTATGACAATTGGGAATAACAACCAAATGTTGGATGGCTTTTTTGGTAAAATACTGTTTGGTACATCTCTTTTTTCGCTTTACTTCCGATGTTGACGTGATTATGCTGTAACTTTATGCGTGCAAACGGGCTTATCGTGTGCATTCGGAGATTAGGTTAAAATGAAACATGGAATACTTTGTTGTAATTCTGAAATGATGAAAAAGACTGTGAGAACGGTACTCAAGCGTTGTGCCTTGTGCATGACGGTTTTGTTCTGTATGACGGCAAGCGCCGAGGAATTCCGCCCCCGCAATCCCATGACATTGTGGTACGACGTACCTGCTACGGCTACCGGAGTACGCAACGTATGGATGGAATACTCCCTGCCTATAGGCAATGGCCAGTTGGGAGGCAGTGTCTTGGGAGGTTTGCATCGTGACGAGATTCAGTTCAACGAGAAGACTCTTTGGACTGGCAGACCAAGTGACATGCAAGGAGCCGGCGGGGGATATGGCCAGTACAAGAACTTCGGCAGCATCATGGTGGAAGACCTCAGTGGCGTATTTCTTCCTGGCAGGGACGGAGAGGTCAAGGAATATATTCGCAGTCTGGACCTGCAGGAGGGTATTGCTCAGGTACGATGTTCTGCACCACAACACATGACGACATACGAACGCACTTACTTTGTCAGCAATCCGGACCGTGTGATGGCCGTCCGCTACACGGCCAGAGGCAACAAGCGTTTGCACATGCTTTTTTCCTATGTTCCGGGCGAGGACATCAATTCCAGTCCCGTGACATACGCCACCGACGCAGCGAGCATGCCCTATGCTTCCTTTCATGGCCAGCTGGAGACTGTGGCCTATCATACCTCCATGCGTGTTGTGCCCGTGGGGGGAGGTCGCGTGCGTGCCACGGCTAAGGGCATAGAGGTGAGCGGAGCCACTGATGTTGTGATGTATATGGCGGCAGGCACGGATTTCGCGCCTGAGACCGCTACACGCACTTCCGGCATTTCGCTGCAGGAGCTTGGCAAGGACATTGCCGGTCGCGTGGATGCCGCCTGTCGTAAAGGCTATGTCCGCATCTTGGCAGATCATCGTGCCGATTTCCTGTCATATACAGGCCGCGTCTCCTTGGATTTGGATGCGCGTAGCAACCGTCCTACAAACGAACTTGTCGACCACTACAATACGTTGAGCGACCTTGACAATCCAGAGGCGCGTTTCCTGGAACAACTTTATTTCCACTATGGCCGCTATCTGGCTATCTCCAGCAACCGTGAGTTGCAGGCTCCCAACAACTTGCAGGGCATCTGGAACAACCTCAGCAATGCCCCATGGAACTCCGACATCCATACCAACATCAACATACAGATGAACTATTGGCCCGCAGAACCTACGAACCTGAGCGATCTGCACCTGCCCTTGCTGAACTATATCATCAAGAATGCCGGGGACGATAACTGGCAGCTGGCGGCCCGCAAGTATGCCGGAGTGGACAATGGCTGGACTGTATTTACCGAGTCCTCCATATTTGGCGGCATGAGCGTGTGGGGCAGCAACTACTTCGTGGCCAATGCCTGGTACTGCTCCCATTTGTGGCAGCACTACCGCTATACTCTGGACAAGGATTTCCTTGCCAAGGCTTTCCCTGCCATGTGGTCCTGCGCACAGTTCTGGTTCGAAAGAATGAAAGTGGCCGCAGACGGCACCTACGAGGCTCCGGACGAGTACAGTGCCGAACAAAACGCTCATCCCAAGGAGGATGGTACGGCACACGCGCAACAGTTGATACACTATTTGCTTGCTTGCGTGTCACGGGCTCAGGACATCCTGGGCAGCAAAGCCACCGGACTTACCTCCGAGGATATTTCCAGGTTGAGGGACTATCTTGCCAAGACGGACACAGGCCTGCATACTGAAGTGTATGATGCCCGCACCGACAAGCACAAGGCATGGGTGGACGGACGCAACGGAATTAAGAAAGGTGACCTGCTTCTGCGCGAATGGAAGTACAGTGCCTATCATGTCAGCGACGACCCAGACCATCGTCACATGAGCCATCTGATGGCACTGTATCCGCTATCGCAGATTTCTCCGTCAAGTCCTTATTTCGTCCCTGCCGTGAATTCGTTGAAGTTGCGCGGCGACGAGGCTACCGGATGGAGCATGGGATGGAAGGTGAACCTGTGGGCACGTGCCCTGGACGGAGACCATGCTCATAAGATACTACGCAATGCCTTGCGTCACTCCACCTCTTATGGAGTAAACCAGTATGCCGGCGGTGTGTACTATAACCTCTTCGACGCACATGCCCCTTTCCAGATAGACGGCAATTTCGGTTGTTGTGCCGGCATCGCCGAGATGCTGCTCCAAAGCCATACCGACACCCTGCATCTTCTTCCCGCCCTGCCATCTGCCTGGGCGGCCAATGGACATGTGCGCGGACTGAAGGCAGTGGGCAACTTCACTGTGGACCAGTATTGGCAGGGCGGACGCCTGGTCAAGGTCGTAGTCCGTAGCGATGCCGGCCAGCCTCTCTGCCTGCGCTATCCGGGCATAGGCAAGTGCTCTGTGCGCAATTCTGCCGGTAAGCGTGTTAAGGCCAGGACCAAGGATGCGGACACCATGATTATTGCCAGGACTCGGGTGGGAGAGACCTATGTCGTGGAATTGTAGCCACGTGGTCATTGTGCCGGCTGGCACGCACTATACATATGTCATATGACGCGTGCGCGTGTCCTGTATGGATTGCGTAGCATGCGCAGCAAATAAATAAAAAATACGCTTTATAGTTATGGAAAAGATTGTAGGACTAATCGATGCCCCTTTTACTCCGTTCCATGCCAACGGAGATGTGAACCTTGAACCCATTCCAGCCTATGCGGCCATGCTGAAGAAGAACGGTCTGCAAGGCGTGTTTATCAATGGCAGCAGTGGCGAGGGCTATATGCTGACCGAGGAGGAACGCATGCAGTTGGCCGAGGCTTGGGTGAAGGCTGCCCCTGCGGGTTTCAAGGTGATTGTGCATGTGGGTTCATGCTGTGTGCGCAATTCACGTATGCTGGCCGAACATGCACAAAAGATAGGTGCGTGGGGCATAGGTGCCATGGCTCCTCCGTTCCCCAAGATTGGACGCATAGAGGAACTGGTGAAGTACTGCGAGGAAATTGCCGCCGGTGCTCCGGACCTCCCGTTCTATTATTACCACATACCCGCTTTCAATGGTGCTTTCCTCCCTATGGTGAAGCTGCTTGAGGCCGTGGACGGACGCATACCCAACTTTGCCGGCATCAAGTATACATATGAGAGCATTTACGAGTACAACCAGTGCCGCCTCTACGGAAACGGCAAGTTTGACATGCTGCATGGTCAGGACGAAACCATCCTGCCCTCGTTGGCCATGGGCGGTGCCCGGGGCGGCATTGGCGGCACCACCAATTACAATGGCGTGAACCTCGTGGGTATCATTGATGCATGGAACAATGGAGACATAGAGAAGGCCCGCGAGCTGCAGAACTTCTCCCAGGAGGTTATAAACGTGATATGCCACTTCCGTGGCAACATAGTTGGCGGCAAACGCATAATGAAGCTCATCGGTCTTGATCTCGGTCCCAACCGTACTCCGTTCCAGAATGTTACCGAGGACGAGGAGAAGGCTTTGCGTGCAGAGTTGGAGGCTATCGGTTTCTTTGAGCGTTGCAATAAATTCTGAACCTTATCAGCTCATGATGAAGAAGTTCCTGTTATTCCTGACGATGTTCTGTCCCTTGCTTTGCTTGGGACAGAATTATGTTTCTGTGCGACCCACACCGCCCATGCGCAGAGCCGTGTCCGGGCATTCTGCCGGATGGGTTCGCGACAATCTCTGGGTCTATGGCGGATGTGATTTCCCTACGGTACCTTGTGCCGATGGAGGAAAGAAGAAGTACTATGGTTCGGCCTATGGCGTTGGTGTACAAGTTCCAAACGGAGTGGTGGTTATCGGCGGTACCGATGGCGTGTCCTCTTGGCCTGTGTGTTTCTTTGTGGACTCCAAAGATGGCAGTCACACGACCTTGCCATACATGCCCAAGGGCCTGGACAACTTTGCCGCCACCTACCATGATGGTATGCTGTGGGTGGCCGGCGGACAGACCGACGGGGTGCCCAATAGGGAGGTGTACCGTCTGGAGTGGCCGTGCGACAGCACAATACATAAATGGCGCGTGGCTGCCACCTTGCCCGACAATTGCCGCTTGCAGTCTTGCGTGACAGTGCAGAATACTCCCTCGGGCGATGCGTTGTTTGTTTTTGGCGGCTATCAGCCCAGGGCGGACTCTTTGGAACAGAGTGCCTATGTCCATCTGGACGGTGTGTACATGAGCATTGCCGAGTTGACCGGGGATACTGTTCCCGTAAGCGCCTGGAAGCGTACCTCTCCGGCCTCGGTGTGGGTGGACCGTACCGATTCCGTCGGTGGTCGTGAACTTTGCCGTCAGGCGGTGGTGGGCAGTACATGCACTCCCATGGGACACAGTCATGTGTTGTTCTTTGGAGGCGTGGATTTTGATATTTTCCTCAGTGCCATTGCCGGTCGTCAGGATAGCCTGTACCTGCGTCATGCTCCGGAATGGTACCGCTTTCGCCGGGATGTGCTGACTTACCATACCGTCACCGACTCTTGGAGTTTGTTGCCCGGCGACAGTCTGCTGGCACGTGCTGGAGCTTGTCTCACCAAGGTGGGGAATGGCTCTGGGTGGCTCTACAGCGGTGGGGAAATCATGCCGGGCATAAGGACGGATGCCGTCACGCATGTGGAGGTGAGAAACGTGAAGAACTTCGGCTGGGTAAACTGGACTGTGCTTGTGCTATATTTCGTGGCCATGCTGGGCATGGGCATATACTTCATGCGCAAGGAAAGCGGAACAGATGATTTCTTCAAGGGAGGCGGACGCATACCCTGGTGGGCGGCCGGTATAAGTATATATGCCACCATGCTGTCGGCCATCACATATATGGCCATACCAGCCAAGGCCTACACCACGGACTGGACCTACTATCCCATGCTGTGGATGATATTGCTGGTGAGTTTCCCGGTTATATGGTATTACCTGCCGTACTTCCGCAAACTCAATGTTACCAGTGCCTACGAGATACTGGAGCAGCGTTTCAACCTTGTAACCCGCATGATGGCCTCGGCCCTGTTCTGCGTCTTCATGATAGCGCGTATGGCTCTGGTGCTGTATCTTCCGTCATTGGCCCTGACAGCCGTTACCGGCATAGACATATACCTGTGCGTGGTGCTGATGGGATTGGTTACCATCATATATTGTACCATGGGCGGCGTGGAGGCTGTCATTTGGGGTGATGTAATTCAGGGGATTATCCTTGTGGGCGGTGCCATATTCTCTGTTGTGTATCTGGTCATGAATACCGAGGGCGGATTGAACGGCTGTCTGGAACTGGCCATGGCGAACGACAAGTTGCGTCTCTTCGACTGGAGCACCTCGTGGTCGCAGGCCACATGGTGGGTGATAATAGTTGGCGGATTGGCCAACAACCTGATATCCTACACCTCGGACCAGACGGTGATACAGCGTTACCTCACCACACCCGATGAGAAGTCGGCCGGACGAGGCATATTGGTTAACGGTCTTATGAGCGTGTTCGTGTCCGTGGCCTTCTATATGATAGGCACAGGCCTGTATACATTCTACAAGACCCATCCTGCCGAGCTTGATGTGACCATGACACAGCCTGATGCCATCTTCCCCTTCTTCATGATGAGCCAGATGCCGGCAGGTGTGGCAGGAGTGCTGATAGCGGCTATCTTTGCCGCCACCATGAGTACGATTTCCAGTAATATCAACAGTGTGTCCACGTCGTTCTCCATTGACTTCTACAAGCGTTTCCGTCCCTCTACCTCAGATGCGCAATTGCTCAGGATAGCACGTGCCAGTTCCATGTTCAGCGGACTGATAGGCTTGCTCATTGCCCTGCTCATGGTGACATGGAACATACAGTCCCTGCTGGATTACTTCAATACCATTCTTGGTCTGCTGACAAGCGGTTTGGGCGGTCTGTTCTTCATGGCCGTGTTCATGCCGCGTGTCAAGGGGTATGCCGCACTTGTCGGATTCATCGTAGGCGAGGCTGTGGTATTTTGGATGAACTGGTGCACGGATGCCAACTTCTTCCTGTTCGGTGCCACCGGCATGGTGGTGAGCGTGCTGGTGGCATGGCTGCTGTCGATAGGCGCATATGTCAGGAAGTCATAAAGGATATGCGTTGGCAGCTTGTAATAAACGTCAAAACAAAAAACATATAACACAAATGATAGATTTTAAGAAACTTGCCCAACAGTATAAGAGTGAACTGCTGGACCGCGTGATGCCATTCTGGATGGATAAGAGCATAGACACTGAGTTTGGTGGATACTTCACGTGCTTGGAGCGCGATGGCGAAGTGTTCGATACAGACAAGTTCATCTGGCTTCAAGGCCGCGAAGTGTGGATGCTGGCCACTCTCTATAACAAGGTGGAGAAACGCCAGGAGTGGCTTGATGCAGCCATACAGGGTGCCGAGTTCCTGAAGAAGCATGGTCACGACGGCAACCTCAACTGGTATTTTGCTCTCGACCGCGAGGGGCATCCACTGGTGGAGCCTTACAATATCTTCTCCTACACATTTGCCGTCATCGCCTTTGGCCAGTTGTCCATAGCTACAGGCAATCAGGAATATGCAGAGATTGCCAAGAAGACCTTTGACATCGTCCTTTCCAAGGTTGACAACCCAAAAGGCCGATGGTGCAAGGCTGCTCCAGGGGCACGTGCCTTGAAGAGTTTTGCCCTGCCGATGATCCTGTGCAATGTGGCCTTGGAAATAGAGCCTCTGCTGGAAAAGGATTTTCTGGATCAGACCATAGAAACCTGTGTGCACGAGGTAATGGACGTGTTCTATCGTCCCGAACTGGGGCTGATTGTGGAACACCTCGGCACGGACAATCAGTTGGTGGACTGCATGGACGGCCGCCAGCTGAATCCCGGCCATGCCATAGAGGCCATGTGGTTTATCATGGATCTGGGCAGGCGCTTGGGTGATGAGGCATTGATAGAGAAGGCCAAGGACATAGCCTTGGCCGAGGCCGAATACGGATGGGACAAACAGTATGGCGGCATATTCTACTTCATGGACCGTTTGGGCAGACCCTTGCAGCAATTGGAATGGGATCAGAAGCTGTGGTGGGTACATATCGAGACTCTGATTACCATGATCAAGGGATATGAGCTGACTGGCGACGCGCGTTGCCTGGAGTGGTTTGAGCGCGTGCACGATTATGTGTGGAGTCATTTCATGGATCCCGAGTATCCCGAATGGTTTGGTTATCTCAACCGTCGTGGTGAGGTTCTTCTGACCCTTAAGGGTGGCAAGTGGAAAGGATGTTTCCATGTTCCCCGCGGTCTGATGCAGGTGTACCAGGCATTGGATAGAATAGCAGAGAAGCAGTAGTCTTGGTTGTGGGTGTCATATGTTTGCACATAATGTATAGGCACCCACAAACCGTAACTGATAAATACTTTACCGATATGAAGAACTTGAAAATTATAACCACATGGCTACCGCTCGTACTGCTGGTCCTGCTGGTGGGCGACCGCATGTTCGGGTGGACAGCCACGTGGAAGTCCAAGGAAGAACCAAAGGGGGAATGCAACCAAGTGGTGGAGACCATCATGTCACGTCGTAGCATACGCAAGTACAAGGATGAGGTAGTTCCTCGCGACCTTATGACGGAAATACTTGACTGTGGTGTCAATGCTCCCAACGGGCAGAACAAGCAGTCGTGGGAAATACGTGTGGTGGACGACCCGCAATTGCTGGCAGAGATGTCGCAGGCCATGGCTCAGGCACATCCGCAAATGGACTCTGTGTTTGTCCGTGGATGCTTTCGTGGTGCTCCGGTGATGGCATTCATCGCCCGTGACCTGTCGTACGATTTCTCTCCATACGATTGTGGCCTGTTGGCCGAGAATATGATGTTGGCCGCATGGAGCAAGGGCGTTGGCTCCGTTTGCCTTGGCAGCCCCGTGCGCTTCCTGACCGATAACGAACTGTGCTCACCTTTGCTTGGGCAGTTGGGTTTTAGCGAGGGATATGAACTGAGCCTGTGCGTGGGCTTCGGTTATGCCGACGAGTCTCCCGATGCAAAACCTCGTGACAAGGCCAAGTATGGCTTTGTGGATTGAACAGGGGTTCGTACTTTTATTTATTATTAGGACAATCACATGAAGCAGCTTCTATCGCGTATTGCCGGTGCATGGCAGGGAATGAACCTCATGCTGAGGATATTGATAGGTATCGTCGTAGGTACGTCCTTGGCATTGACGGTTCCTGGTTTTCAGCCGATGGCAGTTCCTGGAATCCTGTTCGTAGGGGCCTTGAAGGCCATCGCTCCCGTCTTGGTGGCAGTGCTGGTGGTCTCCTCCGTGGCTCGGGCACGGGCAGGGATAGGAGGACGTTTCCGCACTGTTATATGGTTGTATGTGGTCAGCACGTTGTTGGCTGCCATTCTCGCGGTTTTGTCCAGTCGCCTGTTCCCGGTGGAGATTATACTTGCCGGGGTGTCGGGGGTGGAAAGTCAGGCTCCGCAACAGTTGGGCGATATCTTCTCCACCATAGCCCAAAACCTGATGAGCAATCCTGTGGCAGCAGTGGCTCAAGCCAATTACCTGAGCATATTGCTATGGGCCGTAATCATTGGGTTCGCCCTTAAGAATGTTGCTTCCAAGTCTACGATAGATGTCGTCTCCGAGTGGGCCGAAACCGTTTCCACGGTGGTGCGATGGGTTATCCAATGTGCTCCCTTCGGTATCATGGGACTTGTCTTTAGTACTGTGTCCCAGAGTGGCTTGCATATTTTCACCACTTATGGACGATTGTTGCTCCTGTTGGTCGGTTGCATGCTGTTAGTGGCATTGGTGCTGAATCCGATGATAGTGGCCGTAATGCTTCGTCGCAATCCCTATCCGCTGGTATTCCGGTGCTTGCGTGAGAGTGCTGTCAGCGCTTTCTTCACGCGTTCTTCGGCCGCCAACATTCCTGTGAACATGGCATTGTGCAAAAGCATGGGGCTTGACGAGGACTTCTATTCCGTAAGCATCCCTTTGGGCTGCACCATCAACATGAACGGTGCGGCCGTGACCATCACCACCATGACCATGGCTACATGTTACACCCTTGGCATAGATGTATCTCTTGCCAGTGCCGTGGTTCTCAGTATACTGGCCGCATTGGGTGCCTGTGGGGCATCGGGGGTGGCCGGAGGCTCGTTGCTGCTTATCCCCATGGCCTGTTCGCTCTTTGGTGTCGGCAACGACATAGCCATGCAGGTGGTGGCCGTCGGATTCATCATAGGCGTGGTGCAGGATTCGGTGGAGACGGCCATAAATTCCAGTGCCGATGTCTTGTTCACTGCCACCGCGGAGATGTGTGAACGATAGAATTCAAAACTTTAATCAACATACAAAGAATAAACCATTATGATTTTAGCCAAGCTTACCGACAGTTCCCGTTACGAGGCAGTGCATCCATTGTTTGGACAGACCTTTGAATATATCCTCTCCCATGACTTGGCCTCGGTTTCCGCAGGCCGTATAGAATTGGATGGCGACCGCCTGTTCATCAATGTGTGCGAGACAGACCTTGTGGCAGCGGAAAGTCAGAAACTGGAGGTGCATCGCCGCTACATTGATATCCATGTCCCATTGGAACAAGTGGAAACAATAGGATGGAAGCACATCTCCGACTTGGGCGAAAGTGAAGCCCCCTTTGACGAGGCCGGCGACTTTGCCCTTTATGACGACAGGGATGTGTCGTACATCCCTGTGCATCCCGGAGAGTTCCTTGCCGTTTTCCCCGAGGATGCGCATGCCCCTCTTATAGGCAGTGGCCACCAGCGCAAGCTGATAGTGAAAGTGCTTCTGTGACAGAGCTTGCTGTCACGAGAGTATATGCGTGAAGGTTCTGACTGCTATGTAGGAGCATATTGCTTTTCGCATAATATCACATGTAAGCCGTCTTTATTGTCGGACTTTCGACATTGCTGTATGTCGATTGTCCGACAATATCTTTTCCATATATTGGCAAACTAAGGTGCAGTGCGCTTTGGGTGCTCGTGCCTGTTATTTCCTCCTGTTGGCATATAAAAGCATCGGACAGCGTATAATTAGCTAAAAAAGTTGTATCTTAGTGACATGAAAGTCTTGTTGAATCCAAATACTAAGAAATGAAACGTACATTGCAAACAACACTCTTGCTATTGGGAATGGCTACAGCCGCTTTTTCCCAAAAACAGTCCCAGACGTTGCCAGCCGATCAGGAAGTCTCATTGAAGTACGGTGCCGACCGTCTGGGTAAGCGACAGGATGCGGACATGAAACGGTTCCGCGACAACCGCTTTGGGGCCTTCATACATTGGGGATTGTATTCCATTCCCGGTGGTGAATGGAACGGGAAGGTATATGAAGGTGCCGCAGAATGGTTGAAGGTATGGGCAAAAGTGCCGGCCGAGGAATGGCTTGAGCTCATGGGGCAATGGAACCCGGACAAGTTCCGCCCTAAGGCTTGGGCCAAGATGGCCAAGAGCATGGGAGCGAGGTATGTCAAGATTACCACCAAACATCACGAGGGCTTCTGTCTGTGGCCCAGTAAATACACGCAATACACGGTGGCCCATACGCCTTGCGGAAAGGATATATTGGGCGAGTTGGTGAAGGCTTACAATGACGAAGGCATTGATGTGCATTTCTATTTTTCCGTGATGGATTGGAGTCATCCCGATTACAGGTCGGACATAAGGTCACCGGAGGACGCTGCTGCGTTTGCCCGCTTTCTGGAGTTTACGGACAATCAGTTGAAGGAACTGGCTGTATTGTATCCCACCGTAAAGGATTTTTGGTTCGATGGCACTTGGGATGCCAGTATCAAGAAGAATGGTTGGTGGACTGCTCACGTGGAGCGGATGCTGAAGGACATGCTGCCAGGAGTGACCGTTAACAGCCGTTTGCGTGCTGATGATTATGGCAACAGGCATTTTGACAGCAACGGTCACTTGATGGGGGATTATGAGTCCGGATACGAGCGTCGTCTTCCTGATCCTGTAAAAGACCTGAAGGTGACACGCTGGGACTGGGAGGCCTGCATGACTGTGCCAGAAAACCAATGGGGCTATCACAAGGACTGGTCTCTGAGTTATGTGAAGACACCATTGGAGGTGTTGGAGCGTGTGGTGCATGCCGTCTCAATGGGAGGCAACATGGTTGTGAACTTCGGGCCGCGGGCAGATGGAAGTTTTCGTCCGGAAGAGGAGGAACTGGCAAAGGCCATAGGCAGTTGGATGAAGGAGAACGGGGAATGTATTTACGGTTGTGACTATGCCGGATGGGACAAGCAGTCCTGGGGCTATTATACCCGCAAGGATGGGAATGTGTACATGGTTGTGTTCAATCCTCCCTATTCACGGCATTTGGTGGTGAAAGTTCCGTCTGGCACCAAGATAACGAAGGCGGTTGTCCTGAACGGTAAGGAAGTGGCCGTGCAGGAAATCGCGCGCAATGAGTACAATGTGGACATGCCCTCCAATGAGCCTGGTGCTCCTTTTGTAATCAAGTTGCAGATTGAGGAACAGACAGGCATGGCGGACAATTACAGGGATGCTCTGACGTGAATATTAGAATAAGGTGAAAACAACATAACGTATTGGAATCATGAAGAAGATATTTGCAGTTGCTGTCTTCATGCTGCTGTCGGGACTCTTTTGTGAGGTGGAGGCACGTGAGGTGGAGGCATTCAACAGTGGTTGGGAGTTCAAGAAAGGACCTTTTTCCCAAGATGCCATGCAGGCTGCCGGCAGATGGAATGCAGGTTGGCAGAAGGTAAGTATTCCTCACACCTGGAATGCCGAGGACATGCAGAAGAAGGTATCTGCCTTCTACGAGGGAGTCGGTTATTATCGCAAGAGGCACGTTTTCCCGGAGAGCATGAGGGGCAAGCGCATCTTTCTCCGTTTCGAGGGCGTTGGCTCGTGCGCGGAAGTCTATGTCAACGGGTATTTGGCCGGAACGCACAAAGGAGCCTATTCCGCCTTTGTGTGCGAGATTGGTACGCAGGTGAAGTTCGGAGAGGAGAACGAGATAGTGGTGAAGGCCGACAACACGGCACGTCCGGACGTGATACCGGTCAATCATGTCCTGTTCGGGGTCTATGGAGGTATGTATCGTCCTGTATGGCTGGTGGTGACGGAGCCTTGTAGCATCGTTGTGGACGATTGCGCCTCGGCCGGGGTATATGTCACTCAAAAGAATGTCTCGGCCAAATCGGCAGAAGTTAATGTCAGGGTGAAGGTGGACAATGCATCCATGGCTCCCGTTCCGCTCACCCTGGAGAATACCATCTATGACCGAAACGGCAAGTTGGTCAAAAGGCAGAGCCACACCTTTGAACTGACACCTCAGGGAGTGCAGAGTTATTCCTCGCACTTCAGGTTGAACAGTCCGCATTTGTGGCAGGGACGTCAGGACCCATATCTGTACAAGGTGGTGTCTCGCCTGTCTCAGGACGGGCGTGTGCTGGATGAAGTGGTCCAGCCGCTGGGGCTGCGTAAGTATGAGGTAGTGGCCGGCAAGGGCTTTTTCTTGAACGGAAAGAGATACCCGATGTATGGTGTCACCCGCCATCAGGACTGGTGGGGGCTGGGTAGTGCCTTGTCCAACGAGGAGCACGACTTCGACCTGGCACAGATTATGGACATAGGTGCCACGACGGTCCGTTTTGCCCATTACCAGCAGTCCGATTACATCTATTCTCGTTGCGACAGTCTGGGCTTGATAGTCTGGGCCGAGATTCCCTTTGTGAACCGTGTCACAGGACAAGAGTGGGACAATGCGCACATGCAGATGCGCGAACTTGTACGCCAGAGTTTCAATCATCCTTCCATCTATGTGTGGGGCATACATAACGAGGTGTATCACCCTCATGCCTACACGGCCGCCCTTACGCAGTCCATCCATGACCTCTGTAAACAGGAGGATCCCGACCGCTATACTGCATCGGTCAACGGTTACGGCAATGCCGATCATCCCGTCAACCAAAATGCGGACATACAGGGCATGAACCGCTATTTCGGTTGGTATGAGAGAAAGCTGCAGGACATAGAGCCATGGGTGGAAAAGATGGAGAAGGAACACCCTTGGCAGTGTCTGATGCTGACTGAATATGGTGCCGATGCCAATGTGGCCCACCAGACGGAAATCTTGGGTGACGCATTGAATTGGACAAGTCCTTTCTATCCGGAAACTTTCCAGACCAAGACACACGAATATCAGTGGAGCGTCATATCCAGGCATCCTTATATAGTTGCCTCTTATCTGTGGAATATGTTCGACTTTGCCGTACCCACTTCCAATCGCGGCAGCATGCCTGCTCGCAATATGAAGGGGATGATGACTTTCGACCGCAAGGTGAAGAAAGATTCTTATTTCTGGTATAAAGCCAACTGGAGCAGCGAGCCTGTTCTCTACATGACACAGCGACGGAATGTGCTGCGCGAGAGGAAGAAGACCTCCCAGACCGTGTATTCCAACATCGGTACTCCCCATGTCTATCTTAATGGCAAGGAATTGTCTGGTGCCAGGAGGGGATACACGGACGTACACTACATTTTTGACAATGTGGTGCTGAGTGAAGGCAAGAATGTCCTTCGTGCGGTGGTCACATGGCATGGCAAGGAGTATGCCGATGAGATGGAATGGGAATACTGGGGAGAGTGTAACCGCCAGGCCGACTTCATGGAACACAGGCAGGAACATGGAAGCTGGTGATGCCTGTGTGTATCCTGGCACACGGTTTTAACCCAAATCGGTCATTAGAACGTCCATTTGTACAAATCAGCTGATTTGTAT
>JAMPDJ010000033.1 GCA_023665805.1 Bacteroides sp. | reverse complement strand
CGGGTTTGTGATTGAATTAAGAATCATGCGGCTTGATTTGGCTGGCTAAAGTGTTCAAAGTGTACCATCGACCTTGTGAAAGTGAGCCGGGGGGATTGTGGAGCTTTCAAGGGAGATGCATGCCAAGTTGGAGCAAAGACAGGAATAAAATCATTTATTAGGCGATGAATATCTTGATTTATCGACAAACGCAGATGAAAGAAATTACAGAGAACCGGTCTGCTCGTTTATGTCAGTATTATAAATACCGCCCTTTCTTCGTGTCAAGATTTGCGTAAAAATCAAACCTAAATATAAAATAATGGAGGGAATACTTTGCTGTTTCTATAAATGTTTGTACTTTTGCGAACAACAAACAGATGGTGGATTATGAGTGAGAAAAAAGAATATACTTTCCGGCAAGAAAAGCTGGCACGCTTTGCCAAGGCATTGGGACATCCGGCACGTGTTGCCATCGTCCAGTTTCTTGCAAAGCAGGAGACATGCTATTTCGGTGATATACACGAGGAACTTCCCATTGCAAAAGCCACGGTGTCGCAGCATCTCTCCGAGCTGAAGGATGCAGGACTGATACAGGGAGAGATAGAAACACCCAAGGTGAAATACTGCATCAACAAGGAGAACTGGAGGCTGGCGAAAGAACTGTTCAGGGAGTTTCTCGGACAAGACATCTGTAAAAAGGAGGGTTGCTGTGGATAACGGCACCTTTTCTTTTCCCTTGTATGTTCGTTGTTTTGCGAATTACTATCATGGTAAACAATAACATTTTACAAAAACAAATATGAAAAGAATCTTATCGATTGTATTGGTTTGCCTGTTTGTCATCGTAGGCATGGCTCAGGCAGAGACAAAGAGTGACGGTGTGGAAGTGATTTATTTTCACGGCAAACAACGCTGTGCCACGTGCATGGCCATTGAGAAATATGCCCGTGAAGTGGTGGATGCAGACTTTGCCGCACTGAAGAAGGTGGGCAAGGTGCGCTTCCGCGTGGTGGATATTTCCACAGACAAGGGCGCGAAACTGGCTAAGGCATACAAGGTGAGCTGGTCGTCGCTCTACGTGAACAAATGGAAGGGCGGAAAGGAGACACGCAACGACATGACGCGCTTCGGTTTCGGATATGCACGGAACAAGACGGACGAGTTCAAGAAGGGGCTGAAAGAGAAAATCAACGAACTTCTGAAATAGACTGCCGATTATGGATTACCTTCAGACTCTGCTCGACGGGAGCGACATTCCCGTGCTGACGGCGTTCCTCTTAGGACTGCTGACGGCTCTGAGTCCCTGTCCGCTCGCCACGAACATCACGGCGGTGGGCTTTATCAGCAAGGACATCGAGAACCGGAACCGTATGTTTCTCAACGGCATACTTTATACCGCAGGGCGTATCCTGAGCTACTCCGTGCTGGGTGCGGTACTGATTGCCGTGATACGCAGCGGGGCGGACACGTTCGACATACAGAACGAAATCAGTCTATGGGGCGAACGGCTGCTGGCACCGGCACTGATTGTTATAGGACTGTTTATGCTGTTCGGTGACAAGCTGCCGCTGCCTCAGTTCGGTGTGTCGACATCCGGCAGGATGGAACGGCTGAGAGGCGCATGGGGCAGCCTGTTGTTGGGCATTCTGTTTGCCTCAGCTTTCTGCCCGTCTAGCGGACTGTTCTATTTCGGGATGCTCATCCCCATGTCTGCGGCGGAGAGCGGCGGCTACCTGCTGCCGGTGGTCTTCGCCATTGCCACGGGTCTGCCCGTCATGGCGGTAGCCTGGATGCTTGCATACAGCGTGTCGAGCATCGGCAACTTCTACATGCGGATGGGCATCTTCCAGAAATGGTTCAACCGCATAGTGGCCGTGCTGTTCATTCTTGTGGGAGTGTATTACGGCTACATGAATTATATGTAAAGAACGGTCTCTTTTTTGCCCATATTGTTCGTTATCCTACAAACAATGAGGCAATGGATTGAAACATAAATTAGTATGAATACATTAGTTGATACATTAGAGTATTTCGTTTTCATCACGTGCGAGCTGATTGTGCTGTTCATGCTCATCAGCGTGGCTGTGGAGATAGTATTGATGTATATCTCGCAGGAGAAAATCAGGAAATGGCTCTCCGGGCGCGGCATCCTCGGCAATGTGATGGCGGCAGGCTTCGGCGCACTGACACCGTTCTGCGCCTGCTCCACCATACCCATGACCGTGGGTTTCCTCAATGCCGGAGTACCCTTCGGCAGCACCATGTCGTTCCTCATAGCCTCACCCTTGCTCAATCCCATCATAATAGGTATGCTGGGAGCGATGGTGGGTGTGAAGGAGATGGCAGCCTATTTCGTCATTGTCTTTATTGCTTCGGTCGTGTTCGGTGTCATACAGGAGAAGACGGGAATGCAGAAATATGTGAAGAATGTCCGTTTGAAGAACGGACATGAGGGCAATGTCAAGAACAGACGTGCCTGGCCGCTCAAGCGCAAGTTGCGTGAGGCGTTCGTCTCGGCATGGGGCAGCTTGCGGTCTATCATGGGCTATCTGCTTATCGGTGTAGCCCTTGGTGCTGGCATCTACGGCTATATTCCGCAAGACTTTGTGTTGCAGATAGCCGGACCTGACAACCTGTTTGCCATTCCCATTGCCGCAGTGCTCGGCATACCCCTGTACATCCGTGCCGAGACAGCCATCCCAATCGGAGTGGCACTGATGACCAAAGGTATGAGTATCGGAACGGTTATCGCCTTGATTATCGGCGGAGCAGGCATGGCAATACCTGAAATGACGATGCTTGCCAGCATCTTCCGCCGCAAATTAGTGGCTACCATCGTGACGGTGATATTCCTTACGGCCGTGATTGCAGGGTATCTGTTCAATACTCTGTTAGGTTAATCTTGTGAACAAACTTATCGAACGATTATAGTTTAACAAACAAAAAGACAATATGGAAAAGAAAGAAAACAAAAAAGGATTCTGGGCATCGCTGTTTTCACCGAAGCCATGCTCATGTTCGCGTGGCGACAGTCTGATTGTGGAGGAAGAGGAAAACACCGGGACTGCGTGCGGTTGCGGCGGTGATGCACCGGAAGAGACACGGACCGGTTCCTGTTGCTGCGGCACGTCTGCGGTCAAGGTGAAGGAAGTGAAGGTTCTCGGTCCCGGATGCTCCAAGTGCAAGGCTACATACAGTGCGATAGAACGTGTCGTCAAGGCAAACAACCTCGATGTGAAGTTGACGAAGGTGGATGACATTGCCGAGATGATGAGCTACAATATCATGACAACACCCGCCGTGGTGGTGGATGGAGTGGTGCGGCTGAAAGGGCACGTGCCTACGGAGGCTGAAGTGGAAACCTTGCTCGGCATTTAACGGAGGCGGACGATGGAAACAGCAAAGGAACTGAAGAGACTATTCTGGATAGTGGCGGTGTTCGCCGCTATCTTCTTCCTTCCGTTGGAGAGTGAACGGTTCATGACTGCCATAGATGCCACGCTCGACCTCGCGCGGTG
Source organism: Bacteroides sp. (assembly GCA_023665805.1). Taxonomy (GTDB): domain Bacteria; phylum Bacteroidota; class Bacteroidia; order Bacteroidales; family Bacteroidaceae; genus Physcousia. Next base: position 14,632 of record JAMPDJ010000033.1, on the reverse strand, counting down.
GTATGCGCAGGAACATGTCGTATTGTGTCTGCTGCCTGCATTCTTCATAGCTGGCGTGATAGCCGTGTTCATCAGTCAGGGATCGGTGTTGAAATACTTCGGGGCGAACGCTAAAAAGTGGGTTTCCTACTCCGTGGCTGCCGTGTCGGGCGGCATTTTGGCAGTATGTTCCTGCACCATCCTGCCCCTCTTCACCAGCATCTACAAGCGTGGCGCGGGTCTCGGCCCGGCAGTCGCTTTTCTCTATTCCGGTCCGGCCATCAGCATCCTTTCCATTATCCTTACAGTCCGCATCCTGGGCATGGAGATGGGAGTGGCACGTATGATAGGGGCTGTGACCTTTTCGGTGATTATCGGCCTTGCCATGTCGTTCATTTTCCGTAATGAGGAGAAAGTTAAGAAAGAACAGCAGATGAACATCGTGCCGCCACCCGAGAAGCGTCCGATGTGGCAGACATCGCTGCACTTCTTCACTCTGGTACTGATACTTGTGTTTGCTAACTGGGGTGCGCCTGCCGCAGGAGACACGGGAGTATGGAGCATGATTTTCACGCACAAGTGGTACATCGTGGGAGCATGGTCGCTCGTAATGTGCTGGTCATTGGTAAAGGTGTTGAAGCTCCGGACGGCATGGGTGGCCGTGGGTGCGGTTGTTACAGGATTATCTGTTGTTTTGGCAAAGATGTTTGTGGCAAATGCCAAGTTCGTGCCGTTGGTGCCGATGGTTGTAGCCATCGCCTCACTCTCCATTATCCTGCTTTTCGACAATCGCGACGAGGAAAACCGTGAGTGGGCACTTTCCTCATGGGGCTTTGCCAAGCAGATTATGCCCCTGCTGGCCATAGGCGTGGTTACTGCAGGCTTCCTGCTCGGCTCCACGCACGGCGATACGGCCATTGCTGGTGTCATCCCAAATGAGTGGATAGAGTGGGCTGTGGGCGGAAACTCGTTGCTCTCCAACTTCTTCGCCTCGTTCACTGGAGCCTTCATGTATTTCGCCACGCTCACCGAGGTGCCCATTATCCAGGGATTGCTCGCCTCAGGCATGGGCAAAGGTCCGGCACTGGCACTACTGCTTGCTGGACCATCGCTCTCGTTGCCCAATATGCTGGTCGTCCGAGGCGTGATGGGAACAAAGAAGACTGCTGTCTATGTGGCATTGGTCATTGTGATGGCAACGGTTTCGGGATATTTATTCGGAACATTCTTCTGATTGATAAGTGAAGTATTATCCGCAAAATCCCGACACCCTATATAGAGTCTTCAAATTGTCTATCATAGAGTGTCGGGACAGGATACGTACCTTGTCTTTATCTTATTTTGGATACAAAATATACGAGACGGGATGACGGGGCAGTTATTTCTATTCTGTGCAATATGGAACTGCGTATTCTCAGATGTTCCTATCGGCATTGGATGTTATTTTATAAAATGCATTAAGAAGTGAGGTGTCATTATCTGCTTGTCAGTGTTAGGTGTCGGCGGAGTAACCATTCGTTTTGGCTGTAATATAATGTATTCAGCATTATTATTGCTACTTTTGTATCAAGACGAGATACTTGATTTAAGCGACTCACAGCAAAGCGCAGAAATAGTCACGGTTGCCAATTAGTTACCCAAAATTCTGCCATTCTCCCCAACCTCCTATGCCTAAAGAGGTTATATGAGCTTTCCAGAATTACTGAATTATTCTGTATGGCAGATGATTTCTGTAATTATTTTGATAAAATGATGGTAAAATATACCCTAACAGCAGTTAACCAGAGAGTTTATCACAGTGACTCCACGATTTCGAAGGCGGAATCATGCTGATTATCGTTCTCTTTCACGATTCCGGATACAGATGACTGAAGCATTTCTATCTTGAAAAAGTATGCAGTCATCTCCATCACTTGTTTTCCAGAGTTTCTCTCGTACAATCGCTTTGTGGAACTTCAAAAGGATGTGGCAATTCCCCTTGCCCTGTTCATCAAGAAAGTTCTTTTGGGCAAATGTACAGGGTGAACGATGAACTTAAAAACATTGCACAGGTGGGGCACTCAAGGCACAAATGCTTTGAAAATTTTATTGTAAACATATTGGGAGCCATTGCTGCTTTCCAAAGAAGCCGTGTATCAATGTAAATAGGACATTGGATACACAGTTTATTTCTCTTTTGATTTCATCTAACTCACGTTAAAGTTAACCCTCAGTGCAGGCTTATTCCCCGAAATCAAACTCCGGCTGGCTGTTGCCAAGGAGGTTGAAAGTCATGCGATGATATGGGGTGGTGCCGTATTGGCGGATGGCGGCGCGATGGGCGGGGGACGGGTAGCCCTTGTTGCGGTCCCATGCATATTGGGGGTATTTTCGGTGCAGGTCCAGCATGTATTCGTCGCGGTGTGTTTTGGCAAGGATTGATGCGGCGGCAATGCTCATGTATTTGCCGTCACCCTTGACTATGGTGGTGTAAGGAGTGGTGCCGTAAGGATAAAAGCGGTTGCCGTCAACTATGATGTGCCCGGGACGCAACGGCAGTTGGTCCAGGGCGTGGTGCATGGCGGTGATGCTGGCACGCAGGATATTGAGGCGGTCTATCTCGTGATTGTCCAATGATACCACGGCCCATGCCAGGGCTTCCTGCTCGATGACGGGACGTAGGGCGGAGCGACGTTTCTCCGTGAGTTGCTTGGAGTCGTTAAGGGCTTGGGACAGGGCGGAATTGCGAGTACAGATGTCCTGCGGAAGGATGACGGCGGCGGCAAAGACAGGACCTGCCAGGCATCCGCGTCCGGCTTCGTCGCATCCAGCTTCCAAGACGTCTATGGTATGGTATGGGCTTAGCATAGTAGGGAGTTATGTTTTACTGGTGTAAGAAGAGAAATCGTGAGTTGCGTTTAGGTGCTGTGTGACTTGAATGGAGTCGTTAATGATACTTCATTCAAGTCTCATGACACAGCTATTTTAAATTGATTTTGTGCTGAATGAAGTAACAGTGCTGACATTGCTACTGAACGGCAAGCACCACGCACGCAAAATGTGCGAGCCTTAACGGGCATGACATAATATATCTATATGGTATAAACTATTTTTATTCCTACTTATATAATGTCACGCGAAATGGGAGACGAACTGGTCATTCGAACACACGGAACTCGTATCCTTGTTCCTTGAGCCAAAGAAGGGCCTCAGGCAGGATGACTCGCAGCTTGTCTATGCTCTTTGCGCTGTCATGAAAGGTGATGATGCTGCCGTTGCGTGCATATCGTTTGACGTTGGCGAGGACATCCTGGGGAGAGAGTCGGTCGCTGTAGTCGCGTGTGACGAGGTCCCACATGACCACTCTCCATCCGGTGCTGCGCATGACGCGGTATTGCATCAGCTTCATCCACCCGTGTGGGGGACGGAACAGTTTGCCGGTATGTAGGATTTCCTCGGCTTTCTGTACGTTGCCAAGGTATTTCCACGAAAACCACTTGAGTCCTCCGATATGGTTGAACGTGTGATTGCCTATGCGGTGGCCGCGCCTGCGAACCTCTTCCAGCAGGTGAGGATAACGGCGAGCATTGTCGCCTACCATGAAAAAAGTGGCCTTGATGTCCAGGGAATCCAGGACATCAAGGATATAGGGTGTGGCCTGAGGGATGGGACCATCGTCAAAAGTCAAGTATACCGACCTGTGACGAGGGTCCATCCTCCACAAGGCGTGGGGATATAGCCAGCGGAGAAACTGTGCGGGCTGTTCTATAAACATCAGTACAGATAGCCGGCGAACATAATCTGGTAGTTTTGGAGTTGCTTGTCCATCTCCTCAAATCCGGCCGAACCGGCATCCTTGAGGATTTCTACAGAGCTGTTCAGTTGATATACATTGTATAGGATGTCACGTGCACAGGACTGTTGTACCGATGGCTTTAGCCCGGCATACCACTGCAGGTATTCGCAGGCGTTGGTAGCCACAGGCGTGACGATGTCCTCTGCCTCCTGCTTGTGTCCCAAAGCCAGCCATACGCGTGCCAGATCCAGGCTGCCGCTCATGTAGTTGTGGGCCACGGTGGCGGCAGGGATGACTTTCTCGCTATAGCTTGCCACGTTCAGAGCCTTGTCCGTCTTGCCTTCGCGTATCAGCTGCAGGGCAAGCGAAGCCATCAGGCGGCGGTGGGTGTAGCACATGCGGGTTACTGTCTCGTCGAGATAAATGTCAGGATTGTCCAGCCCCCCGAAACGGAACTTGTTCATGACGTTGTCATACATGCGTTCGGTATCCATGGTGATGCCGCTCTTCTTGGTATCGAAAGGAGTGATGCGGTCGGCCAGACCCTCGCGGACGAAGTTGTCGCCAAGTGAGCCATAGTTGTCGCTTCCTACGGTGCATGCCACATAGATGGGACGCTCCCAGTTGCAACGGCACAACATCTCGTATATCATCATCTCGCTCTTGTACACGGCACGTTTGCCCTTAAGGCTGATGTGCATGACATCGGGGATGGAGTCGGCAGCCATCATCATGCCGCTGCGGCGCACTGCCTCCTTGTCTATGGTGATGACCACTGAGTCGGTGGGGAACATCTGCAGGGATGGTTCCTTGTCGTTCAGTATCCACTTGTCGATGATGTTGCTCAGCTCATAGGGGTTTTCGCCCAGTAATTCCTTCATGGCCTGCGGATCGTCCTTCAGGATTTCCATGGCACGCTCCAGTTCTCCGGGACGTACCGGGATGCCCTCGCGTGTGCCGGTGACGTATTGTAGTCGCTTCCACGAGATGGGCACGGCAGGAGAATCGTAGGCTGGACGCTTCATCTGGTCTATGTACCAGTCGGTCTGCAGGTAAGAAAGGTTGCAGACACGGGCATCCGTACGGAAGCCTTCGGTCTCCTGGCAATACCACAGGGGGAAAGTGTCGTTGTCGCCATTGGTGAAGATGATGGGGTTCTTGCCTTCGTCCAGGCTCATGAGGTAGTTCTGTCCGAAGTCGCGGCAGGTATAACGTCCGCTGCGGTCGTGGTCGTCCCAGGTCTGGGAAGCCATCTGCACGGGTACCAGCAGGCACAGTATGCTTATCAATGCAGCCGGCATCTCCTTGCCACGGAAGACATGGCGGCGCAGGACATCGCTGATGGCTGCCACGCCCAGCCCTATCCATATGGCAAAGGCGTAGAACGACCCTGCATAGGCATAGTCACGCTCGCGAGGCTGTATCGGAGTCTGGTTGAGGTAAAGGACTATGGCCAGACCTGTCATGAAGAAGAGGAAGAACACTACCCAGAACTGTTTGACACCCTCTTCCGTTTCCATACCTTCGCGCGTGGTGATGCGTTTGTTCACCTGCCATACGAGGCCGATGATTCCAAGAAGCAGTGGCAGGCAGTAGAAAACGTTGTGTCCTTTGTTCTCGCGCAATTCGGCAGGCAGCTTGCTTTGGTCGCCCAGGCGCATGTTGTCCAGGAATGGTATGCCAGTAATCCAGTTGCCATGTTCAAATTCGCCATGTCCTTGGATGTCGTTCTGACGGCCGGCGAAGTTCCACATGAAGTAGCGCCAATACATGAAGTTGACCTGATAAGACCAGAAGAAGTCGAGATTCTCCAGCATGGTTGGCACCTTGATGGTTTTTCGTTCTCCAAGATGGTCGATGGTAACGTTCTTACCCTTGATGCCGCCCATCCAGTCCTCATAGTTTTGACGGTGACGCTCGGAATACATGCGGGGGAAGAGCATGTTGTAGGTATATACGTACTTGTTCTTGTGTCCTATAACCTCATAGCGGTCGGGTTCGTCGGGAGAGGCTTTCTCCACACGCTGGTACTGTGGCGCACCCTCTTCGCTGACTGGGACATAGTACTGTCCTTCCACCTTCATCTTGACTGGAGCGGAATAGGGCTGTCCGTAGATGAGCGGATTGTCGCCGTACTGGTCGCGGGCGAGATAGTTGCCCAAGGTGAAGATGTCCTCCGGGGAATTCTGGTCCATGGGAGTATTTGCCGTGGAGCGGATAACAATGACGGCATAGGAAGAGTAGCCTATCATTATCATCAGCAGGCACAGCAGCGTGGTGTTCATCAGGCGTGCTGTAATGACGTGGTCACCGTCTTTCCCCTTGAGATAATGCAGTGCCACGAACAGGCCTGCCATCAACAGGATGCCGAAAATCACGCTTGACACTCCGTGGCCGTAGAACGGGATGCCCAGCATGCCTATGGCCGCTACGAAGGAAATACTCATGCGCAGGCGGCTTGTCTGCGTGGTGGATTCGCGTATAGCCCACAGGACCACGGAGATGAGTATGAAGATGTATACCACGAGGCCGGTGTTGAAGGAGAACCCGAGAGTGTTGACAAACAACAGTTCAAACCATCCTCCTACCCTGACGATGCCGGGGACAATGCCATACAGCACCACGGCTACAAGCACGAAGCTGCCAAGCAGGGCCAAAGTACTGCCCTTGACATCGGGATGGCTATGTCTCTTGAAGTACCACACCAGCACCAGGGCAGGAAGGCACAGGAGGTTCAGCAGGTGGACACCGATGCTCAAGCCGGTGAGGTAGGCAATGAGTATGAGCCAGCGGTCGGCATGAGGCTTGTCGGCATTCTCTTCCCACTTCAGCATCAGCCAGAAGACTACAGCCGTAAACAGGCTGGAATAGGCATATACCTCGCCTTCCACGGCAGAGAACCAGAAGGTGTCGGAGAATGTATAAGCCAGGGCGCCTGTCATGGCGGACAGTTCTATGGTCAGGCACTGTGCCCAGGTATTGACCATGCCATTGTCGCCTACGAGTTTGCGTGCCAGATGGCTGATGCTCCAGAACAGGAACATGATGCAGGCTGCCGAGAACAAGGCGCTCATCGTGTTGACCATCATGGCAACCTTGGTGGGGTCGTCGGTAAACTGGGAAAAGATGTTGCCCGTCAGCATAAAGAAAGGTGCGCCGGGGGGATGTCCTACTTCCAGCTTGAATGCCGTGGTGATGAATTCAGGACAGTCCCAGAAACTTGCCGTAGGCTCTATCGTGCTGCAATACACGACGGCGGCGATGGCAAAAGCAATCCACCCCATTAGGGTGTCTATCAGCTTGAACTGTTTCATTGTTTGTTTATTAGTTGTTTAAATAGTATATCGATATTATCAGTATGGCATAGCGTACTGCCTTGCCTGCGAAGACGGCTATCAGTGTGACATAGGGGTTGGCCCTCATGTAACCGAGTGTCACGCTCAGCACGCTGCCCAGGATTGGCAGGAAGCACAATGCTCCTATCCATGCTCCGCGTCCGTCCATCCAACGTTGAGTATTCTCTATTTTCTCCCGTGGGATGCGTAGATATTTCTCTATCCATTCCATCCGTCCGAATGTGCCTACCCAGTAATTGAACATGGAACCGGCAACGTTGCCTGTGGTGGCACTGAGGAATAATGGCCACGGTTCCAGACCTGCCAGTTGCAGGCTGACCATGACAGCCTCGCTGCTGAATGGAAACACGCTGCCTGCCAAGAATGCAGCGATGGTCATGCCCCAATAGCCGTAGCTTTCCAGTGCCTGCGTCAGTACTTCCATATTCCCAAGTTTACAAGTGTGAGTGCCGCTGAGGCAAGCAGCGTGAGACAGAAAAACGCATTGCTGACCCAAGTGCCTGTGAGGGCGAAGAAATGTGCCACCATGGTGGAGGCATAAAGCATCAACGATGGTGCCAGCAAGTCAAAGCGTGATGGCATGCACATTATCATCAACCAGCATACGGTTGTCTGTATAATATATATATACAGGTACATGCGCGTGCGTATCTTGTCGTTGTAGTAATTGCGCAAATAATGCACTATGCCCGTAAGCGACAACAGGGTGATGAAGGCCATGAACAAAGTCCGCGGAGAACGATAGTCCAGGAACAAGGCATAATCCTTGTCTGCAAAAAGTCGCGTGGACAAGAGACTGTCCCATCGCCCCGACAGGAACGTGTAGTCATCCGTAACAATGCTCCATCCGAGGACAAAGCATAGTGGCAATATCAGTCCAACGATACCTGCCCAAAGGCTACGCCATGACATGCAGCGCATGAATACCAACAGGTACCAATAGAACAACGGTACGAATGCAAGCATCTGCGGGATGGACAGCGAGGCTATGCCAAGGAGCGCAAAGGTGTGAAAAACCGGGACTACGGAGGAGTTGGCGTCTTGATATGTGTGGAACATCACGTAATGACATCCGGCCAATGCCGGGACTGCCATCCATCCTGCCGACCAATGGTGCAGAAACGGCATCAGGGCTATGCCGGTCACCCATACTGCCGCCACCATATTTGAACGGATGCGCAGGAGGGCGAATTTGTTGGCTGTCTCCATCACTATGTATGTGGTGGCTGCGGCCGAGAACAGGGTCGCGAAGGACTCGCTGCCACATTGCAGGTCATGCGAGGCTATGTTTCCAAACCACACAAGAGTCCCCAGCACCATGCACAATGGCAGGGTGAGAGAACTCTTGCTGACGTTATTTTGGAAACGGCGTTTGCGCATCTGTCTTTCTTACAAGTCCTGACCGATGTCTTTGCGGTAATACTTGCCTGTGAATTCTATCTTCCGGGCTTCCTGCATGCTCTTTGCCAACGCTTCGGCCTTGGTATCGCCATATGAGCTTACGGCTATTACACGTCCTCCGGAGGTAACAACCTGTCCATTTGCCATGGCGGTGCCTGCATGGAAAACGATGCTGCCGTCCACCTCTTTGATACCGGTTATGGGAAAGCCTTTTTCATAAGAACCCGGATAACCGCCGCTGACCATCATCACGCATACTGCGCTACGCGGGTCAATCTCTATGGTCTTGGTACCCAGAGTTCCTGTGGCTACGCCTTGGAACAAGTCCACGAGATCGCTCTTGATGCGGAGCATTACGGTCTCGGTCTCCGGGTCACCCATACGAACGTTGTATTCAATGACCTTGGGGTCTCCGTCAACGTTTATCAATCCGAAGAAGATGAATCCCTTGTAGTCTATGCCCTCCTGGGCGAGTCCTTGGACGGTAGGACGGATGATGCGGTTCTCGACCTTGTTCATCCATGTCTCGTCGGCAAATGGCACCGGAGATACGCTACCCATACCACCGGTGTTCAGGCCGGTGTCGCCTTCGCCTATGCGTTTGTAGTCTTTGGCCTCGGGCAGGATGACATAATCCTTGCCGTCTGTGAGGACGAAAACCGAGCATTCTATGCCGCTCATGAATTCTTCTATGACCACACGGCTGGAGGCTCCGCCGAACATTCCACCCAGCATTTCCTCCAGTTCCTTCTCGGCCTCGGCCAGGGTGTCCAGGATAAGTACGCCCTTGCCTGCACACAGACCGTCGGCCTTTAATACATAGGGAGCCTTCAGGGTGCGCAGGAAAGCCTTGCCTTCCTCCAATGTCTCGCCTGTGAATGTCCTGTAGGCGGCTGTTGGGATGTCGTGGCGTTGCATGAAGCCCTTGGCAAAGTCCTTGCTGCCCTCCAGCACGGCACCAGCGCGGGAAGGGCCGATAACAGGAATGGAAGAAAGTGCCTCGTCAGCCTTGAAATAGTCGTATATTCCCTTTACCAACGGATCCTCGGGACCTACTACTACCATGGTAATGGCATTGGCCAACACGAAAGTCTTGATTGAGGCAAAATCGTCGGCTTTCATGGCCACATTCTCGCCGACGAGGGCAGTACCGGCATTGCCCGGTGCTATATACAATTTCTCCAGACATGGGCTTTGGGCTATCTTCCATGCCAAAGCATGCTCACGTCCACCTGAGCCAAGCAGAAGTATTTTTTCCATATGCTTATTGTTTTTATTTCAGATAGTCCTCGAAATATCTTGTTATTCTTTCGTGCAGATGCACGGCATCCTTTCCATACATATTGTGTTCGCCACCTGGGTATACAAAGAAATCGCATTGTGTCCCGGCATCTATGCAGGCACGTATGAAACTGAGAGAATGCTGTGGAACACAGGTGGGATCGTTGTATCCGATGATTAACTGCAGGCGTCCCTTCAGGTTGCCTGCACGGTTGCGCAGGTTGCAATTCTTGTATCCCTCGGGGTTCTGCTGCGGAGTATCCATATAGCGTTCGCCATACATCACTTCATAGTAGTTCCAGTCTATTACCGGACCACCTGCCACGCCTACCTTGAAGACATCGGGGTAGGTTAGCATAAGGTTGGTGGTCATGAAGCCGCCAAAACTCCAGCCATGTACGCCTATGCGGTCTTTGTCCACATAAGGCAAGGAGGTAAGATATTCCACACCCTTGTACTGGTCCTCGCGTTCGGCCACGCCCAATTGACGGAAAGTGGCCTGTTCGAATTTCAGTCCGCGCCATTCGCTGCCACGGTTGTCCAGGATGAATGTGATGTAGCCCTTCTGTGCCATGTAGGTTTCCCATCCGCGTGATGACCAGTGCCAGCTGGCATCGACCATATGGGCGTGAGGGCCGCCGTAGACATAAACGATAGTGGGATATTTCTTGTTCTCGTCAAAATCAGGCGGCAAAACCATGCGGTAATACAGGTCTGTCACCCCGTCTGCCGCCTTGATGCTGCCACTTTTGAATGTAGGGATGGCATATCCTTGTTCTTTCCATGGGTCGGAGGCAGTGAGAATGTTGTTGCCTTTGCCGGTGGTGGTGGAGAGTAGGTTGATGCTACGTGGGATGTCAGGTGCAGTGTATGCAGAGATGACGAAGCTGCCGTTCTTGCTCAACTGGGCCTGATAGCATACACCTGTAGTGGCACCGATGGGAGTACGCTTGCCACCGGATGCCTTAACGCTGTAGAGGCAAGATGTTCTTGGATCGTTCTCGTTGCTGAGATAGATGAGGCGGCGTGCGATTGTATTGAATCCCACGAACCGTTGTACCACCCAGTTGCCCTTTGTCACTTGTTCCAGTTGGCCGGACTTTAAGTTCAGGACATAGAGGTGATTATAACCATTGCGCTGGCTCTGCATCACGGCCTTGTCATAGTCCCATGGAAGGAATGCCAAGGGGTGCATTGGTTCCACATACTTGTCGTGTTTCTCTTCCAGCACGGTGCGCATCATCTTGCCGGTCTCGACATCGTATTGCACCAATCGCATGTGGTTCTGGTCGCGGTTCAATTCAAATACGTATATGCTTTTGCAATCTGGAGCCCAAGAGATATTGGTGTGATAGTCGTCTTTTTCGCCAACAAGGTCAAGCCACACGTTTTCCTGTTTCTCGGTATTAAATATGCCCACTTTCACCACGTGGCTTCTCTCGCCTGCCATGGGATAATGGCAGGAATATGTCTCGGCTATGCGTGACTCGCCCTCGGCAGGTCCCTGCGACTTGATGTCCACCTGAGGATAGCTGGGTACCATGCTTTGGTCCATGCGGTAATATGCCAGCAACTTGCCGTCTGGTGACCAGAATGTACCCTTGCTGATGCCAAATTCATCGCGATGCACGCTTTGGCCATAAACAATATCTTCGCTACCGTCGGTGCTGCCATCGCAACTGACAGCCATGTCATTGCCGTCAGGCGTTGCCACATAAAGGTTGCCGCCTATGGTATAGGCCGTCTGTCCTGTCTTGATATTGAAATCGCGGGAAACGGCACCTTCTGGCAAAGTCTTGTCGAACAATACGCGTCCGCTTTGGAAATCAAACATTATGCGACGTAACCCTTTGGTGAACATCACCACGGGTTCGTCCGCCATGGGAAAGGTAAAGCTGTGGCCGCTGAACACGACTTTTTCCGAGAAGCACTTGTTTACCTGCTCCACTGTGAGTATCTCCCTGCCAGTGGCCAGATTGTAAACTCCCTCTGGAGTGGTCTTCAAGGCGATGTTGCCCCACCATGAGGTATAGATATTCTCGGGGCGTAGTTTCCAGTAACTGTCGCCTCCGCCCAACAAATCGTCCAAAGAGAACTGTTTGGGTTGCGCTGATGCAGATACCATACACATAAAACAAAACATCAATGACAATAAAGCCTTTACCGAAAGGCATCTGAATGGATTAGTCTTCATTATCTTTGTGGAATTTATTGAACGGTTTGCTATTTCTTCTGTCTGAATATCCTCTGCCTTGAGGTCTGTTTACGCCACGAGGCTTAAATGAGCGTTTTCCATCCTCGCGTTGAAAAAAATTGCTACCTTCGCGTTCAAACCTGCTGCCGCGTCTGTCTCCGTCGTTGCGTTCGAATCTGCTGCCACGTTTGTCTCCATTGTTGCGTTCGAACCTGCGACCACCACGGTCGGGTTTGCTGTAGTCACGTCCGAACTTTCTGTCCTCGCGTTCGAATCTGTCACTGCGACGGTCATATTCCCTACGACCGTATTTCTTGTTCTCGCGGTCATATTTGTCTTTGCCGAAATTACGGTTGCCAGGGAGTTCATGTTCCTCCGGTTGTTCTCCCAGACGTGTCTTGAAGTCGCGCTTTTGCTTGAAACGCTTCTGGTCCGCCATCATTCTGCGTTCCTGTGCCGTCTTTATGTCGCCGCCATCGGCACGCATATTATTGAATTTGCCATCGAACATCTGGTACTTGCGCAACTCGCATTCCAATGAACCGTTGTACAGTGGAGTGCGTAACGACGGTTTCAGGCCTATGGCATCGAAACATTCCTCACGGTAACTCAGTACCCATGCATCGCCACCCACGAACTGGTGCTTGAATCTTTCGCCTATCATCTTGTACAGTTCCAACAGGTCCGGAGCAGAAATACGTTCTCCGTATGGCGGATTGGTAATGATGATGCTTTTTTGAGTAGGCTGGGTGAAGTCCTTGAAATCGCGCAATTCTATGGTAACGTCCTTGCTAAGGCCGGCTGCTTTCACATTCCGTGTGGCTATTTCCACGGCCTGGCGATTGTTGTCGTAACCATAGATGTGATGCTCGAACGGACGTTCCATGGCATCGTCCTCATAGATTCTTTCGAACAGGTCTTTATCAAAATCCGGCCATTTCTCGAAAGCGTATTCCTTGCGGAAGATACCAGGTGCTATGCCGCGTGCTATCAATGCTGCTTCAACGGCAAAAGTGCCACTGCCGCACATGGGGTCTATCAGGTCACATTCTCCGTGCCAGCCTGTCTGCATGATAATGCCGGCTGCCAGCACCTCGTTCAGAGGAGCTTCCACGGCCTCCTGGCGATACCCTCGACGATGAAGACTTTCGCCGGAACTGTCCATAGCTAACGTGCAATCATATTCAGCCACATGGATGTGCAACTGCAGGTCGGGATTCACTATGCGGATATTGGGACGGTTGCCGGTCTTTTCGCGGAATTGGTCCACTATGGCGTCTTTGACCTTGTAAGCCACAAATTTGGAGTGACGAAACTCATTGCTGAAGACCACGCTGTCCACGGCAAAAGTTGTGTTGTTGGACAAGTATTGCGTCCAGTCTATCTTTTTTACTGCGTCATAAACTTCGTCTGCAGTCTTTGCCTTGAAATGGCAAATGGGCTTGAGAATGCGTATGGCCGTGCGTAGTTGAAAGTTTGCACGATACATCATCTCCTTATTACCCGTAAAGGACACCATGCGGCGTCCTATCTGAATGTCGTTGGCTCCCAAAGCCGTAAGCTCTGTTGCCAACACTGTCTCCAGACCTTGAAAGGTCTTGGCAATGAGTTCGAATTCCATGAATCTCGTCTTCTATGTATATATGTTTCTTCTGTTATTTTCTTATTTTGCCGCCCTGCAGCAGCTTTTCCCCTGGAGCGGTACTTTCTGTTACCCACAGGTTGCCTCCGATGACTGTCCCGCGTCCTATGGTTATGCGTCCAAGCACTGTGGAGTTACTGTATATTATGACATCGTCTTCCAGTATGGGATGACGTGGTATACCCTTGATGGGATGACCGTTGTCATCCAGAGGGAAACTCTTGGCACCCAGCGTCACCCCTTGATATAATTTCACGTTGTTGCCGATGATACAGGTGGCGCCTATTACCACGCCGGTACCATGGTCTATGGTAAAATGGTGACCTATGGTTGCTGCGGGATGTATGTCTATGCCGGTCTCTGAATGCGCTTTCTCGGTAATGATACGTGGCACCAGACTTACGCCCAACTGCAACATCTTGTGGGCTATGCGGTAATTCACTATGGCCTTGATAATGGGATAACAGCATATTACCTCGTCGTATGTTTCTGCTGCGGGGTCACCGTTATAGGCCGCCTCCACGTCCATGTCCACCATCGTCTTAAGTTCTGGAAGGTATTCTATCATGGATTTGGCCTGGTCTTTGCTCATTATCCTGCACATTTGTGCATACAACAGTTCCTCCGTCATGTCTCCTCCATAAAACTTGGGGAACAGGATGGAGCGAAAACTGTTTATTATTTCATCCACGTTTTTAACCATATGGCATAATCCTTACACGACTTTCAGCTTTGAAGTATGCATTAAGCGCGCGTACGCGTACGCATTCTCAATTTACGAATATAGCCCGCCGTTTCCGACAGGCTATTATGTTTGTTTTGTCTGCGCTCCAGGATGGGCTTGAACCAACGACCCCATGATTAACAGTCATGTGCTCTAACCAACTGAGCTACTGAAGCAGTGCAATAGAGTCATGTGCTCCCTTCATGCCGTGCGACATTTGCGCTCCAGGATGGGCTTGAACCAACGACCCCATGATTAACAGTCATGTGCTCTAACCAAC
>JAMPDJ010000032.1 GCA_023665805.1 Bacteroides sp. | reverse complement strand
AATAGGACATTGGACACACAGATTTCTTTATTCTAATTTCATCGAACTCACGTTAATTACGAGTTCTTGTTTCTATGCGTTATCGCGAAAAAATGCTGCACTCGCTGTGAAATATCAAAGCAAGCTTTGTATATCTCGCTCGTTTGCTGTTTCTTTGAGGGAGGGATTCTTTCTCCTAAAAAAAAGAAACGGATAGCGAAGCAATCAATGCTCTGCCATCCGTCTGAATTTCCTGTTTCCCATCGGTCGGTCATCTCCTCTATGGGTACTTTATCTGTGCGGGCTTGAAAGATGCAAGTTTTTTCGGATCAATACTCTCGAAGTATGCGAGGAAGATTGTTCCGAAAACGGCTCGCTGCTTGAAGTTGCAGATTTCAGATAATGTTCGCACATACCTTTGTACCCATTTAGGGATGAGCGTATGATGGAAATATCATACAGAGGTACATTTGAATGTAATGCCACACTTGCATTTGTGTGTACTCAATTTAAGCCATACTTGCTTTCATTCATACATTCATGCGTACGCACATTCAAAAACAGAATTTGGTTTCTTAAATTGGTTGTAAGTTTCTTCATTAAACACTCTCTTACCTTATATGCTCCTAGTGTATTCAATCGAAACGACAAAGCAATAATCATAGGTAGTGCATAAATATCTATGCTTATCCCATTGGATAAATTGATACTCCTTTGCTCCTCGTGTTCGTTAAGAACACCGCTTTTGTATATGGTTTTGGTATTGGCTTTCAAAGTCGGATATGTGATACCGAATAGGTCTATCAGTTCGTTTGTACTCATCCAAATGTCATTGCTCGTTGTACTCGGGAAATGGATTTGTCCATATTCATCCATCGTTATGATATTTCTTTCTGTTTTCATTGTAGTTATGTTTTGAATGGTTGTCAAATGGCTTTGCAGATAAAACTCTCCATAGATTCTATTTGTTTGGATAGGTTCTCGATGTCGTTACTAACCTTCTCGGCTGTAATCTTCGCATAAATTTGAGTACTTCGTATGCTTGTATGTCCCATAAGCTTGGATAACGTTTCAATGGGTACTCCGTTGGATAAGCAAATGGTTGTTGCGTATGAGTGCCTGCTTTGATGCCAGCAGACGTTCTTGTTGATTCCGCATAGCTTAGCCACTGCTTTTATTCCATGTCGGCAATTGGCATAGCAGGGTACAGGCAACAGTTTATTACTCTCTGCCATGCCATTGTACTTCTCGATGATATGTTTGGCGGTATCGAGCAATCGGATATTTGTCTCCGTTCCCGTCTTTTGTCGGTTAGTCTTAATCCATAAGTGCCCATCGAATGATGTTTGAAGGTTAGCGGTGGTGAGATTATACATGTCTCTCCAGCTCAATCCGCTGAAACAGCAGAAGATGAAGAGGTCTCTAATCAGTTCGTAACTTTTCTTTTTGAATGTTCCGTTGATAAGCATCGTGATTTCTTCTTTGGTAAGGAATCCTCTTTTGGTTTCCTCCTTTGTAATACGATAAGCATAAAACGGGTCACGCTGCAACCAACCGTTGTTAATCGCGGTATATATGATACTGCGGAACGGCATCATATACGACCATACGGTGTTGGTACAATGGTTCTTCTCGGTGCGGAGGAACAATTCAAAGTCGGTAATGAATGCAGGGGATAGCTCACGCAAGGCAATATCACTTACCTTATAGCGATGCTTGATGAATTCTTCCAAATGGTTGTAAACGGTACAATATTTCCAATAACTACGTTGGCTTTTCATCTTGCCCACTTGTTTGGCATAATCTTCATTGTGTTGTCTGAATACGGCAAGCAGGGTTTTATGGTTTTGCCCCATACCCAAGAAAGCATTTCTGACCTTCTCGGCAGACACATAACCATCCCTATCAATAATTTCCTGATAAACCTTGTTAATGCCTACTCGGATTTTATCCAACATTCGGTTGGTTTCTTGTGCAACAATGCTTCTTCCCGACATTCTGCCGAGATTGACATTCCATAACTTTTCCTCTACATCCAATTTGCAACTGAATTGGGAAATCTTGCCGTTTATCGTAATGCGGCACATCACAGGCACAAGCCCGTTCTTCTTCGAGGCATTGCGTTTAAGATAGAATAATACTCTGAAAGTGCTTCTGCTCATAACTCTACTTTTTTGATTACAAAATTATTTATGGTAGAGCCGAATGACGGTAAGCAGAACGCAGCGTATCGGTGCAAAAGAATCAACCAAAGCGAAACCTGAACGAAGATATAAGAAAAACTCCTATTTTTGCGACCGCAATCGCTTAACAAGTATTGCTATTCAATCTGTTACAGCAACCAGTATAACCCATTGAAAGCAAGATTCAAAGTAACGGTATAGTAACGAAACTTTGTCATTTCTTGGCTTTTCATTGGCATTTGATGGCACTGCAACATTTTGGCAAACACTGTTAAATCGCTAACAGACAACATTCTTTCCCCATTTCGCACTCACTTTCGTTTCTTTATTGTATCTTTGCTTTAGAAATGATACGCCAACGGATATTAACAATAAAACAACGCAAATGAGCAGCAGGAATCTATACTCAGGAATAGCCTTAGTGGCATGTGTGATAATGTCACTCTCGTCATGCTCCCTTGTGTGGAGAGTGGAGGATGACATGGACGTGAACAAGTCCGTCAAGTTTGCCGGACAATGGACGGGAGACTTCGGGATGTTTTACAACTATCGTTATATGGGTCGCATCTACACTTTTGACTCCTATGACACCGACATTGTATTCTACCCGGAATTTGACGGAGCCACCTATGGATGGGGCAAGCAGGTGGACTACTATGAATATGGTCCATACACGCACATCTACAACCGTTTTGACTGGGAAATCAGACGAGGTGTAATCTACCTGAAGTATTATAGCGACAACAGTCTGGATTGCACTATATATGACTATATTATGACTAAAGACAGATTCTCTGGACGTTTCGGTGACAGCTCAGACAAATTCTATATGTCCAAGATAGCCGACTACTATAATTGGAGCATATACCTGGATTATTATTATTTCTTCCCGAACGGTGGTTGGCATTGGTCACCAATGTACTCCGAACAGACCGAAATGAGCACCGGAGAAACTTCCTTTGAACCACTTCCGCATAGCGACATAAAGAATGGGACTGACGGCATAATCTCCTATGGAAAGGATTCTGAACCTATGTGTTTCTCGCATCGGCAAGCTTCTATTAAATAGCATAAGTTTGCCGATGCGAGTGTCTGCCCCCCCAAAAAAAAATACGGAGCGTATTGAATGTCACTATTTGATTGCGTGAATAATATAAGGAGGGAATAAGCAAAGCGATATTCGTGAATACTCAAGTCTGAATAGACGTTCTTGAAGAGATGACATTGCTAAAACCTACATTTTTCATGTATTTTGACACGGACTATGGATTTATTTGCTTATATTTGCATTGGTGCCTCAGTCAAAACCGGGATTTAGCGATGTAAGTACCAAGAAGATTCGGAGATGAGCCACCATTATCACGGCTAACCAAAACAAAAACAAATGAAATACGACTTTGACAAAGTATTGCCACGTCGCGGTTCCAACTCCTGCAAGTGGGACAGCGCCGATAATGCAGAAGTATTGCCCATGTGGGTGGCGGACATGGACTTTCGGGTGGCGCCCAAAATAATAGAAGCACTGCACAGTCGCGTGGAGCATGGCATTTTCGGTTACACGCATGTACCGGAGAGCTATTATGATGCCGTAATCAACTGGTTTGCCCGTCGCCACGGCTGGACTATGCATCCGGAGTGGATTGTCTATCTTCCAGCCGTGGTACCTGCCCTGTCCGTAACCATCAAGGCTTTGGCCAAACCCGGCGACAACATTCTCATACAGGGACCAGTTTATAACCATTTCTATTCGTCAATAGCCAACAACGGGTGCAAAGCTTTGTCTTCCTCCCTACTGTATGCCAACAACACATATACTATCAACTATGATGACTTGGAGCGCAAGGCCGCAGACCCCCGAACGTCCCTCATGATACTATGCAATCCCCACAATCCCGCAGGACGCGTGTGGACACGTGAAGAGTTGGTGCGCATAGGCGAAATATGTATACGTAACGGTGTTACTGTAGTGGCAGACGAGATACATTGCGAATTAGTGATGCCAGGGCACAAATATGTTCCGTTCGCTTCCATCTCCGAGGACTTTTTGCAACATTCGGTTACCTGCGTTTCACCAAGCAAGGCATTCAACATAGCCGGATTGCAAATAGCCAACATCGTGTGTGCCGATGCGAAATGGAGAGAAAAAATCGTGCGTGCCATCAATATCAATGAGGTGTGCGATGTCAATCCCTTTGGCATAGAAGCCACCCAGGCTGCCTACAACGAGAGCGAGGACTGGCTGGAACAGTTGCTGGAATATTTGCACGACAATTACCTGTATATGCAGGAATTTTGCGGCACGAATCTACCGGAATTCCCATTGGCGGTCCTGGAAGGCACATATCTGGTGTGGATGAATTGCAATGCCCTTGGCATGACTTCCGCCAATCTTGAACAGGAACTGGCCTATAAGAATCACCTGTGGCTCAATGCCGGAACCATGTACGGTCCCGAGGGTGAGGGGTTCATGCGATGGAACATAGCCTGTCCCAGAAAAACTCTGACTGATGGACTGCAACGTTTTGTACAGTTCGTAAGGAGCAAGTAGCCCGTAGTCCATCCACAAGACAAGCCCGGACAGTTACCTATAATATACATCAACGCAAGACGCGAGGCAATTGTTCGGGCTTGCTCTGTGCATTCGGGAGGTGGTTTTGGCAACTGTATTTGGAAAATCATACATTTATTCGTACCTTTGCATGGTAAAATCCATATATTTATGAAAGAGTACGAGATTCGCACTCGGGTGGTTGTGCTTGACGAACAAGAGCTGAGTGTCGCGGAGCAGGAGTTGATAGGTGCTGCACGAAAAGCAACCGAAAGCAGCTATTCGCCATACAGCCACTTTCAAGTGGGCGTTGCCTTACAGTTGCAAGACGGTGAAATTATTCTTGGCAGCAATCAGGAGAACGCCTCCTACCCAGTGGGGACATGTGCTGAACGAACCGCATTATTCTGGTGCGGTGCCAACAGATCGGATGCCGTGATAACTGCCATTGCCATTGCCGCACAGACCAAAGGGCGTTTCACTCCTACCCCTATATCACCATGCGGAATGTGTCGGCAGGCACTGCTGGAAACAGAGCATAGGCAAGGATTTCCCATACGGGTGCTCTTGTACGGAGGACATGGAACTCATTGCATAGATAGCGTGAAAGATTTGATGCCGCTTTCCTTTAGTGCGGACAGTATGGATGTTGAACTGAATATGTCATAAACATAGGACAATGATTACACTTAGCAATATAGCCGTACAATTCGGCAAAAGGGTCCTGTATAAGGACGTGAACATGAAGTTCACACATGGAAACATTTATGGAGTCATCGGTGCCAACGGTGCCGGAAAATCCACCCTATTGAAAGCCATCAGTGGTGAATTGGAACCTACGAAGGGCAGTGTGGAACTTGGACCTGGCGAACGCCTGTCAGTCCTGTCTCAGGATCACTTCCAATATGACCAGGAGACGGTGCTCAACACAGTACTGATGGGGCACACCACCATGTGGGAAATTATGAAAGAACGTGAAGTACTGTATAGCAAGACAGACTTCACCGATGAAGATGGCATTCGAGTGGCAGAACTGGAAGACAGGTTTGCCGAAATGGGCGGATACACTGCCGAGAGCGATGCCGGCAGTCTGCTGTCGGGGCTTGGCATCAAGGAATCTCTGCACCACCATCTGATGGGTGAACTGTCAGGCAAGGAAAAAGTACGCGTGATGTTGGCCAAGGCATTGTTCGGAAATCCGGACAACCTTTTGCTTGACGAACCTACCAATGACTTGGACCTGGACACGGTACAGTGGCTGGAACAATACCTGAGCGAATTCGAACACACGGTATTGGTGGTGAGCCACGACCGCCATTTCCTCGATAGCGTGTGCACACATACCGTGGACATAGACTTTGGCAAAGTGACCATGTTTGCAGGCAACTATAGCTTCTGGTACGAATCCAGCCAGCTGGCTCTGCGTCAGGCACAAAACCAAAAGGCAAAAGCCGAGGAGAAGAAGAAGGAACTGGAAGAGTTCATCCGCCGTTTCAGTGCAAACGTGGCAAAGTCCAAGCAGACTACCAGTCGCAAAAAGATGCTGGAAAAACTCAACGTGGAAGAAATCCGCCCATCTACTCGCAAATATCCTGGAATCATCTTCCAGATGGAACGCGAGCCTGGCAACCAGATTCTTGAAGTTCAAGACCTCAAGGCTACCATGGAGGACGGCACAGTGCTCTTTGATAACGTAAGCTTCAACATAGAAAAGGGAGAAAAGGTAGTGTTCCTCAGCCACGATCCGCGCGCCATGACTGCATTGTTTGAAATTATCAATGGCAACCGCGAGGCACAGGGAGGCACATACAACTGGGGAGTGACCATTACTACTGCCTATCTCCCTGTGGACAATACGGAGTTCTTCCAGTCTGAACTGAACTTGGTAGATTGGCTGAGCCAGTTTGGAGAGGGCAACGATGTTTATTTCAAGGGATTCTTGGGCCGTATGCTGTTCTCCGGTGAGGAGGTGCTGAAAAAGGTGAATGTTTTGTCTGGTGGCGAGAAGATGCGCTGTATGATTGCACGTATGCAGTTGAAAAATGCCAACTGCCTTATACTTGACACTCCTACCAACCATCTGGACCTTGAAAGTATCCAGGCATTCAACAATAATCTGAAACAGTACAAGGGAAATATACTTTTTTCCAGCCATGACCACGAATTCATACAGACCGTGGCAAATCGCATCATAGAACTGACACCGCATGGAACCATTGACAAGCTTATGGACTACGATGACTATATTATGAGCGACCAGATAAAGGAGATGAAAGCCAAGATGTATGCCAACTAAGTGCATGCAATAGACTATACCTTATAATATATATGCAACCACAGGAATGAAGGCACGGACATGCCATCAGACTGCCGTAATGACATGAAACGTGCCAAAATGACAATGGCACGTTTTATGCAATATAGCATAATAAACAATTATGTACAAGAACCATGGCAACAGAAGAAACAATCAATAACGAAGAATTGACACAGGATGAGGCTCCGGTAAACGAAACAGAAACCACAGAGGCTACCGGTGAGAACACAGAGACCACGACAGATGCAACTGCCGAAGAGACGAAAGTCGAGGTGGATCCTTTGGAGGCGGCACAGGCTGAGATTGCTGAACTAAAGAAGCAATTGCTATATAAGGTAGCGGAATTTGACAACTACCGCAAACGCGTCATCAAAGAGAAAGCCGATCTCATCCTAAATGGAGGAGAAAAAGTCATAACGGCTATTCTGCCTGTTATGGATGACATGGAGCGTGCCCTTGAACAAATGCATAAAGCTGAAGACATGCAAGCGGCTGCTGAGGGAGTCGGCCTTATACAGAAAAAATTCATGACCATCCTGGAAAAACAGGGCGTGAAAGCAATTGATACCAAGGATGCGGATTTTGATGTTGAGGTACATGAGGCGATAGCCCAATTTCCTGCAACCACACCGGAAATGAAGAACAAGGTTGTGGACTGCACACTTAAAGGGTACAAATTGAATGATAAAGTCATCCGTCACGCCCAAGTGGTAGTCGGAATTTGACACCTTGCAGAAACGAACCAAGCGAGATCCTTGTCCCCCCCCCATTGACAATGGGAACATGGATTGGCAAAACAGAGGAATTACATGGCAGAAAAAAGAGACTATTATGAAGTGCTCGGCATAAAAAAGGGTGCTTCTGAAGATGAAATAAAGAAGGCCTACAAGAAGATGGCCATAAAATACCATCCTGACCGCAATCCAGGCAATAAAGAAGCCGAGGAAAAGTTCAAGGAGGCCGCGGAGGCATACGACGTACTGCGAGACCCGGATAAACGTGCACGATATGACCAATTTGGCCATGCCGGCATGAGTGGTGCCGGGGGCTTTGGAGGCGGCCAGGGCTTCGATATGAATGACATATTCTCCATGTTTGGAGATATCTTTGGCGGACACATGGGAGGCGGTGGCTTCGGTGGATTTGAAGGCTTTGGCGGTTTCGGTGGCGGAAGTCGAACTTCCCAGCGACATCAGGGCAGTAACCTCAGACTGAAAGTAAAACTGACATTGGAGGAAGTGGCCAAGGGTACATCCAAAAAGTTTAAGGTAAGAAAGGATGTAACCTGTACCCACTGTAATGGTACAGGTTCTGAAGACGGAAAGACGGGAACTTGTGGTACATGCCACGGTACCGGATACATCAACAGAACCGTAAACACTATGCTCGGACGTATGCAGCAGCAGAGCGTATGTCATACTTGTGGTGGCAGTGGTACCGTTATAAAAAACAAGTGCACGCATTGCGCAGGTACTGGTGTTGTCAATGGTGAAGAGGTTGTTGAAGTGCAGATTCCAGCCGGAATTCAAGACGGCATGATCCTGACCGTACAAGGTAAAGGTAATGCGGGACATAACAATGGTTATGCCGGAGACATACAGGTGTTTGTGGAGATTGAGCCTCACGCAGAACTAGCCCGCAGGGACAATGATCTTATATATAATCTGCTTTTGGACTTGCCAACCGCGATATTAGGCGGTTCGGCCGAGATTCCCACCATAGACGGGCGAGTAAAAATCAAGATAGAACCTGGTACACAACCTGGCAAGACTGTACGTCTGCGTGGCAAAGGCCTGCCTGCATTGCAAGGCTATGGATACGGCTATGGTGACTTGATTGTGAATATCTCCATATACATTCCGGAGACACTCACCAAGGAAGAACACGAGGCAATAGAGAAAATTAAAGACAGTGATAGCTTCAAGCCTTCACAAACGACCAAAAACTCGTTCTTCCAGAAATTCAAGAACCTGTTTACATGAGATAATATGATTGCATGAATCAAAAAACATCTCACATGACATATAACGAAGCAACAGAGTATCTGTTCACCTCAGCCCCGTTGTTCCAGAACATCGGGGCTGGAGCATATAAAGAAGGTTTGGGAAATACAAAGATTCTGGACCGACATTTCGGGCATCCGCACCGTAACTACATGACTATACATGTTGCAGGAACCAACGGCAAGGGTAGCGTTAGCCATACATTGGCAGCTATACTGCAATGCTCAGGTTATAAAGTGGGATTGTACACAAGTCCGCATTTACTGGACTTCAGAGAACGCATTCGTGTGAACGGCAAGATGATTCCGGAGGAACGTGTAGTGCGGTTTGTGGAAGATGAACGTACTTTTTTTGAGCCTTTGCATCCATCATTCTTTGAACTAACTACCACCTTGGCACTTAAATATTTTGAGGAGGCACATGTGGATATTGCCGTAATAGAAACCGGGTTAGGCGGACGCATGGATTGCACTAACATCATTTCCCCCTTACTTTCCATAATCACAAACATTAGTTTTGATCATGTGCAATTTTTGGGAAATACCCTTAAGGACATAGCCGGAGAAAAGGCTGGAATAATAAAGGAAAATGTACCTGTAGTGATAGGAGAAACAGGAGGCAACAACGATGTCCGCAACGTGTTCCTTTACAAAGCATTGGAGATGCATGCGCCAATCTGCTTTGCTGACGAAATGCATCACGATGCTGTTGAAGCTGAACTTAAAGGTTTTTGCCAGGAAAAGAATACGCAAACCATTCTCACGGCATTGGACGTATTGGGAGATGTTTGCCTTACCTCGTTCAACAACTCCAAAAGACTCCGCATTACAGAGCAAGCCATTTCCGAAGGTTTTGCCAACGTATGTGCCTTGACAGGCCTTATGGGACGATGGCAAATCCTGAAACGTGCCCCATTGACAATATGTGATACCGGACACAATGTTGGTGGATGGACATACCTTAGCAAACAGTTGGAATCCACTCAGGGTTCTTTACATATAATTATAGGCATGGTAGGTGACAAGGACGTAAATGCTGTGGTAAAAATGCTTCCCAAAAGAGCAAGATATTATTTCACACAGGCAAGTGTAAAGCGTGCCATGCCTGTGGAACAGTTTGCCGCAATAGCCAACTCGGTCGGATTGACCGGAGAAACATTCAGAAATGTCCTTGATGCCTACTCCGCTGCCAAACTGAACGCAGAAGCTGGTGACACAATCTTTATAGGAGGAAGCACGTTTGTCGTTGCCGATATGCTGAAAAGCACCATATAACAGCAATAAGGCACATTAGTTCATTTACGGCAAGTTTTTTCCATTGGCAAGTGTTGCCCGTATTGGGATTATTTTGTATATTTGCATCAGCAAGTAGATACTTAAAACACTAATCCCAATGGAAAAAACTTTGATTTCCGGTCTGAAGCGAGCAGATTTTCAGGCTATGGTACAAGGCAAGGAAACAGACTTGTACACTTTGACCAATGTAAAAGGCATGGAGGTGAGCATCACCAATTATGGTGGTTCATTGGTATCCATCATGGTTCCTGACCGGGATGGCAAGATAGCAAACGTAATACAAGGTCATGACTGCATACAAGACTGTTTGGACAGTCCTGAACCGTTCCTTTCTACCTTGGTTGGCAGATTTGGCAATCGCATATGTCGAGGTAAGTTCACAATGAATGGAAAAGAATATAGTCTTGCCATAAACAATGGACCTAACCATCTGCATGGCGGCCCCACAGGTTGTCATGCAAGAGTATGGGATGCAGAACAACTGAACGATCATGAACTTGTATTGCGTTATACATTCGCATATTACGAGGAAGGATTTCCTGGGGAGTTGAAAATGACTGTCAAGTATTCATTAACGGACAACAACGAACTGATCATAGATTACCGTGGAACAACCAACAAGAAGACTGTTGTCAATATGACAAATCACGGCTTCTTCTCTTTGACAGGCATCGGTTCTCCAACACCTTCACAGCTGGACACCATTCTCACTATCAATGCCGATTTCTATATTCCAATTGACGAGAACAGCATTCCTACCGGAGAAATCAGAAAGGTGGAGGGTACCCCATTCGACTTCCGTACTCCAAAACCAGTTGGTCGTGACATTGCAGCCGACGACGAGCAAATCAAACATGGCACAGGTTACGACCATTGTTATGTTCTGAACAAACACGAACCTGGCGAACTGACTTTAGCCGCTTCCATGCTGGAACCCTCTACGGGGCGCACAATGGAATGCTGGACAACGGAACCTGGCGTACAGTTCTATAGCGACAATTGGGCTGATGGTTACAAGGGACAGCATGGAGCCACCTTCGGCAAGCACTCCGGATTGTGCTTTGAGGCGCAGCATTTCCCCGATTCTCCCAACCGAGCACACTTCCCCAGCACGCAACTGAAGCCCGGTGAAATATACATCCAGAAAACGGTATATAAATTCGGAGTACAAAAGTAATATCACATAAGCTGCTCTTGCTCCCGTGAGGGAGAGAGTGGCTTTTATTGATTCATAGAATATAGAATAATTATTTTTAATACAAAACATTAACAAACTTAACTTAAACTAATGGCTCAAAAAACTAAACAATGGGGCGCAATTATAGTGATGATTGCGCTGTTTGCAATGATTGCTTTCGTGACCAACCTGTGTTCACCGATGGCCGTCATCGTGAAAAATGATTTTGAAGTAAGCAATGTGCTGGCACAGATTGGCAACTATGGTAACTTCATTGCTTATTTGGTTATCAGCATTCCTGCTGGTATGCTAATCGCCAAGGTCGGTTACAAGAAAACCGCGCTTATAGGCTTGGTTATCGGTATCATAGGTATATTGGTACAGTGGCTTAGCGGTTCGGTAAGCAAGGATTTCGCATTCTTGGTTTATCTGATTGGCGCATTTATAAGTGGTTGTACCATGGCGATTTTGAACTGCGTGGTTAATCCAATGCTTAACCTTCTTGGTGGTGGTGGCAATAGTGGCAACCAGCTGATTCAGACTGGCGGAGTCTTCAACAGTGCGGCCGCCGTGGCAGTGTACATTCTTATGGGTGCCTTAATTGGCGATGTAAGCAAGGCACACATCGCCGATGCAACTCCAGCCTTGATGATTGCTTTGGGTATCTTTGTGTTGGCATTCGTTGTTATCCTGTTCACAAAAATCGAAGAACCAGAACAAGCTCCGGTGGACACTTCTCTAATCAAAGGTGCCATGAGCTATCGTCATTTCGTATTGGGCGTGTTGGGTATCGGCATGTACATGGGCATTGAGGTCGGTGTACCCAATTTTGCTAACCTCTACATGGTGGACCTCGGTATTTCTGCCGCCATTGCAGGTCAGTTGGTTGCCGTATATTGGTTCATGATGCTGATTGGCCGCTTTGTAGGAGCCTCCATTGGCAACAAGGTATCAAGCCGTACTATGATTACCACCGTATCAACAGCCTCGTTAATCCTTGTGCTATTCGGCATGTACGCACCGTCTACTTGGACAGTGGACGTTCCTGGTGTGGACTGGGCTAACTTGAGCATGATTACCCAGAACGTACCTGTTGGCGTATTTGCTTTCCTTCTTGTCGGTCTCTGTACATCTGTCATGTGGGGCGGTATCTTCAATATGGCCGTAGAGGGCTTGGGCAAATATACCGCTATCGCATCCGGCATATTTATGACCATGGTATTCTTCTGCGCAGTAATGATGGGCGTTCAAGGATATGTTGCGGACCTGTTCGGCTACATCAATTCTTATTGGGTAGTGGTCATTTGTGCTGCATATGTTCTTTTCTATGCGCAAATTGGCAGCCGTCCATCAAAGAACTAATCTATCACAAATACTAACCTGTCACTCCATCGTCCAAATGCATGGATGAAGAGTGGCAAAACCTAACCTAATACAATTATGAGATTGACAATTGATGATGTAAGAAGTCGTTTCGTTAAGCATTTCGACGGTGAAACCGGCAATGTATACGCATCTCCTGGTCGTATAAACCTGATTGGCGAACATACAGACTACAACAACGGCTTTGTATTCCCTGGAGCTGTACAGCAGGGAATGATTGCGGAAATCAAGCCAAATGGAACCCGCAACGTGAATGCTTATTCTATTGACTTGAAAGATAAAGTAACTTTCTCTTTGGACGATCCAGAAGGTCCCAAGGCGACTTGGGCACGCTATATCTTCGGAGTCTGCCGTGAGATGATGGCTTTGGGTGTTCCCGTGGAAGGTTTTAACACAGCTTTTGCAGGTGATGTTCCTCTTGGTGCAGGTATGAGCAGTTCCGCCGCACTGGAGAGTACTTTCGCATTTGCATGCAACGACCTATGGGGTGATAACAAAATTGACAAGATGGAGTTGGCACGTGTAGGCCAGCGTACCGAACACAAGTATATCGGTTGCAACTGTGGTATCATGGACCAATTTGCCAGTGTTCACGGCAAGGCTGGCAGCCTCATGCGCTTGGATTGCCGCAGTGGCGAGTACGCGTACTTCCCATGGAACCCCAAAGGCTACAAACTTGTATTGGTAAACAGTTGTGTCAAACACGAACTGGCTGGTAGTCCGTACAATGAGCGTCGCCTTTCTTGTGAACGCGTTGCAGCAGTTATCAACAAGCATCATCCTGAGGTTGAGACCTTGCGAGATGCCAACATGGCCCTTTTGGATGAGGTTAAATCAGAAGTCAGCGAAGAAGACTACAAGAGAGCACGTTATGTCATCGGCGAGGTAGACCGTGTATTGGCTGTCTGCGATGCCTTGGAGCGTGGCGATTACGAGACAGTAGGCCAGAAGATGTACGAGACACATCACGGCCTTAGCAAGGAGTACGAGGTATCATGCGAAGAACTTGATTTCCTCAATGACATAGCCCGAGAAGAAGGGGTCACCGGCAGCCGTATCATGGGTGGTGGCTTCGGTGGTTGCACCATCAATCTGGTTGCAGATGAACTGTATGACAATTTCGTAAAGGTTGTCAAGGAGAAATTTGCCGCCAAGTATGGCAAATCTCCCATTGTCATCGATGTAGTCATTGGTGATGGTTCACGCAAGTTGTGCTAATCCCCTCCGGTAAATCACAACATTATTTATAAGTAAGTCCCTGCCTCCTTGAAGGAGAGCCGGGACTTACTATTTTTCATCCATATGTACATGATATTTCGCAATCATTCAAAATAATCAATCTTGTCCATGTCGTCTTATCCATAAGTTATGGCAATACAAGACAAGAGGCTGTCTGACAAGTTCTATTTTTTACTGATTTTAGCCCTGTCAGAATGAACTCTGGCAGAGGTGATTTATCCCTAATCGGTCATTAGAGCGTCCATTTGTACAAATCATCTGATATGTATTGCCTTTTCCTGCATTTTGCCATTCTCTTCGCCGTCTTGCGTCCCGTTTCGTCTCGCCATGGCTCGCTATGTCTTCGACAAAACGGTTGCAATACGAACGAATATAAAGACAAAACGGATTGGAAATCTAATGACCGATTCGGGTTTATCATATTCGGAGACTTGTCAGACAGTCACTCAAACTCACATTAGCCGCTTGACTTTGCAAAGACAAACGGATGCATTGGCCATTAAGAGCGGTTACCGGCATTACCTCGTGTGTTCGTATTATAATAGCTTATTGCAATAAAAGTGTACTTGCTACCCTTTAATACAAATATAATTCGTATATTTGCACAAGAAATCACGTCCCCAGGAATATCAAGATGACATCCAAGTACTACGCTGAAGAACCCACATTCCATGTAGCTGTCGACTGCATTGTTTTCGGTTTTGACGAGGGAAAGTTGCAGGTCCTGTTCCAACGCCGATCCATAGAACCATACAATGGAGAATTGACACCGTTAGGGGGATTTGTGGGTGAGAAAGAAACATTGGATGAGGCCGCGTATCGTGTGTTGACGGAACGCACTGGAATAAGGGACCTGTTGTTAGAGCAGCTCGAGGCATTCGGTGAAATCAACAGAGATCCGGGGGGCAGGGTCATCAGTGTTGCATATTATGCCTTACTCAACAAGGAACACTACAACCACACTTTATTAAATAAATTCGATTGCCAATGGGTTGACATTGACAATGTACCGGTATTGTACTTCGACCACATGAAAATGTTAAAGAAAGCCATCATGCGGTTGCAGGACAAGATAGGTTATACCCCCATTGCCATGAAACTACTGCCAAAAGAATTTACACTTAGCCAGATACAGAAGCTATACGAATCAATCTTGAATGAAGAACTGGACAAACGTAACTTCCGAAAGAGGGTTTGCGACATGCCATACTTCGTGAAAACCGACAAAATAGACAAAAGCGGCAGCAAACGTGGTGCGGCCATTTATACTTTCGACTACAACAGATACAATGAACTGAGAGATTACCATCTGTAGTGACCCCATACAATTACAATAAGACAAACGAAATATAATCATAAGTATATTATGTATTCCATAGAATCCCTTAACAAG
Organism: Bacteroides sp.; assembly: GCA_023665805.1. Classification (GTDB taxonomy): domain Bacteria; phylum Bacteroidota; class Bacteroidia; order Bacteroidales; family Bacteroidaceae; genus Physcousia. Next base: position 3,918 of record JAMPDJ010000032.1, on the reverse strand, counting down.
GCTGCAGACAACATTCGCATACTGTCTGTAGCAATGGTGGAAAAAGCCAAAAGCGGTCATCCTGGTGGTGCCATGGGCGGAGCCGATTTTATCAATGTACTCTACAGCGAGTATCTGAACTATGATCCAGAGAATCCCCTTTGGGAAGGTCGCGACCGTTTTTTCTTGGATCCCGGACACATGTCTCCCATGCTGTATGCACAGCTCACCCTCACTGGCCATTTCACCTTGGATGAACTGAAGCAACTGCGTCAATGGGGCTCCCCCACTCCTGGACATCCCGAATTAAACTACATACGTGGCATCGAAAATAGTTCCGGTCCACTTGGTCAAGGGCATACTTATGCTGTAGGTGCCGCTATCGCAGCCAAATGCCTATATGCCCGTACCGGCAATCCAACTTTCGCAAAGGAAACCATCTATACTTATATTTCCGATGGTGGTATACAGGAAGAAGTCTCTTCGGGAGCTGCACGCATTGCCGGAACATTGGGACTTGACAACCTGATTATGTTCTATGACGCTAATGACATACAACTGTCTACCGAAACGGCAGTTGTCATGAATGAAGACACAGCAGCCAAATACCGTGCCTTAGGATGGGAAGTCATCAGTATCAATGGTAACGATGTCGCAGAAATACGTCAGGCATTGAATGCGGCCAAGAAAGTCACAGGTAAACCGACCCTCATCATAGGCCACTGCGTCATGGGCAAGGGTGCCTTGAAGGCAGACGGCAGCAGCTATGAACGCAGTTGTAGCACGCATGGTGCACCTTTGGGTGGAGATGCATACCGCAATACCATAAAGAATCTCGGAGCCGACCCCGACAATGCCTTTTTCATTTGGGAGGACGTACAAGCCATGTATAACGACCGTCGCAACGTATTGCTTTCTCTCTGTTCTGAACGCCATGCAGAAGAGCAGGCATGGGCTACGGCCAATCCGAAAATGGCTCAGCAGCAAGCCGATTGGTTTGCAGGCCGTATTCCCGAGATACCTTGGAACACTATAGAACAGAAACAAGGCGACCCCACACGCAACGCCTCCAGCCAATGCCTGTCATTATTGGCAAAGACGGTGCCAAATATGATTGTTTCCAGTGCAGACCTCTGCAACTCCGATAAAACGGAAGGCTTTATCAAAGGCGGTGCCACGGTCATTTCACGCGACAACTTTGCTGGAGGTTTTCTGCAGGCTGGTGTATCAGAACTGACCATGGCATGTGTTTGCATAGGTATCACTCTGCATGGTGGCATGTTGGCTGCATGTGGCACATTCTTCGTCTTTTCAGATTACATGAAGCCTGCCATTCGTATGGCAGCCCTTATGGAACTCCCTGTAAAATTCATTTGGAGCCACGACGCTTTCCGGGTAGGTGAGGATGGTCCAACACACGAACCGGTAGAGCAAGAGGCACAGATACGACTGATGGAAAGGCTAAAGAACCATTCCGGCCGTAATTCCATGCTGGTACTTCGACCCGCCGACTGCAATGCCACTACTCATTGTTGGGCCATGGCTATGGAGAACATACATACCCCTACGGCTCTCATCCTCTCTCGTCAGAACATAGAACCACTGCCTTCAGGCACACGATATGAACTTTGCCGAAAGGGAGCTTACATCAGTGCCGAAAGCGATGAGAACCCCGACATTATATTTGTGGGCAATGGCTCGGAGGTCAGCACCCTTATAGCTGGTGCACGTCTGCTACGCAAGGATGGATATAAAGTCAGGGTAGTCAGTGCGCCATCCGAGGGTTTGTTCCGCAGCCAACCTCAGGAATACCAGCGCGAATTATTCCCCATTGGCAGTAAGGTTTTTGGCCTCAGTGCCGGTCTGCCTGTCAATCTGGAGGGTTTCCTTGTCGGAGCACATCCCTGTAGTCGGGTATTCGGCCTCGAAAGCTTCGGTTTCTCAGCCCCATACAAGGTGTTGGACGAGAAACTGGGATACACTGCAGAAAACGTTTATAATCAAGCCAAGAGCATCCTGCTTGCAGAATAATACTTTAACAACACAATACCGAGAGGCTGTCATGAGATGCATATTTGCATACGACAGCCTCTTGCATAACTAAACTATATAGATATGGACATAAAGACAGTAGGCCTGGCATCTGACCATGCAGCATTTCCCTTAAAAGAATTTGTCAAACAGTATCTCGAAGAAAAGGGCATTTCATACAAGGACTACGGCACTTATTCTGAAGAAAGCTGCAACTATGCCACATATGGCCACAGACTTGCCGAGGGCATAGAAAGCGGCGAGGTGTATCCTGGCATAGCCATGTGCGGTTCCGGTGAAGGTATCTCCATGACACTCAACAAACATCAGGGTGTCCGTGCCGGCTTGTGCTGGATACCTGAAATAGCTCATCTCATCCGTCAGCACAATGATGCAAACGTTTTAGTCATGCCAGGACGTTTCATAGACACGAACATGGCTCGCTCTATCATGGACGAGTTTTTCGCCACTCCTTTCGAAGGCGGACGTCACACACAGCGCATAGCCGACATTCCGCTGAAATAGCATTCCCTCTACCCTATTATACCATCATCAATGAACATGCCAAATGAATCGCTTTAGGTACAGTTTCCTTTTGCTGGCATTCTTGCTATCTCTACGTGCCTTGCCTCAGGGAAGCACCAACCGTACATATTGGGCCTACATAGACAGGTACAAGGATATGGCTATGCAGCAACAGCAAAAATACAGGATACCGGCAAGCATCACCTTGGCACAAGGACTGTTGGAAAGCGGTGCCGGACAAAGTCGTCTTGCAAGGGAGGCCAATAACCACTTTGGTATCAAGGTACCTGGGGGGTGGACAGGACCATATATCCTTGTAGACGATGACCGTCCGAAAGAAAAATTCCGTAAATACCGCTCCGTTCAGGAAAGCTATGAGGATCATTCTCTGTTTCTCCAAAAGCCAAGATACAGCAGACTCTTCACTTACAATATAAAGGACTATAAATCATGGGCCAAAGGGTTGAAGGCATGTGGATACGCCACCAGTCCGACATACGCTCAAAGTCTTATCCGAATTATCGAGATGTACTCGTTGCATCAATTCGATACTCGCAAACCCATACGACACTCTGCCACCCCGACATACGGTACAGCCAATGCCAGAGGCGAGGAAGGGCGAATATCCCGTGCCTACCTCAGACGGCTGGCACGCAATAAAATACGCGAAGAGAAGATTCCAGCATTCTTCCGCTCGCATACCGTATATTATAACAACGACAACTATTTCATCGTAGTGCAGGAGGGCGATGACCTTGCCAGCATCAGCAGATACACAGGAGTGAGCATCAAGGATCTGTTATGTTTTAATGATTTGGATTTGAATTACACCCTAACCGTGGGAGACATCCTATATATGAGGAAGAAGCATAAAAAAGCATCCGGGGAATACTGCAATCGTCCGCATCAGGTTCAGCCAGGCCAAAGCATGTATGACATCTCACAAATGTATGGAATACGACTGGAAAGTCTGTACAAGCTCAATAGGTTATCACCACGTACCTACCAGATAAAAGTGAATGATCTCATTTGGCTAAGGTAGTTTTTTACAGATAATACAGAAAATCAAATTGAGAATTCGTGAATATGCATTAGAGAATTCGTGAATCCAAAGGTACATATTCACGAATTTTCTTTAGGGCAATCCTGGATGTTATCCACGACCAATGGTTATTGGCAATTATTTCTGTCCGATAAAACTTTTTGCTTGATATAAACATCATGCCTTTTGATGGCACATCAATAGTAAAAACCGTTCAAATAGTCCAGATATATTTGTTATCTGCCCATATGGGACACTTTTAACCCGAATCGGTCATTAGAACGCCATTTGTATAAATCATCTGATTTATATTGCCTTTTCCTCCATTTTGCCCTTCTCTT
>JAMPDJ010000031.1 GCA_023665805.1 Bacteroides sp. | reverse complement strand
TTACCTTGGAATAAAAAGAAAATGGAGCAGAATCCGCATCGCCCGGGAGATCGGACTCTACAGTTGCTTTATCTTGCCTTCATCAAGAAAAAATTTTCTACCAAGTACGATGTATTTTATGCAGCCATCAATGCTCAGTTTACCATCATAGTCCATAATGAATAATCTATGTTCATCCTCATTCTTCCAATCTTCATGTTTGAGGAAGAATAATCCGTGCCAATTCCTTTGAATGAACTCCTTTGGCGTTTCTGCCTCGGTGTCTATAGCATCATCATCGGGAGTGTTAAACATGCTATACTTAACATCAGCAAACTTATGGAAGTATCTGTCAAAAATAGCTTGGTTCTTAGAGATAAATGTCTCCTTGTCAATTACAATACAGACACCATCCGAATTCTCTGCATAGTGTCCCCACATAGCAGGATGATTGGTTCCTTCTATACCAAATCCCTCTATTTCATAATTCTGAGCAAAACTAATGATATGACATCTTTCTTTTATGTACTTCTCTGCATTGTACATAACCATAAAGTTCTTATTCATACCCATATTATGGATATTGCCTTCATTAAGGTCATTGAGTTTCTCAAACGAAGAAGGTAATAAAGTCAAGTCTTCCATTATTTTAAAGAACGACTCTGCTTTTGTAAAATGAAATAAAGCACCGTCTCCCCTATGAGGTAGCTCGTAGGAGTTAATTAAGTACATCGGCAATTCGGTATGTAACATTATTCTTCTGGCTTAAATCTATAATCAGTCTGAACCAACTCAAAGAATGGCAAATCACGGATGCCATCTGAAGTGCCCCCAAAAGTTGGACACAAAACTTTGGGGGGCACTTAAAAATGCGCTCTGGCAGGGGAAAGTTCTCATATTCGGAGACTTGTTAGGCTGTCTCATCAACCCATACATGAATACTATAGTACCTATACGACGAGGTGATTGTCCGCACGCCGTACCCTACTTCACCTCCACTATGCGTGTTTTCTCATGTTCCATGTTACGTCGGTCGGTTTCTGTCACAACACGTGCAGCAAGCTTGAGGAAAGCCCGGCCGGAAATGCTTTCCTGGTCAAGGGCAACGGGAGTGCCACCGTCTCCATGCTCGCATATACTTTGAACCATTGGAATTTGACCAAGCAAAGGAACATTCATTTCCTCCGCCAAGGTCTTCACACCTTCACGGCCAAATAGGTAGTACTTCTCATCTGGATGTTCCTCCGGCGTGAACCATGCCATGTTTTCCACAAGACCAAGAATAGGAACATTCACCTTGTCATTGGTGTACATATTGATACCCTTGCGCGCATCCGCCAAAGCGACCTGCTGTGGAGTGCTGACAATCACAGCACCAGTAATAGGTACAGTCTGCACGAGCGTGAGATGAATGTCAGATGTACCCGGCGGAGTATCCAGCACGAAGTAATCAAGGTCACCCCATGCCGCGTCTCCAAGCAACTGCTTCAAGGCATTAGAGGCCATACCGCCACGCCACAACGTAGGAGTATCAGGATTAACAAAAAAACCGATACTGAGCACCTTGACACCATATTGCTCCACAGGCATGATAAGGTCACGGCCGTCAATGTTTTCACTATAAGGGCGGGCATCCTCCATGGCAAACATCTTGGGAATACTCGGGCCGAATATGTCGCAATCCAACAAGCCAACACGGTATCCCATGTGTGCCAGTGCCACGGCAAGGTTCGCAGCCACGGTGCTCTTGCCCACTCCTCCCTTGCCGCTGCTGACGGCGATGATATTCTTCACACCCGGCAAAAGTTCCGGAAGCTCTGGACGAGGAGCCTGCAACGTCTTGGTCTTGATTTCCACCTCCACATCTTTGGACACATATGCATGTATGGCAGCTTCGGCAGCCTTTACCAAGGATTTTAAGAAAGGATTGGTGGGTTTGTCAAAGACAAGAGAGAAACTCACATGCAAACCAGAGATACGAAGGTCGTCCTCCACCATCTCCATTTCCACGATATTCTTGCCCGTACCGGGATAGCGTACCGTGGCAAGAGCTTCCATAATCAATCTTGGATACAATTCCATGATAATTTCCTAACCTAATATATCGTAAATCTTAAATGTGTTTAATGACAGGCTTTCACCTGACTATCTTTTTGCCTTGACTCACGAACACGCCTTGCGCATTCGCATCTCTCACTTTGCGTCCGCTCAAATCGTACCAAGTTTCTTGCCCATGGCCGTCGGCCTTGATTTCCTTATCTGCAAGAATGTCGTCCACAGCTACGGACTGGTCATCATCCCGGCCATTGAAGACATACACGCTACTTCCTGGCAATACGAGAGTAAGAACTTCGTCAATGTCAATGGCCTTGCCTTCTTCCAAACCGTTCAAATCCGCCTGATCGGCAAATGCCTTGACAAGTATGATGCTACCATGGACATTTGCAGGAATTTCCAAAGCCTCGCGCAGGGTTATGGCAATAGATCTGCTGTCGTTTCCTCCATTGCGCAACGCCAATGTGGCCTTGCTGCCATTCCATGAGGCCCAACCGTAAATCTCGGCTGTACTGCCCGTCCATGGGTCACCTCCCACCCAGTGCGCATCCATCAGCACATCTGCGTTATCCTTCTGCCACTTGATGAGGTCTGCCAGGTCGGACCACAGCTTGCCACCATTGATACTGTTCATCAGGTCGTAATCGTTGTAAAGCTCAACCATACCGCTACCACAGGCAAATGCACAACGCATCTCGTTCAAGACAGAACGATAGTCTCGAGGATTACCGGCAGGAGGACCGAACTTTGTGAGGATGAATCCATGAGTCATCAGCGTATTTATCGGACAGACGGGCGAATTGGTGACATAGTTCTGATGCACCAGATTGTCGCGATAGGTTATCCAATTCTCACGGCTGTTGCTGTTGTTACCCATCACACCATGGTCGTTTTCCTGACGCCACGTGGCATCCGTAACCTGATACCAGAACGGTGATGCCCATGTTCCCACTGTAGTATTGAAGAAGATATCCTCCTTAAGGTTCTCGCGCACATACTGCTCCAGGCGGATTATACCCTCGGCATTTTCATTGCCAGTGTCGCCGTTATCCGGGCCTACGGCCGAGAACTGGGCAGAAATACCGTCGAACTTGAAGAAATTATACTCGCCCTTACCATTGCTATGCTGGTTCTTTACCAGATTCTCGGCCGCTGCCAGGAATGTCTCGTAATAAGCAGGATTGGACAACTGCATGCCGCCCTTGTCACTCCAATACTGACGGCGGTAATTGCCACTTTGGCCATATCCGCCAACAGGGCCGAGCCATGCGCCGCAACCGGCCCCCATATCGGCTGCCTTGGCCGCAATGTCCCTCATTTCATTCGGGAAAGCACTATGGAATGTCCATGTGCCATAATTATCCCAACCGTCATCTATAACGAAAGCGGCAGGCCCCACTCCGTATCTGTCATACATCTTGGTCTTCCACTGGGACAGGACATCCAGAACCTTGGCCGCCTGCATGTTCGTGTGCTCGCTACCCGGTGCGGCATTGTTGCGATTGATATTCAGTTCATACCAACTGATGTAGCATGGGAAAGCACGCCAAGGCACTGCACGTTCGCGCTCGCTGTATGCTAGGAACGAACGGCGTTTCTGCGTCTTGCGTATGTCACTGTGGCCCTGCATGCCATCCTGGGCTATCAGCCCCACAACGGCAGCCACCCGCCATGTCTCACCGGCCTTCAGTACTACATTGCGACTCCATCTGCCCTGCATATTCACTATGTCAGAATCAATGTCCACTCCTGCACGAGGTTCATATACCTCAACCTTGTATTCACACTCCGATGTGATGTTCCCTTCACGGTTGTCGCAGAACGTACGTGTCGAGAAAGTACCGTCATTCGGTACTGTGAAGACAAAGGTGTTATTTTCCTTGGCATTGCCAGTATATCCGTGGTGATAATCGCTGGCCACTATATTGCCGTTACTGTCCAAAAGGTCCGAGCCGTCCAGATCGAAACGCTTGCTACCGCTCCTGTATGTGACAGTCACCACCACACGCTGGTTCTTTTTCAACGTAACGTCGCAGACATAGGTATAGTATGTCTTGTCGGAACCGGCCACCTCCTGCACACGCATTGGCACATCCCCCAAAGACATTGCATGCCATGCAGAAGACACAAGATTACGCTGCACCGGAGTAGACACCAAATTCCATTTGTCCTCTTCGCTTGCTACACCACCCACCGTGTTATATGCCGTGGGCGTTTCAAGTCCAGCAAAGATTCTGTCGTTCATGATTACCTTGCCACGGGTATTGCCCAATGCCACAGGCTTGCTACCTGCCTCGCGGGCATCCACGTTGTAGGACATGGCTATCACATCGTACATATCCACATCACCCTTGCCCGTAAGTTCCATCTCGGTACGCAGATAGTGGCTACCGTCACGCAGGACCGCACGCCACAGAATCTCTATTTCCTCACCCTTGTAAGTATACCCGAATGCAGCCTCCAAAGCCTTCCCTGCAAAGTGCTCCGCACCTCCCACGGCATCCGCACGTGCCTGCAGGTCTTTGATTTCCACGTTCTTCAGTGTCATCTGACTGGCAGCGACCCTATCCCCGTTGCCGAACCCGACATAGAACAGTTCCGTACCCGGTTGCAAGTTCATGGCCTTGCTGCCCAAGAAGTACAACGCCTTGCCGGAATGCATGAAATCAGCCGCCAGCACATTATTATATAATGTATAGATACAATCGTTCTTCTCACACGCGGCAACACCCACAGCGGTCTGCTGAAGCGGATAAACCTGAGCCAATGCATATGGTTCGCTCTCGCGCAGCACAGGCATATCATAATAGGTAACTGATATTGTCCGGGCCTCGTTGTCGACATCCACTATGGCAAACTTGCCTTCGCGCTTTTCCGCTACCACGTCCGCCGAGGATAATTGCCCCGTCACCGTGATTGTTTCGCCTGTGCGCAAGGTCCGGCCATTAACTACCACGGCAATACCTTCCGTAGCCACAGTGTATGTGGTACTTACCACCTCGGTCAGTATCCATCTGCTTCCAGCATCTGCCTTGGCATTGTCTGACCACAGTCCCACGGTGACAGATGTATTATCCAATGGATTGGAACCTGTTCCTCCATACCAGTTCATGTAGCGTGCAGCAGCTCCGCCTGAAGTATTCAGAGGGGCGAACTGGTAGACATTGCTATTGTCCACACTTATCTTGGTAGCGCGCCACGGCTGTGCCTCGTCACGATTGTCCACCAGTCTGGCAAAGTTAGTCCCCACGTTATAGCTGGCTGCGCAGGCATATGAAATCCATTTCTGCCTGTCCACGCTGTATATGTGATATGCATTCGTTTTACCCTCTACAACAAAGAAGGCGAACTTGCCGGCATTCTCCGTCGTGGTGGTAGGAGACGTGTACGAGGTCATGGACAGGCCATTGCCATTTGCCATGGTGAACATGGCCTCCGGATTCTCCTCCGAGGCAGATGGTTTGATTTCTTCCGTCTGTGCCCACGCTGCGGACACCGCGGAGAGCAACAAGGCTGCAAAAAAACTTTTCTTCATAATACAAGGTATCAAACATTATTTATGTTTAGGCAAATTTCTCCCACATGATATAACTGCACTATGCTTTCCATGCATACACCATGCGATACAAACTTACTTTTTTTTTTCGACACGACATAACCGAAACGTTACAATTTGGCGTTATTTGCATGTTTTCGTACAATCATCACCGTCAAGACGACATATTACAAATGAAAAGACGGGAAGGACCGAGGCTTTGAAACAGGTTTTCCGTATCTTTGTACAATCAACCGAATACTGATTTTCCAAGTATTATGCAAGAAGAATTTTTCAATCGCTCCAGGTTGCTCCTGGGCAATGAAGGCATGGAGGCCCTGCACTGTTCACGAGTAATCATCTTCGGCATAGGAGGCGTGGGGTCGTGGTGTGCCGAAGGACTGGTACGCGCCGGACTGACGCATCTGACCATTGTAGATAGCGACACGGTGTGTAGCACCAACATCAACCGCCAACTGATGGCCACACGACATACCATAGGCCGGCCCAAGGTGGATGCCATGAAGGAACGTCTCATGGACATCAATCCAGAAGCGGAAATCACAGCCATAAACGCCATGTACACGGAGAAAACCGCAGAGCAATTCCTACTGAATTCCTATGATTACGTAATAGACTGCATAGACTCCCTTCGCGACAAGTGCGACCTCATCCTGCGCACCACATCCCTGCCCCGTCCCACCCTGCTATGCAGCATGGGAGCGGCACTGAGGATAGACCCCACACGGGTACGGTTGGCCGAATTCGGCAAGATTCAAGGCGATGCCTTGGCGAGGGCGGTGAGGAACAAGTTCAAGAGGAGCAAGAACTTCCCTCGCAGGAAATTCCTATGCGTCTACAGCGAAGAGCCTGCCATGACGAACCGCACCGGAGAGGGCATCTTGCCCGAAATACCAGGCTTCAACAAAGTGCAGGTCAACGGTTCGCTCTGCCATATAACCTCCATCTTCGGTATGACATTGGCAGGCCAAGTGCTGAAATCCATCGTAAAAGGTATCTGACTCCGTAAGTTACACGCCAATGTCCTCCCCGACAGGCGACAGTTTCCATGATACCGCGGGTGGAAGTCACCCGTGCCATCGGCACATGGTGGTGATGGCGCCTGATGATTACGGAAAGACCCGGCTGTCGTTTCTCGTTTCAACGACAGCCGGGTCCTTATAATGCGAGTGCCATGTATTACGCGGCTCCATGTCATGCTTGTTGTTTGTATCGGTAGCTCCCGAGCAAGCACACGAAAACGTCATCTACTCTATCACCACACGGGTCCAGCCATGGACATCGGGTTCCATTCCGTATTGGATGGCACGCAGCTTGTTGTACAGTTTGGTGGAAACAGGTCCCGGCTGGCCATCCTTGGAGATTACATAGCTGCGCTTCTCCTCCAGATCGTCTATGCGCCCTATGGGCGAGATTACAGCTGCCGTACCGCAGGCTCCGGCCTCCTCAAAGGTGGCCAGCTCCTCCTCCGGAATGGGGCGACGCTCCACCTTCATGCCCAAGTCCTGCGCCAATTGCATCAGGCTCTTGTTAGTGATAGACGGGAGAATGCTGGTGGACTTTGGAGTAACATACGTATTGTCCTTGATGCCGAAGAAGTTGGCCGCACCGCATTCATCAATATACTTCTTTTCCTTGGCATCCAGATAGAACTCGCAGGAATATCCCAGATCGTGCGCCATCTTATTTGCACGCAAGGAGGCAGCATAATTTCCCCCCACCTTGTACACACCCGTACCCAATGGAGCGGAACGATCGTACTCGCGGATGATGACGTACGGATTGGTGGAGAAACCGCCCTTGAAATAAGGTCCCACGGGAGTAACGAAAATGAGGAAGAGATATTCCTCGGAAGGATGCACGCCCACCTGTGCCCCGGTGCCTATGAGCAGCGGCCTGATATACAGGCTGGCCCCGCTCTCGTATGGCGGGATGAAACGTTCGTTGAGACGCACCACGCGGTCAACCATCTCGTTGAAGAGTTCCGTAGACAGTTCCGGCATCAATATGCCACGGCATGTGCTCTGCAGACGTGCTGCATTCTCGTCGCTGCGGAAGACACGTACCTTGCCATCGGGACAACGGTACGCCTTCAGCCCCTCGAAAGCCTCCTGGCCATAGTGCAAGCACGTGGCGGCCATGTGCAGTGGAATGGTCTCCTCGCTGCAGGTTTCTATTTCTCCCCATGCGCCATTGCGGTAATAGCAGCGCACGTTGTAATCCGTCTTCACATAGCCAAAGGAAAGGCTACTCCAGTCTATCGTATTCATATCTCAATGTTTAGTTGGACTTACAAAAGTACGTCAATTATATCGTAATCACGATACAAATGTCTCGTTTTTTAGACTATGTGCTGCATTTTTGCTACTGCGTCGCGTCTTCGGCAATGATTTTCTTTATCTCTGTGTCCACTGAGACTAACTGTGAACGGCAGAAGGCCACCAACTTTTGCGCCTCACGGAGACGGTCGGCAATCCGGTCGATAGGTAACTCGTTCTGCTCCAGCTGTCGTGCTATAGTCTCAAGCGTGGCAATGGCTTCTTCGTATTTCATATATGAATGTATTTAGGTTGTTTTTTACAATTTATTTGGGAGGAACGGCCGTAATGACACAATTACTGTGTCGGCAGAAGCACCGGTCATAATATAATTAATAAGGTGTAGCCGAAAGCATTCTGGAAGTCTCGGCAATTGGTCAAACCGCATACTCGGGAACGTCCGAAGGCATGTCGGCGACATCAGACTGCGTGGTGCGTATGACATCCTGTACATAAGAGACTACCTCTCCCCCACGCATACGGGTAGTTAACCGCATACCTTCGGACACAGCTGAGATGTCCGTCAGTATGCGCCCATCTGCCATGGTTATGGTGTAACCCCTGCTCAACAGCAATTCAGGGTCCATTCCTTGCAACTGTTGTTCCAGCATGTCCAAACGATGCCGGTGCCGCTCCGCCACGGTAGCCGCCGCCATGGGTATGAGCATTCCCATACGGGACAGGCGTTGATGTTCTCGCTCCAGCAACAGGGTGGCCATGGACGGAATACGCTGTTGCAACAATGCCATGTGCTGACGGCCATTCTGCAACACTTGGGCGGCAGAAACTGAAATACGTTGCTGCAAATCTTGCAGCTCTCCAAGACGTCCCGACTGATGCTCCACAATGAAGGCGGCCACCGCCGTGGGTGTCTTGAAAGCCATGTGGGCCACACGGTCGGGTACCGTTTCGTCCCGGTCATGGCCTATACCGGTGAATACGGGCAACGGATGCTGGGCTATGCAGGCTGCAAGGGGATAAGAATCGTAGTCCGACAGGTCGCTGGTGGCACCGCCTCCACGGATAACTACCACGGCATCCCAGTCTTCGGCCTCATCGGCAATGGCCGTCAAGGCGGAGACTATGCTTTCAGGTACCTGCGTGCCTTGCATCACCGCAGGAAAAAGCATCAGCCGGAAAGCCAGGCCGCGACCGTTCTCCAGAAGTTGGCGCGAGAAGTCGCCATAACCGGCCGCCGTGGCACTGGACACCACGGCTATGCGACGCAGTAGCGTTGGCAGCGGCAGTGTCTTGTTGTCATCTATGATACCATCCTCCTCCAGACGTTGCAATATCTCCTGGCGCCGCCGAGCCATGTCGCCCAGCGTGTAAGCGCCATCTATGTCAAGGACGTTGAGCGAATAGCCATACAATTCGCTGAACGTCACCTTCACATGCATCAGCACCCGTATGCCTGGTCTCAGGCTCTGTCCTGTCTCTCGCCTGAAACGCAAGGCTATCATATTGTATGTCCTCGCCCAAATGGTTATGCGTGCGCGAGCCACGATATTGCCTGTGGCATCGCTCTTTTCCACCATCTCGCCATAGAAATGGCCTCCGTATCCCTCACGGCCTTCCATCAGCTCGCCCTGCACCCAGTAGGTACCATCGGTCCCTTCCTCTATAAGGGCGCGGACATGGGCATTCAACTCGTATAATGTGTATGTCTGCATGGACTTGCAGGTGATTATGTATTGTAGTTCAGGATACAAATATACGCATTTTCCCGTCTTCACGCAAGAATTGGAGGACCGAGATTAAAAGACTGACAGGCATGTTTCCATAGACCTAAGGACACACTGTCCGGAACAAGAACACCACAATATGGACACAATGTGACATATAGAACAATTTATGCGACATTGCACAAGAACATCATATTACCAAGTCCGCTACCTTTGCAGCTCAAATTAGTACTAACTACATAACAACATCATTGCACATGAGAACGATTAAAGACTTGAACCTGTGCCTCGTCCTGCTGATGGCCGTGTGTGGGGTGTCTTGCTCCCCCAAGAAATCAGACAAGGGCATCGAAGCCATTGCCGTGACAACGGAGACGGTAAGCAACGAGGCTTTCAACACCGGCACCAGTTATGTTGGTACGGTGGAGGAGGAATCCGCCGTGGCTGTGAGCTTCACAGGCATGGGCACGGTAAAACGCGTGTATGTGGACGAGGGTGAAAAGGTACGCAAGGGCAGCCTTGTGGCAGAGATGGATATGACACAGGCGCGCAATGCCCTGGCCACGGCAAAGGCAACGCACAAGCAGGCCACGGATGCACTTGAACGCATGCGACAGTTGCACGAGAACCAATCCCTGGCCGACATGAAATGGGTGGAGGTACAGACCCGGGTGGAACAGGCCGAAGCTATGCTTCAGGCAGCAGAAAAAATGTTGGCGGATTGTCGCATATATGCTCCGATGGACGGTGTAGTCGGACGAAAGATGCTGAACGCCGGAGAGACGGCTCTGCCAAGCCAGCCGGTGGTGACCGTCATGAGCATCAAGAACCTAAAAATAAAGGTAAGCATTCCTGAACGTGAAATCGCACAGGTCAACGACACCACTTCTTCCCGAATAAGCATTGAAGCCATCGGGAACCGCACCATCGAGGGCGGCAAAATAGAGAAAGGCGTGAAAGCCGATGCCTTAACACATACCTATAACATACGAATAAACATCCGCAACACCGAGGGCGACATACTGCCTGGCATGGTGGCCAAAGTGGAACTTCAGAACAACGAGGAGATGCATGGCGTGTTCTTGCCCATACGCGCCGTGCAGCAGGCCGCGGACGGCAAGCATTTCGTATGGACCGTGGCAGGAAGCAAGGCTCACCGTTGCGACATCACCATGGGCCGGACAGCCGGAGACCGCATAGAAGTGCTTTCGGGCATAAAGGCCGGAGACCGAGTGATAACGGAAGGGTATCAGAAGGTTAGCGAGGGAACTCCTGTCAAGTAATTCGCTCCAGCGCATAGCATTGCCTTCATCTTGACGCACACGCCGGCTATACCTTAATATATAGCCGCAGGCATGTGAACAGTAACTTAAAAACCCTATTACATTATGGCTTTCAAGAACAGCAATTGGATAGCTTGGCCTATCGACAACTATAAAATCACGGCATTCATCACCACGTTGCTATTCGTCTTTGGCATGTGGGGCATGTACGTGATGCCCAAGGACGAGATGCCGGCCTTCACCATACGCCAGGGCGTAGTAATCGCCGTGATGCCGGGTGCCACGGCCGAGGAAATAGAAGAACAGGTGGCACGCCCGTTGGAAAGGCACATATTCACCTACAAGGAAGTAGACCGCAGCAAGACCTACTCCACCAGCCAGGACGGCATGTGCATAGTCATGGTGCACTTCCAGCAGGATCAGAACAACCTCACACCCGTGTGGAGCAAGATGAAGCATGGACTCAACAGCTTCAAGTCATCGCTGCCTGCAGGGGTATTGGCCTTGATTGTGAAGGACGACTTCGGAGATACCAGCGCCCTGCTCATCACCATAGAGAGTGACCAACGTTCCTATCGCGAGTTGCAGGGATACAGCGACGAATTGGCCGACCGTCTCCGTCGCATGCCCACCGTAAGCAAGGTGCAACAGCTGGGCGAGAAGAAAGAACAATTGACCATCGCCGTGGACAGGCGACGCCTTGCGGCCTACGGCATAGGGCAGATGACCCTGATACAGGCACTGAAGAGCCAGGGGCTGACCACCATGAGCGGTGCGGTATCCACTCCCGGACAGAATCTGAGCATACACGTGGCACCCAGCATCGACTCCGAGGAGGAGATAAAGGAACGCATAATCTACACCTCACCAGACGGCAAGGTGGTGAGACTGCGCGATATTGCCACAGTCACACGCGAATACGACATGGATGAAAGTTTCATAGAGTCCAACGGCAAACGTTGCGTGCTGCTGTCACTGGAGATGCTCAAAGGCAACGACATAGAACAGTACGGTCTGGACGTGGATGTCATCCTGAACCAGTTCCGCGAGGAATGTCTGCCGGATGACGTGGACATCCTGCGCATCACCGACCAGCCTCAAGTCGTGAGCAAGAGCGTCAAGGACTTCCTCAGGGACCTTTTCATCTCCATGGCCATCATCGTGGCAGTGATGATGATCCTGTTCCCCATCAAAAGTGCCATAGTAGCAGCATTGACCATACCGCTGTCCACCTTCATAAGCACGGGCATAATGTATGCCTGCGGGGTGGAACTGAACACCATCACGCTGGCATGCCTGATCGTGGTGCTGGGCATGATCGTGGACAACAGCATAGTGGTGATAGACGGTTATCTGGAACATTTGCGTAATGGCATGTCACGGCGCGATGCCGCCATCAACAGCGTGCAACAGTACTTCTGGCCCATGTTCCTGGCCACGTTCTGCATCTGCATCATCTTCTATCCGCTGCTGATAACCATGACGGGAGAAGCGGCTGACGTGCTCAACGTCTTCCCTCTGACAATGACCATAAACCTGATGGTATCATTGGCCGTGGCAGCATTGGTCATTCCCCTGCTCAACATTGCCATAATACGCAAGGAAGAGCCTAAGAACGAGAAGAAGCCGGACATTACCGACCACGTGCAGCACTGGTACGACAAGACGCTGGAATGGAACTTCCGCCACCCATGGCTCACAATCATATCGGCAGTCGTATTGGTAATAGTCACCGGAACCATGGCCTTGAAACTGAAGACGCGACAGTTTCCATACGCCGACCGCAACCAGTTTGCCGTGGAGATATACCTTCCCACTGGCAGCGGCATAGAGGAGACCAAGCGTATAGCGGGCGAGATGAGGGACATCCTCAAGCAGAACGGCAAGGTGACGGGCGTGACAAGCTTCATAGGCTGCTCCTCACCACGCTTCCATTCAAGTTATGCCCCGGTCATAGCCGGAAACAACTTCGCCCAGCTCATAGTCAACACCGAGAACAACGAGGCTTCGCTGGAAATACTGGACGAATATGCCCCCAAATACAGCAACCACTGGCCCAACGCCTATGTGCGCTGGAAACAGATGGACTATCTCCCGGTGACCACATACGAATACCGCTTCTATGGTAACAACATGGACTCCATACAGAAGGCCGCGGAGACACTGATGGCAGAGATGCGCCGCATGCCCGAACTGGAATGGGAACATACGGACTATGACCTGCCATCGCCTGTGGTGGAGGTGAATCTCGACCCGGTGGCTGCCGCGCAATTGGGCATCACACGCACTGCCGCGGAACTGCAACTGATGCTCCAGACGGGCAAATTGCAGGTAGGCTCCATCTGGGAGAGCGGAAGCGTGGACGGCAAGAGCAAGACCTATGAGGTTCCTCTCGTGCTGAAGGACAATGCCATGGATTCGCTCAGGGTCGGGGACGTGGAGAACACATACCTTACCACTGCCACGGGTGCCTCCGTACCCCTCAGACAGGTGGCAGATGTCAAGCCCGTATGGAGACATACCAAAATCATACACCGCAACGGCGAACGCTGTATCTCAGTCCTGCCTGAAGGCAAGCGCGGCACATTTGCCCTGGAAGTGCAGAACCACCTTATCAATTACATCAAGCACATGGACATGCCACAGGGCGTAAGGGCCGAAATAGGCGGAGAGACGGAAAAGAACGGCGAAATGGTGCCAGAAGTGATGCTATGCGTGGCATTGGCCATAGTCATCATATTCTTCTTCCTACTGTTCAACTTCCGCAAGTTCTCTATTGCCGTCATCTGCATTCTGGCAATCACGTTGGCGATGCCTGGAGCCATCATAGGCCTGCTTGTCGCCAACAATATCCTGGGACTTACCAGCATGTTCGGCTTCATTACCCTCATGGGCATGATCATGCGCAACGAGATTCTAATCTTCGAGCATGCCAACGAGAAGATGGCAGCAGGCATGACAGCCCGCGAGGCCGCCATGGACGCAGGCAAGCGACGCATGGTGCCCATTTTCCTCACCACGGCTACCACGGCCGTGGGTGTCATCCCGATGATCATAGCCGGAAGCAGCTTCTGGATGCCGGTTGGCATAACCATCTTTGCAGGCGGCTTGGGCATGCTGTTGCTGGTCACCACGGTGCTGCCGGTAGTGTATTGGAAACTATACGAATAATGTATCCTGTTCCTTCCCGGACCATGGTATCGACGAGGACTCACGCGGATACAGCCACATAGATAAACCACAAGACTGATGAAAAAGACACTGACCATATTATCACTTCTACTCTCCCTCGGCACATTGGCACAGGTGAGAACTGTTTCCATAGAGGAATGCCTGGAGAATGCGGCCAAACATAACCGTACCCTGCAGAATGCGGCCATAGACATACAGATGGCCAGCGAACAGAAGAAGGAAGCCTTTACCAAATACTTCCCTGAAATATCGGCCAACGTAATGGCCTTCCATGCCTTCGACAAGATGGTGCAGGCGGATGGTTACTATCCCAAGGAACTGGCAGCCTTTGCACAGATAAATCCCCAGTTGGCCGCTTTGGCCGGACAACCCTTTGCCTTGCGCGAAGCGAACGGTGCCTATGCAGTGACAGGCACATTGACCCAACCGATATTCGCGGGAGGACAAATAGTCAACGGCAACCGTCTGGCCGCAATCGGCAAGGAGGTGGCGGAACTGCAGATGCAGTTACAGACCAAGGATGTGCTGCAGAAGGTGACGGAAAACTACTACACCATCACCAAACTGAAACTGAACATGGCCACACTTGCCAGCGCCCGCACACAATTGCTGGCCATATACAAAGAGGTGGAAAGCTACGTCAACGCTGGCGTCACCACACGCAATGACCTTATGAAGGTACGTCTTAAGATGCAGGAACTTTCCTCCGACAGTCTGAAGGTGGCCAACGCACACCATGTCATGTGCCTGCTCCTGGCCCAGCAAATAGGCATGCCGGAGGAGAAGATTGACGTGGAGGCATCGTTGGACTGCAACGACGAAAACCCCATGACGATATACCGTACTCCCGAGGAGGCCATACAAGTACGACAGGAACTTGCCTTGGCGCAAAAGGGCGTAGAGGCAGGCAAGCTGAAGGTACGCATAGAGACAGGCAAACGGTTGCCCACAGTAGCCGTGGGACTGATTGGCTTACACAGTGGCGTGGGAGGCCTTTCGGACGGCATGACATCGCTGATAGGCAATACTTTCAACAACGGCATGGTCTTCGGAACCGCCAACATTCCCCTCACGGCATGGTGGGGCGGCTCTCATGCCATACGCCGTCAGAAGCTGGCTCTGCAGCAGTCCCAAAACCAATTGGCAGAAGCACGCGAAATGCTGGCCATAGACATCGAGTCCTCCTGGTCTTCACTAATGGAGGCGTACAAGCAAATAGAAATCGCCCAGGCCAGCGTGGACGAAGCCACCGAAAACCTGCGAATGTCCATGGACAAGTACCGCATGGGGACCGAGATACTCTCCGACCTGCTGGAGAGCGAAACCCTCTTGCGCAAAAGCCAAAACCTGTTGGCACAGGCACAGGCCGACTACATGACCAAGCGTGCAGACTACATGCGCAAGACACGATAAGCATCATATCATGCCACACCTGTCCAAGGGACTGTGCAACGGAGACTATACTCCAGAGGCACAGTCCCTTGTCGCCTATTCCCATTTCTCGGGGAACTGCTTGTATATTCCAAAATAAAGACGTACTTTTGTGTCATTGTTCCCAGGCCACCAACAGGTGACCCAAACACGAGGCTTTATCCCGCATCCGCCATCATGTCCACAAACCGCATCCGCCTGTAGGAAGAAACACCGGAAAACGGATGGGACCGGAAAGCCGCCATGCAGACTGCAACAAGCCCCAGGGGAAACAACACCTTGTATTCGCGAATTCGCGTCCTCGAATTCGTGAATTCTCATGTGAGAATTCACGAATATCAGACATGGTTCCCATGACGACAGGACAGCGATTCAGGAAACATGGACACAATGACTGAAATTCATTGCGGATAAACGGTCTGATGACCGATTTGAGTTCGTTCTTACACCTATGGATTTTAATTATAACTAATAATATGAAAACAATTCATTACTTACCCCTTGCAGCATTCTGTCTAATGACGGCATCCTGCAACATCGGCCACAAGCAGGCCGACATGACATCAGGCATACAGCTTGCCAATCTCGACACCACGGCACTGCCAGGCAACGACTTCTACCAATATGCATGCGGAGGTTGGATGAAGAACAATCCCATTCCCGCCGAATACTCGCAATACGGGTCGTTCACCATACTTGCCGAGAACAACCGCAAACAAATACAAGGTCTGATTGAGGAACTCGCTACCACACAGCATGATGCCGGAAGCGTGGGACAGAAAGTGGGAGACCTTTACCGCATCGCCATGGACAGTCTGAAGCTGAACAACGACGGCGCGACTCCCATCCAGGCTGAACTGGACCAGATCGCGGCATTGAAGGACAAGAGCGAAGTCTATGCCCTGTTGGGTGACATGCAGAAGCGGGGCATCATTGCATACAATGCAGTGTATGTCGGTGCGGACGAAATGAACAGCAACATGAACGCCGTGCAGACCTTCCAGGCCGGCCTCAGCATGGGTGAACGTGACTACTATCTGGAGAACGACGAGACAACAGCCAAAATACGCGACGCATTCCGCACGCACGTGCAGAAGATGTACGCCCTGGCCGGCTTTGACGAGGACAAGGCAAAGCAAGGCATGGAAGTGGTGATGGACGTGGAAACACGCCTGGCCAAGGCATTCCGCTCACGTACCGAACTGCGCGACCCTCACGCCAACTATAACAAGATGACACTGGACCAGCTGAAGAAGGAGTTTCCCACCTTCAACTGGGATGCATACCTTGCAGCCCTTGACCTTAACGACGTCCAGGAAATTATCATTGGCCAACCGGCTTCACTGAAGGCAGCCACAGACATCATCGACACCCTGCCAATAGAACAGCAAAGCCTCTATCTGCAATGGAAACTGATCAACTCTGCCGCTTCCTACCTGAGCGACGCATTCGTGGAACAGGACTTCGACTTCTATAGTCGCACCATGAGCGGAACACAGGAAATGCAGCCCCGCTGGAAGCGTGCCGTAAGCACCGTGAGCGGCACGCTGGGCGAGGCCGTAGGCCAGATGTACACAGAAAAATACTTCCCCGCAGCAGCCAAAGAACGCATGGTGACGCTCGTGAAAAACCTTCAGGAGAGCCTTGGCGAACGCATCCAGAACCTCTCATGGATGGGCGACAGCACCAAGCAGAAGGCACTTGACAAACTTGCCACATTCCACGTGAAGATAGGCTATCCCGACAAATGGAAGGACTATACCTCATTGGAAATCAAAGACGACTCCTATTGGGCCAACATGGTGCGCACCAATATCTGGAACCATGCCGAAATGGTGGCAAAGGCCGGAAAGCCAGTGGACAAGGACGAGTGGCTGATGACCCCGCAGACTGTGAACGCCTACTATAATCCCACCACCAACGAAATCTGCTTCCCTGCCGGCATCCTGCAATACCCCTTCTTCGACATGGATGCGGACGACGCCTTCAACTACGGTGCCATAGGAGTGGTCATCGGACATGAAATGACCCACGGTTTCGACGACCAGGGACGCCAGTATGACAAGGAAGGCAATCTGAAAGACTGGTGGACGGAAGAGGATGCCAAGCGTTTCGAGGAGCGTGCGCAAGTCATGGTGGACTTCTTCGACAGCATAGAAGTGGCTCCAGGCGTACATGCCAACGGCAAGATGACGCTGGGTGAGAACATCGCCGACCACGGTGGCCTGCAAGTCTCCTTCCAGGCATTCAGAAAAGCAACTGAAGCAGCTCAGCTCGCAGATAAGGACGGCTTCACTCCAGAACAACGTTTCTTCCTGGCCTATGCCGGAGTGTGGGCCAACGACATACGTCCCGAAGAGGTACTGAGTCGAACCAAGAGCGATGTTCACGCCTTGGGCGAATGGCGCGTAAACGGTGCACTGAAGCATATCGGTGCATGGTATGACGCCTTCAACGTGACGGAGAACGACCCCATGTTCCTCCCCGTTGAAGAGCGCGTCTCCATCTGGTAAGACGTTCTTTGACAAATCACGTTCCAACGTAACATCACGATTCATAAGAAGGGAAGTTGCAACGATGGGATATTCCCACACCGAGGCAACTTCCATCTTTTAACCCGAATACATGACGAATTATATCATGCCCAGACATCTCATCCTGCTCCTCTGCATGCTTCCCTCATTGACAAGCACAGCCCAAAATGCCGACATGCGTATCAGTCAGCACATGAACAACGGCGACTGGTTTGCGTTGCAACGCGAAATACGCTCCACGCCCTCCGATTCCGTTTCTCCGTTGCTGCGGGAAATGGGCGCCGCAATGACACATCACTACTTCAATCGTCCCGATTCGGCATGCATGGCAATAAACGCGCTGATAAGCTATCATGCGCAGGAATTGGGTGACAACCTACTGAACATGGCCACACTGATGGGCATGAACCTGGCCCGCGCCGGACAATATGCCCAGGCGGCTTCGCTGGCAGAAGACATCCTCAGGCAATTGACGGAGCAGGGCGTGGACAGCACACAAACCGGTACATACCGCATCATGGCCAGGCAGTATCGCGCTTACGCCGACTGCGGAGACATCTGTAAACCGTTGCACAAGACTGGGGAATACCACATCCCGATGATAATGGACGAAAAATTGGGCCAACGGTCGATGAACATGCATGGACATATCAACGGGCACGAAAGCCTGTTGCTCTTCGACACGGGTGCCGGTGTCAACGTCGTCTCCTCCCGTCAGGCCGACGAGTACGGTCTCAGCCTATTGGACGCCACCATCCCAGTCATGGGTGTAGGCCGACAGGAAGGCAGATGCGCCTTAGCCGACACCCTGCGCATCGGCAACATGGCGTGGGCCAACGTCCCATTTCTGGTACTTGACATATCCTCGAGGCACGAAACGGCCGACAGCATACTTAAGAACCTCCAACCAGTCATAGGTCTCCCCATAATGCTGAGCATGCAGGAGGTGCAAATGGACTTTGGCAGCAACGAATTTATCATACCGTCCTCGCCCACGCCCAATACGTTCTGCGACAACAACCTGATTCGTACAGACGGAGAGACCCTACGTCTCTTCACCACCGACCGTACAGGCAGCAGACTTCAGTTCCACTTCGACACTGGATGCTACGTTACCTCGCTTCTTCCTTCCTGGTATGCTCAGCACAAGGAAGAGGCGGAGAGCATAGGACGGCAGGATTCGTTGCGCCTTGGCGGAGCAGGCGGAGTATCCATCACCCGTAGTTATGTCATGCCTCAGATTGAATTCCGCATAGGCAGCAATACCATGACACTGGACTCCGTACATGTCAATACGGGCATAGATCCGCACACCGGCCTGCCATGCGAGGACACCAATAAGCATGAAAGCCTAAGCGGTGTCATCGGAGTCAGTCTGATTGAAAAGTTCTCCCGCGTCATACTCAACCTCAAAGACATGTACCTGGAAGCCATACCTTAGCGGTCGGAGGCAACACCGGCCTTCATCTTGGCACACAAAATGGAGATAAGACAGATTCACGAACAGAAGAAGCAATACCTTGACCTTCTCCTCCTCGGTGACGAGCAGGAAGATATGATAGACCGTTATCTGGAACGCGGAAACATGTTTGCCCTGTACGATGGCGAGGTGAAAGCGACTTGTGTCGTTACGCAAGAGGGACACGGCATATACGAACTGAAAAACATCGCCGTCCATCCTGCCTTTCAACGCATGGGTTACGGGCGATGTCTGATAGAGTTTCTCTTTACCCATTACCGTGCCCATGGAAAGACAATGCTGGTGGGTACCGGCGATGTACCATCCACGATGGACTTTTACAAAGCCTGCGGTTTCCGGCCCTCACATCGCGTGAAGCGATTCTTCACCGACAACTATGACCATCCCATCTACGAGGACGGCATACAGTTAGTGGACATGGTGTATCTGAAACGGGACTTTTAGGAGGCAAAGTCCAACCAAACAGGTCTTGGAAACTAACGGCGACACGTGTGTGCCGCCTGTTTCCTAGACCTGCTTTTATTCAACCCAAATCGGTCATTAGATTTCCAATCCGTTTTGCCTTTATGTTCGTTCGTAT
>JAMPDJ010000030.1 GCA_023665805.1 Bacteroides sp. | reverse complement strand
AACGAACATAAAGGCAAAACGGATTGGAAATCTAATGACCGATTCGGGTTTAATGCAGAAATCGCTTGCCAAATGCTTTTACATGGTTCCATGTATCCGAAGTGGCTTTTGCAGTCAGTTCCTTTGTTACTTCCGTGCTAATTGCCGGCAACAAGCCGACTGCCTTTTTCAATGCCAGTCGTTTGATGGCTCTTCTGTTTTCACGACCTTGCAACTGTTTTGCGCCTGTGGTGATATAAGCCTTGGCTATGTATCCTATACGAAGCGACATAAGTGTGTTTGCCGCACCGTCGGCTATGGAACCGATTACGAAACCAGGAATCTTGATGTTGGCAACAAAGTCTCCCCAGTCCATATCACCGTCAGCATCCATGTCACTATCGTCCAAACCCGAGAACGGTTGCAGGTCTCCAATCGAATCTAAAGGCTCCGATATAAGATAGGAGAAGAAAGCCGTACCTATTATCCAAGTGTAAATCCTGAACATCTGTGCATTCGTTGGTCTGAATCCCGATGACAATATGATGCCTTCGATCATCTTGTGGTTGAGGAACAACATTGTCAGAGCATCAAACTTGCTGTTATGAGCAATGGCGGTAATCATGAACACTGACTTCGCCCATTCGCGAATTCGTTTGTCCATGCCGATAACATTCAGTTTCGTGTTGCCGTCTATCCTCAAAGAAATCTCTTTCTGAATCAATGCACACAGTGCTTTCCTGTCATTACCGGCCTCTTTGATGGCATTATGTAAGCTTGCTGCATGTTTTCTCCTAATATCGGTCTCAGGGATATACTTGCAATTATCAGCAAGTTGCCTTGCAAATCTTTTGATGGATTTGAGGTCTTTCTTGTCATCTAAAGTGAGCGACGGCATAGTAGGAGCATAATATATCTTGATACAAGGTCGCACGATATACCATCCGCACAGCAGACAGATTATTCCATACCATACGAATTCCAATTGTCGGTATCCTGAGATACTGGCAAGTTTTTCTCCGATAGTTATGATATTGCCCGCCAATATCAGAAAGACTATAGCTATAAAAATGCCTATGATAAGAATTAGATTGTGTTTCATTCAGCCGTCACTATTTGACTCTATTGTCGCTGTCAAAGCCACTGTTGGGGCATTGCGGTCGTATTCTTTTATTGTGGGAATCGTTCCGGCGTATTGTTCCGGTCTTACATGATCATTGCCGGTCGCATTGGAGCACCTCCTCCGGGACCATGCCCTCCGCGGCCACGAGGACTTGGGCCTTCCGGGCCTGGGCGGTCGTTGCCGTCAGCATTGCGTCCGCCCAGCAGGTTCAGTTTGTATGCTACCTTGAACATCACGTAGGAGTTGATGGCATTCGTTTCCGTGTCCGAACGCATGGTGGCGGAGATGGCACGTGAGATATTGCTCTGTTCTCCCAGGATGTCGTACCATTGGGCACTGACTATGAGGTTGCGTTTCTTCAGGAAGGCGTGAGAGAGTTGGGCGTTCCATATGATCTCCGTTGTGTTCATGTTCTTGTCCGCATATCCACGGCGGTACTGCGGACCTATCTCAGTGGTGAAAGTGGTACCCCAAGGTGCTGTGAGAGTGAGGTTGCCGCCGTAGTTGAAGTTCCATGAGTCTATGTTTCCGTTGACGTTGCTCTCGTTGCGTGCATGGCTGTAGTTGAATCCTCCATGCAGACCGATGTCCACAGATCCTGTCTCACCCCATTCCGTCCGATAGCCGAGGCGCAGATGTTCGCCCAGCCTAATCTCTTTGGTAACAGCCTTGTCAAGCAGCCCGCTACTCATGGCTTCCTTGAAAAGAGCTTGCATTTCCTCCACTGTGTTTGGCGTGGTGAGGTTGCTGATGGCAGAAGAAATGTATTCCACGTGGTTGGAGTACATTATATTCGAGGTAACGTGTATGTTGAAATGTTTGGCCGTGTCCAATGCCGTGCTGAACATGAGGTTGGTTCTCGTGTTCCAATTGCCGTCGATGTTCATCGGACGTGTGTAGCGGTTGCCTGTTACGGCATCGTAGATTGTCGCCGTGGACACCGAACGGTCAGTGCCTGAGTACGAAGCGTTGACCGACCATCCCATCTGCTTTGGAACCAGATAAGCATTGTAATCGAGATTGATGCTATTGGTCCAGCTGCTTTCCAGTCCTGCATTGCCTATGCTTACGTTCTGTGGATCGCTGTTGTCCATGATCTCCAGCAAGTCAGTCATGCTCGGTTGTGACATACGTCCGTTGTAGCGGAGGCGCATCTGGCTCCGGTCATTGATTTTCCATCTGGCATTTATGCGTGGAGCCCAGTTGAAAGTGTGCCGGACCACGGTGGTGTCAAGCATGTTCTTGGCATAGTCCATGTGCGTGGTCTGTGGTTGGAATGAGGCACCAAGGTTGAAGCGCAGTTCCTGTTCGTTGGCGAACTTGCGTGTGTATCGCAGGAGAAGTTGCGCGTCGTGGTTGTACTCGTTGTAGGTGGCATACTGCGAGTTCTCCATGTTGCGGATTAGTGCGAGGGTGTCCATCCCCGGGATATAGCCCATGTAGAGGTCTTCGGGGAGGATGGGGGTGTAGTCGGGCAGTCCGAGGTCGTCCATGAGGCGATGCAGGTCGTACATGGAGCGGTTGCTGTCTTGGAAACGGTATTGGAACTGATAGCTGCCTTGCAGGTTCATGTTTCGTGTCAGCGGTTCCGTGTAGCTTATGCGTGTGTTGATGTTGTAATTGGTTCCGGGCCGCTCGTTGAATCTGTTGGTGTACGTCCTTTTGTCCGTTTGATAGTATTTGATGTCTGAGATGTTCCATGACTTGCTGTCGGAGTGTGAGTATCCGCCTTTGAGATTCATGGTAATGTTCCGTCCCGGTTTGCTCAGCCTGCGGTTGACTTGCAGTGAGGCATCGCCACTGTTGGAGTAGTTGCGTGTCAGGGAATTGTTGGCGTTGCTGTTGATTAGGATATTCTTCAGGTCTGGGCGTGCCAGTGTATCATGGAATTCTTCCAGCGGGTCGTCCATGCCGGCCTCATAGGGGTCTCCGTCGAAGGTTACAGACCTGGTGCCGGATTCCGACCTGCCCTGTGAGTGGGAAAATGACGGACGGAAAATGATGTTGGTCATTGAGTCCGGCATCCATTCCATACGGAAACTGGTGTTCAGGCTCCAGTTGAGGTTCTCGCCCTGGCTCAACGAGTTGCTCCATGTGCTGGAGGAGCCTTGCAGGAACGTTTCGGAGTTTCTGCGGGTGACATCCTCTCTGAATGTACGATTGAAACTAACGAAACCTCCCGCTTTCAGCATTCCGGCCTCGCGTTCCTTCCTGCCGTTCTCCCAGGCCATGTGGGCACCGACCATCTGACTGGAGATTATGCCGTTGCCGCCTCCCATCCAGCGTCCTCCGCCTCCCATGCTGCGGTCGTTGATGTTGTTGGTACTCATGAAGGCGGCTATCTGTTTGTTGTCCTGCATGTGCATGGCGTTGGCCTTGGCGGTGTATCGGTCCTTGGTGCCGTAGCCACCTTCCAGATTCACGTTCCAACCCTTCTTCATTCCTTTCTTGATTGTCAGGTCCAGCACGCTTTCCTCCTCGCCGTCATCTATACCGGTGACGCGTGAGTAGTCGCTTTGCCGTTCGTAGGCCTTTACGTTCTTCACCATCTTGGTGGGAATGTTTTTCATGGACATCTTGGTGTCGTTGCCGAAGAATTCCTTTCCGTCCACCATTATCTTCTTGATGGTCTTGCCGTTGTGCGTGATGGTGCCGTCCTCGGCCACCTCCACGCCGGGCAGTTTCTTCACCAGTTCCTCCAGCACGGCTCCCTCGGGCATGCGGAATGCATCGGCATTGAATATAAAAGTGTCCGCCTTCATTTCCACCTGTGCCTGTCGTGCAATAACGTTGGCCTCCTTCATCAATTTTGCATCCTCGTCCATGGCTATCGTGCCCAGGTCCGAGGTCTTGGAATTGCGTCCCAGGGCCAGATTCCTTATGATGGTCTTGAATCCCATGTAACTGATGCGCATGATGTAGTCTCCGTTGCGCTTGGGGGAGAGTGAGAACTTACCGTCCATGCCTGTAGTCGCTCCGGCCACTATGCTGCTGTCCTTGGGACTGAGCAGGGCTACAGCTGCTCCGGGTAATGCTTCACCGTTGCTACGTTCGGTAACCTTTCCTGTTATGCTGATTTTCTGCGCCACCGAATCCATGGGGCACAGCCACGTTACTGCTGCCACTATGGACAGGATAAGAAGACTTTTGCTCATATTAAGTTAAGAAGAGAATGGAGTGTAATACCGTTTGTTTGACATCCGCGAACTGGAATGGTTTAATTCAGTGTGGCATTATGTGGGCTACATATATTATATTAGGTAATATGTACGTGCGTGTGATGCCCCGATAGAGGGTGTGGAATGTTAGATGAGGTGGAATTTTAGCTCTCCCTGTAATAATCCAATATTTCCTCTATCTCCTCTCGCGTTGCCGCCTGATTGATGCGTATGTCGCCCACATCGCCCAGAAGGGTAAAGTTGATATTACTGCCTTCGTTCTTTTTGTCGTGACGCATGAACTCGTACAGGCGTTCATAGTGCTTGCACTCATAGTGGAATCTCCCGTAGTGCTCCTTGACGTATGTGGCCATGCGTTGCATCTTCATGGAGGGGAAACCGCATTTGCGCACGCTCAGGTACAGTTCCATTACAAGTCCCCATGCCACGGCATAGCCATGCAGCACCGTTCGTCCTTCCTCCAGTGCCAGGCTCTCCACTGCATGACCGGCCGTGTGTCCCAGGTTAAGTGCCTTGCGGATGCCTTTTTCCGTGGGATCCTGTTCCACCACGTTCTCCTTTATGCCAACGCTCTTTGCCACCAGTCGTTGCAGCAGCTCGTAGTCCGGAGTCGTGATGTCGAAGCCCAAAAGCCGGTCCAGTTCGGCATCCGTGCTCAGCAAGCCGTGTTTCAGCATCTCGGCATATCCCGACAGCATGTTGGCACTGTCCAGCGTGTGAAGAAAGGTGCTGCTTAGGATGACGCTGCTGGCACAGTTGAATACTCCTATCTCGTTCTTCAGCCCTCCGTAGTTGATTCCCGTCTTTCCGCCCACGGAAGCATCCACTTGTGACAATAAGGTAGTAGGTATGTTGATATATGCCATGCCGCGCTTGAATGTGCTTGCTGCAAAACCTCCCAGGTCGGTCACCATGCCACCTCCGAGGTTTATCAGTAGCGAGTGTCTGGATGCACCGCCCCTTTGCAAGGAGGTCCACACCTTGGAGAGGGTCTCCAGAGTCTTTGCATCGTCAGTGGGCGGAATTGTAATCATTTGTGCACCGCTCATGTCGGGATGGTTGTCTATAACGGGCCAACAAAGCTCTCTTGTGGTGGTGTCTGTGAGTACGAATAGCCTGTCGTGCTCCACTCTGCCTATGGCTCCTTGCAGGCTCTGCCAGAGGTCTTCTGCGATTATAATGTCTTGTTTCACTTTTAGATGATTATGGTGCTTGTGCCTTTTTAAAGGGCGTTGATGATTGTTTGATGACGATGATACCCGGGATGTCGCCTTGTCCAGTCCCTTGCTGTGGGCTTGTTGCCATTCCTGGACATGTTCCTTACTTCGCGGCGCGTACTATCTCGGCTCCACGATAATAGAATGTCAATATCTCCCGGTACGGGTAACCGTTTTTGCCCATCACCGCGGCACCTATCTGGCACATGCCTACGCCGTGCCCCCAGCCGTGTCCATGCAGACTGAAGCTGACTGGGATGTCCGTTTGGTCGTCGACATAATGCGCTTCTGCCTCAAATGCGCTGGAGAGCAGGTGCGTCTTGCTCAGCGCACGGCGTATTTCCAGTTCCTTGCCAATGATGAGGGTACGTTCGGTGCCCACTATTTCCAGTCTGCTTATGTGTCCGCCCGGTCCTCGTTCCACGGCATTCAGTGCTGTCACCAGGCCAAAGTCCATGCCCAGACGTTCACGCAGCAGGGATTGGATTTCCTCCTGGTCAATGATTACTTCCCAGGCATAGAAGTCCTTGGTCTCCAGGTCGTCCTTGTTCAGTGCCTGTGCCAACAGTTTCTCGTCTCTGGTGTTGCAGAACGGATCCTCCACGCTTTGCAGGTACGGTTTGCGTATGTCCTCCCAGGCGTATCTGAACTCTTCGGTGCGGCCTCCGCAACACTTGGAGAAGCGTGCGTCACATATCTTGCCATCGTACACCAGCACCTCGCCACGTGTGGATTCCACAGCCTCCCTGGCACGGGCATTGGCCGTGCATGTTATGCCGCGGTATCGCTGACAATGGTCGTCGGCGCAGACATCGAAGATGGTATGGTCCTCGCGGTCGTGCCAGCGTATGATTTCCTTGTCTGTCTTCGTAAAGGCAAAGAACACCGGGCGCTTGCCCTCCATGGATTTGCTTTTCTGTATTTGTGCCAGTAGCCAGCTGCGGCTGATTACCGCAGCCGCTTTCATGAACTCCATGGGGCAGTCGGCATTCATCTCGCTGGATATGACGCTTGTGAGGTATTCCTCCACGGGCAGGATGTTTATGGCCACTATCTTGTCCTCATGGACCACCAGTCTCAGGGTTCCTGGGAAGGTGAGGGTCTCGCGCCGTTCCCAATGGAATTGCAGTCCGATTGTAACATTGTCCAAGGAGAAGCTGCTCATGGACTGGTCCTCGCGGCCAGTGGGACGGAAAGTGAGGTTACGGTACAGTTGTCCGTTCCACCGTATGGAGCCGTCCTCAAGCATCACCTCCTGCGGGCCGCTGACCGTCTGCCCTTTGGCCGTGTATTCTGCATTGAGGTGAAAGCTGATGCTCGTGCCGCTCATAAGGCCTATGGAGACGTCCACGTCATCCGTCTGTCCGGACGGAGCCGTGTCGCTCGTGGCCTCCTTTGCCTCCTGCCTGTCATCGCGTGCCATTTCCGCTGGAGCGTCCGTCACGGCTTCTATCACAGGGCGCAGGTCATCCTTGGTCATGGTCACCTCCCTTAGAATGGACGAGGCCAGTTCGGGTGTCAGTTTGCGGAAGTCCTCTTCCCGCGGAGTGATTATCAATCCTCCCATGTCCAATGCTCCGGGTGAGATTATCAACTGTGTCTCGTCGTGTGCTTGGTAGCAGTCTGGACGGTGTTTCTTGCGGGGAAATATCACTGTCACAATCTCGTCTTCCCGGCCTATGCCACCCTCCTGCCGCCAGGTGATGAGGTTCATGCGCGGTTCGCTTTCGCCATCCGTCACGGGCAGAGCCTTGTAGAGACGCTGGCATAGTATGCTGTCTGTCTCGGCCGGCATGCTGCGGATGACGAATGCTGGACATACATAGCCGTCCAGGAGGAACAGGCCGCAACGGTCGCTGGTATTGCCAGCCTCCTGCATGGATGTGGCCTGTGCCCCGGTCAGGGGGTATATCTTGGTAAGGCAATTCTCGTAGGTTTTCCAGTCGCGTTCTATTGGCACTATGCCTCGTTGTCCGACTTGCAGGTGCATGTGGTCGGGGCATGAGGCGCCGCACATGGGGCCGTTATAGAAGATGATATGTCGTGGCATGGTCCATGCCATGCGGCGCATGGTGCCGAAGTGAGACCATATGGACTGCGGAACGTGCCTGCGCGATGGGATGGTGAAATGCTGTGGAAGGATGGGGAAGGGATTGACCAGAATCTGGTAATGCTTTTCCATTTTCAGCGCTCCCTGCTCCTTGGGCCTGTTGTGGTCGCAGAGGAAGCACGTGCGTTTGCGTATGTCTTCCGCCTTGATGCTGGCCCCGGTGGATACCATGCGTGCGGGGTTCCACTGTGCGGCCAGGTTGTTCTCCGTCGGCACTCGTGTTCCGTTGGCGCAGTCGTTATGTACTGTCAGTTCTCGTGTCTGTACCTTGTCCAGTGCGGTGTAGCTGTTGCGTGCAAACTCCCACGTCTGCAATTCTTTCTCAAAGAAAGCCTCCACTTCCTCTGCGCTGACTTCGTGTTGCCAGGAGGTGTTCAGTCGTCGTCGTGCCCTTATCTCCTGTGTACGGAGCTGGTCCTTGTATGCATTGTTGCGGTTGATGCGGTCTTGGCTGAGCGCGGCATCGCTGTTGCCCTCCCATCTGCGGCACAGGTACAATTCGTCGTATATGCGTCCTATCCGGTAGCGGCGGCTTATCATCAGCCCCAGGGCATAGTCCTCGCCGTAACTGGTGTTGGGTATCTGCAGTTCGCGCAACACGGGGGTGTAGAATGCGCGCGGAGCGCCCAGCCCGTTGATCCTCAGGGCATTGTTGCGGCCGTTCTGTTGTGTCCATTCGCGGTGGTCTATCAGGCCTGGCGGCAAGGTTTCCAGTTTGAAGTCGCACATCCTGTAGCTGCCTATTACCATGGCCGCGTTCTCGGTGAAGAACATGTCCACCATTCTTTGCAGCGTGTCCGGGCCGCTGTAGAGGTCGTCGCTGTCCAGTTGCACCACGAAACGTCCCACCCTCGGGTCGTGCACAGCCGTGTTCCAGCAACCGCCTATGCCCAAGTCGTCGCGTTCGGGAATGATGTGTATCACCCTCGGGTCGCCGGTGTAGCGTTCTATTACCTCGGATGTGCCGTCCGTGGAGCCGTTGTCCACCACCATCAGGTTGTAGTCGAAGGTCGTCTCCTGCCTGAGCACGCTATCTATGGCATCTGCTATGGTCTTTGCACGGTCGCGGACGGGGATAACTACCGTCGCTTCCACGTGGAAATGTTCCCTGTCCTCGAACTTGATGGTGTCGAACTCTCCTCCGTGCAGATATGCGTTGATGGCCCGCAGGTGCCGTGTGCAGGCCCTTTCCAGTTCCATTTGGCGGGCACGGTTGCGCGGGTCCACATAGTCGAATTGCTTCTGTCCGGACAGGCGGGTGTCCTGTTCCACTTCGGTGTAGAGAAATTCCCTGATGTGAACTGGCAGCTGTTTGCGTGAAAGGAACAGCCTCAGGTCGTACAAGGCGGCATGCTGGTAGCGGTGCAGCTGTTTCTGGGAACAGTATTCCCTGAGGCCTTCGGTGCTGATGAGCAGTAGACTGCCCATTTGGAAATCGTCCCTTACGCTGCCTTCCTGATAGTCGGTCAGAGGCATTGCCTTGCGTTCGCCGGATGGTAGCAGGATGTAGTGGTCCGAGTACACCATCAGCGCTCCGTAGTCCTGGGCTATGGTCAGCATGCGGTCCAGTGCGTGATAGCCCAATTGCAGCGCGTCGCACTTTGTGTAGAGCAGGACATACGGTGCCTTGGCCGTTTCCGAGATGTACTTTATTGTCTTGGTGCTGCCTGTGCCCTCGGACAAGTGATGAATCTCCGACACGTTGATGTCGCTTCTCAGCACTTTTTCCGTCTCCTGTGTCTGACGGGAATCGCCCGATGGTATGAAGCAGTCTATGGATTTGTTCATGTGCATATATAGTTTTGTGCAAATATACGCAAAAAAAGCGAGAAACGTGGTCAAAGCCTCATGCTAAGGGCAATACATGCCTGATGGCGTGCGTCTTTCATCGGGAAATAGTTAAATTTGCAGCATGAAACTGCATATTTTCAATCCCGAGAACGACATGGCCCTGGCATCAGGTTCGCCCGGGTACACCCCTCCTGCCAATATCCGTGAGTACAGGTTGCGAAATCGTTTCCTGCCGCGCCTGTGGGCGCAACCCGGTGATGTGGTATGGGACGGGGAGGAGAATCTGGCACACCTTTTTGCGGATGATGTCGTAGCGCCGGACATCTGTCCGTGGGGGTGGTCTCCTGCCTTGGTGCACGAGTTGTCCGTGGCAGGGGTACCTCGATGTCATCTTCCCGACAAGGAGTGGCTGGGCCGCTTGCGTTGCCTGTCGGGTCGCGAGAGCACAGTGCCCGTACAGCGCGAGTGGGGATTGGACGTCTGTGCGTGTCACGACTTGATTGAGGTAGAACGGTGCGTAGACGAGTGGGGGCGTGTGATGATGAAGTCGCCATGGAGCAGCAGTGGCAAGGGACTGATGCAGACCGATAATCCCAATTGGCAGGGTTGGGTACGGCGCATCCTTGACCGGCAGGGTGCTGTGGTTGTGGAACGGTTTATGGAACGCCGTCTGGATTTTGCCATGGAGTTTTGTGTGGACGGAGGTGTGGCCGAATACCTGGGACTGAATGTTTTCCGGACCGATGCTCACGGGCACTTCATGGAGAACATACAGTCTGGCAGGCATGACAACGCCTCCTTTGTGGCCTCTCAGCTCCGTCTTCCCGCTTCTCTCTACGAGGTGCGTGCATGGTATCTGCGACGTTTGCCGCGTCTTGCCCCCTGGTACAAAGGTCCTGTCGGTGTGGACATGATGGTGTTGGCAGACGGCACTCTTCATCCCTGTGTGGAAATAAACTGGCGCATGACCATGGGTATGGTGGCGGTGATGACCGGGGGTAACGTGGCTACGCCTTGAAAGCCAATCAGGTACAGCTTGTGCCCCGGTTGCTCTTGGTCGGCCATGGTTTTGGAAAAGGCAGTGGGAGGCTGTTGCTGCCGAGGGGGCGCAGTGTTCAATCCAAGGCTTCTCCGGAGGGGGCATTGGTGACATCGCGAATTCTCGTCCGCGAATTCACGAATTCTCTTCTGTGACATCGCGAATTCTCATACGCGTTCCCGCGAAGACGCATCCACGACCATGCGTGGACAAAAATGCTTCTGCCCGTATCTTGGCGGGGCTGTACAAAAAAAGAAAGGGATTCTCTACCGAAGAATCCCTTTCGTAGTTGTTGGGCTACCCGGACTCGAACCAGGAAAGGCAGGACCAGAATCTGCAGTGTTACCATTACACCATAGCCCAAACAAACTTTGCTCGCGGGTGATTTGTTTGCAAAGCCTTGTCGGTTGCTCCCCGTTTGCGAGTGCAAAGTTAAGGTCTTTTTGTGACAAGACCAAACTTTTTCGTGAAAAAAACACAAAAAAGGGGCCAATATGTCTCGCTTTTTTGTGTGCTCACCCTAAATGTCGTACCTTTGAGGTCTAAAGTCCTATATATAATATATGTATAAGAAAGGAAAGCATACTTTACTTGATACTATCATAGATGGTCTTCAGGATAAAAAAGGTCATGGCATAGTTGTGGCTGACCTTGGTGGCATAGAGGACACCATCTGTACCTATTTTGTCATAGCGCAGGGTGGCAGTCCGGCACAAGTGCATGCTCTGGCCATGAGCGTGGGCGAAAAGGCACGCGAACTTTGTTCGGCCCGTCCATTGGCGGTGGACGGACTGCGCAACAGTGTGTGGGTGGCCATGGACTACGCTGACATAATCGTGCATATTTTCTTGCCCGAAGAGAGGGCCTTTTATGATATTGAGCATTTGTGGGAAGATGCGGAACTTACAGAAATACCTGATTTGGAATAATGGCAACAAAAGATAACAAAGAAAAGCAGAGACCCTCGTTCAGTTTTACTTGGGTATACATTATAATTTTGGTGGTGCTGGGCTACTTCTTCTTTACGGGCAATGCCGAGCATCTGACGGCAGACTCCCGCAAGGAGGTAAGTTATACCGAGTTCCAGGATTATGTCCGCAAGGGATATGGCAAGGCCTTGGTGGCTAACAAGGACAAGGGCGTGGCGGTATTGGAACTTCTGCCGGAGCATTACCGTGACGTTTTCCCTGGTAACAGCGATTTCAAAGGGCAGAAGCCCTCTGTTGTGGCGCAGTATCCCAGCGCGGACAAGTTGGACGATTTCATAGACGTGGAGCGTGCGGCAGGTACTTTCAAGGGGGAAGTCCGTTATGAACATGAGGTGGACTCTCCCTGGTGGGGCTTCATCGTGAATCTTGCTCCGATGTTCCTGCTGGTGGTGTTCTGGGTATTTATCATGCGCCGCATGAGCGGTGGCGGTTCCTCCAACGGCGAAGGCGGCATGGGTGGTCCCATGGGTATCTTCAACGTGGGCAAGAGCCGTGCCCGCCTGATAGAGAAGGAGGATGCCAAGGTGACGTTCAAGGATGTTGCGGGTCAGGAGGGAGCCAAGCAGGAGGTGCAGGAGATTGTGGACTTCCTGAAGAATCCGGCCAAGTACACCGACCTCGGTGGCAAGATTCCCAAGGGCGCGTTGCTCGTAGGCCCTCCTGGAACAGGTAAGACGTTGCTGGCCAAGGCCGTAGCCGGCGAGGCCGATGTGCCGTTCTTCTCCATGAGCGGTTCGGACTTCGTGGAAATGTTTGTCGGAGTGGGTGCAAGCCGTGTGCGCGACCTTTTCCGTAAGGCCAAGGAGAAGAGCCCGTGTATAATCTTCATAGATGAGATAGATGCCGTGGGACGTGCCCGTGGCAAGAGCATAACCACCGGTGGCAATGACGAGAGGGAAAACACTCTCAACCAGTTGCTCACTGAAATGGATGGCTTCGGTACCAATAGCGGTGTTATTATTCTGGCTGCCACCAACCGTGCGGACATTCTGGACAAGGCCTTGTTGCGTGCCGGACGTTTTGACAGGCAGATACATGTGGATTTGCCGGATGTCGCAGAGCGCAAGGCCATCTTCGAGGTGCACTTGCGACCGATAAAGAAGGCTGACGACCTTGATCTCGATTTCCTTTCACGCCAGACTCCGGGTTTCTCCGGTGCGGACATAGCCAACGTATGCAACGAGGCCGCATTGATAGCAGCCCGTCACGGTCATACCACAGTGGGCAAGGAGGATTTTCTCGCTGCCGTGGACCGCATAATAGGCGGTTTGGAGAAGAAGACCAAGGTGATGACCGTGGAAGAGAAGCATACCATTGCCCTGCACGAGGCCGGACACGCCACTGTAAGCTGGCATTTGCAGTATGCCAATCCTTTGGTCAAGGTTACAATAGTTCCACGTGGACGTGCATTGGGTGCCGCATGGTATCTGCCAGAGGAAAGGCAGATTACCACCAAGGAGCAGATGCTGGACGAGATGTGCGCCACTTTGGGCGGACGTGCCGCCGAGGAATTGTTTACGGGGCATGTCTCTTCCGGTGCCATGAACGATTTGGAACGTGTCACCAAGCAGGCTTACGGCATGATTGCCTACATGGGTATGAGCGACAAGTTGCCTAATCTCTGTTATTACAATAACGACGAATATCAGTTCCAACGTCCTTATAGCGAGGAGACCGCGCGACAGATAGATGCCGAGGTGCAGCGCATGATAGCGGAGCAGTATGCCCGTGCCAAGGCTCTTCTCTCACAGCAGCAGCATGGACATGCGCAGTTGACGCAAATACTTCAGGAACGCGAGGTCATCTTTGCAGAGGACGTGGAGAAAATCTTCGGCAAGCGTCCATGGACCAGCCGTACCGAAGAACTTCTGGATGACAACGCCCGCGCTTCTGTACAGGAAACCGAACAGAACGAGGTTAAGGGAAATGACAATGGCGAGGTGCAAGGTAATTCATAGCCTTGTATCTCGTGCACGTCTCTCGCCTTATGGCTTGTGGAATGTCTGTTTCCGTGGGATTGCGGAACCGTAGTCACGGAACTGTTTCGTATGATATTCTTTTAAACACAAACAATATACACGTTTCAATTAAATAAAGTGAAAAACCTTGTTCTTCGCACTGTTACAGGCATAGCCTTTGTCGCCGTCATGGTGGCATGTATTGTCTACAGCCCGTTTGCTTTTGGTGCGCTGTTTGCCATTGTCACGGCATTGACCACCAGGGAGTTTTGTAGTATCGTCAACAATATGCAGGGGGTGCGGACCAATACACTCATCTGCATGTTAGCCTCCATGCTGCTCTATTTTGCCGTTTTTGCTTATAGTGTGGGTTATGCAGGTGCCGTACTTATGATACCGGCATCGGTATTCCTGCCATACCTTTTCACGCTAATGTACCTGTTTGTCAGTCATCTTTACTATCAGAGGGGTATGGCTCTCACTTCATGGGCATTCGCCATGATGTCACAGTTGTATGTGGCTCTGCCGTTCGCCTTGCTCAATTGCATAGCGTTCATACCATATCCTATGGGGCCTTTGGGCACTGCATACGTGTACATGTATCCGTTGGCCGTATTTCTCTTCATCTGGAGCAGCGATACCGGTGCTTATTGCATAGGTTCCCTTTTGGGCAAGAAGATACCTTACCGTCTCTTCCCCTCGATTTCTCCCAATAAGTCTTGGGTGGGCAGTATCGGTGGCGCTCTGCTGGCAGTGGCAGTAGGAGCCGTGATTTCTTGTTTTGAACCTTCCCTTACCCTTATGCAGTGGATGGGCTTCGGCCTTGTAGTTGCCGTGTTCGGTACTTGGGGCGATCTTGTGGAAAGCCTTATCAAGCGTCAGCTTGGCATCAAAGACAGTGGTAGCGTCCTTCCAGGCCATGGAGGATGGCTTGACCGTTTCGATAGCAGTCTGATGGCAATCCCCGCATCGCTTGTCTATGTTTACACCATTTGGAGCATGTAAGTTCAATCTTCCTGTTATAGACAGCTGTCCTTGGATGTAGCTCCTTGGTGTTGTCTTAGATAAAAGAGGCTGTCTAACAAGTCTACGAATATAAGAAATTACCCTTGCCAGAGCGCATTCTGACAAGGGTAATTTCATGAAAACAGGACTTGTTGGAAGCCTCTTGTGTATTGGTGTATGCATGGCGCATGCGCCATGCATCATATCATTACTGTGCTTCCTTGATTTTCTGTGCCATGATGGCAAGCTCGGCCTTTAGGGCCTCTACCTTCTTCTGCATCTGGTCCACCAGCGAGTTGCCTTTCTTGGAGGATGCCGTGAGGAAGCCTATGTTGTTCTCGTAGGTGCGGATTTCGTTCTGCAGCTGCTCGTAAATGCGTTGCAAACGTTGGCGGTCTCCGCCTGCAGCTTCCTGGATTTTGTGGAAACGATCCGCAGTGCGTGCCTGTATTCGTGCACCACGTGCACGGTCGTAGAGCTGGTCGCACACCTCGCGGTACTGGGTGTAGGCTTTGTCCTTTTCCTTGAAAGGCACATGGCCCACTGCAGTCCACTCGGCTTGCAGTTCCTTTACCTTATCTATGTCTATGTCGCCGTCTGCGTCCATGAGCGCCTGCAGTTGTGCTGTAATTTCCTGCTTTTTCTGAAGGTTCTGCTTTTGCTGGTCACGTTCACCGCTGTTGGCCTGCTTTTTGGCATCAAAGAAAGCATCGCATGCCGAGGTGAACTCCTTCCAGAGCTGGTCGCTGTACTTACGAGGTACCGCGCCAATGGTCTTCCACTCCTTTTGCAGGGCTACGAGGGCATCGGTGGTCGCACGCCAGTCAGTGGCGGTGCTCAGCTCCTTGGCTTTCTCTACCAAGGCACGTTTCTTTTCAAGGTTGGCAGCCTGGCTTTCCTTGATGGCCTTGTAAAATTCGGCCTTTGCGGTGAAGAAGCGGTCGCAGATTTGACGGAAACGCTCGAAGATGGCGTTGTTCTGCTTCTGCGGAGCAAAGCCTATTGTGCGCCATTCCGTCTGCATGTCGAGGATTTGCTTGGTGAGGGCATCCCATTCTATCTTCTTGGCTTGTGCCTCTATCTGTTGCAGTAGAGCCTCCGCACTGTCGCAGATGGCTGTCTTGCGGGTAAGGTTCTCTTCCTCGCGTGCCTTGATGGCTTCGAAATGAGCTTGATGGCGTTTGTTGACCTCGGTGGAGGCATTCTTGAAGCGTGTCCATATCTCTTCGCGCAACTCACGGTCCACTGGGCCTGTTTCCTTCCATTGTGAGTGCAGGGCCTGCAATTGTCCGAATGCACTTACGACATCCTCCACGTCCTTGAGAGCCTCGGCCTTTTCGCAAAGTTCCGTCTTGGCCTCAAGGTTCTTGCGGAAGTCATAGTCGCGCATCTCGTGACCCAACTTGAGCAGGTCGTAGTACTGCTCGGTGTAATGCTGGTATGTTTTCCAGATTTCGGTGCTCTGTTCGGCCGGTACGGGACCTATTTCTTTCCATGACTGCTGCAATTGCTTGAATCGGTCGAAATTGGCACCTGCTTCCTCCGGAGTGGCTGCCAATTGCTGGATTTCTTCCAGTATGGCAGTCTTGCGTGCAAGATTGTCGGCACGTTCCTCCTGAAGGCGCAATTGTTCGGCGGCACGCTTTTCGCGTATCGTCTGCATGGCCTGACGGAAAGTTTCTTCCTGCGGATCCATCACCGGGACGTATGCCTCGGGATCGCCCCCTTGTTCGATGTACTCTTGGCGAGCCTGCTGCAGTGCATGGTTTTGATAACGATAAAAGAGTTGTTTAAGCTGCTCCACATCGGCCTTCTCCGGAATGATTCCGGCCTGTGCCAGCTCCTGTGCGCGTGCCACAACCTCTTCCTTGGTTGTGAGCTGTATGTTTTCTGTTTGTTCCATAATCGTTGTTTATATCCATTTCTTGTGTCTGAAGAACCACCAGAAAAGTATGGTTATGCAGACTGTTAGTATCAAGGCCATGGGGAATCCCCACCAGACATTCTCCATGCCGTTGATGAGGTTCATGCCGAACAAGGAAGCTATGAGCGTGGGGAACATCATGATAATGGAGATGGAGGTCAGCATCTTCATCACTTGGGACATGTTGTTGTTGATGAGGTTGGCATAGGTGTCCATCGTTGAGTCCATGATGTTGGTGTATATGCCTGCGGTTTCGCGTGCCTGTGCGAACTCGATGTTCACGTCTTCGATGAGATCGGCATCCAGCTCGTCCACTTTGAGCTTGAATTTCAGTTTGGAAAGAAGAGTCTCATTGCCTCGGATGGAGGTGACGAAATATGTGAGCGAGTCCTGTAATCTGGAAAGTGCTATGAGATCGGCATTGTCTACATTGCGATCCAGGTTGCGCTTGCTTTGGTCTATGAGAGCCTGGATCTGTTTCAAGCGTTTCAGATACCATACTGCACTGCTGAGGAACAGACGGAAGACCATGTCCACTGAGTCTGTGAATCCCAGGCCGCGTCTCTGTTGGTAGGTGACAAAATCAATCATCATGTTGGTCTCGAAGTAGCACACCGTGATGCAGACTTCTCCTTTCATGATGATACCGATGGGAATGGTGGTGTAGGGGGTGCGTGAACGCACTTCCTTGACATAAGGGATACGCAAGATTATCAGCGTCCACCCCTCGTCGCGGTCGTATCGTGGCCGCTCGTCGGTATCGGAAATGTCGCTGAGAAAATAGTCGGGTATGCCCAGGGTCCTCTCCAGGAATTGTGTGTCGTCCTCGTTGGGACATGTGACCTGTACCCAGCAATTGGGTTCCCAGTCTTCCATGGTCCGGAGTCCTTTTTGTGTATTCCAGTAGGTTCTCACTTCAGTACGTTTTTATTGGCCTATGTGCAATTCAGTTCACAAATATATGAAAAAGAATACGAAGACAGGTGTGGCAGTGTGTTTTTTTGTTAAAACACCGTGCTTTTTGTCTGTTTTGTATCAACGTGAGGTCGCAATATCGTTGGTAAGTTGCACAAATTGCGCTACTGATAGTTGCTCCGGACGCATGGTGCCGAAAGGGTGTCCGTCAGGCAAAAGACCCTTCAGGGAGCCGCGTAGCATCTTGCGCCGTTGCTGGAAACTCTGTTTTACTATTCTGGTGAGCAGACTTACGTCACATCCTGGGTCCGTCACTCCGTTGCGTTTCATGCAGATGACCGCCGAGTGTACCTTGGGTGGAGGGTTGAACACGCCGGGTGGCACGGTGAAAAGATATTCCACGTCGTACCACAATTGTATGAGTACTGTGATGATGCCAAAGGCCTTGGTTCCAGGTTTTGCGGCCAGACGTTCGGCGACCTCTTTTTGTATCATGCCTGTGCAGCAAGGAATATAATCCTTGAAGTCCAGCATCTTGAAGAAGATTTGTGATGAGATGTTATAGGGATAGTTGCCTGTGAGCACAAATTGGCCCCCGTCGAACGTATGGTCGAGGTGCATCTTCAGGAAATCGTCTTCAATGATGTTGTCTTCAAATTCGGGATACGTCCTTCGCAGATATGCGACGCTTTCCGAATCCAGTTCCACAACCTTCAGCCAGCGTGGCTTCTGCATCAGAAACTGTGTCATCACACCCATGCCCGGGCCGACTTCCAGGACAGGTATGTCAGGACGTGCGTCCACGGTGTCGGCAATGCGCCGGGCTATGCCAAGGTCGGTCAAAAAGTGTTGTCCAAGAAACTTTTTAGGCTTTACGAGGGACATATATGGCTTTTTTTTGTATTTTTGCATACGAAGATATGGATATTTGAGTAATGTACCAAGGAAATAGTCCTTTTTTATTTCGTACGGTCTTATTCTTGCCACATGCAGGACATGGCGGCATGTCCATAAGAATGGCAGTACGAAATCACTGGGCACAACCACAAACATGTTGAAGACTATCCTTAAATATACTTTGCGCATAGGCTTGCCTTTGCTCTTGGCCATAGTGATATTGCGCTGGATGTATAACGGTGTTGATTGGGGGACGGTGTGGGCCGTGCTGGATGGCGGCATGAATTGGTGGTGGATGCTGCTGAGCATGCCTTTCGGAGTCTCTGCCCAGGTATTCAGGGCTTTGAGATGGCGCGTGGTACTGAGACCATTGGGAGAAAATCCTGGACTGTCCATGTGTTGCAACAGTATTTTCCTTAGCTATGCTTCTTCTTTGGCCATTCCACGTGTGGGCGAAATACTGAGATGCGGTGTGCTGACAAGATATGAGGGAATAAGCTTTACAAGGCTTGTAGGTTCTGTTGTGAGCGAACGTGTCGTGGACATGTCCATGGTATTCCTTTTTTCCATGCTTACGTTGGCGTTTCAGGTGCCTGTCTTCCTGCGTTTCTTTGCCGAGACGGGATTGGACTTGGGAGGTTTCCTCTCCGGCCTGACCGCGGCAGGATATCTGGTCACTGCAGTCTGTGCCTTGGCAGCCTGTGTGCTGATGGTGATGTTGCTAAGGAAACTGGAGATGTTCTCACGTACCAAGGCCCGGTTTTCCAAGCTGATAGAGGGCATGGTCGCCGTTGCACGCCTTCGCAATCCTTGGCAGTTCCTGCTCTACAGCGTTGGGATATGGACAAGCTACTATCTTCATTTCTACATAGCATTCTTCTGTTTCGACTATACCGCCTCCCTGGGGCCTACGGCCGCGCTCGTGGCTTTTGTGCTCGGATGCTTTGCCGTGCTGGTTCCCACTCCCAACGGGGCAGGTCCATGGCATTTCGTGGTGAAGACCGCCCTCGTGCTATATGGAGTCCAGGACAACGATGCTGCTGTGTTTGCATTGATTGTACACTCGTTGCAGACCCTGCTGACAGTACTTCTGGGTGTGTATGCTTTGGGGGCGCTGGCCATCTCCAAGGAGGTGGAAGCATGCACATGTTCCCTCGCTTCAAATGAACAATAACCATAACATATAAAATAGAACTACATGAAAATCAACGACCTTAATCCGAAAGAGATTTGGCAGAACTTCCATCTGCTTACACAAGTTCCCCGTCCCAGCGGTCATCTGCAGAAGGTGCAGGAGTTCTTGCTGTCATGGGCGGCCGAGCGTGGCATAGAGGCGTTCAAGGACAATGCCGAGAACATCGTCATGCGCAAGCCTGCCACTCCCGGCAAGGAGAATTGCCGCACTGCCGTACTGCAGGCTCACATGGACATGGTGCCGCAGAAGACGGACGAGAGCACACACAACTTCGAGACCGATCCCATAGAGACATGCGTGGACGGCGAGTGGCTCAAGGCCAAGGGTACCACACTGGGTGCCGACGACGGTATAGGCGTGGCTGCCATAATGGCCGTAATGGAGGCCAAGGACATAGAGCATGGTCCTCTGGAGGCACTCATCACTGCCGACGAGGAGACCTGCATGTATGGCGTTAACCATCTCAGTGCCGATACATTGAAGGGCGACATCCTTCTGAATATCGACAACGAGAAGATGGGCGAGTTCGTCATTGGCAGTGCCGGTGGCGTGAACATCACTGCCGGCATGCAGTACCAGGAGGTGGATACCGACGGCGACGATGTGGCCGTCAAGGTTAGCGTGTCTGGCCTGCGTGGCGGACATTCCGGTCTGGAAATCAACGAGGGACGTGCCAATGCCAACAAGTTGCTGGCCCGTATCGTGCGCCAGGCTGTGGTGGACGATGAGGCCCGTCTGGCCACATGGCATGGCGGAAACATGCGCAATGCCATTCCGCGTACGGCCGAGGCCGTGCTCACATTGCCCAAGGAGAATGTGGAGGATCTGGCCGAATTGTGCGAGTTCTGCCAAAAGCAGTTTACCGATGAGTATCGTGGTGTGGAAAGCTCCATCACCGTCAATCTGGAGCAGGTGGATTGTCCCGCCAAGCAGGTACCCGAGGAGATACAGGACAACCTCATCAGCGTCATCATGGCATGCCACAACGGTGTCCTGCGCTTCATTCCCAGCATACCATCCGTGGTGGAGACCAGCAGCAATCTGGCCGTCATCAACATAGGCGAAGGCAAGGCTGAGATACTCATCCTTGCACGTAGCAGTTGCGACACACAGTTGGAGTTTCTTCAGGAAATGATGACCTGCACTTTCGGCATGGCAGGCATGAAGGTGGAGTTCGGGGGACAGTATGGCAGCTGGCAGCCCAATTTCGATTCTCCTATCGTGGCCAAGATGGTGGATGTATACAAGGAGTGCTTCCACGAGGATGCCAAGGTGGAAGTCTGCCATGCAGGTCTGGAATG
This sequence comes from Bacteroides sp., assembly GCA_023665805.1. Lineage (GTDB taxonomy): Bacteria > Bacteroidota > Bacteroidia > Bacteroidales > Bacteroidaceae > Physcousia. Next base: position 2,118 of record JAMPDJ010000030.1, on the reverse strand, counting down.
CAGCATCATAGGTGCCTTGTATCCCAATATGGACCTGGTAAGCTTCGGCCCCACCTTGTGTTCTCCTCACACACCTGACGAGAGGTGCAACATCCCCAGTGTGGAGAAGTTCTGGACTTTCCTCAAAGCCCTTTTGTCAAGCATCTGATGTACACGCATATTCATTGCCCCGCCCGTGTCAGGGTGGGGCATTATACTTATGACATGAATTTAGACGAACTATACAAGGCACGCTATGTGCTGAACGGAATAATCCGGCGCACGGACCTGGTGCAGGCACCGCGTCTGAACCCCAAGGCCGACATCTATCTGAAGCCCGAGAACCTGCAGGTTACGGGTTCGTTCAAGGTGAGGGGGGCGTGCTACAAGATTTCCCAGCTCTCCGACGAGGAGCGTTCGCGTGGCGTGATAGCCTGTTCGGCAGGCAACCATGCCCAAGGCGTGGCCTTGGGTGCATCTCATGCGGGTGTCAAGTCGTTGATATGCCTGCCCGAGGGTGCTCCCATCAGCAAGGTGGAGGCCACTCGTCGCTATGGTGCCGACATCTGTCTGGTACCGGGAGTGTATGACGATGCCTATCGCCATGCGCTTGAGTTGCGGGACAAGCACGGATATACCTTTGTACACCCTTTCGACGATGAAAAGGTCATTGCCGGACAGGGGACGATAGGTCTGGAACTCCTGGAGCAACTGCCCGATGTGCAGTCGGTCATCGTGCCCATCGGCGGCGGCGGACTGGCCAGCGGTGTGGCCTTTGCCATCAAGAGCCTCAATCCCTCCGTGGAGGTCTGGGGCGTGCAGGCCGCCGGAGCACCGGGTATGTACCGCAGTATGGAGGACGGCCATGTCCAGTGCCTGTCAGGTGTAAGCACCGTTGCCGACGGCATAGCGGTGAAGCAACCCGGAGATCTCACCTACGAGATGTGCAGCAAGTATCTGGACGGTGTCGTCACTGTCACAGAGGATGAAATCTGTGCTGCCATCCTTGCTCTCATCGAGCAGCAGAAGCTGGTAGTGGAGGGTGCCGGTGCCGTGTCCGTGGCTGCGGCCATGTTCGGCAAGGTGCCCGTCGAGGGCAAGAAGACCATATGCATCCTCAGCGGCGGCAATGTGGACGTGACCATCCTCAATCGTGTCATCCACCGTGGTCTTGTGAAGAGCGGCCGCATCTGCAAGCTCACTTTCACTTTGGAGGACAAGCCCGGCCAGCTGGTTGGTGTCAGCCAGATTATTTCTTCCCACGGTGGCAACGTGGTGAAGGTCACCCACGAACGCAGCGACGATTCCGACCGTGTTACCGACTGCATCTTGCAAATCCGTGTGGAGACACGCAACCACGAACACATAGAGACCATTTGCCGTGCTTTGGAAGAGGCCGGTTTCAATGTCAAGTGCCAGACCCATTGAACCATGGCATGCCGCCGTGTGCCATTGCCGTCGCACATTATTTATAATATATAGGAGAAACTCAAAATGAAAGTAATCAGCACAACCAATGCGCCTGCGGCCATAGGCCCCTACAGTCAGGCGATAGAAGCCAACGGCATGCTCTTCTGCAGCGGCCAGATTCCCATTGTTCCTGCCACCGGTGTCTTGGTGGAGGGTGGCATACAGGAACAGACACGTCAGGTGTTCCACAACATTTCCCAGGTGCTTGCCGCGGCTGGGACCGACATGTCACATGTTGTCAAGACCACCGTTTTCCTCAGTGACATGGCCAATTTCGCTGCCATGAACGAGGTTTATGCCGAGTTCTTTGCCCAGCCATTCCCGGCCCGTTCTGCCGTGGCAGTAAGGGAACTCCCCAAGGGAGCCATGGTGGAGGTGGAGGTGCTGGTGGTGAAGTAGACCACGCGGACATACAAGGAATTCATCTGAAGGCCGTGTCGTAAGCTATGTTTACGGCACGGCCTTTTTTGATTCTTGACACTTAAGACGGATTTGTCTTGCCTGTCGTTTCACCTTGTCTTGACGGCCGTTCCCAAGGCAGCACTGTCTGTCTCGTCATGCCGAAATACAGGCTACGAAATGCCGTCTCCGTGACATCGCTGTCTTGTCCTTGTATTGTCGGCATCCCGACCACAGTATTGTCGCGACCTTGACCATAGTATTGTCGCG
>JAMPDJ010000002.1 GCA_023665805.1 Bacteroides sp. | reverse complement strand
TGTAGTCTGTACCTGCATGCGCTGTGGAGAGGGCCAGGTTGTTGCTGGTTACATATTCTGCGACTTTCTCTACCAGTTCCTCCGGAGAGAGTTCGGTGATGGTGCCGGCTTCCAAGCCGAGAGCCTTCTCCCACCATGCGTCTTCTTCCGCGAAGATGGTATAGCCGATATATTTGTGTTCCGGCAAGGTTCCTGGTGATTTGGGAGTCGGACCGCCATTGCCTTTGAAGGTCGGGTGTTGGGCCAGATCCTCCAACTGGTTGGTCATGCGCAAACGGTAATAATCTTCATCTTCTTCCTGTGCCAGCTCTGTGGTCAGACCGCAAGCATCCACCAAGGCAGAGAATGTATAGAAACCATACTTCTTGTCTTCTATGATTGTTCCGAAGTATTCGTTTGCTGTCTGGGTGTTGGGGGCAATCACTTTGTCAATCTGGTGTATGCGTCCGTTGATGCCATAGATGTCGCAGTTCGTGTCTGAAATGTTACAGCCGCTGATGGCATACTTCGTGCCGTTGCCTGCCGTACATATCAGTTTGCGGTCCCTCATGTTGGGCAGACCAAGCATCTGATTTTCACTGGCGCGTTCGCTGATATCGCTGGTCTGGTATGCCTCGACGTTGTCGCCGCCGTCAATCAGACTGTTATACACTATGGTCTTGCGCGTATCCTCCAGTAATTTGCGGGTATTGGTTTCCGGATTCACTTCCTGGAACTCCTCGGCATCCCAGGTCGCTTCCGAAATGATACCGCTCTTTTGCAAGCTGTCCAGAAACAATTGGATGGCTTCGTTGGTGGGGGCGAAACAGGTATAGTTGCCACGTGCTGACAGCAATTGGCGCATTGTGGATTGTGAGAAGTCGCTAACCTTCACGGAATCCAACAGGGCGGAGTACTCACTGTAGGTGTCGGGATAGTCCTGCAAGTAGCTTACAATGGTCTTTCCTGTGAAAGTATACCTGGCAGAGGTGTCTATCTCTTCCGTACAGCTAAGGAAGATGGACATGCCCGATGCTGCTACAAGCAGCAGGGCATATTTCCTTGTTTTAGTGATAATATTCATAAATGTTCCTCCTTCTTATTTTCTGTCATACTTGGACTTGTTCCACACAGGGTTCTGATTGATATTCGAACCACCTGCACGGTAAGCCTTGCACTCCATGTAATATATTGGGCAATAGAGTCCCCAAAGGTTTTCGCAGCGGTTGCGGGCTGTCTCATAGCCTGTGATTGTGTTCATGTATGTGTCGAACATCTGACGCATGCCTGCATCGTCTTCGTCCGAAGAACTGATTCGTTCGGCATAACGGACGAGGTCGAACCAACGCTTTCCTTCTGCAACGAACTCCAACTTGCGAGTATCCATGACCAATTGGAGAAGGTTGTTGGCAGTGCCGTCGCCCATGTCATAGTCTTTCTTGAGATCGAGGTTTGTTTCCACTTCTGTTCCGCTTGCTCCCAGATCTACCCACCAACGGCGGTTGACCATGCGCAGGAGCTTGTGGCACATGTTGGCATTGTCGGTCTTGTTGACGTTCAGATCCGCAAGGCAGGCACGTGCCTCGGCATTGTTCAAGAGCATGTCGCTGAGACGCCATATGATCCAGTTGTTGTACTCGGAACTTCTTGTCATCATGGATACTTTTGCGTCTTTTGTACCTACTCCTTCGCCGATGATTGGCATGTAGTTTGCATGCCATTTGAGCACGTAAGAGTCAGATGCACGGCCAGTATTGCCCACTACCTCCGACCATCCGTTTATCCAGTATCTCATGTCGGTCTTGTTCTGCTCGGTCATTGTGGATGTCAGTGTAGTTGAGGAACTGCATCCAAAAATACCGTTGGGAAAGCCATTCTTGCGTGCATCGGAAGTGCTGAACTGTAATTCGAAGATGCTTTCGTAACTGTTTCCTTGGTTGTAGATGGCGTTAAGGGCATTCAGTACAATTAACCCTCTACCGGCACTGCTGATGTTATTCTTGTACATAAAGTCGACAGTCTTTCCGGCGAACTCGGGAGCATTTCCCCAAGAGAGCAAATTCTCCCTGCTGATGAACATGCCTTTGGTGTCTTCATCAAACTGGTCTTTCAGCTTTGCAATAGACAGTTCCGAGTTTTCTATGCACTTCTGGTAGTCGCTGATAGCTCTCTGCTGGAAAGATTCCTTGGCGTTTTCCTCTCCTGCCCCTTCTTCTGTCTCTTCACCGGAATCATCGTTGGATGTCCGGCCTTGTAAGAGGCTGGCGCGCCACAGGTACATGTCGCTGAGCAATGCATAGATTGCAGTGTTGGTAATCATGCCCTTGCTGTCAGCCCTGTTCACGAAACGGTTACGTGCGTGTCCGGCGACCTTTTCAACGTCGGTTATGAGGCTGTCCATGACATCCAATGCGGGGAGTTGTTGGAAGTACTCCACATCGGTATCGCTGTTGACCACTTTGGTGGTGTAAGGTATGCTCTTGAAAGCACGTACCAGATAGAAATAGCTGAGGGCACGCATGGTTACCATTTCTGCCTCCATCTGGCGCCATTCGCTGCTGGTGAACTGTTTGTCCTTTTCCAGAATCTCCTTGCCGTGCTGCAATACCTTGTTGCAGTAACCTATGGTTGTGTACATACCGCTCCAGTCGTAATATGTCAGAGTGGTATCTATGTTGGCCTGACGGATGTTTGTGAAGTTATCGCGGTTTCCCTGATCGCTGGTACGAACAGAGTTAATCTGATAAATATCACTACGGATGTCGCCCCAGATGATTATTTTTTCCACCTGGTCGGCCAGGCTTTTATATGCGCCATAGCGCACACCTTCAAGGTCGGTCTTGTCTTCCCAGAAGTTCTCTTCCACAATCTGTGTCTGAGGGTGTACTGTCAGCCAGTCATCACATGATGTCATTGCCAGCGACATCATTGCCAGCAGGGAAGCTGATTTCAATATATTAGGATATGTTTTCATTATCTGTTGATATTAGAATCCGAGATTTATGCTACATGTAAACGACTTAGAGCGTGGAGTCTTGGCATTGTCTATGGCGGGGTTGAAGCCGTTGGGACTAACCTCGGGATCCACACCTGTGTACTTGCTCCAGCAGAACAGATTGTTGGCGGAAGCGGAAAGGTCCACGGTGCGTACACCGCACTTCTTCAGCCATGGGAACTTGGTTGTGTCCATGGTGTAACGAAGCTGGATGTATTGTACGCGCAGGTAGTCGCCATCTTCCACATAGCGGTCGCTTGGCAGAGAGTTGTAGCTGCGTGTGCCGGTACCATATGTGTTCATGGCACGTGGAATCTCGGCCTCGTCGCCATTCTTTCTCCAGCGCCATGTGGTGGCGTAAGACTGGTTGTTGTTGTCGCGCATGCTTTCGTATGTCATACGGGCAAGGTTCACAACCTGGCTGCCTACACGGAAGTTCAGACCAATGTTGAGGCTCAACTTGTCATAGAAGAAGGTGAGGCCGCCACCGCCGTAGAACTTGGGGTTTGAGTTGCCGAGGTAAACCATGTCGTAGCGGTCAATCTGACCGTCATTGTTGATATCCTCGTAGATGGCATCACCGCCTTGGAACTGATAGCGTGTGCCGCCGTCGTTGTTATAGCAGTAGTACATGGGCAGAGGTTCGCCCTTGGAATTGGTGAGCATGTTGCCATCCTTGTCGTAGGCTATAGGACATGTGTAATTATCGTTACGACGCTTTGCGGCAGCGGAGGTGTTGATGGCGTTGCCATGGATGTCGCGACCTGTTGCGGTGTTGATATATTCCTGGAACTCCTGGTAAGTGTTTGCCGTACGTTCCACGCCATTGACAATGATGGTCTCATTGTAACCATAGTTGCTCCAGCTCTCCAAGGTATGTCCGTTGTGTTCGTAGTCATACTTGTAGACGCCCTTGTTCTTGAGACCGTAGATGGATCCGAGAGCATTGCCGATTTGTACGCGACGGTTGTATGAGAGGTTATCCGGCTGATAGTTCTCGGCACCGTTGACATTTTCCAGATACAGGCTGTTGAGTTCTTCCACTTCGTTGAAGTTCTGGGAGAAGTTCAAACGGGCCTTCATGCTGAACTTTCCGGCCTTGGCGAACTTTCCGGTAGAAAGATACAGCTCCCAACCCTTGTTGTACATGACACCGCCATTCATCTTGGCCAAAGAGGAGAAACCGTTGGCGGCAGGAATGCGGATGTTGTCTATCAAGAGGTCTGTGGTGCGTTTGCCGTAGATATCGGCATCGACGGTCAGCATACCGTTGAACACGGACAGGTTGAAGCCCATATTCCAGATGGAACTTTTTTCCCATCGTATGCTCTGCAGAGAGAGGTTCTCGGGAACGATGACGTTGTGGCCGTTGTATATGCCGTTGCTTCCGTAACGGTTGTATTGGTTGTTCGCACCGATGGAGCTGTTACCGTAGATACCGTATGAGGGACGGAACGAAAGGGTCGTGAGCCAACTGTCTGCCCAGTCCATCCATTTCTCGTCGGAGATGTTCCAACGTGCTGCAAAGTAGGGGAATGTGCCATACTTGTTTCCTGCGCCGAAGTTGGTGCTGCCGTCGATACGTACGCTGGCATCGAGGTTGTACTTGCCATCGTAGGAGTAGTGGGTCTGGAAGTAGAAGCTCTGGCTGCGCCATGTGCCGTTACTTGCGCTGGCGTTGGTAATCATACCGGGAGCGGTGGGGTCTGTGACACCGTCAGGTACGTTCCAGATGCGTTTGTCTTGGCTGTTGGAGTTGCCCGAAGCCATCTCGAAACGAGCCAGACCGCTGAGGCTGTGCTTGGTGTTCTTGAATGCACTGTAGAAACGCAAGTCATGGCGGGTGGTGAATTCAAGAGACTTGTATTCCTTGTTGTAGAGCACGTTGCGGTCGTTGCTGCCTACGGATCCGAAATTATTGTTGCCATCTGTATGTACCCAGGGGAGATTGACCAGTTCGGATGGAGTGTAGGAGTTTTCGCTGGTATTGTAGATGTTCAACAGGACATCACCCACATAGTTCAGACGCCATTGGTCGTCTTCCTTGCCGAGCAGCTTGTATTCTACGCTGAATTGCGGCGTCAGGTTGTACTGCGTCTGCTTGTCATCGCTGAGGTTGGCGTATGCCACGGGGTTACCGTTGATGAACATGTCGCGCAGTTCCCAGGATGTGTGTTCTCCATCATTCTCGATACTGTTTTTGTAGTCTGAGGTAGCCGCTATCGGCAACATGTGGAAGTATTGACGGTTACCGTACTCGTCATACACGGGATTGCCGTTTCTGTCATAGGCGTATACGCTCATGTTTGGCATGGCCTTGTAGGCCTTGGAGTTTGCAGAGTTGGCCACCGTGTTGTTATGACGTGTGGAGAAAGTCATGTTGATGTTTGAACTGAACTTGATGCGGTCGCTCACCCAGTAGTCCAAGGCTGTCATTGTACTGAAGCGGTTGAAGTCCTGGTTGATTATGGTACCGTCGTTCATGTCATAGCCTGCACCGATACGGAAAGTCGCCTTTTCGCCACCACCGGACAGGGTAACATAGTAATGATGTTCTTTACCGAAGCGGTTTACCTCGTCTACCCAGTCGGTATTCTTGTTGTAGTTATGGAAGATACTGCCGTATGTGTTGTTGTAGTCCAGCTCCAGAATGCTTTTGGAGGTGTTGGTAGGATTGTAGTAAGACTCTTTCATGAACATGGTATACTCGTCACCGTTGAGCATCTTGTAGCCTTCAGGCTGCCAGGTGCCGGTGAACTTGTAGTTGAATGTCACGGATGTCTTGCCGCGTTTACCGCGTTTGAGTTTGATTTCGATTACACCGTTAGAACCCTTGGAACCCCACTTGGCAGCGGCACCGTCCTTGAGCACGGTGATGCTCTCGATATCTTCAGTGTTCACGTTCAAGAGGGTGGAGAACTGCTCCTCGTTGTCGAGGTTGGAGAAGTCTACTCCCTGTGTGGCATCCTCGGGAAGTTCGAAGATGTGGTCGTTCACGACAATCAAAGGTTGTGCGTTGCCGTTCAAAGTGCTGGTACCACGAAGACGCATGGTGGTGCCGGCACCGGCATTACCTGAGTTTGCAACAATGTCCAGACCTGCGATTTGGCCCTGCAGGGCCTCGTCGACAGAGGTGAATGACAGACCGTCCAGGTCGGCCATGTCGAATTTCTGGACTGCGCCGGAGTATTCTCGTTCGGGAATGTCAAGACCGGTGGTGGGAGAGAGCTTTTTGCCGGTTACCTCCAACACATCCATGGTCTTTGTATTGTCTTCCAAGTGAATCTTGAACACTGTCTTGCCGGCAGTGGGGACTGTAACAGTCTTGTAGCCCATGTAGGAGATGACCAGATTGCTCTTGTCGTCCTTCAGGGTCATGGTGAAATTACCGTTGAAGTCGGTTACCACCGCATTCAGGATACGGTTGTTCTTGTCAACCTCCTTTACATTGGCACCGATAATAACATCGATATCATCCGATACCGTACCGGAGATTCGGCGTTGTGCGTTAGCTGGAAGGGCCACCATTATTACAGCCCACAGCAGGAATAGCTTAATGATATTATTCATGGTTAATGTCTTTATCGGATTGCGAATTTCTTAATGTAGGTACGTGCTGCCTTGCTGTCTGTGAAGGTGGGATATTTGCCATCTTCGCCGAGTTGCAGGTGATTCAGGACACCGTCAATGAGGTGTATTACAGCGTATGAGCTGGCATCGGTGGTGATGCCGTTGAGACTGGTGGCATCTTTTACTTTGGCACTGCACTCGCGGTCGCATGTCATTATGTTCTTGTACCTTTCATCGTTGCTGGCAGATCTCCATTGGTCGGTAGAGAAGTTGTCGCGAACCTGAAGTGTGGTTTCGCTGCCGTTCTTGACACGCTGAACATAGGCTTTGATAAAGACGCCCTTGTCATTGTCATAGCTGCTGGTAACCATTTCCACAGGACTGCCGTTGGTGCCTGTCTCGGACTTGTCGGCAAAGACGGTGTTGTCGGCGAAGTGGGTGCGGATGAAATTGGTCAGATACAAAATCTTGGCCTGTAGGCGCAGGCTGTCTGCTGAATTTGCAAGGTTGCCTTCGTTATTCTTGTCACATTGGTCGAAATCCTCCTGTATGCTTTCCCATGTGGGCAGGCCATCCTCGATAGCCTTCAACACGGCCTCGTTGCTTGGAGCAAAAACCGTGTAGCGATAGTTGTTGAAGAACTGTACGTTCTGGTCTATCGCATTATTGTCAAGGAAGGTCCTGTACTTGTTTATTGCTCTGTTCAGACGGTCACGACCTTGTTGTGTGCTGACATCATAGAGCGGATCGTTTTCGTTTACCAGACCGGACTTCTTTATCATGTCCTCGTCTGCATCCAGGCAGAGGCGGAAGAACTGGTAATAAGGGTTGTTTGCCACCACTTCTTCGTCAAGATACTCCGTGGGGTTGCCTTGCTGGCCGCGCTTGATGTTGGACAGTACGCTGAATACGCTTCGTGCTGCCGGGATAAGGGGGGCGTCCAAGGTAAAGGTGAAACCGTTCTTGTAGTCTCCGGCCTCTACTACGTTACAGTATTGGATACCGGGGGTCTGGTCTTGAACCAAACCTTCTCGTTCGTTTTCCAGCTGGAAACCGCCCTGGGCACGGATTACGTGTGTCTCGCCCTTGTCGTCAGTGCCACGGGTAACCTTGATTCCCATACCGTTCTTGGACAGATAGTATTCGTCCTCTTCGGTGTTGATGGCATTGATGCCGTTCTGGTGCACGATAGTGTTGTGTTCCAGCATTTGGCGCAGGCGGTTGATTATCTCGTTGTTGGTCAGGCGCTGTGAACGCATGTCCGCACCGATGGTGCCGTTTGCGATGTCGTAGTTGGCTATGACGGACTGGTTGCGTGAGGTTGTCAGCGAGAACGGGAAGTTGCCGCTGGTGTAGAGGAAACGCATTACACGTGGGAGACGGCTTGTGAATGACATGGGGTCATAGTAGTATGCCATGGCCGCATCGTTGGGCAGGAAGAACGTGAACTTGCTCTGCATGGCCTTGAGGTATGCGAAATAATTGAGACCCATGTATGGATTTGGCAATTCGTCATCGCTATAGATGGCCCATCTCATGATCTTGTTGGTGGAACGGATGAAAGCCGGAGTGGCCACACAGTTGAAATCGGAAGGCACATACACATTATTCATAATATATACGGCACCGTTACACGCCATCATTACGGTGTCGATGTTGCCACCGTCAGCTTTCAGCTTGGTATCCTGTCCGGTGAAGATTGGCTCCAGCGTTACTTCCTCGCGGATGGCCTCCATCTTGCTGGGCACTGATTCCACGAAGCTGTCGAACATGCTCTGATTGACAATCTTGTATACGATGCTCAAAGGAATCTGGTCAATGTCCTGATAGAGGGCTTCCAGGTTGTTTATGTTGTAGGAACCGAGCGGATTGAGCGTATACTCCTTGATGAGGTTTCGTCCGCCACCTTCGTTGAAGTAGTAGAGGAACTGCTCGTCATTGGGTACGAACATGGCACCCATGTCTTCCTGAGGCGTGCTGCCAGAGGGATGATAGGTGTTCCATCCCGGATCGAATTTAAGCGATGGTTCACCGTTGGCGAACAGGTTGCCGCGCTCGTCATATCTCAATTCTACGCTGCCGTTGCTGCTGGAACCGAATGAACGCTTTGAGTAATAGCGTTTGGTATAAAGTGTGTCGGTTTCCTGGAACTTGTCAGGGTGGAGTCTGGCAAAGAGACGGCCCACAGTCTTGTTCTGGAACGGAACAGAGAAACGGTCAAGGATGTGGCTGAAGATGTTTGTCTTGCCGTTCGTGCGGATTACCTCTGCCATGTTGCCGAGGGGAGCGAGGGGCTTCTCGGTCATGTTTATGTAACCGTTTTCACAGGTGATGTCAGCACTATCCAGAAGTGCGTCATAGATGTGCACGTCACTGGTGATGCGTTCGCGGCCCATGAAGACGCGGAAGTCGGCATCCGTTATCTTGTTCATGGCCATGTACTCGTTGGTAAAGTGCACCATCATGGACAGAGAACTGTCAAGTACCATGTAGATGGAATCGTAACCTAAAAGTCCTCCATCGCGGATTCTGCTCCACTGGTCCACCTCGGGGGTGTCCTTTGTGGGGTCGAAAGATGTCTGCCTGTCTATGCTCCAATAAGACTTGGGGAGATCCGTGACGGCAACGTGTGCGACGGTGTCCACTGTTTCCACGTCGGTGTAGCGACGGAGGTACTGGCCACGAAGCGGAGACGAGCCGGAACTGCTGGCCAGGTTTTCCATGGTGATGGCATTGTTGAGCATGCTGGTGTGCAACAGCAGCTTTTTCTGACTCGGTGAGAGCTGTTCGTAGCTCTGTGCATAGTGCCAGGGGTTGGTTTTGGGCAACTTTGCGTTATTGGCAAAGAAATTGTCCCATGCCTTGTCGGTAGCTGCAAAGATGGTCTTGGAGCCTGTGCGTGACAGGATTTCCACCAAAGAGCCTTCGCTGCTGTCGCCGGAGTTGACATCGGGGTCTGCAATCAAAGTCAGGTACTTTGTGTAGCCTCCGTTACTCTCAAGTGTCTCGTAAATGCTGGAGTTGAGCCACGTCGGCTTTTGCTCATCCAAGACGTAGTCATCCGTACATGCCGAGAAATTTGCACCGAGAGCAAGCATACACGCGGCTAAGGCCACATGTTTGCTTCCATTGCTTAAGCGGTTTCTCATACGCATAATTGTTGGTTTTATAAATTGTTTGTTTAGATAAATTTGTTCCGTAGTTTCGGTCAGATGTCCTGAGTGCCGGTTGCTGATTGCCTCATGTTTCGGACATAGTCTCTTCCATGTTTGGGGATTGTCTGTTTCAAGTTCATTTGGTTTATGTCTGTTTAGAGTCTTTTCTTTGTGATAAAGGGCTATTCCACCCCTTTTGTCATAGATATTTCACGTTAGGCGATAACAAATTTAATCTTTTTTTACGGATAACGAAAGATTCTGACGGATATATGTTGGTTAAAAATCGCATTTTTGCAAACGTTGGCTATAAAAATGCTGTGCAAATGTTAAAAACGGCAGTCGGTGCTTTCGTGTCAAGCATACACTTATACGCACTTGCACGTGTGCGAAAGGCAAATGTCATCTTGACGTGTGTATGTGGGCCGTCGGTACCGTGGCGGACATGGATATGAGGCTGTGAATCCGCTGATAATACATGGCATGCCTGTTGGAGGGTGTTGCTGGTATTCCAAGGAAACAACTATGTCATAGGGATGTGTTTGCTTATGTGCTCGATGATAGCGTCCCTGTCGTCAGGATGAAACCATTCTATGCCCTCGTCGTGTTTGAACCAAGTCATTTGCTTTTTGGCATATACGCGAGTGTTTTTCTTGATGCGTTCGATGGCCATTGGCAGTTCCCATGTTCCATCGATGACATTGAAAAGTTCCTTGTACCCTACGGTATTGAGGGCGTTCTCGTGCCGGTGTGGCAACAGGGTCAGGGCCTCGTGCAGCAGGCCGTTGTCTATCATGCGATCCACACGGTCGTTGATGCGTGAAAACAGTTCTTCCCTTGGGCGTTCCAGGCCTATCTTCAGTATGCGGAACGGACGTCTGGGATTGCTGGCGCTGGTGTCCTCTCCGGAAGTTCGCAATGTCTTTCGTGTGAGGTAGCTGGAGTATGGCATTCCTGTGGTGTGGTAGACTTCCAGGGCATGCACTACGCGTTTGGCGTTTTTGTGGTCTACGACATCGTAGTGGACCGGATCTACCATACGCAACTCGGCCAGGAGCTGAGATATGCCCTCTTCTGAAAGCCGGCGATACAGGGTGTCGCGGACGTCCTTGTCCACCGTAGGAATGTCGTCTATTCCATTGCACACGGCATCTATGTACATCATGCTTCCTCCGGAGAGGAGCAGGACGTTGTGCCGTCGGAACAGTCTGGAAGCAAGCGAGAGTACGTCCTGCTCGTATTTGGCGGCACTGTAGTATTCTCCCGGGTCCAGAATGTTGACAAAATAATGTTTGACGCGTGCCAGTTGCTCGCGGGTGGGAGAGGCGGTGCCTATGTCCATGCTGCGGTAAATCTGGCGCGAGTCGCAATTGAGTATGGGGCATTGCAACCGTTCTGCTATGGAGAGCGTCAGCTCTGTCTTGCCTGATGCGGTTGGCCCCAATATGACAATGAGCAGCGGTGTCATATGTTGTCCTGTGTGGGGTATGATGATGGATGGGGCCTGCGTCTGCCATGCCCCATGAGCTTACATCTCGCTCACCTCGAATCCTTCGGTGTCTATTTCGTCTTCGGAGAAAGAGTCGTCATCCGTGATGTCGTCTTTCTCCGGTTCAGTAATGACTGTCTGAGATGCATGCATGGTCTCTATGGCGGGAATTTCAAAGCTCTCTTCGAATTGAGCCGGAGGAGTTCCCTTGCGTCTGCGGACATAGGCTTTTTCCGCCTTTTCACCGAAGATTGTCTCTACGAGGTCCAGCAGGAACGTGCTCTTTGCCTCGGTATCGTAGACATAAGCTATGTGTTGCCCGTTTTCCTCGATGAAATCGTCTAAAATTGCATCTTTCATCAAGTATAAATCCTCGTCATAGCACGTTTTGCCGGAGTCGTGGAGATGTATTTTTTCCTTGACTTTCCATCCTTCGTCGCAAATGAGAAAACGGTGGTTGCCCTTTTCTGTATAGGCGCATTCATTCAGTATGAGCGTGTGCAACTCGTGGAAAGTGGCAGAGGGTGGAGCCATGATTTCCATCACGAAGTTTTCCACCTCCTCGCTGAATAACAGTAGACGGTATGTCATTGTGTTCTATCTGATAAAGCCTCGTTTGCTGGTGCGTATAAAATCGAGTATGTATGTTATTTCTGGTGAAGACGGAATCTCTTCTTCTACTCTGAGGAGAAGATCTTTGAGGAGACCGGTGCCTTGCAGTATGATTTGGTATGTCTTGTGTATGTTGTCGACGATGTCGTGTTCAAAGCCTCTGCGTCGCAAGCCTACGGTATTGAGGCCGCAATAGGCTGCCGGGTCACGTGCAATCATGGAGAATGGCAGGATGTCCTGTGCGGTGCGCGTACCTCCTCCAATCATGCAGTAGCTGCCTATGCGGCAGAACTGGTGTACAAGTACATTGGCAGAAAGGATGGCCTTGTCGTCTATTGTTACTTCACCGGCCAGCTTGGTTCCGTTTCCGATGATGCATTCGTTTCCGACAATGTCGTCGTGAGCAATGTGAACGCTTTCCATCAACAGATTGCGGCTACCAACCACAGTGCGATTCTTGGCTGCCGTGCCGCGGTTGACAGTTACGTTCTCGCGGAAAGTGTTATTGTCGCCAATTTCGGCCGTGGTTTCCTCTCCGCGGAATTTGAGATCCTGCGGAATGGCACCTATTACGCATCCCGGAAAGAAGCGGTTTCCGTTGCCTATGCGTGCGCCGTAGAGTATGGTGACGCTGTTCATGAGGGTGTTGTTGTCGCCAATCACTACGTTCTTGTCAATGTAGCAGAAAGGACCAATCTCGCAGTTCTCTCCGATTTGTGCTTCGGGATGAATGTAAGCTAATGGGCTGATCATGATTTTATAAGTCTTGCAAATTTGTTGTTTATGGTATGCCCAGGCTTTGTAGCCACTATATGTCCAAGAATGGGGCGTCCGACGAGAGACAGATCGCCTATTATGTCCAGAAGTTTGTGTCGTGCAGGTTCGTTTTCCCATACGAGAGGCTTGTGCTGGATATAGCCCAATTCCTTGGCATCATGCCATTCGGCATGAGTCAGGCGGCATAGTTGGTCCATTTTTTCCTGTGTGGTCTTGCGTTCATAGATGACGATTGCATTGTCCAGGTCTCCCCCTTTGATGAGACCCATGGAAAGCAGTGGCTCCACATCGCGCACGAAGACGAAGGTACGTGCCGCGCAGATTTCGTGTTCGTATTCGTTGATGTCCTTTAAGGTTGCTGTCTGTATGGGCATCATTCTGGAATTGAAGTCTATGGTCACGGACACGGCAAAGTCTTCGGCAGGAAGCACGGTTATGCTGGAACCGCTGTTCTCGTCCTTGAACTCGATCGGCTCGGTGATTTTGAGCCAATTCTTCTCGGTATTTTGCTCCTGTATGCCCGTTTCCTTGATTTTGGTGACGTATGGTGCCGCACTTCCGTCAAGTATGGGGAACTCGGGGCCGTTTACCTTTACCAATACGTTATCTATGCCTAAGGCGTACAGTGCGCTGAAAGCGTGTTCTACAGTACTGCATTTGGCATCTCCTACGCCCAGTACCGTGCCACGGGTGGTATCCACCACATTCTCGGCAATGGCATCAATTACAGGCTGGCCGTTCAAGTCGATGCGTTGAATCTTGTATCCGTAATTTTCCGGTGCTGGAAGGAATGTAGCGGTCAGGTCCATGCCAGTGTGCAATCCTTTGCCTTGGACGGAAAATTCCGATAGCAGTGTGCGTTGTCTCATATATTATATAAGGTGTGAATGAACTTGTTTGTTTAAGTGATATCTGTTGGTTGTGGTTTGAATGGTGGATGTCTGTAGTGGACAGGCGTGTTCGTTGCCTGTAAAAAGCAGGAGCTGAGGGCAAAGACTTGTTACTCTTGCCCGTTTTGTTCCAGTAGCTGTTCTTTCAGCCTCTCTATTTCTTTCTTCATGCTGTTCATGGCGGCCCACATGTCAGGCAGTTGCTTGATTATGGCTTGTGCCTTCCACCATGTGCGTGGTTCTATGGCAGGAGAACCCATGAGTTGCTGGCCGGGCTTTTTTATATTGTTGGGGATGCCGGACTGTGCACCGGCCTGTGTCCTATCGGCTATGGTAGCGTGTCCTGCTATGCCTACCTGTCCTCCGAACATACACCATTGGCCTATCTTGGTGGACCCTGCAACACCCACTTGTGCCGACATGACAGTGTGGCTGCCAACCTCGCAGTTGTGACCTATTTGCACGAGGTTGTCTATCTTGGTACCGCGACGAATGATGGTCTCGCCCATTACTGCACGGTCGACACAGGAATTGGCACCGATCTCCACGTCATCCTCCAATACTGCTATGCCTATCTGCGGAATCTTTTCATAGCCCTCCGCGGTGGGTTCGAACCCGAACCCGTCGGCACCTATCACACATCCGGCATGCAGTATGCAGTTGTTGCCTACTCGGCAGTCGTGGTAGACGACGCTGTTGGAATACATCTCCGTGTTATTGCCTATGGTTGCTCCGGCTCCGACTGTGGCGTGAGGATGCAGTATGCAGCCGTCTCCTATGACGGCCTTGGGACCTATTGCCACGAAAGGGCCGAGGTAGACATCCTTGCCTATGGTGGCAGTGGGGTCGATGAAGGCTGTGGAGTCTATCCCCTTTGGTTTGGGCTTCATGCTGGCGTAGGCTTTGATGAGTTGTGCCACGGCCTCGCGTGCATTGGGAACCTGTATCAAGGTCGCCCTGATTTCCTGTTTGGGCTGGAAGTCATTGTTTACCAAGACTATGCTGCTGCCCGTCGTGTAGATATGGTTCTCGTATTTGTCGTTGGCGAGGAAACTGATACATCCGGGACGACCTTCCTCAATCCTGGCAAAGTCCGATACCGTAACCTCCGGATTGCCTGTTATGGTTCCGTTGACCAGTCCTGCTATCATCTGTGCGCTGAATTCCATAATCACTTTTCTGTGTGTTGATTAGTGTGTATAGTGCCTTGGGACCGTATGTTTATATGCCTCTGCTTTCCAGTTCCGCAGCCATTTCCTGTTGCACGGCCTTTGCGGCCTTTGCGGCGGCTTCGGCAAAGTTTGTGCCCTTGTCGGCATAGATGATGGCGCGTGAACTGTTGACCAGAAGGCCGCACTCCGATGTCATGCCATACTTGCATACCTCGGCAAGGGAGCCTCCCTGTGCGCCTACGCCCGGGACAAGGAGGAAGTGGTGCGGCAAAATCTTGCGTATTTCCTCGAATGCCTGTCCCTGTGTGGCTCCAACCACGTACATCATCTGTTCGCTGCCTGCCCATTCCTGGCTCTTGCGTAGCACTTGTTGGAACAGTTTCTCGCCATCCGTGCTTTCCGTCAGCTGGAAGTCGTGGCTGCCCTTGTTGCTGGTCAATGCAAGAAGGATGACCCACTTGCCATCGTAACCGAGGAAAGGAGTAACGCTGTCTTCGCCCATGTAAGGGGCCACGGTTACTGCATCGAGTTCGTATTCCTCGAAAAATGTGCGTGCATACATGGCGGAGGTGTTGCCTATGTCGCCACGCTTGGCATCGGCGATGACGAACTGGTCCGGATAGTTCTCCCGGATATACTTCACGGTCTTCTCAAAGGCAATGATACCTTTTACCCCGAAAGCCTCGTAGAATGCAAGGTTGGGCTTGTAGGCCACGCAATAGGGAGCTGTCGCGTCAATGATGGCCTTGTTGAAAGCGAAGATGGGGTCTTCTTCGTTCACGAGATGTTCGGGAATCTTCTTTATGTCAGTGTCGAGACCTACGCATAGAAAGGATTTCTTTCTGCGGATGTTGTCGAGAAGTTGTTGCTTGTTCATTACGGTATGTTCTTTTTATTGTTATCTATAATCCTGATGCCCGAGATTTCCGCCTTGTACTGTTTATCGGATGAGGTGGGCACGTCTATCGAAAGGTCAATGGTTGTGAGTATGAATGTACTGCCGGATGGCAGGCAGCGGAATGTCTTTGGCGAGGCGGTACTTCTCATTCCGTGCCATTTCTCCAGATCAAGCCAGCCTATGCGGACGGTGTCCGTGTCTTCGCCATAGGGAAACAGGATCGATATGGAATCGCTATTGAGACAAACGACTTTCACGCTGTCCTCGGAATACACTTCGATGTTGGCATTGGCCTGCGCGGGAATTTCCAATGCCTGCTTGCCATGGAACCTGATGAAACATCCCCTTGTTGCAGGCCTGTCGTCCTCTACTGCCACTACAGTGTCTGCGTCTTTCTGGTCATCTTTCAAGGGATGAGCTTTCATGACATGTTTTTCTGCCGTGTAGTAGCTCGGGCTGTTCACATGGGGGCTGCCGGCGATGGTATCCGTGGTGAAAAGCTCTTTGATAAGACTGTCCTTGAATGTATATTCCAGGCATTTGAGTCTGCTGTTCAGGAGCAATGCCTCTTCGCGCGGAAGAGTCACTATCCAGTCAAGATACTGCTCTTCGGTCATTGGCAACGTGCCATGGTATGTACTGTCCAGAACCTCTCTTATGTGAGTGATGGTGTACTTTCGTGTCATTCCTGCATAATTGACAGGCATGGCGGAAGTTAACAGGAATATGAGACCGAAAGATATGGCTATCCATTGTATGCGTCTGGCGCGTGTCAGATACAGGCCGATGCATACGAGATAGAACCATATGTTCAGTGTCAGCAGATAGAGACGGTTCAGCGTGATGCCATAGTCACTGATACGACGAAAGATGCCTATGGTCATCAACAGCAGCATGGGCAGAATGACGACAGGCAGCTTGTCGGCTATGAAACGGTTGAAACTGTCTTGGGTCTTTCTCAGTTGCGGGTAGAGAATGAACTCGACGAGTATGCACCCGCCCATGAGCGTGCTTACGAGCATGGAAACCCATCCGTTGGGCAATTGCCATTCCAGAAGGATCTTTGCTGTATAAGCATAAAGAATCAATAAATAGGTACCCAAAAGGGGAATGATCAGGACGCGTGTTACCTTGTTGATGAAATTGGAAGACTCTGCCGACGTGTTATGCTTGTCCTCTCCTTCAGGTATCTGTCCGAGGAACAGCAGGGGTGGCAACAGTTGGCAACAGAGCAATGGCAGCGTGATGTAACATTTGCTACTGATTTCCATCTGGAACAATGTTTCCAAAGAGTAGAGCAGCACTGCCGTGCCAGCCCACATTACCAAGCCGATGAGCATGGACGCTATGGCTTGACCGAGCAACCGCAACGTGAAGTTCCATGCAGGAATGTCGTCCCTCTCGCGGAAGAAAGATAATGTAAAGACGGAAATGCAGAGGGCCACAATCACCGCCGAGTTGGCGATAATCAATTCGATAGCTAAATCCTGTCCAGAGAGACAGTACAGGAACATGGCGTTTCCGAACAGGGCGGCATGTGCTATGGCATTGACTAATGCTATTACTCGCTTGTGTCCCACCTCCTCGCCCCAAAGCCGGAGCGAGAGGGACAACAGGGAACCTGTCAGGAGGTAGTATACCGTGACGCCATCCTGCCATTCTGTGAACAAGTCGGCTTCACCCCATATCCGCACCAATGAATACAGCGTAAGCGCAACCGTGAAGACTATGCTTGCCGGGAAGCGGCGGACACTGTTCTTCAAGGCGGTCACGCCTGTAGAGATTATGTTGTTTAGGGAGAGTGTTGCCATTTGCGTGTCCTTTCCTTATGTGGTCAGCTGTTATAGTTCGCTTTCTTTCATGCGTTCGGCATTTTCGGCCACTATCAAGTGGTCTATGCAATCCTGGATGTTGCCGTCCATGAACGCATTCAGATTGTAAATGGTGTAACCGATACGGTGGTCGGTGATGCGCCCCTGCGGGTAGTTGTAGGTGCGTATCTTGGCCGAGCGGTCGCCTGTGGACACCATGGTCTTGCGCTTGGAGGCTATGTCGTCCAGATACTTCTGGTGCTCCTTGTCGTATATGAACGTGCGCAGACGCGCCAATGCCCTTTCCTTGTTCTTGGGCTGGTCTCTTGTTTCCGTACACTCCACCAATATCTCCTCGTCCTCGTTGGTGAACGGATTTCTCCACATGTATCGGGCACGAACGCCGGATTCCACCTTGTTTACATTCTGGCCACCGGCACCGCTGGAGCGGAACGTATCCCATTTGATGGCACCTTCGTTGATTTCCACGTCGAATTCCTCGGCCTCCGGAAGTACGGCCACCGTGGCTGCACTGGTGTGCACTCGTCCTTGGGTCTCCGTGGCAGGCACACGCTGTACGCGATGCACTCCGCTCTCGTATTTCAGAATTCCGTAGACACCTTCGCCGGTGACGCTGAAGACAATCTCCTTGTATCCGCCTGATGAACCTTCGTTGAAACTGGAAACCGTCATCTTCCATCCCTTGGTCTCGATATACTTGCTGTACATGCGGAACAAGTCTCCGGCAAACAGGGCGGCCTCGTCGCCACCCGTGCCGCCACGTATTTCCATTATCACGTTCTTGTCGTCCTCGGGGTCGGAGGGAACCAACAGCAATTTTATCTCGTCCTCCAGTTCGGGTATGCGTCTTTCGCTCTGCGCCAGTTCCTCCCTCAGCATCTCCTTGGTCTCTGCATCGTCTTCGAGAGACATCATCTCTTTCGCGTCAGCGATGTTTTGAAGACACCCGACATATTCGCGGCGCGCATCCACTATCTTGCCAAGGTCCTTGTATTCTTTCGTAAGTTTAACGTACCGCTTCTGGTCGGCTATCACGTTAGGGTCGGTTATAAGGGTGGATACCTCCTCAAAGCGCGATACCAAGCCTTCGAGTTTGTCTAACAGGTTGTTTGCCATAGTCGTTTGCGTAGTGCAGTGGTGGGTTAGTAGTCGAACTCGCCAAATTCGCTCTTGATAGTCAGGCTCTTTTTGCCTTCCTCTATATGGCCGATGATTTGTGCGTCGATGTTGAACGAACGTGAAACGGTGATAACCTTCTCCGCCATTTCCGGGGTCACGTACACCTCCAGGCGGTGTCCCATGTTGAATACCTTGTACATCTCGCTCCATTCCGTACCGCTCTCTTCCTGTATGGCGCGGAACAGGGGAGGCACCGGGAACATGTTGTCCTTTATGACGCGGCAGTTGTCTCCGACGAAATGCAGGACCTTGGTCTGTGCGCCACCGGTGCAGTGTACCAGGCCGTGTATTTCCTGGCGCATTTCGTCCAACAGCTTTTTCACTACGGGCGCATAAGTGCGGGTGGGGGAGAGTACCAGTTTTCCTGCGCATATGGGAGCGCCGTCCACGCTGTCAGAGAGTTGGTAGCTACCGCTGTATACCAGCTCTTCCGGTACTTGGTGATCGTAGCTTTCGGGGTATTTCTCGGCAAGATACTTCCCGAATACGTCATGACGGGCGGAAGTGAGACCGTTGCTTCCCATGCCGCCGTTGTATTCTTTCTCGTATGTTGCCTGGCCGGTGCTGGACAGTCCCACTATGACATCGCCCGGACGAATGTTGGCATTGTCGATGACATCGCTTCTCTTCATGCGGCATGTTACGGTGCTGTCCACTATAATCGTACGTACCAGGTCGCCCACGTCGGCCGTTTCGCCGCCGGTACCATATATGCCGACACCCATTTCGCGCATCTCGGCCATCAATTCGTC
This sequence comes from Bacteroides sp., assembly GCA_023665805.1. GTDB lineage: Bacteria > Bacteroidota > Bacteroidia > Bacteroidales > Bacteroidaceae > Physcousia. The sequence goes on along the minus strand of JAMPDJ010000002.1, from coordinate 166,762 downwards.
CGTGCCGTTGATTATGGCAGAGATTACCTCGCCTGGGATTAGCATCTTGTTGCGTCCTATGGTGGAACTTACCAGAATGTTGTCAACGGCACCTACGCACAGCAGGTCGTCCGTGTTCATTATCAAGGCATCCTGGGCTATTCCCTTCCACACGCTCAGGTCTCCCGTCTCTTTCCAATACATGTAGGCCAAAGAAGACTTGGTTCCTGCACCGTCGGCATGCATGATGTTGCAGTATTCGGGGTCTCCGCCCAGAATGTCGGGAATGATTTTGCAGAATGCCTGGGGGTACAGGCCCTTGTCTATGTTTTTGATGGCATTGTGCACGTCCTCCTTGGCAGCGGACACGCCGCGCATCATGTATCTTTGGTTGCTCATAATGTGTTTTGTTACGTTTATATTACGAGCGCAAAGGTACGTAAAGAAAATGAGTTATGCAAGCATACACATCTTTAATAATCACCTGTTCCATAGGTTCCAACTGGCCAGTGCCTGCAACTCGAGCATTTCATGCCCGTTTTTCGTTGTGGCTCCGGCCTCTGCCCCCTTTTTCAGGAACAGTGTTTCGGACGGATTGTAGATCAGGTCGTAAAGCAAGTGCCCGGCGGTCAATGCCTCGTAAGGCAGGGGTGGAGCCTCGTTGGTATGCGGCGACATGCCAACCGGAGTGCAGTTGACGATTATGTGGTATTCCTGTATCTTTTCAGGGGTGATGTCGGCATAGGCCAGTCGGCCCGGCCGGGTTTGCCGGCTGACAAATGCGGACTCTATGCCGAGGCTCTCCAGCCCGTGACGTACAGCCTTGGATGCGCCGCCGGTACCCAGTATCAGTGCCTTTCTGTGATGTGAGGCCAAAAGGGGCCTTATGCTCTGCGTGAAGCCTATGACATCGCTGTTATAACCAATTAGCTGGAAGTCGGTACGGGATGCTTGTCCCGATGATGCGCCTCGCTTCACGACAATGACGTTTACGGCACCTATTTCCCGTGCCTCCGGACTGATGTCGTCCAAGAGCGGGATGATGGCTTCCTTGTGAGGAATGGTGCAGTTGAGTCCTTGTAGCAGCGGATGCCGCTCGACGATGTCGCGCAACATCTCTGCATCGGGAATCTCGAAGTTCAAGTACTCGGCATCAATATTCTCTTTCTTGAATTTCTCGGTGAAGAACTTCCTGCTGAAGCTATGTCCCAAAGGGAAACCTATAAGTCCGTATTCCTTCATTTTATCGTAATGTGAAAGCACCCCTGTTTGACCTCGTATTTGATATGGCACATTCCTTCCTTTCGTACATCGCGCAGCACTTCGGCAAGAACCCATTTCAGAGTGTCGTTTTGTACCGTTCTCCTGTATCCGTCAGGTGGGGCTATGGTATGGTATCTGTTGTACGGTATGTCGAAAGTAGTGCCATACCGGTGACATGATTCAGGAGATGCGTTGGGGTTGGTGCACATTAGCTTCCTGACATCGTCTTCTGTCCGCAATACGCTGCTCACCAGTATCTTGTGCAGGGAAATTCCCTTGACATGCAGTGAGTCCAGATAGTTGCGTGCTATGGTCTCCAGCACCATGGCCGCATGTGGTACAAGGTACGGGATGCTATGGCACATGCCTGGGTCTATCCTGTAATACGGATTGGATCCTATGTATACCAGTTCCTTTTTTCTTTCCTCTGCTTCTGCACGGTTTTGCACAGGGCGCACACCGTGTTTCCTGGCGCTGGATATGTGCACATCCTGCATATCCGGAAAACACTTTGCATACGAAGGCACGGAGTATATGGGATGCGGGCGTCGGTCAGCCGGTGCTTTTCCGGCGTTTCCCCTTGGTGCGGGGAACGGCTTGTCTGTTCCCTGTCCGGAATCTGTTCCAGTCACGATGTCCGGCAGGCTGTCTTTGGCTTCGGCCTTAATGACTGCCGGGGCCATGAACTCTGTTTCTTGCATTGCGGGCTGCACGGTCTCATTGTCCGTGGCCCACCGTATCAGTCCCAGTATTCCGACAGAACTGCAAAAGATAGCCAGGTAATAGTTTTTCTTCAGTCGTCTCATGGTTTTCGGCACAAAGTTAGTACAAAACAGGTTATATTCCAAATATATTCTGTAACTTTGTCCTCAAAACTACAATAGACAGATGATAGAAAAGCATATCATACTGGAAGACGTGGATCCTGTGATATTCTATGGGGTGAACAACGTCAATATCCAGATGGTAAAGGCCTTGTATCCCAAATTGCGCATAGTGGCGCGCGGCAATGTCCTGCATGTCATGGGCGATGAACTGGAAATGTGCGCTCTGCAGGAGAATGTGGAGAAGTTGCAGGAACATTGCCTCAAGTACAATAGCCTGACTGAGGAGGACATACTGCATATCTTGCGCGGTGAGCGTGCAAGCCGTGACGGGGCAGAGGGCGTTGTGGTTTACAGTGTAACCGGCAAGCCTATCGCTGCCCGCAGCGAAAACCAGCAGAGGCTGGTAATGGCCTACCGGGAAAACGATATGATTTTTGCTACCGGACCTGCCGGCAGCGGCAAGACCTACATGAGCATAGCCTTGGCTGTCCGCTCCTTCAAGAACAAGGAAATACGTAAAATCATCCTTTCCCGTCCGGCGGTGGAGGCAGGAGAGAAACTGGGATTCCTGCCCGGAGACATGAAGGACAAGATAGACCCCTATCTGCAACCTCTCTACGATGCCTTGGAGGATATGATACCTCCACAGAAGTTGCGGGAAATGATGGAGCAGAACATCATACAGATAGCCCCGCTGGCCTTCATGCGCGGCCGCACCCTGAACGATGCGGTCGTAATTTTGGACGAAGCCCAGAACACCACTACGGCCCAGATAAAGATGTTCCTCACCCGCATGGGCATCAATACCAAGATGATAGTCACCGGAGACTGTTCCCAGGTGGATCTTCCGCGAGGGGTTCGCAGCGGACTTGCCGAGGCACAGGAAATTCTGAAAGACGTTCCCGGCATAGGCTTCATCCGGATGGACCGTAAGGACATAGTGCGCCACAGGCTTGTGTCCAGGATAGTGGAGGCATACGACAAGCATAAACTGCAAACAGACAACATATAATCATGAATGCATTAACCCGTACCGATTTCAACCTGCCTGGGCAGGTGAGTGTTTATCACGGCAAGGTCCGCGACGTGTATGACATCAATGGCAACATTCTGGTGATGGTGGCCACTGACCGTATCTCGGCCTTCGATGTCATCCTTCCCAAGGGCATACCATTCAAGGGACAATGTCTCAATCAGATAGCGGCATCCTTCCTGGATGCCACGGCCGACATTGTTCCCAACTGGAAACTGGCTACTCCGGACCCTATGGTCACCGTTGGTCTTAAGGCCGAGGGTTTCCGTGTGGAGATGATTATCCGTGGCTATCTCACAGGTTCTGCCTGGCGTGAGTACAAGAACGGTTGCCGCGAAATTTGCGGAGTACGTCTGCCGGACGGCATGCGCGAGAACGAACGCTTCCCGGAACCCATCATCACTCCGACGACCAAGGCCGAAGAGGGACACGACGAGAACATCAGCAAGGAGGAAATCATTGCACAGGGCATTGTGAGCAAGGACGACTATGAACAGATGGAGCGGTATACGCGTGCCCTTTTCCAGCGTGGTAGTGAGATAGCTGCCAAGATGGGCTTGATACTGGTGGATACCAAATATGAGTTCGGAAAGTATGACGGCAAGGTTATCCTTATCGATGAAATTCATACGCCCGACAGTTCCCGTTATTTCTATGCCGAGGGATATGAGGAGAAGTTCGAGCAGGGCCAGCCGCAGAAGCAACTCTCCAAGGAGTTTGTGCGCCAATGGTTGATAGAGCACGACTTCATGAACCGTCCAGGTGATGTGATGCCGGAAATTACCGATGAGTATGCACAAAGCGTGAGCGATCGTTACATAGAATTGTATGAACATATCACCGGTACCCGGTTTGCTCCTGCCGATAGCGAGGGGGATATAAAGGCGCGCATAGAGCGCAATGTGACCGGATGGTTGGAAGCTCACAAGTAATCCCACGGTGAGGCATGGCCTATAATCAGGAAAAAATCAAACCGTATTCCCGTCAGGGAGAAAAAGCACAGCAGGTGGAAGCAATGTTCGACGGCATTGCTTCCACCTATGATTTGCTTAACCATGCTCTCAGTCTCGGCATAGACAAGGGATGGCGCACCAAGGCGATACGGGCTTTGGGACAGCATGCTCCCAGGACAGTCCTTGACGTGGCTACCGGTACGGGCGATTTTGCAATTCTCACGGCACGCCTGTTGCATCCGAAGGAGATCGTGGGAGTGGACATAAGCGAGGGGATGATGGATGTGGCGCGCCGCAAGGTGGAGGAAATGGCAGGCAGCCTGCGCGGAACACATATGGATTTCCGTAAGGACGACTGTCTGCGCCTGAGTTTTCCGGATGCCTCGTTCGATGCCGTTACCGTAGCCTATGGCGTGCGTAATTTCCAAGACCTGGATGCCGGACTTGCCGAGATGTACCGTGTGTTGCGCCCAGGCGGTCATTTGTTGATAGTGGAACTGGCCACGCCGCCACGCTTTCCCATGCGTCAGCTTTTTTATTTGTATTCCCATGTAATCATGCCATTGGTTGGGAGGTTGGTCAGCGGCGACAGTCATGCCTATGCCTATCTGCCCGCTACGATGGAAGCCTTTCCTCAGGGCGAGGTGATGGAAGGCATATTGTACAGGGCCGGTTTTGCCGCTGTGCAGTGGCGACGCTTCACCTTTGGTATTTGCACGATGTACCTTGCGGAGAAGTAGGAAACCTTGACTATACTATTGACGGTGCCTCGGTTATAGTATTCTTTATTCCCCGACTATACTATGGTCACGTTCCCGACAATGAGGTAGCCAAATTTGGGCTGCCGGATATTGCTGTGTGGACGGTTGGCATTATTGTGCTTTCGGTTCCCTTGTGCCCGGATTGCTTATGACGCCAGGAAAGTTTTTCGGATATTATTGCCGATATGTCGCAAGTTCTTTGTAACTTTATACCGGATTATATGTAAACAAGGTATATCATGTCATTGAAGAAGCATATCATAGACCTGCAAGTAGTATCGCGTGAAATGCTTGGCGACCGTTTCGTGTTGCTCAAGTGTACCGACACGGCCGCACCTCTGCCGCAGATGATGCCTGGGCAGTTTGCACAGTTGCGTGTGGATGGCAGCAAGGAGACTTTCCTGCGTCGTCCCATCAGTATCAATTATGTGGATACCAGGACAAACCAAATATGGTTCCTGATTCAACTGGTCGGTAACGGTAGCCGTGCCCTTGGACGCCTGAAGGAAGGCGACATTCTTAACGCTTTGCTTCCATTGGGCAACGGTTTTTCCATGCCTGTAAGTCCGGAGAAGAAGCACCTTCTGGTAGGTGGCGGGGTAGGTACTGCTCCATTGCTTTACATGGGTGCGCAGATGAACCTCATTGGTATACGGCCCACTTTCCTGTTGGGGGCGCGTACCAAGGATATGCTCCTGCAGTTGGAGGACTTTGAGCGCGTAGGCGATGTCTATGTCACCACAGAGGATGGCACGGCAGGGGAAAAGGGCTTTGTTACACAGCATTCCATATTGGAGACCCGGCACTTTGACCGCATTTCCGTCTGCGGCCCGTCTCCCATGATGAAGGCCGTTGCCCGTCATGCACGACAAAACGGCGTTCCTTGCGAGGTGTCGCTGGAAAATATGATGGCCTGTGGCCTGGGAGCCTGTCTCTGTTGTGTGGAAAAGACGGTGAAAGGTAATGTGTGCGTGTGCACCGAAGGACCGGTATTCGACATTAAAGAACTAACTTGGGAATAAACTTTGTATGGCAAATCTGACTACAAACATTGGTGCCTTGGAGATGAAGAATCCGGTGATGACGGCCAGCGGCACCTTTGGCTACGGCATAGAATTTCAGGATGTGGTGGACCTCACCGGCATAGGCGGCATAATAGTGAAGGGTACCACTTTTTATCCGCGTCAAGGCAATGACTATCCGCGCATGGCCGAGACTCCCGGCGGCATGCTGAATTGCGTGGGATTGCAGAACAAGGGAGTACGGTATTTCTGCGAGAACATTTATCCGCTGATTCGCAAGATAGACACGCAGATGGTGGTGAACGTATCAGGCTCTTCTCCGGAGGACTACGCCCGTTGTGCGGAGTGCATAGCCGATTTGGGCGACATTCATGCCATAGAGTTGAACATATCCTGCCCCAACGTGCACGATGGCGGCATGGCTTTCGGCGTTACTACCGAGGGAGCCGCCAGTGTGGTGCGTGCTGTGAGAAAGGCATATGGCAAGACCTTGATAGTGAAGCTTTCACCCAATGTGACGGACATCGTCAGCATAGCCAAGGCCGTGGAAGCGGAAGGGGCCGATGCCGTGAGTCTGATAAACACCCTCATGGGAACGTCCATAGACATAGAGAAACGACGCCGTACCCTGTCCATCGGTACCGGAGGGCTTTCCGGTCCTTGCGTGAAGCCCGTGGCTCTGCGCATGGTTTACCAGGTGGCGCATGGAGTGAAGATTCCCGTGATTGGTCTGGGCGGAATATCCAGTGCCACGGATGCCATAGAATTCATCATGGCCGGAGCCAGTGCCGTGGAAATCGGTACCGCCAATTTCATCGACCCGGCGATTTCCGTCAAGGTGGCGCGTGGCATGAACGAATGGTTGGATGACCACAAGGTGGCCTCTGTGAAAGACATTGTCGGCGTGGCTGAATAGGTGCATGTCCTGTATTGAAAGCTTGCTGCAAAAATAGTGTCATTATTGGCAAATATAGTTGACGGGCTTTCTGTGCCTAAACTCTACCTTTGTGATGAATATGTTATGTAATCATCACAAAATGGAGATTAAGCTATGAGGAAAAGAATGTCTGTGTTGGCTTGTTCGGCCTTTCTTGCGGCGGCATCGCTCTCTGCCGGGGAATGGAAGCCCAAGGCGTGGCCTGTATTGAAACATTACGACGGCAATCACCTGTTTGAGGTGGCTTTGCCATTGGGTGGCATAGGTACCGGTACCGTATCATTGGGCGGCAGGGGGGAGTTGCGTGATTGGGAAATCATGAATGTTCCGGCAAAAAAATACAGTACGGTCACGATGGGGAACAATGCCCCATTCTTTGCCATGTACATGAAGCAGGAGGGGCAGGATGAGGCAAGAACGGTGTTGTTGGAAGGCCCTATGGACGACCATGAGTATCTGCACTATGACGGTCGTCCTGCCAATCACCATGGCTTCCCGCGCTTTGCAGAGGCATCTTTCGACGGGGCTTATCCTTTCGGACAGATCAACCTTTCGGACCATTCCATGCCTGTGAAGGTTAGAATCAAGGGCTTCAATCCCTTGGTGCCGGCGGATGCCGATGCCAGCGGTGTGCCGGTGGCCGTGCTGGCCTATGAGGTGACAAATACCGGACATAGCCCGATGGACATATCGGTGTGCGGTTCCATGAGAAATTTTGTCGGCAAGGATGGCAGCAAGTTTGTTAACGACTGGAAGGGTGACTACATTCCAGTTGGAGCCAAGGACAATCGGAACGAATATCGCGAGACCGAGGGACTTAAAGGCATATTCATGTATTCGGAAGGTGTTGACACTTTGGATACTGCATGGGGAACCGTGGCCTTGAGCACTTCCACTGAGGGGGATGTGTCATACCGCACTTCGTCCACTCCGGACTCGTGGTGCAATGCCATCCTTAACTTCTGGGACGACTTCAGCGCGGACGGGGTGATGACCGAGCGTGAGGTTTCGGCAGATCCGGATCCTATGGCTTCGCTTGCCGTGAAGAAGAAGGTGGCTCCAGGACAAACGGAGACATTCGTGTTCTATATCACATGGAACTTTCCTAACCGCAAGGCTTGGGCATCCTCTATTGTAGGCAACTATTACAGCCGGCAATACGGTGATGCCTGGGATGTGGCCGATAGGGTTGTGCCTCGTATGGGCGAGTTGGAAAACAAAACTCTGCTGTTTGTCAATGCTTTGCTGGACAGCTCTTATCCGGATGTCATCAAGGAAGCCGCGCTGTTCAATTTGGCCGTTCTGCGTTCGCAGACAGTGTTCCGTTTGCCCAGCGGTCACCTTATGGGGTGGGAAGGCGTGATGGACCGTAACGGTTCATGTATGGGTTCCTGTACGCATGTATGGAATTATGAAATGGCTACGCCGTTCCTGTTCGGCGAACTTGCCCGCACTATGCGTGATGTGGAGTTCAACTATGCGACAAGAGAGGACGGACTTATGAATTTTCGTGCCGCGTTACCTTTAGCCGAAGCCGCGAAAGGCGGCTCCGCCGCTGCCGATGGCCAGATGGGCTGCGTGATGAAGTTCTACCGAGACTGGCAGTTGTCCGGAGATCGTGCATTCCTGGAACAAAACTGGGAACAGGTTAAAAAGGTCTTGGCGTATGCCTGGATAGAGAAAGGCTGGGACGGCAATCAGGACGGAGTGATGGAAGGCTCGCAGCACAATACCATGGATGTCAACTACTTCGGTCCCAATCCCCAGATGGGATTCTGGTATATGGGTGCTTTGAGGGCCGCCGAGGAGATGGCCTTGGCAATGAAGGACAGGGCCTTTGCCAAGAAGTGTCGTAAACTCTTTGAATGTGGCAGTGCATGGATGGATGCCAACCTGTTCAACGGCGAATACTATGAGCACAAGATAACAGATCCGGATACTTTTGCCTTCCTTGACATGAATGCACCTGGTGATGCCTTGCCCGGATTCCAATTGGGCAAGGGATGTCTGGTGGATCAGTTGGTGGGACAGTATATGGCGCACATCTGCGGTTTGGGATATCTGGGCAACAAGGACAATATCCGTACCACTCTGCAGAGCATAATGAAGTATAATTTCGTTTCCGATTTCAGTCGTCATTTCAACAATATGCGTTCCTATGTCATCGGGGATGATGCCGGACTTCTGATGGCTTCTTGGCCAAAGGGACGTCTGGAAGTACCGTTTCCGTATTTCGCCGAGGTGATGACCGGCTTTGAGTATTGTGCCGCCGTGGGCATGATGTATGAAGGCATGACTGATGATGCCATGACATGCATCAGGGCGATCCGCGATCGTTTTGACGGTTCCCGGCGTAATCCTTTCAGCGAACCGGAGTGCGGCCACCATTATGCCCGTTCCATGGCAAGCTGGGCTACCATACTGGCCATGAGTGATTTCGGATACTCCGGCGTTGACAGGAAGATGCATTTTACTTCTGTTCCCGGAACCTATTTCTGGAGCAACGGTTATGCATGGGGCACATGCAAAGTGGATACGGACAAGGCATCTCTGACAGTCCTTGGCGGGTCATTGGATATACGCGTATTGTACATCGGTGACGCCATGATAAGGAACAAGAAGCCTGTCAGTGAGGGAGAGACCGTTACATTTGAAATAAAAGGATAACATAGGACAATGAAAATGAAAGCATCGGTCGTGTGCATCCTTCTTGCATTGGCTTTCGTCTCATGCCGCGGAGGCATGAATAGATATAATATGGAGGAAAATATTATGGAACAAGTGAATTGGAAACATCAACTGCAGGACATGCTTCCCCTGCTGGGGCATCGCAATTGGATAGTAATCACAGATATGGCCTACCCTTTGCAAACGCAGCCTGGTATTCTCACCCTGTATGCCACGGAAGAATACGAGCAGGTTGTGGCCGAGGTGGACAGAATGATAAAGGCCGTTCCGCATGTTTTTGCTCATATCTATCAGGATAGCGAGCGTACGGCCATGTCAGAAGCCTTGTGTCCGGGATGGGACAAGCATGTTGAGGCCATGAGGCATGTGTTTGCACCGGGGGATGTGGAATATGTGCCGCATGAGGAATTGATACAACGCTTGGATAGTGTGAGCAAACTGTTTCGGGTGGTTATCATCAAGACCAATTTGGACAAACCCTATACCTCGACTTTCTTTGAACTGGACTGCAAGTACTGGGATGCCGGACGCGAACGGGCTATAAGGATGCAGTAAGTCGTGTGGTTTACGTGCCAAGGATAATGATTTCCTTCTGCCGCGTCATTGGCGGAGGGAGTCTTTTTTCCTGGCCAGTTGGTAAGAGTTGTAGACATTGTGCCAGATACTGTAGAAACCGCCTGCGATGCTGCTGAGCGGATCCATGAACGTGTATCCGCACCATATGGAGAAGATGGTGTTCTTTTGGCCAAGACTTTGTGTGGAACTGATGACTTCGTCCTGTGTGTATCGGCTCAGGTGCTTTCCCATCCATCGGCCGAAAGAGAATTGGATTGTACATGCGATGAGGCTGCTGGCGGCTATGGCCACTTGTGGCATGATGCCATGACCGGCACTGATGCTGTGGTGCATGGTCTTGACGCTGACGGCTATGGCCAGGGAAAGCGCAACCATCCACAGGTAGAAGGCGGCATTGGGGATACTCGTAAGCAGTCTTGTCAGCCGTGGCATGGTTTTGCGCATAAGGCATGCACAGATAAACGGCAGGAAGAGCAGGGGGAAAATCTTTATCACAATCTTGCTGAATGTGGTCCAGAAAGTCATGCCGTCCTGTTGAAATATAAATGGCAACATGGCCGGTATTAACAAAGAAGCCAATAGGTTGGCCATGATAAGGTACATGGTTAGCGAACCTTGGTTTCCGCCCAGCTTTCCTGTAATAACGGCTGCTGCAGTGGCAGTAGGGCATATCATGCACAGTAGGAATCCCTGCAAAGCCAGGTTCAAAGTGTGTGACATAGGCAATGTCTTGAGTAGCAGTGCTCCAAGAATCCATACGCCCCCTTGCAGTGCCAGGCCTGCTGTTTGCCATTTACGCAGGTGCAGGTCTGATATCCTTACCTTCAGGAATGTAAGTAACAGCATGGAGAACAACAGTGTAGGCTGTACGATTTGTATAGCTTGATTGGCCATGGCATGTGTATGGTCCAATGCCTTTATGTTTATGTATACGCAGTATGCTCCGGCTCCTGTGAGCATGCTTACTACCAATCCCCAACGTTTGATAAAGGAAAGTATATTATCCATGCTTTATTTTACTTTACGCTAATTGTTGCTTGCTTTTTGTACTTGGCTGTTTCCTGTTTTCTGAGATTTATTGCCTATGGCCTACTTTTGCGTTTCTTTTATTTCCTTTAGTATGTTTCGATTGAACTTGCGTCGTTCACTGTCATAAATCCAGCCGAACTTGTTGAAATACCGTATCATGCTGACGGTGTGTGCAAGAAAGAGACGGAAAGAACGGTGCGAACCTCTGTTGAACTTGTGGAAAATGGAAACTTGCGGAAAGAACAGTGTACGATATTTTCGGTGTATGCGTCGAGTGAGATCGAAATCCTCGGCATACATGAAATAACGTTCGTCGAAAAGGCCGATGTCATACAAAGCGTTGATGCGCAAGAACATGAAACAGCCGGAAAGACATGGAACGTTGAGCATAGTCTTGTATCCGGAGTGTGCCAGTTCGTATCTTCTGTTGCGTTTGGCAAACATGCATTCAGGCAAAAACATCCGGCAGAACATGTCTACAGGTGTAGGTAGAAGTTTGGCGAGAGGCTGTATGTTGCCGTCAAGGAACAATACCTTAGGCATGATTTGCCCCACTTCGCCGTGCTCTTCCATGTATTTCCATATGGTGGGGATGACATCAGATGAAAACCATACATCGGGATTTACAACCAGATGGTATTGACTGCCTTCCGCCATGGCCAGCCGTATGGCACGGTTATTGCCACGCCCATATCCAGTGTTGTCCTCGTGCAGGTATTCTATCTGGAAGCCACGCTGTATGTGTGCGCGAATATCCTCGTCGCGATGCATATATTGCTGCAGTTCTTCCCGCAGGGTAAAAACTTCATCGCTATGATCTATGATCCATACCTTTCTTATGGGAGATGCTATGATGGAGCGTAGTATGGCTTCTATGTCCAAGAGGTGATCATTGTATGTGACTATACTGGCACTTATCATGATGCAGGATGTGCTATAATTTATTTTGCGTACCTGGTAAGTAGGAACTGGAAATTACTGTGTAGTTAAGACGAAGCTGTTTTTTGAATTGTAATGTGCCGTAATGAATTGGCAGTGTGTGCATTGTGACTGACCTACAAGCACTAAGCAAGCAAAAAGAGCGAGTATTAACGGACAGAATATAATGATAATATAGTATGGATTAAGTTTCAAATCCCACTTAGTATGTTGTTTGATGTATATACAGAACAACGCCCGCCCTTTCACAAGGGTGGGCGTTGCGAAATTTTGGATTTGTTTTGAATCCTGTTACTTTACCTTGGCTACTATTGCCTTGAAAGCTTCTGGATTGTTGACAGCGAGGTCAGCGAGAACCTTACGGTTAATCTCAATGCCTGCTTTGTGCAACAGACCCATCAGCTGGCTGTAGCTGAGGCCTTCCAGACGAGCGGCAGCGTTGATACGCTGAATCCACAGAGCGCGGAAAGTGCGCTTCTTGTTGCGACGGTCGCGGAAAGCATAGGTAAGACCTTTCTCCCAAGTGTTCTTAGCAACGGTCCAAACGTTTTTGCGGGCGCCAAAGTAACCTCTGGTCAGACCCAATATCTTCTTTCTCTTAGCGCGTGATGCGACATGATTGACTGATCTTGGCATTTTCTTTTGTCTTTTAGGGGTTAATGTTTAACGCATGCACAACAGGTCTTTTACCTGCTTCATGTCGGCTGTTACTACGAGGTCACTGTGATCCAAGTTGCGCTTCTGCTTCTTGGTCTTCTTGGTCAGAATGTGGCTGTGGTAGGCGTGATGACGCTTTACCTTGCCGGTTCCGGTGAGGGCGAAACGCTTCTTTGCACCGGAATTGGTCTTTACTTTTGGCATTTGTGTAAGTAATTAAAGTGTTATTTACTAATCGTGGCCGCGTATCCAAAAGACACGGCGCACAGATATTTCCGATTTGTCTAAATCCTCGTATTATATATATGGTGTATGAACGGTTGATTCAGTCATCAAAATCCTCGCCTTCTACCTTGGGACCGGTGTATTCCTTCCGTGCCTTTTGCTGAGGGAGTTTCTTGGCTGGTGCTTCTGTAGACACCCTTTCGCTTTCCAATTCCTCAGCCGTTTTCATTTGCTTGGCAATCACTTTCTTGGGAGCAATGAACATGGTCATACGTTTTCCCTCAAGAGTGGGCATGGATTCGACCTTGCCATATTCTTCCAAGTCCTGGGCAAATCGAAGAAGAAGAACTTCTCCTTGTTCCTTGAAGAGGATGGAACGTCCCTTGAAGAACACATAGGCTTTCACCTTGTCGCCATCAGAAAGGAATCCCTTTGCGTGTTTAAGCTTGAACTCGTAGTCGTGGTCGTCTGTTTGCGGACCGAAACGTATCTCCTTTACGTCAATCTTTACTTGCTTGGCTTTTACCTCTTTGGCATGCTTTTTCTGCAAATAGATGAATTTTGTGAATTCTATGAGACGACATACTGGGGGATCAGCATTGGGACTTATTTCCACGAGGTCTACTCCCATATCCTCTGCCATCTGGCGGGCACGTCCAATGGATAGTACTTGGCTTTCGATATTGTCGCCAACGATACGCACCTCGGGGACTCTGATTTGCCCGTTGACGCGATAGGTCACTTTTAACTTGTTGTCTTTCTTCATTAAAAGATATGTTTCGGAGTGCAAAGTTAGTAATTTTCCGTCATATTACGCACTTCGTCGTTGATTTTCTTTGCGAAATCCTCGAATTTCATGCATCCTTGCTCGCCACCGCCCTGTCTGCGGAAGCTGACTGTGCCTTCGGCCTGCTCTTTCTCGCCGACCACGAGAAGATAAGGAGTGTGTTTCAATTCGTTGTCACGTATTTTGCGACCAATCTTTTCTGAACGGTCGTCGATGTAGCAACGCACATCCTGGGTGTCGAAGTACTCGCGTAGCTTTTCGGCATACTCTTGATACTTTTCGCTCACAGGCAGAATGGCAACCTGGTCAGGAACAAGCCACAAGGGGAAACGTCCGGCGGTATGTTCGATTAACACGGCAGTGAAGCGTTCCATGGAGCCGAATGGCGCGCGATGAATCATTACAGGGCGATGCTTTTTGCCGTCCTCTCCTGTGTATTCAAGTTTGAAACGCTCCGGCAGATTGTAGTCGACTTGAATGGTGCCCAATTGCCAGCGACGGCCAAGTGCGTCTTTGACCATGAAGTCCAACTTGGGACCGTAGAATGCGGCTTCGCCCAATTCCGTTGTGGTCTTCATGCCTTTCTCGGCGCAGGCCTCTATGATGGCGCTTTCGGCAGCATCCCACACTTCGTCAGAGCCGATGTACTTTTCAGTATCGGCTGGGTCGCGAAGAGAAATCTGTGCCTCAAAGTTATCGAAGTCCAAAGCCTTGAATATTATCTGGATAATCTCCATTACGCGGATGAATTCCTGCTTGACCTGGTCGGGACGGCAGAAAATATGGGCGTCGTCTTGAGTAAAGGAGCGCACGCGCGTTAGACCGTGCAATTCACCGCTCTGCTCATAACGATATACGGTACCAAACTCAGCACAACGGAAAGGTAGTTCCTTGTAGGAACGGGGCTTGCAGGCAAAGATTTGGCAATGATGTGGACAGTTCATGGGTTTGAGCAAATACTCTTCGCCTTCCTCGGGAGTCTGGATGGGCTGGAAGCTGTCCTTGCCATAGTGATCCCAGTGTCCGGAGGTAACATAAAGACCCTTGCCGCCAATATGGGGGCACATGACCTGTTCGTAGCCATAACGGCGCTGTATTTTCTTAAGGAAGTCCTCCAAGCGCAATCTGAGGGCGGTGCCCTTTGGTAACCAAATGGGTAAACCCTTGCCGACGAGGTCGGAAAACATGAACAGTTCCATCTCCTTGCCAATGCGGCGATGGTCGCGTTTCTTGGCTTCCTCCAAAAGTTGCATGTGTTCGGTCAGCATTTTCTGTTTTGGGAAAGAGATGGCGTAGATACGTGTCATCTGAGGGCGTTTTTCGTCACCACGCCAATAGGCCGAACTGGTGCTAAGTATCTTGAAGGCCTTGATGGGTGCTGTAGACACCAAGTGCGGACCACGACAGAGGTCTGTGAAGGCACCTTGGGTGTAGGTGGTGATATGTCCGTCTTCCAAATCCTGAATCAGTTCGTTCTTGTATGTCTGTCCACGCTGTCCGAAAAACTCCAGGGCGTCAGCTTTGCTGATGTCATGGCGAATGAGTTGTTCCTTGCGTTGTGCCAACTCAAGGAACTTTTTTTCAATATCCTCAAAAACGGAATCGCGGATTACCACGCCTTCGGCTGGTATGATGTCATAATAAAAACCGTTTTCTATGGCGGGACCAATGCCGAATTGGGTGCCTGGGTACAGTTCCTGCAAAGCTTCGGCCATCAAGTGGGCACTGGTGTGCCAAAAGGCATGCTTGCCTTCTTCGTCCTCCCATTTGTACAGGCGTATGTTGGCATCCTCGTTGATGGGGCGGTTCAACTCTACGGTTTCTCCATTTACTCCGCATGCGAGCACTTCCTGGGCCAGACGGCTGCTAATGCTCTCTGCTATTTGGAGGCCGGTGATTCCTGCTTCATATTGGCGCACGGAACCATCGGGGAATGTGATATTGATCATTGCTTATGTAGTGTTATTTGTATATTCGTGCACAAAGTTACATTTTTTTCCTGACATAGCCTTGTTGCGCCTAAATATATGTTAATCAAAACCTAAAATATGATTAAAAAAGACCTTGGCGTGTGCTTTGTAGGTACCATGCTATTGTGTGAATGGTCAGGAAATGGTAATTTTGTAATGGATAAAAATGTATCAACGATAGCACATGGTGACTGGAGGCTAATGTCAAGAAACGAGAAAGGACATATGCGGATACACTATCATGTCATTGCATGTCAGATGCGACAGCGGTTGTTGTTGGTAGTAAATAAAAACAGGTGTAATTTATATGTGTGGAAATAAACTTGTAATATGTACGCGTAGGGATGGTGTTGTGTCTTCCGACGACAATACAAAGGTGTTGGCGGTGGATGAGCAGGAAATAGGCAAGTGCCGTGGATGCATGCGCTGCAGGATCCTTAAACAATGTGTGTCGTATAACGATGATGCCCAAAAGTGTATCCCTCTCATTACTTCGGCTGATTGTCTGGAATTATACCTGCAGCCGGAAGGCCATCTCCAGCGTTTGATGGATCGTGTGCTCTATGCCCTTAATGGCAAGGGTAAGACATTTTCGTTCCGTGGAGATGACAGGGGAGAAGAGGAATATCTGCGACGTTTGCTCGTATGGGCTGGATATACTGAAGAAAAATGAAGTTGTGGCGTTGGGGTCAGTAATTCTCGATAGCCTCGTAATGTATGCGCGCTTTCTTGTTTTTGAAAAGCTTGCGCTTGTTGAATATGGCATCACTTGCCCAGTATGCCAATTCCGCAGAAGCGATACCTATGGCGGCTCCCACCAATACATCGCTGGCGTAATGGCGATTGTTGAGTATCCGCAATACACCTGTGGTCGTGGCCACCGAATATCCGGCGATGGGAATCCAAATACTTTTGTGCCCATACTCGTGTGCCAGCAATGTGGCACCCATGAATGCGGTGGCCGTGTGACCTGATGGAAAACTTCCGTGCCTGCCATTGGGCCGTGTGCGGTTTACGCCATGCTTTAAGCCGTTTACCATTGTGGCCATCATGGCTGCTGCCATGGCATCGGTAGCAATCAATTGCCACCTGTCCTTGCTACGGCCCTTTACGCCGCTAAGTCCCATGGTCAGTTGGGCTGCAAGCGGTAAGTACTGGATGTAATTGTCCACCTCTGTGTGGAATCGTGGCATGCCATTTACCACTCTGTCTCGTATTGGATGGTCCGCAGGCATCATGGCGAAACCCACTATGGCCACCGGTGCGGCCAGACTGAATGAGTGGTGCAGTCGGTTGAGGTTGAATTCTTTGTTAGTGATGCGAGTATTCACCGGGAGGCTGATTTTGCCGTTCTTGCCGAACATGATGCGGACTGAATCCACCTGTGCACTGGCGCAGATTATGTTCAGGAGGATGCAAATGGTAAATGTTATTTTGGTCATTATTTCTTCGTGAGTGGTCTTTGTGTCCACAAAAGTAGTCATTTTTTTTAATATATATGATATTTCAATCTTCAGCATGAAAAAAGTCTGTATATATTTGCAGGTTTCACGAAAAAGCATTACCTTTGCATCGCTTTTGAAAGGGAGCACGTCCACTATGGATGTCTGGAGAGATGGTAGAGTGGTCGATTACAGCAGTCTTGAAAACTGCCGCACTGAGAGGTGCCGGGGGTTCGAATCCCTCTCTCTCCGCCAAGAAGATTAGCTCGCTGAAATTCAGCGAGCTTTTTCCTTTATATAAAACAGCTATAACAACGTGTCAGCGTATAGGATTTAGTTGTGAGATGGCTCATCCCCTCTCGATGGTTAACTGTAAAGTTGTTGACTTTGCGGTATGAAACCAGAATTACTGTTAAGAGCTATACTCCCAACTATTGGATGGATAATTCACCAAGATGTGAGATGAGAGGATGAGTTGGATAAACTCGCATATAACCAAGTCAGGCATTGAGTATCACTACTTGATGCTTGATTTTTTCTTTGTTTGGGTTAATTATATGTGCAGACTACCTAAGGGATGGGCTTAGTCAATTATTTTTCCATCCATTCTTTGGGAACGGCTTGGTCGCTGAAACTAACAATGCTGCTATCGCCATGATTAGATTTGATAATGAATAGTCAAGTTGTCCGGCTTCATTGAACAGGTTTTCATCCGCCTGTAGATTGACTACCTTTCCGACAACACGTGTTTCGCTGAGTTCATCATTGATGGAAATGACCTTGCACTCCATTGTCAACGGAAACTCGGCTATCACAGGGGCATTGACAAATTCGCTCTTCACAACAGTTACACCGGCTTTTGCAATCTTATTTTCCTTACGTCCGGATACCAGTCCGAAAAAATCGCATAGCAACATGGTATCAACCGTTCCGATACTGAGAGTGAAAGACTTGTTTGCACGGATATTTTCGGTTGTCTTGTGTCCTGTGGCAAGATTTAGAGCTACCTCGTGATAACCACATTGACCACCCCATGCGGCGTTCATGGCGTCTAGTACTCCATTTTCGTCGTATGTGGCAACAATCAGAACGGGCAATGGAGTGACTATGGTTCTGTTTTGAAAAAAATCTTTTTCATAATTATACCTTATTTCCAGCCCATGAACATCTTGACAACCTCGGGAGCATGATGGTCGAAGAAAAGGCTTGTACGTGTGTCAAGAGCTGCGATAGTAGTCATGTCGTCCTGCGAAAGTTCAAAGTCAAAAATATCAAGGTTCTGCTGCATGCGTTCGACATGAACAGACTTAGGGATGATAATCACATCGCGCTGTATGAGCCAACGGAGAGCTACCTGAGCCTGCGATTTTCCATATTTCTTGCCGATTTCCTTAAGCACGGGATTGGTGAAGAAGTTATTACGTCCCTCGGCAAGTGGAGCCCATGCCATCATGTAGGTGCCAAATTCTTTCATGTAGCCTTGAGCCTCAATCTGTTGGTCGAACACATGGGCCTCAACCTGATTGACTGCCGGAACAATATCCACGTTGCTTGCAAGGTTAATGAAGTGATCGGGATAGAAGTTGCTCACGCCGATTGCGCGGACTTTGCCCTCCTTGTAAGCAGCCTCCAAAGCACGGTATGCTCCGTAGCGGTCGCAGAATGGTTGGTGAAGGAGCATAAGGTCGATATAGTCAGTGCCGAGTTTACGCAGACTCTCGTCAATGGAAGCCTTTGCTTTGGCGAAGCCATAGTTGGAGAGCCATACCTTTGACACAAGGAATAGTTCCTCACGGACAATACCGCTTTTCTTCACGGCGGCCCCTACACCTTCCTCATTATTATAAGCCTGTGCGGTGTCAATCATTCGGTACCCCACGCTCAGAGCCTCGGAAACACAACGCTCACATTCGGCTGGAGAGACCTGATAGACTCCGTAACCGATTTGGGGCATTACAACCCCGTTATTTAATGTTACTGTTTTCATATAGTAATTTTATTTGTTCTGCAAATTAAAACCTGTGCTTAATACAACCTTCGATAAGTCTTGGACTTTTTTACCGTTATCAAAGTTGTTCTTTTAGTAGTTCAAAGATTTCATCGTGAGTGAATTTCTTGCAGCAACCGTGAGTAAGTACACATGTGTCAGCTGAATCGCGCAATACCTTTTCTGCGGTGATACCCATCTGGCTCCATCTGGTTGGCAGGCCAATTTCCTGAATAAAATCTTCAAGAAGGTCAAGGCCAGTATTTGCCGCACGCAAATCGTCTTTGTCTTGAACACCCCATACCTCACGGGCCATGCGTGCCAGTTTAGGTGCACCTTCCGGTATATAGCGGCGATAGAGTGCAGGTTGTATCACAGCAAGACCTTGGCCGTGATTGCAGTCGGTGTATGCTCCTATGGCGTGTTCAATCATGTGGCATTGGAAATCGGTTATCTTACCGAGTTTCAACATTCCGTTTTCCGCCATGGCAGAATCCCACATCAACTCGCCACGGGCAAAGTCATCATCAGGATTTGCTATCAAAGCTCGGATATTTTTGAGCACGTTGCGCATTATCGCCTCGTTGATTTCATCGGATACATTGGTGGAGAACGGCTGGCCCATATAAGTTTCCATGCAGTGGCTCAGTGTGTCGAAAGCTCCGCTTATTACCTGTTTCATAGGTAGAGTGAGTGTAAGGTTACTGTCAAGAACAGCGAAACGGTGGAACGCTCCGAAAAGAGCCTGCTTCAGTTTCTTTCCCTCGTGAGTTATTACAGCACCGTTGTTTTGTTCCGCGCCAGTGCCTGAGGCCGTCACAACAGCTCCGCAGGGAACAAATTCTGTCGGCAAACGGTGCTCATTGTAGAACATGTCCCACATATCCTCATCAGTCCTTGCTTGAGCGGATATGATTTTGCAGCAGTCGATTACCGAGCCACCACCAACGGCAAGAATGAAGTCCACGCCTTCCTTGCATACAATCTCGGCACCTTTCTGCACTTTGGCATAAGTCGGATTAGGCATAATGCCACCAAAATCCACAACAGTTTTGCTGGCATCTTCAAGCCAGCCACGGATTTTGTCGTACAGTCCCGTGTGTTTCAGTGATTTGCCACCATAGGCAAGCATCACAACCTTGCCCATAGCTGGCATTTCGTTTTTCAGTGCTTCTTCGGCACATCCTTTCCCAAAGTATTGTTTGACAGGATATTGATATGTGAATTTTTCCATTTTATATGATTTGTTTTTGATTGTTTCTTGTCATAATGCTACAATTGTAACCGTGTGCTATGCCACTGCAACAATGGCATTATACGCCTCATTACGCTTTGCCGAACCACTACCATACGCGAGCAGGGCATTTCTGCCAAATCAAAGAGTGTCACATCAGAACCAAGCTGTTTGAGATAACTAACTGCCTGGTTATATTTGAAGATTATGGAATTTATAGTGTAGCCAGACAATACCGTGAGGCTTTTGCTCCATCGAAAGAAGCTCTAATGCCTGGCCTTCGGCCGGTCGTTCGTCAGAGACTCCGAGGTATTCAAAGATAGATGGAGCAGTGGCAAGACCGTCTATTCCTGGATAAATCACAAGGCTCAATTCGTTGATGAGCCCTTGCGCAAGCATCGCGCCATCAAGTATACCTCCACCTTGCAAGGATATGGTATCGACCTTGAAATAATGCTTGACAAGTGTAAATACATTGTGAAGATTGTATACATCATTCACGACAAGATAGGAAACGCCTTTTTCTTCGAGAGCGGAGAGATAGTCGGTAGTGGCATTTGTTCCAAGAATGACAAGAATGTTGTCACCGCGCATACAATCGGACGTGAAGAAAATATCGGCATCTGGATCAATAGTGATGAACAGTCTTGATGAAGTCCTGTTTCCAATAAAGAGTTTTCCGCTTTTTCCTATAGGTTCGCCCTTGGACATGAATTTGTAGGGGAACGCCTCTCGTACAGTAGCCTTACCAAACATCCATGCGTCAGTGCCGAGGCTGGTGCCTATGGTTGTATATTCTTTGAAAAGTTCCGAGGGATTGGTTCCGTCAAATGGAACTGTCCAGCGTCCGGGTAGCAGACGCCCGTCCACTGAGCTCATTATGTGGCAAATTACTTTTGGTAACATATCAATATTCAATTTTCATATTCAACAGATACTTCTGTTTATCCTCAAGTGACATGTTGAAGAAACGTTGCTCTTTGTTGAGTGCGCGTATAGCCTCCATTTCTTCTGGTGTAAGTTCAAAATCCCAAATGTTGATGTTTTCGGTTATGTAGCCGTGGTCTGTTGCACCAGGAATCGCAGACAGCCCTTCCTGCATGTGCCAGCGCAGGATTATCTGCGCCGCAGTTTTGCCATGTGTCTCTGCGATTTTCATTATCACAGGATCTTTGAACAGGACACCGTTGCTCATAGCCCCTCCAAGTGGAAACCAACATTCAACCTGAATGCTGTCGGTGGCGGCACGTTCACGCCATTCAATACGCTGGGCATAAGGATGACATTCAATCTGAAATACAGCAGGTTTGATTTTAGCAAACTCGATAACGGCATTGTAGAGCGAATCCGCGGCATCAAAGTTGCTGATACCCAAAGAATGTACTTTTCCCGCATCTACTGCTTTCTCCATGTCACGCCATGCACCTCGCCAATCTCCGATAGGCTGATGAACATACAATAGGTCAATATAATCCACACCGAGACGTTCAAGCATCTCGTCTATTGCTTTGAGTGTCTTGCCTTCTCCATATTCTGTGGGCCATATTTTACTTGTCAACCAAATTTCTTCACGAGGAACACCACTGTCTTTCATTCCTTGTCCGACACCACGCTCAATGCGATAGGCATGTGCTGTGTCAATGTGGCGGTAGCCGCTTTTCAAGGCCAATGTGATAGCATCTGCCATAATGCTGTCACCGGGGACGTTGAATGTTCCGATACCTAAACGTGGCATTCTCAAACCGTTATTTAGTTCCGCATAAGGAACTTGTGATTGGGCGTTGGCTGTAAAGGTTGCGATGCAGAGTGCCGCTCCGAATACTATTCTTTTAATCATGACATTGTTATTTTTGAGTTTTGATAACTTTTGATCCTCCAAATACCTCGCTCATAGGTATGTTGTCCAGTTGACGGTCGATTTTCTCAACTTCCTCCGTTGAGAGATTTATATCAGCCGCCCCAATGTTCTCCTTCAAGCGGCATAAGTGACGAGTGCCGGGAATTGGGACTATATACGGTTTCTTGCCCATCATCCACGCAAGGGAAATCTGCGATGGAGTGGCTTGTTTTTCATCGGCAAGCCTGCGTATAAGTTCAAACAGCATTTCGTTCTCCTCAAAACTTTCACGACGGAACTGTGGCATTGTCACACGATAATCATTATCGGGGTTGAATTATGAGATACAATGATACCGTTTGAGTCGTAGGATGTTTCTGCCGTGTTTGTAGCCATATCTGCATTTGTCGTATTTGCAACTGCGTAATTACCTTGTCTTATTGCTGGTAAGGAGAGGGTATCAACGCCATTATGTTTCGTGCTCATGGCTGGTTTGGAATTTTCCTGGTGCAAAGTTACTCCGACACAACGAACATGATGTTACATTTTATTCTGCTTTTTTTTCAAAAAAATCTGTTATCCGAAATAAGATAACTGTTACGTATAGGTAACGTAACGAAGTACCGACATGTAGTAGAACTGACTTTTAACACTTCCTGTCATATTTTAAATTTCTTCGTATTGCCTATCTATCAAAGACTTTATCCGATATTTCCGAATCTCGCTATTTATCGCTAACTTTGCATTTATAAATCGGCAAATTATGGCAGACGAGAAATTATTTGACAAAATTATCATAACTGACTCACTGAGCGAAATAGCCTCAGAAAGGATGGAAGGATACCTCGCTCATGCTCTTTGTCTTGGAGGGAGCATGGAATTTGATTTCAACGGAAATCATTTTGTTTTCGGTCGACACGATTTGATGATAGTGCGCAAAGGTGGGCTTGTGGACAGCATGTGTCCGTCTTTTGATTTCCAAGTAATGGTAATTTATATCGAATCGGGTTTCGTTGAACATTGCACACCGCAGTCAAACTACGGCATGAAGGGGCAGCTCGCTTTATTCATGAATCCTGTTATGAACCTCAGTGAAGCCCAGTTTGCTCTCTGCCTCCAGGATTTTCAAGGGGTGAAGTATCGTTACGATACCACATGTTTTGTCTTCTATGAGGAAAGCATCCGTTGCGCCGTGCAACTGATGATTTTGGATTTCTTCGATTTTCATGCGTATAACTGTGGCGAGGACACCATAACACTGCAATATGCCGCAGTGATAAATAAATTTTTCGCCATGCTTGACAGAGGTGTTTACCGTGAACATCGCGAGGTAACATATTATGCATCGGAACTATGCATAACTCCGAAATATCTATCGGAGATATGCAAGAAAGTGAGCGGACATTCAGCCAACTTCTGGATTAACCGCTACACATCGCTTGATATCTCACGTCAGCTTCGCAACAAAAACCTGACCTTTGTCCAGATTTCCGATATGTTCCATTTCTCCTCTCCCGGATACTTCAGCCGTTATGTGCAGAATAACCTCGGTATGAGTCCGTCCGACTATCGAGAATAAGATAATTAAATTTCATATTCACAACCAAAGGCGCAACTTGAATCTTATGGGCTGCGCCTTTATCTATGAATACACTACCGCTACGGTTGAAATAGGTGTACGTCATATCCCCGGACAATTTGGGTAGTTCAAAAAATCAGTTACGCTTTGTACCGCCTCGGACTTGTTACGCTTTAGTCAATGCACCACTTTAAGTCCTACAACAGATGCTATAAGGGTGAATATGAAGAATAATCGCCAGAAAGTGGCAGGTTCGCGAAAAATTATTATGCCTATCAGCACGGTGCCTGCCGCTCCTATGCCAGTCCATACCGGATAGGCGGTACCTATTGGAATTGCATTGATGGCCTTGGCTAAAAATACCATGCTAAGGACGTAAAACAGGCAAAAAGCAACATACCATAACACTTGCACACGGCCCAAGGCTATGTTGGCCTTGCCAAGACAAAAGGTGAAACAGCATTCAAACAGTCCTGCTAAAATCAGTATAATCCATGACATGTGTGTAGATGCTTGCATTTGAATTACATATAAGTTAAATACTGTTCAGAAGACTATGGTAGCCGGATTTATTTCCACGACCTTTCCATTGGGGCATGCTATCAGAGTGAACCCGTCTTTCTTGGCACGTGCCACCAATCGCTTCTGAGCCAGCATGATGCCTTCTTCTATGGTCGTGCGCAGACGTTGTATTTCCTCGTCGTTGGGATAGCCTTCAAATCCCATACGAGCTTTCTCTCGTTCGGCAGGATATACGAGTTCGCGGATTTCTTGTATTATATTCTTATTCATTACAGTCTGTTTTGTCGTTGTCCTTCTCTTCCGGTTCATTATACTTCTTCTGCAACTCTGTAAATCGTGTTGCATCCGTCACCTCCAGGCGTTCGCCTTTTCTCCATCCGCTGGCTATGCGCATTGTGGGGCAGGTGTTGTTGTCGTAAAGGGACCAGAAGTCCACAACCGGAATGTACAATTGAAAGAAATTTTTCAATCCGGCTTCGTATCTACGGTAAATTACATCTTGCGGGATGTTGTGCCCCCCCTGGCTTACACGTCGGGCTACACGTTGTACGGCCTGTTCCGGAGTGGGCAGGGAGAAGAAGAGAAGTGTCACGAAGTATCCGACGCTTTGGGCTTTCTTTATCAGTTTGATGTATGAGCGTGTGGCCAACGTGGTCTCGAAAGCAAAGTCTTGCCCGTCTTTCATCAACTGCAATACCCGCTCTATCATCAGGCGGCCAGCCTGTATGGCAACTCCCTCGGGGTTGAACGGTGACAGCCCTCTGGCTATTTCGTCGGCATTGACAAACTCTCGGCAACCCAGCATCTCTGGTAATACGGTATAGCTGGCTGTGGTTTTGCCGGCACCATTGCATCCTGCTATTATATAGAGGTTCTTCATTTTGAGTGGTTGGTTTTCGGTTGCTTTATATTGTGCTTTTGCCCTTTCATGGCATTGGCTGTCGTTTGATATTTGTGATGGAGAGATACGTTTGCCGTTTTGTTATGGGCATTCATTGCGGCAGGTAATGCTTGTTTTTTATGGTGTATCAGTCAGCGGTACGTTATTCTGCTTATTTTTGCGTGAGGATTTTTTCTTTGCTTTAGGCAGAGAAGACTGTATGTTTTCGAGCAAATCCGGGCGACGTTCGCGAGTGCGTTCCATGGACTGTTCAAGTTCCCATTCCTTGATTTTTGCCTCGTGCCCGGAAAGCAATATGTCTGGTACTGCTCCCCAGTCCTTGTATTCTCTTGGACGGGTATATACCGGAGCTTCCAGCAGATTGTCCTGGAACGAATCCGAAAGGGCCGATTGTTCATCGCCAATCACTCCGGGAATAATCCTCACTATGGCGTCAGTCATGACGGCGGCTGCCAGTTCTCCCCCGGTCAGCACATAGTCACCTATGGATACCTCGCGGGTTATCAGCCTCTCGCGGATGCGGTAGTCTATACCCTTGTAGTGTCCGCAGAGGATGATTATGTTCTCCTTCAGTGACAACTCGTTGGCCATGGGTTGGTCGAATCGTTCTCCGTCCGGTGCCGTGAAGATGATTTCGTCATAGTGCCGTTCGTTCATCAGTCTGGAGATGCATAAGTCTACAGGTTCGCACTGTATCACCATCCCGGCGGATCCACCGAACGGATAGTCGTCCACCCGCCTCCATCTGTTGGTAGAGTAGTCTCGCAGATTGTGGACATGTATTTCCACAAGCCCCTTCTTTTGACCTCGTCCCACAATGCTTTCCTGTGTGAAAGGCAATACCAGTTCCGGGCATACGGTAATGATGTCTATTCTCATAACTGTGCACAAAATTACTTATTTATGCGGATAATTGCAAGGAAAATCTTCTCCGAATGCCATAAAACTCCATCCTTTATGCCTGAAAGTCGACGTTTTACCTGCCTATGGATATTTTTTGCTATCTTTGCATAAGGTATATTTCCAACACGCACTTGATAATAAATGAAGAGGATTGCCATCATCGGCGCAGGAGCGGCAGGTTGCTTTGCCGCTCAAAGGATAAGGGAGTTGTGTCCTCAATTAGAGGTCAGGGTTTTCGAGGCACAGGACCGTCCTCTAAAGAAGGTCGCTGTTACGGGGGGCGGCAGATGCAACCTGACCAATTCCTTTAACCTCGTAGGCAATCTTGCCGAGGTTTATCCTCGTGGTCATCGCCTGATGAAAAAACTGATGTACGAGTGGAATCAATGGGACACCATGTCGTGGTTTGAGGAACATGGAGTCCATCTGGTTACCCAGGAGGATGAGTGTGTGTTTCCGCGCAGTCAACGGGCCATGGAAATAGTCAACGTGCTACGTGGCGGTCTGGATATACAATGTAGCAGCCGCCTTACCCCAGATGAACTTCTGGACTATGATGCCGTGGTAGTCACCACAGGTGGAGCCAGGGACTTGTCATGGTTTCAAAGGCATGGTCTGGAGATTGTCCCCCCTGTGCCGTCGCTTTTTCCGTTCAAGCTGGAGTCTACGGGGTTGGAACGTCTCAGCGGTACTTTGGTGTCTGACAGTGTGGCCGCCATAGGCGGCACATCCCATCGTGCCGTCGGCACCACGCTGATTACGCACGACGGCCTGTCCGGACCTTGTATATTGCGTCTTTCGTCCTATGCTGCGCGGTATCTGTGGGAATGCGGTTACCGTGCCAATTTGGTGATGAATTGGCTGGGTGGGGCTTCAGGACAGGAGACCATGGACATGCTGCATGGAATTGCCATGGCGCAATCCTCGCGCCTGGTGGCCAACTACCGTCCGGAGGCATTGACTTCCCGCCATTGGGAATACTTGATTGCACGTGCCGGCATAGAGCCGGGGCATCGCTGGAGCGGGGTAGGGCGTAAGCAGATGAACCGGCTGGCGGCCGTGCTAACTTCCGATAACTATTCTATAACGGGCCGTGTGCCACATAAGGAAGAATTTGTCACTGCAGGCGGTATTGGCCTGACTAATGTGGACGCTTCCACTTTAAGGTGCAAGGCCATTCCTCGTCTATACTTTGCCGGTGAGGTGCTGGATGTGGATGGCGTGACCGGAGGTTTCAATCTGCAGGCGGCATGGACCATGGCGGATACTGTGGCACGTGCCTTGGAGAGGGAGTACAAATCCGTTTTATTGAACATATCCCGATCATGATACACAGGATAACAGATATCAACGACAAGCGTGTTCTGCCGTTCAGCCGCCTTACCGAGGCGCAGTTGCGCAACCGTTTGGACCCATCCAATGGACTCTTCATTGCCGAAAGTCCCAAAGTAATCTCCGTGGCTTTGAAGGCCGGATACGAACCGGTCTCCCTTTTGTGTGAGGAAAGGCACCTGTCCGGTGATGCCCGTGAGATAGTCGAGGCGTTGCAAGTGTGTGGTGCCGAGGTTTATACCGGCGAGCGTGAACTTCTGGCAAATCTTACCGGATACACATTGACACGTGGGGTGCTGTGTGCCATGCGTCGTCCGGCCGAACGCCATTTGGAGGACGTTATCTCCGGAGCACATCGCGTGGTGGTGATAGACGGGGTGGTGGATGCTACCAATGTTGGAGCCATTTTCCGTTGTGCCGCAGCCTTGGGGATGGATGCCGTATTGGTTACACGTACCACATGCGATCCCTGGAACCGCCGTGCCATACGTGTGTCCATGGGCAGTGTGTTTCTGGTTCCATGGACATGGCTGGATGATTATGGGCAGTTGCGTAGCTCCGGATTCAGCACTTGTGCCATGGCTCTGAAGAATCGTAGCATAGGTATAGATTCACCGGTGCTGAAGGCACAGGACCGTCTGGCCATAATCATGGGCAACGAGGGCGACGGATTGCCACGTGCTACTATAGAAGAGGCCGATTTCGTGGTTAAGATTCCCATGGCCTATGGTGTAGACTCGCTCAATGTGGCCGCTGCAGCAGGTGTGGCATGTTGGGAATTGGGAAAGAGACAGTGATGCATATACCTTAATTATATTATAACGCTCTTATACCATGTCACAATCATATCGCCTTCTTGCCGTGGACATAGACGGCACACTCACACGTCCTGATGGTTCCGTTTCCGCACGTACGGTTCGGGTTATACAGGCACTGCAGAAGCGTGGCATGCACTTGTGCATAGCCAGTGGCCGTCCCCCGCAGGGTATTATGCCTGTCGCACGGATGATGGGTATGGATGATTACGGCGGATATATCATAGGCTTTAACGGTGGCCTGGTGATGGACTATGCTTCAGGAAAGGTCATTTACACGGCATCTTTGCCCGATGAGGCTCTGCCTGTGGTGCTGGAGTGTGGCCGTCGTCCGGGGCATGCCGTCTTTACCTATGCCGACGGATATATCTGTACCGAGTCGCCAGACGATCCTTATGTCCGCATTTCGCATCAGCGCAATGGCATGCCTGTCCGTGCCGTTTCGGACTTCATTGCGCAAATACCATTGCCATTGCCCAAGTGCATCATCAGCGGAGACCCCGGTACAATGCCTGCCATGCAGCGCGAGGTCTTGGAGCGTCTACGAGGCGTGGCCGATGCCTATATCAGCGATCCTTATTTTCTGGAGGTGGTTCGACAAGGCGTGGACAAGGCCGATGCGCTTTCCAGACTGATGGAGCGGTTGGGCGTGACCTGTCATCAGCTTGTTGCCGCAGGTGACGGGCACAATGACATCGGCATGATACGCCTGGCCTCCATGGGCATAGCCATGGGCAACGCGCATCCGGATGTCCGTAGTGTTGCTGATGTGGTGGCTCCATCTGCTGCTCAGGATGGGCTGGCGCAGGTGTTGGAGGGGTTGCTTGATCGGATCTGACACGTTGGATGGACAGGAACGTTGCCATTGTTGCTGGCAGACGCAAAAGAAATCGTGAATGGTATTACTGGTTTGCGGCGGTCCGGTTGCCTGTTTACAATACCGTGGCAGTATTGCCATTTACTCGGAATCGGATGGTGTGGCCATGGAACTCGAAACTGTAGATGCGTTCCGGATTGTTCTGGTAATGCGGGCGCGGGTCTCCGGCGAGTATGCCCTCTATCGTTTTCCAGATACTGGGTGTGAAGTCGTATCGCCTGCGTGCTTCTTCTGTGATTATTACGTTCAAAGGAGCGGTGCGCACTTCGGCTGTCCAACCGGCAGTAGCATCTGGATGTGAATCGGTGAAAGGCAGGTAGGGCTTGATGTCCAGAATGGGCGTACCGCTCATCAGGTCGGCCCCTTCCACATATATCACAGGTCCTTCGGGCGTGTCCGGCTCAATGCGCAGAATGCGCACCGAGGACAGGCCTATGTTGTTTGGGCGAAAAGGTGAGCGTGTGGCCCATACGCCCATGCGCTTGTTGCCGCCCAAACGTGGCGGGCGCACGGTGGGAGACCATTTGGATGCATGCGCCATGCTGAAGTCCCACAGCAGCCAGATGTGCGAGAAACCATCCAGTCCGCGCAATGCTTCCACGTTGCGATACTCCGGAGTGAATACGATACGCGATTCCAGTCCGTTCACCATTCCGCTTTGTCGCGGAATGCCGAATTTGCTGTCAAAGTCGTTGTAGATGTGCGCAATCGTTATCATCAGAGGGGGGATGGCTGTTGATGGGTTCAATTTGTTATGGATCAGGTGGCGGACGGTGCCTCGTGGCAACATCTCATGAATATAATGTCAATGCCAAAAGCATTCTGTCAGCGACATAAGCAGGAAAAACACTACAGGAACAAAGAGAGATGGCAGAAGATTCAGTGTCTTGCAATCCCTGATGCCAAGTATGCCCAATCCTGAGGCGGCAATCAATGTGCCTCCGACAATGCTCATCTCGCACAGCAACTCGTCCGGAATGATGTCGCCGAACAGCTTTGCCGTCATGTACCATGCTCCTTGCCAACAGAACAATACCGGTGCAGCCCACACCATACCGTATCCGTAGGTAGCGGCAAGTACCGCACTGGTCACAAGATCCAGTGTGGCATTGGTCAGCAGGAAAGTCTCGTCCCTCAGCAGGGCACTGTTGATAGGACCCAGTATGCTGAGCGTGCCTATGCAGTAGAGCAATATGCCTGTGGAAAGACCTTGTGCCAGATTATGGCCTGGACGAGGGCTGGCCGTAGAAATCTTGCCTTTTCCGCGAAGACGCGCCACAAGTCCGTCGAAGCGTCCGGCCAGGTTCAGCATGGTACCCGCCAAGGAACCTATGGCCAGGGACAGCACGAACAATACGGGATATTGGCTCTGTGGCATGTTCTTGCATACGGCATTGAATCCCAATGCCAGAGACGCCAGTCCCATGGCCGTGTACAATACTCCTTGCCATTCTGGACGGATGCGCTGTTTAAGTGCGGCTCCTGCCAGACTGCCTATGATTATGGTGCAGGTATTGGTGATGGTTCCTATCATGCTACAATTCTATTACTTCCAAGTCATGAAACTGTTTGCCTGTCACGCAGAGGCGTACCAGAGTGCGCACCGTCTGCCATCCTTGCAGGCCTGCGGCACCGGGATTTATGTGCAGGCAGTGTAGCTTGTCGTCGTATATCACCTTGAGGATATGGCTATGGCCACTGATAAAGAGGTCCGGGGACTCTTGCGTCAGGCGTTGGCGTATCCGCGGGTCGTATTTGCCGGGATACCCGCCAATGTGTGTCATCAGTACATGTGCATCCTCGCATTGCCACGATAGGGTGTCGGTGTGCATCCGTCGCAGTTCCCCGCCGTCTATGTTGCCATACACGGCACGCACAGGACATATTTCCTGCAGGCGTTCCATCAAGGCCACCGAACCGATGTCGCCCGCATGCCATATCTCGTCGCGTTCCGCAAAGTATTGGGCATAGCGTTCGTCCCAATGGCCATGTGTATCCGACAATATGCCTATCCTTTTCATATTTCCAGGCTTATTCCAGATTCTTCCTGATTTTCGTCAGATAGGCATGCATGGCATCCTCGTCCTTGTCGTCGATTATCTGTATCAATTGCTTCAGCTCGGCACGTATGTTCTCCACGTGGTGCTTGGTGCGAGGATTGAAAAGTATCTCCCTCAGCAGGGTATCGTCCTCGGAGAGCACTCCGCGTGCAATCTTGTGATGACGTTTGAATGTTGTGCCAGGAGCGTCCTGATGCTTCATGACGGCCGAGAAAACGAACGTGCTGACAAACGGAACGGATAACGAGTATGCCATGGCCTCGTCATGTTCCTCAAAGGAGTATTCATGCACGTTCAAGCCCAGACGGCGGAAAAGGTCCAGGAAGAAGATGCGTCCCATGTAATCTCCTTCGGTGATAACGATGGCATTCTCCGTACTCAGTGCTCCCAGGTTGGCAAATGTGGGACCGAACATAGGGTGCGTGCTGACATATCGCATGCCCGTCTTCTCGTAGAACTCCTTGAAGCCTGTCTTTACGCTGGAGATGTCGCTGATGATGCAGTCCTTGGGCAGATACGGTATGACCTCCTCGAAGACAGTCAGCGTATATTTGAGCGTGACGGCATTGATTACCAATTCCGGCTTGAAGTCGCGTATTTCCTCCATGCAGGTAAACCGGCGGGTGTTGTAGAGGAAACGCATGCGGCGTGAATCTATCTCGTAAACGGCGCACTCGTGGTCGAAGCTGAGCACATCCGTGAAGAAACTGCCCATCTTGCCGGCACCGAGGATAAGTATTCTCATGATTATTTGTTGATAATTTCCATCTGCTGGCGCACGCTCTCCTCGTGTATGCTCTCAAAGATTTTCTTGATGCATTCGGCATCGATGCCCTTTAGGGCACCCTGGGCCGCACGCTTGGCCAGTATTTCGCTGTATCGTTTGGCCTGCACGATGGTTATGCTGTTGTCGCGTTTGTATGCTCCTATTTCTCTGGAGATGCCCATGCGTCTGGCCAGAAGGTCGATCAGCTCGTTGTCTATTTCGTCTATGCCTTTGCGCAGCGTGCCGAGCGATGAGGTAATGTCTATGTTCTCGCGAATGATGAGGATGGACAGGATGTAGTCCAGTACCTCGGGAGTGACCTGTTGTGATGCATCGCTCCAGGCACGGTCGGGGTCGCAATGGCATTCCACGATGAGACCGTCCATTCCCAGATCCATGGCCTGTTGGCATAGTGGGGCTATGAGGTCGCGGCGGCCGCTGATGTGGCTTGGGTCGCTGACTATGGGCAAGCTTGGGATGCGGCGATGCAGCTCTAATGGAATCTGCCACATGGGTATGTTGCGGTATAGTTTCTTCTCATAGCTGGAGAATCCCCGGTGTATTGCTCCCAGACGTTTTATGCCGGCGCCGTTGATGCGTTGCAGTGCTCCTATCCACAGTTCCAGGTCGGGATTCACAGGGTTTTTCACCAGTACCGGCACGTCCACGCCTTTCAGTGCATCTGCCAGGGCCTGCATGGCAAAGGGGTTGGCTGTGGTACGTGCGCCTACCCACAGGATGTCGATGCCGTACTTCAATGCCTGCTCCACGTGTTCGGGGGTAGCCACCTCGGTGGCAGTCATCATACCGGTTTCCTGTTTTACCTGTTGCATCCACGGAAGAGCCTTTTCTCCGTTACCTTCAAAACCGCCCGGTTTGGTGCGTGGCTTCCACACGCCGGCACGGAACATGTGGCAGCCTTTGCTTGCCAGCATCTGTGCGGTGTTCATTACTTGCTCCTCGGTTTCCGCCGAGCAGGGGCCGGCTATGACGAAGGGTCTCTCGCTATCGCAAGGTAGGTTCAGTGGGAGAAGATCTAATTCCATATCTTTAGCTTTGTGGGGATGCCCTCAGTCTTTGGCAAGTGGGGGGCACCACGGGTTGTTGTTAGTCTGATGTAAAGTGTTTCTCAGTATACCTTATTATATATATCATGCGCGCGCGAAAGTAGGCATTTCGGACGTGCATGCCGTTTCAGTCCCAAGCCAAGGCGCGTATCCTTTCCACGGCCTCGCTGAATTTCTCGTCCTTGGCGCAGAGGCTGATACGGATATGACGGTTGCCATTGCTGCCGAAGATGAAGCCCGGGGTGATGAAAACCCTTGCCTCGTGCAACACACGCTCGGTCAGCTGCTCCACGTTGTCGTAATGTTCCGGGATGCGTCCCCACAGGAACATGCCGGTCTGGTCGGTGTCGTAGGTGCAATGCAATATGTCCATTATCTCCATGGCCATGGCGCGGCGGCGTGAATATGTTGCGATGTTGGCTTCCGTGTGCCATGTGTCGGTATTGTCGTAGGCCTGTGCCGCTGCCAGTTGCAATGCGCGGAACGTGCCGCTGTCGATGTTGCTCTTTACCTTCAGTATCCAGGAAACGAATGTCGCATTGGTGGCCAGCATGCCTACGCGCCACCCGGGCATGTTGTGACTCTTGGACATGGAATTGAATTCTATGCAACAGTCCTTCGCTCCTGGAATTTGCAGGATGCTGAGTTTCTCCCCCTCATTCAGGATGAATGAGTAGGGGTTGTCGTTCACTACGACTATATCGTGTTCGCGTGCGAACCGCACAAGACGCTCGTATGTATCCCTGCGTGCACGTCCTCCTGTGGGCATGTTGGGATAGTTGGTCCACATCAGCCTTATGCCGGTTAGGTCCATCTGTTCCAATTGGTCGAAGTCGGGCTGCCAACCGTCATTTTCCATTAGGTCGTAGTTGACGATGCGTGCACCCAGCAGGTTGCTAAGCGAGGTGTAGGTGGGATAGCCGGGATTGGGCACAAGCACTCCGTCGCCCGGGTTTACAAAAGCCAGGGTGACATGCAGTATGCCTTCCTTGGAACCTATGAGCGGCTGTATCTCTGATGCAGGGTCCAGGTCTACGCCGTACCAGCGTTGGTAAAAACGCGCCATGGCCTGTCGCAACTGCGGTATGCCTGCCGTGGGCTGGTAGCCATGGGCATCCGTCTTGCGTGCCTCCAGGCACAGGGTGTCCAGTGTCTCGGGCGATGGTGGCATGTCGGGGCTTCCGATGGCCAAGGAAATAATGTCCGCGCCATGCGAGTTGAGGGCGACGACTTCTTTCAGTTTGCGAGAGAAGTAGTATTCGCTTACGGTATTGAGCCTGTTTGCTGGTTGTATCATGCGGAAAAATCGTTTCTGGTTAGGGTGGGAGAGGTGGGCGGGTCAGACCGTCTGTTCCCCCTCGCGGTATATGCCCAAATTCTTCAGCTCCTGGGTGAGCGGAGTGATGGCGTTGACGGCCTGGTGCAGGCGTTGCGTGTTGTCGAAATGTACGTCCACGTAGAACATGTATTGCCATTCCTTGCCTATGATGGGCAGTGACTGTATCTTGGTGAGGTTGAGTTTGTAGAACGACAGCACCGAGAGTATTGCCGACAGGGATCCTTCCTCGTGTGGCAGGGCGAAAGCCAGACTGGCCTTGTTGGCATGTCCGGTGTCGCGTAGCTTCCCTGCCTTTTCCTGGTTGGCCAATACGAGGAAGCGAGTGAAATTGTGCTTGTTGGTCTCGACACCCTCCTGTAGCACTTTCAATCCGTAGATGTCGGCCGCGTAGCGATGGCAGATGGCCGCATGTCCGCGCATTCTGTGTTTGCTTATGTCGGCTGCCGCTCCTGCGGTATCGGCAACTTCCACCACTTTCAGTCCCGGATGCGTTTCCAGGAAGGCGCGGCACTGCATTAGAGCCACGGGATGCGAGTTGACTTCTGTCAGGTCTTCCCAGTCATCTTCGGGCAGGCACATGATGCTGTGCCGTATGCGCAGCTTGTGCTCTCCGACAATGGTCAGTCCTGAGTCGCGCAGCAGTTCGTAGTTGTGCAACAGGGAGCCTGCTATGGTATTCTCTATTGCCACAAGGGCAATCATGTCGGTATCCTGCTTCATGGCTGCAAACACCTCCTCGAAAGTGTTGCATTGCACCAACTGCACCTCCTCGCCGCGGAAGAAGCGATGCGCCGCGATGTCGTGGAAGCACCCTCTTATTCCTTGTATAGCTATTTTTTTTGTCATATCCGGTTGCAAAGGTATATCTTTTTGACAGTATCACGCCATTTCTACCAACAAAAAAGACGCATACTGCCGATAAAGGTAGAAAGTTTACCCTAATTCAACCAACGGTGTCCCACAGGACTTTTCTCAATATCATGGATGTTTTACCAACTCCTTGAGACGGAATTCTGTCCGCGCATTACAGACCTTGCCTGTTGGAAGAATATGGAGTGGATGAAAAATCCTACATGCATTGTGTCCTCGCGAAGAACAGCTGTGACTATAGTATTGTCGCTCCCATGGCCATAGTATTGTCTGGGGTGTGACTATAGTATTGTCAAGGTTGCGTTCATGATATAATCGGGATACCAACAATACGGGGACAAAATCCGGACATGTCATTGTTTTTACCAAATCTTGATTGCTGCCTCTACTTGCGGAACTCTCCGCTGACGGCGTCCACGATGCTTGGATCCAAGGCTACGGCCTGCCTAAGGTCGTCCATGGCACCTTTCTTGTTCCCGATTATCATTTTCAGACGCCCGCGCTCCTTCAGAACGTTTGCGTTTGGGCCGTTCTTCTCCAGTTCCTGTGTCATGGCCTCTATCATGGCCTCTATGATGCTGTTGTCCATGTGTGATGCTGTATGATAATATGAAGTGTATTGTCTGTGCGTGTTCTATGCCATGGGATGCGTGATGAGGTAGTCTATCACCCGTATGTTGGCTTCATTCAACGTCTGGCACGCCGCTGCCAGATTGCGGGAGAACTCCTCGTATGTTTCTGCTCCGCCATCGCACAGGTCCGTGACGCTCTTTACAAACATGACAGGCACTCCCGTAAGCGAACAGACGAAGGCTATGGCGGCTCCCTCCATGTCCTTCAGTTGGCCGCCGTTCTCTCTGATAATCTGCAAGTCGCAAGGTTGCATGTCCAGGGACGACCCTGTGGTGACCTTGCCCATGTCCAGTGCCAGGTTGCGTGCCAGGGTCTCGGAGCCTGTCCATACTGGATAGTTGCCCAAGGCCTGGGTGCCCCACTTGTCATCTCCCGGGACACGACGGTCGTGAAACATGCACGCATTGCCGATGTACACGCGGGCTATTTCGGCCCCGTGGCTACGGAATGCCCCGCACGTGCCGCTGTTGATGACAATGTCCGGGTGCAGTTTTTCTATTGTTGCCAATGTGGTCACTGATGCCGCCTCGCAACCGACAAGGTCGCTTCCGTGCTGTTGTCCGTTGCATACGACGTTCAGCCGGACTGGGACGTTGAATGGCCCGATGAGTTCGGTGCTGTAAAGTTTGCAGGGCAGAGGGGAAAAGAAATATGGAATTTCCTGCACGCCGAAGTGTTCTATGAACGGTTGTGCCTCGGCCTGCATGGCAATGATGTATGTGATGTTCATGAGGGTAGGTATGGTTATGTGTGAATCTTCGCGACAAAGTTATAAAAAGTAGATGTGAAAGGACATGTATTGGTGGAAAAATAGTAACTTTGCGCCCGATTATGTCATATCTAATCAGTGTCTGACCATGGTTTTTACTGCCGAGAACATATTATTGATAGGTGCGGTGCTGATATTCTGCAGCATCCTGATAAGCAAGACGGGCTACCGTTTTGGTATTCCCACGTTGCTGCTGTTCCTTCTGGTCGGAATGGGGTTTGGCACCGACGGCCTTGGCCTTGAGTTCAACCGTGCTCAGGATGCGCAGTTCATAGGCATGCTGGCATTGAGCATCATATTGTTCACAGGTGGCATGGATACCAAAATGAAGGAGATACGTCCGGTAATGACCCAAGGCATGATATTGTCTACTCTGGGCGTATTGCTTACGACGGCGTTGACAGGCGGCTTCATCTATCTTCTTACGATGTACAAGGACATGCATCTGGTCATGCCGTTGATGACGTGCATGCTGATGGCTGCCACAATGTCGTCCACGGACTCCGCCTCGGTCTTCAATCTGCTGAGGTCGCAAGGCATGAACCTGAAAGAGAACCTTAAGCCGATGCTTGAACTTGAGAGCGGCAGCAACGACCCTATGGCATACATGCTGACTATAGCCTTGATTCAGGTCGTAGCCGGAGGCAACGACTTCGGCCTTGGAGTGCTGATGAAGGATTTGCTGATACAATTCTCCGTAGGCGGTATAGCCGGATATGCCTTGGGACGTCTGACAGTGTGGCTGCTCAACAAGATAAACCTTTCCAACAGTTCTCTTTATCCCATTCTTCTGCTCAGCCTCGTATTCATCACTTTCACCCTCACCAATATACTGCACGGAAACGGGTATCTGGCCGTCTACATACTTGGCGTGGTGGTGGGAAACGAGCGTCTGGTATTCCGCAAGGAAATAAATACTTTCATGAATGGTTTGACGTGGTTCTTCCAGATTGTAATGTTCACATCGTTGGGCTTGCTGGTGAATCCGCACGAGATGCTGGATGTCACGCTCAGTGCTCTGCTCATAGGCGTGTTCATGATATTGGTGGCACGCCCGGTTACCGTGATGTTGTGCCTGGCACCTTTCCGCCGGATGTCGTGGCGTGCCAAATGTTTTGTGTCTTGGGTGGGACTGCGTGGCGCGGTGCCAATAATCTTTGCCACCTATCCTGTGGTGGCTGACATACCAGGGTCGCAGGTCATATTCAACATTGTGTTCTTCATTACGCTGCTGTCGCTGATATTCCAAGGCATGACCATAGCGTCTGTCGCACGCTGGCTCCGTCTTGACCTGCCAAGCGAGCGGGAAGGCAATGAGTTCGGTGTGGAAATCCCAGAGGAAATAGACAGTCAATTGACAGAGGTTACCCTCACGGCTGACATGATGGAAAGCGGTAACCGCCTTATGGATATGGGCATAGCCAACGGAACCTTGGTGATGCTGGTGAAGCGCGGAAAGGAGTTTATCATTCCCAATGGACGTATGGAATTGAAGGTTGGCGACAAGCTCCTCTATATATCGGAAAACAAAAAGGACGCGGATGCCTGATGCGGATCGTTCCCCGGGGGGACCAACTGTGGCGTAGTATTCATAATGTATAGCAATAGTCATTAGAGACAATAGATATGGTATTCTCGGATTTGTTTTTCCTGTTCGCATTCCTGCCATGTTTTTTCCTGTGCTACATGCTGGCGACATGGGCTGACAAGAAATTGCAGGCATCGCGCCCTAAGTTGCGCAACATGGCCTTGGTCTTCTTCTCGTTGTTGTTCTATGCATGGGGAGAACCGGTTTATGTCTTCCTGATGTTGGCCATGGTCTTTGTCAACTTCCATGTCGGCCGGGTGATAGATTCCGGCTCCGGACACCGCAAGCTGGCCTTGAATGTCGGTGTGGCGGCAAACGTCCTGGCCTTGGGCATCTTCAAGTACGCTTCCCTTGCCGTCACCACGCTGGACATGTTCGGCCTCTCCCTTCCCGACCCGAGGATTTCGCTGCCAATAGGTATCAGCTTTTACATATTTCAGAGCATATCATACCTGATAGATGTGTACAAGCGCGAAAGCCCTGCCCAGCGCAGGTACATGGACTTGCTGCTGTACATAAGCATGTTCCCGCAGTTGATAGCAGGTCCCATCGTGCGCTATGGCACCATAGCCGAGGAAATAAACCGACGTAACGTGAGCCTCAGGGATATGGCCGACGGTGTGTTCCGCTTTATCTATGGTCTTGGCAAGAAGGTAATCATAGCCAACCAGATGAGCATAGTGGCGGAGCAGTTCCTTGTGCATGGTTTTGACGGATGCACCACTACCGGGGCATGGGTGGGCATATTAGCCTATTCGTTGCAGGTGTATTTCGACTTCTCCGGTTACTCGGATATGGCCATAGGCATAGGCAGATGTCTTGGTTTTCACTTCAATGAGAATTTCAAGCATCCGTATTGCTGCAACTCCATCACGGATTTCTGGCACCGTTGGCATATCTCGCTTGGCAGTTTCTTCCGTGATTATGTTTACATTCCTTTGGGTGGCAACAGGCGTCACCAGTGGTTCAACATTCTTGCAACCTGGTTCCTGACAGGCTTCTGGCACGGAGCCAGTTGGAATTTCGCTTGCTGGGGTCTATACTTTGGCGTGATACTGCTGTTTGAAAAGTATACGCTGATGAAGAATGTAGGTGCGCCATTGCCTGTACCCGATGCCAAGGGAAGGCCACGCTATCGCAAAGTCATGGACTATATACCTTCGCCTTTGCTTCATCTGTATGCCATGGGCATGGTGACGCTTGGCCGGGGATTGTTTTACTTTACTGACTTCGGCCAGATGAGGCTGTTCTTTGTCAAGGCGTTCGGAGGAGCGGAGGAACTTCACTCCTATGTCAGCGTGAGTGCCGTCACGGATCACTTCTGGCTGTGGATAGTGGCAATCCTTTTCTGTATGCCTGTGAGGGAATGGTGTTATCGACATTTGGTACGCTATGCCGGCGAGGATAGCGTGCTCACACAAAACGTGGTCTTTCTTTCGCGTTCGGTTCTTTCGCTTGCCATCATGGTGTTAAGTGTGGCCTTGCTCATAGGGGAGACCAGTAATCCGTTTATATATACAAGGTTCTGACAATTCCGGACCGATACGGATGCAGGTTTGGAATGACTTAAAGAAACAAGCAGACAATGAATCGCGACAAAATATACTTGACATTGGTGGCGGTACTGTTTACCACCTTCACCGTGGTGTTTGATACGTTTCCCCGTACACGGTACTCTGAACTGGAGAAACGCGAGCCGCTCTCTTTTCCCGTGTTTTCCTCGGATAGTCTGTGGAGCGGCGCCTTTGCCGATGGTGTCGGTGCATGGTTTTCGGACTCCCAGCCCTTTCGTGATGACTTCATGACCTTTTCCATGGTGGTCAAGGATTGGGCGACATTGAAAATGGGGAATGACAATGTCACTTTCCATGCCGCTACCGAGGGTATGGAAGATTTTACCGAGGTTGAGGACGGCATGTCGGTGGAGGAGGAGACGGAGGACGACGAGCGCAATCCGGAGGAATACGTCAACAGGCTGACGGCCAACGAGAAGGCCAAGGTTGCCAATGCTGGCATAGTGATAATAGGGAAAGACGAGAACGTCCGCGCCTTGATGTGCTTTGGCGGCAGCGCCAAGGCCGGCACATCTTATGCACGGGCGTGTAACAAGTACAAGCAGGCTTTTCCCGATGTCAATGTCTACTGCATGGTGGTGCCATCTGCGGCTGCATATTATATGCCTGAGAAAGTTAGCAAGATGAGTCGTGACCAGTCTGCCACCATTCGCAATATCTACAACCATTTGGATTCGACAGTGCAGGCAGTGGACATATATACTGTCTTGGGCGAGCATGCGGCCGAGAACATATATCTCCGCACCGACCACCATTGGTCTCCGCTTGGCGCATACTATGCCGCCCGCAAGTTCGCCGAGGTGGCGGACGTGCCTTTCCATGACCTTGACGAGGCAGGCTACTACAGTACGGATACAGTTCATCGTTTCGTGGGAACCATGTACGGTTACTCTCAGGATATTGCGGTGAAGAAGGCTCCCGAGGATTTCATTTATTACATGCCATTGAAAGCCGAATACGAGACCACGTTCCAGAATTACACCATAGACGAAAATTACCAGATAACCTCTGTCGGGCGCAGTCACAAGGAAGCATATTTCAAGCATTTCAAGGATGGTAGTTCAATGGCCTACAGCACGTTCATGGGCGGAGATACCAAACTGACCCAGGTGCGCACCAATGTGGGGAACGGCCGCCGCCTTGTCATTCTTAAGGATAGTTACGGCAATGCACTGCCGGGATATCTCTTCTACTCTTTCGAGGAGATTCATGTGGTTGATGGCCGTTACTTTACGCACAACATGAAGCGGTATGTGCGTGAAAACGGGATAACGGACATTCTGTTTGCAAACAACATCTTTCAGGCATGTGGCGGCCGTTACCGTGCTTATGAATTCTTCTTGACAATGCCTGAGGGCAGTACCGATAATCCCAGTACTTCGTTCTACAAGAATCGAACCAGGGGCGAGGCCAAGGTCGCACAGGACAGCATGACCATGCCTAAAAAGGATTCGGCCAAGGTGCCTTCTTCTGTTCCGATGCCGTCTGCGGTTCCGGAGGATGAAATGCATATGCCTGTTTTGGATAACGGCCAGAGGGCAACGGATGGCGATTCTACAAGCTTCGGGATATGATGGCAAGATGCAGTAGGCGGGGAGAACTGATTCCATGAAGTTGCAGAAGATAATGTTGGATGGAGGCTTCACTTGTCCCAATCGTGACGGACGTGTGGCAAGGGGAGGGTGTACCTTTTGCCTCTGCGACTCTTTCAACCCGCAGTATTGCAGGCGGCATAAGTCCATAGCCGGGCAGATGGAGGCCGGCAAGGCTTTCTTTCGTGGCAAATATCCCGACATGAAGTATCTGGCCTATTTCCAGGCTTACACATCGACATATGGTTCGTTGGAGGAACTAAGACGCAAGTACGATGAGGCCTTGGCGGTGTCGGATGTCATTGGCTTGGTGGTGGCCACAAGGCCTGATTGCATAGATGCCGGAGTGCTGGAGTTGTTGGATTCCATACGCCATCGTGGCTATGTGGTGAGGTTGGAATTGGGGTGTGAGTCTTTCTATGACCGCACGTTGGAGCGTGTCAACCGCGGCCATACGGCCTTACAGTCCATGGATGCGATCCGCATGTGTCACAAATGGGACATCCCTGTGACCGTTCACCTGATGTTGGGCTTGCCGGGAGAAAGCCGCGATGACATCTTGCATGAGGCGGATACCGTCAACGCTCTGCCAGTATCCTCCGTCAAGCTGCATCAGTTGCAGGTTCTCCGTGGTACACCTATGGCCGATGAATGGGAACGTTGTCCCGAGGACTTTTTGTCTTTCACCTTGGAATCTTATGCAAGACTTGTGGCAGATTTTGTACACAGGTTGAAATCGGACATACGTGTCGAGCGTTACGCCTCGTCGGCTCCAAGGGATATGTTGCTCGCTCCGAGGTTCGGGGTCAAGCCTTCTGTTGTGGAACATCTGGTGAAGGAAATCCTGCAGTCCTTGAAATGACGGCGTTTGCATCGTGTAGCCGGCTTTCGTGATACAGGCAGTGCCAAATAGTATGGCGTGTGGATATAAAATGGCATCCAAATGTTGGCTTTGTCAAGAATAATGGGTATCTTTACGGTGCATAAACCATAAACAGATACGAATATGAAAGGTATTGTGTTGGCAGGCGGTTCCGGGACTCGTCTGTATCCTATCACCAAAGGCATATCCAAGCAGCTGATGCCCATATATGACAAACCCATGGTGTATTATCCCATCAGCGTCTTGATGTTGGCAGGCATACGCGAGATTTTGATTATATCCACACCCTTTGACCTTCCCGGCTTCGAGCGTCTTCTCGGAGATGGTTCCGATTACGGTGTGAAGTTCTCGTATGCGGAACAGCCTTCGCCCGACGGACTTGCACAGGCCTTTACCATCGGTGCCGACTTTATTGGCGATGACAGTGTTTGCCTGATTCTCGGTGACAACATCTTCCATGGGGCAGGTTTTACCGGTATGCTGCGGGAGGCTGTTCGTACAGTGACGGAGGATGACAAGGCAACGGTCTTTGGCTATTGGGTCAACGACCCTGAACGTTATGGTGTGGCAGAGTTCGATGCCAAAGGCAACTGCCTGTCCATTGAGGAAAAGCCAGCCCGTCCGCGCAGTAACTATGCCGTGGTGGGACTGTATTTCTATCCCAACAGGGTGGTGGATGTGGCCAGAAACATAAAACCATCGGCACGTGGGGAATATGAGATAACCACGGTCAATCAGCATTTCCTGCAACGAGGCGAACTGAGGGTGCAGACGTTGGCACGCGGTTTTGCCTGGCTGGATACCGGCACACACGATTCACTGAGCGAGGCCTCCACATACATAGAAGTTCTGGAGAAGCGTCAGGGATTGAAGATTGCCTGTCTCGAAGGTATAGCCTATCGTCAAGGCTGGATTACGGAGGAGCGCATGCGCCAACTGGCCGAACCCATGCTGAAGAATCAGTACGGGCAGTACCTTCTGAAGGTCATAGATGAAATAAAGGGAACCGGCAGAGAGTGACTTGAGCATGGGGGAGTGGAACCTGTTTTGTAAATGATAGAACGTATGAGAGACTTTGATGAATTGAAAATAGCCGTGGCCGGCACAGGGTATGTCGGACTGAGCATCGCCACATTGCTTTCGCAACACCATAGCGTGGTGTCGGTGGATGTGGTGCCTGAAAAGGTAGAGAAAATAAACCGTCGTATCTCGCCAATCCAGGACGAGTACATAGAGAAGTATTTTGCCGAGAAACAGTTGAATCTGTCTGCTACTTTGGACGGTGCCAAGGCATACGCGGATGCCGATTATGTGGTGATAGCGGTGCCTACCAACTATGATCCGGTAAAGAATTTCTTTGACACTCACCATATTGAGGACGTGATAGATTTGGTGCTGGAGGTTAATCCGCAGGCCACCATGGTTATCAAGTCCACCATTCCGGTGGGCTATACACGGTCGCTATATGCCAAATATGCGGCTGTCTTTGCACGACGGGGATGGACAGGTCGCAAGCTGAGGCTGCTCTTCTCTCCAGAGTTCCTTCGTGAAAGCAAGGCCTTGTATGACAATCTCTATCCCTCGCGTATCATCGTAGGTTATCCGCGTCCTATAAACGCAGGTGACGAGGACGGCAATCTGAACGAGGCCATAGAACGGTTGGCTGCTCCGGATTTGGAGGAGGCGGCCCACGTTTTTGCCCGCATGTTGCAACAGGGGGCCATCAAGGAGAATGTCGATTGCCTGTTCATGGGTACCAAGGAGGCGGAGGCCGTGAAACTCTTTGCCAACACCTACTTGGCCCTGCGCGTCAGCTATTTCAATGAGCTGGATACCTATGCCGAGATGA
Organism: Bacteroides sp.; assembly: GCA_023665805.1. GTDB lineage: Bacteria > Bacteroidota > Bacteroidia > Bacteroidales > Bacteroidaceae > Physcousia. The sequence goes on along the minus strand of JAMPDJ010000002.1, from coordinate 122,697 downwards.
AAGGATTGGACTCTGCTGCCATCATTCAGGGCATAGGTCTGGATCCGCGTATAGGAACACACTACAACAATCCAAGTTTCGGTTATGGCGGCTACTGCCTGCCCAAGGATACCAAGCAGCTTCTGGCCAATTATCAGGATGTTCCGCAGCAGATGATGACGGCAATCGTGGAGAGCAACCGTACACGCAAGGATTATATTGCCGATGCCGTCCTTCACCGTGCGGGGTGGTATGGGTACAGTTCCAACAATCAGTTTGTGGATTCTGCCTCTGGCGAGGCAATGGAAGTTCCTGTCATAGGCATATATCGCCTGACGATGAAAAGTAATTCCGACAACTTCCGTCAAAGTGCCATACAAGGCATAATGAAGCGAATCAAGGCCAAGGGGGCGCAGGTTGTAATCTATGAACCGACTTTGGAGGACGGCGCGATGTTCTTTGGGTCGCGGGTTGTGAACGACCTTGCTCGTTTCAAGGACGTGAGCCGTGCCATCATTGCCAACCGCTACGATTCTGTTTTGGACGATGTGAGGGACAAGGTCTATACGCGAGATATTTTCCGCAGGGATTGAATGTGGAATCTGTATACGACTTGCAATTGTTCCATAAACCATCGGAAACGGTGCCGGTGAAGATGGATTTAGGGATGCGTATTGTCATGGTCATGAATTCGTGAATGCTCATGCATGAATTCGTGAATGCTGATATGTAAATTCGTGAATTCTTGCTCCCGATGACATGAGAACGAAAATAATCCCCTATGAAAGCAAAAGCACGGCCTTGATTGAGGTCGTGCTTTTGTAATGGCTATGGGAGGAGGGCTTCCTGTGTGAGAATAGGGGTGTTGTCTCTCGGAGCATTATCAGTCGTCTATTCGCAGGAAGTCGCCATTGCGATTGTATATCAGTTCCACTCCGTTGTCCAACTCTATGCTTTGGGTACTGCGTTTCTTCTCCCACTCTATGATGTTGGCATTGGGGAATTTTTGCTTGGCATGTTGGGTAATCTTGACTGGCAGCACGGATTGTGGCAGCGGAGTCTTGTTGTCTATGGAGCATATCTCGGTGACGTTTCCATATTTGTCAAACTCCAGACGGAAAGATACCCCGTTGTAGCTGACGTACACCTTGTGTTCGATGTCCAGCAGATCGGTTTCTTTCTCGTAATGATTGATGGTACTGTTCTCGAAGTGACGAGAAATGTAACTTTTGGCGTTCTCTGGCAGGTCTTTATGGTTCTGGGCTTGCAATTTCTGCGGAGCCAAGGCTGCCACTATGGCAATCAATGTGCCTAATAATGTCATTTTCATTGTATTGTATCGCTATTTAGTGTTGTTTGTCTGTCCATGTCTCTGCGTATGCCTCTTCCCGTGTTCTAATTAAGGTTGCCATCTTTGATTTGTAGGGATATACATGAGGGTTATCGCTATATTCGCTTCAAATGTATGCCTATTTGTTTTATTGCACAAGCGTGTTTTTGCTTTTACAAACACTTGAATGATATTATTGGTGTTTTTTAACACAAATAAGCTCCCTCTTATGTTTTGTGGGGAGTGGCGGATCTTTTTAGTCTAAATAAGCACGGATATTCTTTTGTCAAGTGGACAAAAAAGCGTAACTTTGGGTCGTATTCAATGCCAGTATACTATCAAAGGCTTGTCACAAATAGGCTGTGATGGTCAATAACAATACTAATTATAAATAGAATAAACCATGTACGGAAAAATGAAAGAACATCTCTGTCAGACATTGACCGAGATTAAGGAAGCTGGACTTTACAAGAACGAACGCCTCATCGAAAGTCCGCAGCAGGCGGCTATTCAGGTGGGTGGCAAGGAAGTGCTGAATTTCTGTGCCAACAACTATCTGGGGCTATCCAATCATCCACGTCTCATCGAAGCTGCCAAGAAGGCTCTCGATAGCCGTGGCTTCGGTATGTCCAGCGTGCGTTTCATCTGTGGTACGGCAGACATCCATAAGGTGCTGGAAGCAGAAATAAGCGAATACTTCAAGACTGAGGATACCATCCTTTATGCAGCTTGTTTCGATGCAAACGGCGGCGTGTTCGAACCTCTTCTGACCGAGGAGGACGCTATCATCTCGGATGCACTGAACCACGCATCTATCATCGATGGCGTACGTTTGTGCAAGGCCAAGCGTTACCGCTACGCCAATGCCAACATGGAAGAATTGGAAAAGTGTCTCCAGGAGGCTCAGGCACAGCGTTTCCGCATCATCGTTACCGATGGCGTGTTCTCAATGGACGGCAATGTCGCTCCTATGGACAAGATTTGTGACTTGGCGGAGAAATACGATGCCCTGGTGATGGTGGACGAAAGCCATTCCGCAGGTGTGGTAGGTGCTACCGGTCATGGCGTAAGCGAGTTCTTCAATACCTATGGACGTGTGGACATCTACACCGGAACGTTGGGCAAGAGCTTCGGTGGTGCCATGGGTGGTTTCACTACAGGTAGAAAGGAAATCATCGACCTTTTGCGTCAGCGTAGCCGTCCATATCTCTTCTCCAACTCTCTGGCTCCTTCATTGGTAGGTGCTGGCATAGAAATGTTCCGCATGCTGAAGGAGAGCAACGCCATCCACGACAAGTTGGTGGAGAATGTCAATTACTTCCGTGACAAGATGATTGCTGCAGGTTTCGACATCAAGCCCACTCAGAGTGCCATCTGCGCCGTTATGCTCTATGATGCCAAGTTAAGTCAGGACTTCGCTGCACGTTTGCAGGACGAGGGCATATATGTGACAGGTTTCTACTATCCCGTGGTTCCTAAGGACCAGGCACGTATCCGTGTACAGGTTTCTGCCGGACACGAACGTGAGCACCTTGACAAGTGTATCGCCGCCTTTACCAAGATTGGCAAGGAGATGGGCGTGTTGAAGTAGTATTGTCGGTCGTGCACGATGTTCCATGACAACAAGTCCGACGTGCATGGCGTGAGATGACAGCCGTCCATGGATTTCGTCCTGATAGTGACGGTTTCCGCTGGACGGCTGCTTTGTTACTTATATTTATACACGTAATATATATGGTCATTATGAAAGTAGGAGACAGAATACCCGAGATTTTGGGACATGATCAGAATGGAAACGAGATAAAGGCCGAGGATTATCGTGGCCGTAAGATAGTGCTTTATTCATACCCCAAGGCAAATACCTCCGGGTGCACTGCTGAGGCCTGCTCTTTGCAGGCACACAAGCAGGAATTGGAAGCTGCCGGTTATTCAATCATAGGAATCAGCAAGGACAAGGATGTGCTGCAAAAGAAATTTGCTGAGGCAAACGGTCTGGATTTTCCTTTGATAGCCGATACGGACACTACTTTGCTGCAACAATTGGGATGTTGGGGTGAAAAGGTGGCTTGCGGCCGTCGCACCGTAGGAACATTGCGCACTACATACTTGGTGAACGAGGAAGGTGTAATAGAGAAAATCTTTACTCCCAAGGAAATAAAGACCAAGATTCATGCCGAACAAATACTTTCCTATATAAATGGAGGTAATTAAGACAGGCATAGAAGGTGTCTTGATTCTGGAGCCGAGGATATTTCGGGATGCACGCGGGTACTTCTTCGAGTCCTTTTCCCAACGGGAATTTGACGAGAAAGTCGGGCACATAGACTTTGTACAGGACAATGAGAGCATGAGTTCCTATGGAGTGATGCGCGGACTGCATTTCCAGCGGCCACCATTTGCGCAGAGCAAACTGGTCCGCTGTGTCAAGGGGCGCGTGCTGGATGTGGCTGTGGACATACGCAAGGGCTCTCCAACTTATGGGCATCATGTTGCCGTGGAACTTACCGAGGACAATCATCGCCAGTTCTTCATACCCAAGGGCATGGCACATGGATTCGCCGTGCTAAGCGCAACTGCAGTATTCCAGTACAAGTGTGACAACTTCTATCATCCCGAGGCGGATGACGGCATCAGCATTCTTGACAGGAGCCTGGATATAGATTGGCGCATACCCGTAGAGAAGGCCATATTGTCGGAAAAGGATACACGGCATGTCCTGTTGCAGGATTTCGACAGTCCTTTCACCTTTGTATAGGGAACGCATGTGATAATGACGGGCATGATACCGATAATAGCCTTGGTAGTAGGAGTTTCCATCCTTCAATTATCTGCATTACTTTGTAACATATATGTGTATTATGAAGAGGAGCATAGTCATTACCGGTGGAGCCGGATTCATAGGTAGTCACGTCGTGCGTTTGTTTGTGAACAAATACCATGACTACAATATCATCAATCTGGACAAGCTGACTTATGCCGGAAATCTGGCCAACTTGAAGGATATTGAGCAGTGTTCAAATTACAAGTTTGTACGTATGGACATCTGCGACTTTGATGCTTTTTACTCTCTCATGCGGACTGAGCATGTGGACGGTATCATTCATCTGGCTGCCGAAAGTCATGTAGACCGTAGTATAAAGGATCCGTTCACATTTGCACGCACCAATGTCATGGGCACGCTCAGCCTGTTACAGGCAGCGAAGCTGTATTGGGAATCCTTGCCGGAGCGTTATGAAGGTAAGCTCTTTTACCATATTTCCACTGACGAGGTTTACGGAGCCTTGGAAATGAACCGACCAGAAGGAACAGAACCTCCATTCACTACAACTGCTTCTTCCACAGAGCATCACATGGCTTATGGAACCGAGTTCTTCTTGGAAACAACAAAGTACAATCCGCACTCGCCCTACAGTGCATCCAAGGCATCCAGTGATCACTTCGTACGTGCCTATCACGACACCTACGGAATGCCAACGATTGTCACCAATTGTTCCAATAACTATGGTCCGTATCAATTTCCGGAGAAGTTGATCCCCCTTTTTATCAACAACATCCGCCACCGCCGTCCTTTGCCTGTGTATGGGAAGGGCGAGAATGTTCGTGATTGGCTGTTTGTTGAGGATCATGCTCGTGCCATAGACTTGATTTTTCATCAAGGCACGGTGGCCGAAACATATAATATAGGTGGTTTCAATGAATGGAAGAACATTGATATAATCCGCACTGTCATCCGTACGGTTGATAGGTTGCTGGGACGCCCCGATGGGTCAGACCTCGATTTGATAACCTATGTTACCGATCGGCTTGGACATGATGCCCGTTATGCCATAGATAGCAGCAAGTTGCAACGTGAGCTTGGTTGGGAGCCAAGCCTGCAGTTCGAAGAAGGCATAGAGCGCACTGTTCGTTGGTATTTGGACAACGAAGAATGGCTTAATAATATCACCTCCGGTGAGTATGAAAGGTATTATGAAAGCATGTATGCCGGACGGTGATAGAATCTGATTGTCGTTGCAGTAGAAAAAGAATGGTATAAATTCCCCAATCAGTCTGTAGATGGTGATATGATACGCCTCTATGTGGCTGATTGGGGAATGATGGTATTGCAAGGTTCTGAATTAGGCTGTCGAACTTAATGATTTTACCCCTGTCAGAATGTTCTGGCAGGGGTAAATCCTCAATTCGGAGACTTAGACAGCCTCATGATGTATGTATACGATTCTATGTGTGCTTATTGTGCGCCACCACCCAAAGCAAGATATAGTTCCACAGTGGCATTGATGGATTCCATGCGGTTGCTGATTTGGGTCATTTGAGCCTGAATGAGGTTGTTGTGAGCCGTAATGACATTAAGGTAGTTTGTCGGGCTGTTAGCAAAGAGCTTACGGGTGGCCTCGTATGCAGTCTGTTGTGCATTGACCTGATTGTCAATCATTACTCGTAGCTCTTCGGCAGAACGAACTTTTTGCATGGCAGTGTTTACCTCGTTACCTGCGGAGATTATCGCATTGGTAAAGTTGTTTGCCTCTATTTCCAATTGCGCCTTGCTTATCTTCAAGTTAGCTACCAAACGTCCGTTTTGGAAGATGGGCTGTGCCAAAGCAGCGATAGCCTGGCCAATGAAGGCACCTGGATTCATGGTAGCCTGTGTACCGTTTGTGAATGTACCTGTAGCACTGAGGGTGAGGCTGGGGTAGAATGCAGATTTGGCCTCGTTGACCTTGTAAAATGCCGATGCCAATGTGGTTTCGGCGATGCGAATGTCCGGACGGCGTGCAAGAATGCTGATGGGAACTCCGGTTTCTACAATGGCGGGCTTGTTGAAGCTGCGTAGTGAGTTTCTTTGTATGCTGGAAGCTGATTCGTTGAGCAATGTAGACAATTGATTCTCTATGATGCGGATGTTATCCTTGATGGTCACTTCGCTCTGGCAAATACTCCAGTATGTTGCCTCGATGCTGGCTACGGCTGCCGCATTGGCTTGGCCGGCCTCCATCAACAATTTTTGCATTTTGAGATACTCGGCCCAGTTTGCTTTTGTTTGGACAAGGAGCATGAGTTGTTCGTCCAATTGTGCCAAGGTATAGTACATTGTCGCGGTGTTGGAGACGAGTGAGGACTGTACAGACTGTTTGGCTGCGAGTGCCTGGTCCCTGGTCATCTCCGCACCTTTCTTGGCATTGCGCAATTGAAGGAAGTTCACCTGCTGCCATCCCAATGTCATGCCAATGTTGTATGGTTTGCTGTTGGGAACGTTGGAATATCCGGCACGTTCGTATGGATCCCACATTTTGCTCACGCTGCCATTTGCTGAAAGGCTGATGGAGGGCGCGAATGCCAATTTGGCGGTTTTGAGAGCATATTCAACCTGTTGGATGGTTAAATCGGCATTCTTCATATTGGTGTTCTGCTCTAAAACTCTCTCAATGAGTGCCTGCAAGGTGGGGTCGGTGAAGAGTTCGCGCCACTTCAAGTCACCCAATCCCAGCAAGTCACCGCTTAGGGCGTCACCATAGAGATTCTCGGTCTCTATGGAGTGTGCCACTTTTTCGCGGTCGTACGTCTTAGTCACTCCGCAACCGGTCAGCGACAAGGCGGCAAGTGACAGGATTATGATGTTCTTCTTCATCTTTACTTGTATTTTATGTGTAGGGCATTATCATGTAATGGAATCTGCCCTATAGTGTGACTGTTTGGTGTCGTGGCTTTGGCACCACAACCTTCATACGGATGTGGTGCCAGCCTCTATTTTGCTTTATTTGGACCTGTTGGCACGCTCCTCACGTTCCTTGTTTATGCGTTCGCGTTCCATTTGGATTTGTGCATCCGGTTCCTCAATCATTGCGGGACGGATTTTCTCCTGTACCCACTCAAAGAATATGAAGAACACTGGTACGGTCAGCAGTATGGCCAAGGTACCGATAAACATACCACCTATGACGGCAATGCCGATGGTACGGTTACCGTTGGCACCAGCACCTGTCATGACAACCAAGGGGAACATGCCGATAATCATGGTAAGTACGGTCATGAGTATAGGGCGCAAACGTGCCTCGGCTGCGGCATAGGCTGCTTCTACTATGCCCAGGCCCTTACGACGACGCTCCAATGCATACTCGGTAATAAGGATGGCAGTCTTGGCCAATAGACCGATAAGCATGATGACAGCCGTCTGCATGTAGATGTTGTTCTCAATCTTGCTGAGGAATATGATGGGCAGGGCAGCGTATCCCTGGTTCCACAACCATGCAAATCCATAGGCTCCCATAAGACCGGCGGGTACAGACAGGATAACAGCCCAGGGAATCAGGAAGCTCTCATACAGCATGCTCAGAATCAAGAATATCAGTACGCAGCATACACCGTATATCAGATAGGAGGCAATGCTACCCATTTGCTCATACTCTTCACGGCTCATGCCACCGTACTCAAAGGCATATCCTGTGGGAAATATCTTTGCGAACTCTTCGTTGACGGCGGCCATCACATCAGTGCTGGCGTAACCGGTTGCAGGTGTAAGGTTGCAGGTGATGGAACTGAACAGGTTGAAACGTGTGTCTATCTCAGGGCCAAGTATCGGGGTCAGCTTGACGAACTGAGAGAGGGGAGCCATTGAGCCGCCATTGCGTACATACATGTTGCTAAGGTCGTCCTGGCTCAAACGTGCTTTCTCTGTTGCGGCTATCATTACACGGTATACCTTACCAAACTGGTTCATGTTGCTGACGTATGAACCACCGCAATAACTGCCCAGCGCGCTGAGAACGTCTGCGGGAGATACGCCGGCGCGTTTGCATTGTGCCGCATCTACCTCCACCTGTATTTGGGGGAAGTTACGTGCGTAAGAGGTCATGGCGCGAGCCACTTCGGGACGTTGTGCCATGGCGTCAAGGAATTTCTGTGTGTACTCCAGGAAGAGTGCCTTGTCACCGCCCATCTGGTCCTGTAGGTTAAGTTCGATAGAACCCGTACCATAACCTGGTATCATGCCAGGCTCAAAGGCGAAACACTGTGCTTCTGGAATCTCCGTCATCATTTTGGCGTTCAACTGGGCATTGGCCACCATGGTACTTGTGGAAAGGAAGTTGGCGACTGGTTTAAGCATGCCATAGTTACGCTGGCTCCAATGTTTCAGACGGATAATGGACATACCATAGGATACGCCTTGTCCGGCCATGAAGCTGTAACCGTTCACGCGAATATAGTCCTTGACCTCGGGGATGCTCTTAATGATATCCTCCACCTTGTCCATGGTCTTGGCAGCAGTGCCCAGATTGGTTCCCGGAGGTGTATTCATGACAAGCATGACAGTTCCCTGGTCTTCGGCAGGTACAAGTCCGACTGACAGGTTGGTGGCAAAGAAAGCCATGCCGGCGAAAGCAATGATAATGCTTGTGGGAGCAATCCAACGGTTCTTTGCACGAATCAATGCTGCCAGCACATTGCTGTACTTGCGCAGCATGGCGTTGTATGAAGCTTCGTATGCTTTGCGTGTGTAGAAATTCACTGAACCCAAGAAGCCCTTGCGACGTTCACCGGTTGCCGGCTTCATGAGCATGGCACACAGGGCGGGACAAAGAATAAGCGCGCTTACACAACTGAGGCCTACGGCAGTTGCCAAGGTCACGCCGAACTGTGTGTAGAACATACCTGATGTGCCAGGCATGAACGTTACAGGTATGAACACGGCCATGAAGACGAAAGTACATGAGATTACGGCCATGGTCACATCGCTCATGGCATCACGTGTGGCTTCGTATGGACTCTTGTATCCGGCATCAAACTTGGCCTGTACTGCCTCGACTACCACAATGGCGTCATCCACAACTGTACCGATTGCCAACACCAGTGCGAAGAGGGTCAGCAGGTTCAGAGAGAAGCCGGCAAGAGCCAGACATGCGAATGTGCCTACCAGTGAAACTATGATGGATATGGCAGGAATTAGCGTGGCACGGAAGTCCTGCAGGAAGAAGTAGACAACCAGTACCACCAGGATGATGGCAATCACCAGAGTTTCCTCCACATTGTAGATGGAGGCGTTGAGGAAGTCATTGGAGTTCATCACGTTTACGAACTCCAGACCGGCAGGCAGGTTTTCGCTCAGTTCTTCCAATTTTGCATTTATGGCATCGTTTGCCTCCTTGGAGTTTGTGCCAGCCATCTGGAAGACAATCATATTGGTGGCGGGGTAACCATTACATCCACTGCTGAAAGCATAACTGTCGGAACCAAGTTCTACGTCGGCAACATCACCTAAATGCAGTATGCTTCCATCCGGCAGAGCCTTGAGGACTATGTTCTGGAACTCCTCTATAGACTTCAGACGGCCGGTGTATTTCATCGTGTACTGATACACATCCTCAATGCCGTTACCACGGTTGGCCAGCATTGGTTTCTCACCCAACTGGCCGGTGGGAGCCTCAAGGTTCTGCTCGGTCAACGCATAGGTTATGTCCGAAGGAACCAACTGATGCTGCGCCATGATTTCCGGTTTCATCCAGATACGCAGTGAGTATTGGCCACCGAAAGACATTACGTCACCAACGCCCTTGATACGCTTTATCACGGGAATTATGTTGATGTCCAAATAGTTTGAGATGAACTCCTCGTCGTATTCCCCATTGGTACATACCAATGCGGTTGACTGCAGGAATGATGTCTGACGTTTTTGCGTTGTAACGCCTATTCTTGTTACTTCCTGTGGCAACAGGCCCTGCGCTTTGGAGACACGGTTCTGTACGTTCACGGCAGCCATGTCGGGGTCAGTCCCCTGCTTGAAGTAAACCGAAATTGTGGCAGCACCGGAGTTTGTGGAAGAAGAAGTCATGTATATCATGTTTTCCACGCCGTTGATGCTTTCCTCCAATGGCTGTATGACCGCGTTAGTAACGGCATCGGCATTGGCGCCGGTGTACGTTGCTGACACAGAGATGGTCGGAGGAGCGATGTCCGGGAACTGCTCCATGGGCAACGTAAAGAAGCTGATCGCACCCACTATCAGAATCATGATGGCGATGGACATCGCCATTACAGGTCTTTTAATGAATATATTTCCTTTCATTGTGTTATCGTAGTTATGTTGTTGGCAACTCAACGGTTGTCTCAATGTTTATGCGGACCGTTTACTTGACCTTCTGATTTTCCTTGACCATACCGGCACCTTCGGCTACGATTTCCTCTCCGCCATTCAGACCGGAGGTAATGATGAACAGGTCACCGGCCTTTTGGTCGTTTACGCTTACAACTTTGCCATTGGCAATGCCGTCCTTGTTCACCACGAACACGCGGAAGCGGTCCTGGGTCTGTACGGCTGCGGTTGCGGGTACTACCAATACATCCTTATAGATGCTGGGGATAATGACGTTGCCAGTGCTGCCGCTGTGCAGCATGCCGTTGTCGTTGTCAAATACGGCACGCAGTTGAACACTGCCGGTATTGCTGTTTACCACACCGCTCACGCTTTCTACCCGACCTTTCTTCTCATAAGTGGATCCGTCTACTAATGTCAGGGTTACTTCGGGCATGTTCTTGATAGCCTCTTCTGTAGAACCGCTCTGGCGCACCATGTTCAGAAGGTCACGCTCGGAAATACTGAAATAAACCCACATTTGGCTGTTGTCGCTTACAGTGGTGAGAGGTTGTGACATCTGCGCGCTTACCAAAGTACCCTGGCGGTATGGCAGTGTGCCTACGATACCGTCTGAAGGAGCTGTAACCACAGTATAAGACAGGCTGTTGCGAGCGTTGGTGAGCTGTGCCTCTGCCTGTGCCACCTGTGCCTTGGCCGTGAGAAGGCTATTGTACGTGGTCTGTAAATCAAAGTTGGAGATTACCTTCTCCTCAAAGAGCTTCTTTTTGCTTTCGTAGTTCATGGCGGCAGTTGCTTCACTGGCCTGGGCGGCCTTCAATGAAGCCTGTGCGGTGTTCAACGCAGCCTGATAAGGCACCTGGTCTATTATGAACAGTGTCTGGCCCTTGCGCACGGGCTGACCCTCGGTGACACAAATCTGCTTCAATGTACCACCGACCTGAGGATATATTTCAACATCCTGGCGGCCACGTATGGTGGCACTGTATTTGGAGTCCAAAGTCACGTCCTGACGAGTTACTGTGATGGTTTTGAACGTAGCAGAGGGTAGCTGCTGCTGTTTCTTGTTACCGCAAGATGCAAACATTGTCAATGTTGCAATGGCTACGGCAAAAACAATCTTTCCGTTTAGTTTCATTGTTAGTTGTTTGTATTGTGTTATTACTGTGATGTCTTTATGTCAATGTTGTGGTGATTCTTCATGCAGGCAATTGCCTGTTTTGTGTTCTTTTTGTGCGCGTTCAGGCGTATTATACCATGCAAAGGTACTGCAAAATGCTGTATCGGATAACAATTTGGGCAAAAGAGAACATTCTTTTGCCCAAATATAAAATACATTTAACAATATGTTAACTAAGTGTTACGGCTTAATTAACGTATTTCAATCTCCTCCTTAAGGTCTATCTCCTGTCCGTTGGTATCGTAGAACTCGTACTGTAGGAGGCCGAGTTTCTGACTGGGGATGATTTTAACCCCGAGCCCGTATTTCCATTGCCATTTCAGTTTGAGGCTGCAAATTCCCTGGCAGATATAGGCGTATACGTATGGGTGGACGTGCAAGGTGAACGCCTTGAGGCCGAGGTGGTTCTGCATAAGCTGTATTTTGCCTTCGAGTACTTTGGTAAATAGCAGGCTGCTCTTGATGTTGCCGGTTCCGTGGCATGTCGGGCATACTTCTTCCACTTTGACATCCATTACCGGGCGTACGCGCTGCCTGGTGATTTGCATCAGGCCGAACTTCGTCAATGGCAGGATGTTGTGTCTTGCGCGGTCCCCGCGCATGTTCTCCAGCATGCGCTCGTACAGGGCTTGGCGGGACTCCGCATGTTTCATGTCAATGAAATCCACAATGATGATACCGCCCATGTCTCGCAGTCGCAGTTGCCTGGCTATTTCGTCGGCGGCACCCAGGTTCACCTCCAATGCATTCACCTCTTGGCTATCCTCCTTTTTTGTCCGGTTGCCGCTGTTTACGTCTATTACATGCAGTGCTTCCGTGTGTTCTATGATGAGGTAGGCTCCTCCCTTGTAGGTTACTGTAGTGCCGAAGCCGGACTTGATTTGCCGCGTGATGTCGAAATTGTCGAAAATAGGCAATGTACCGCGGTACATCTTGACGCAGTCCGTTCGTTCCGGCGCAATGAGGCCGACATAATCCTGTACCTCGTGAAAGACGTCCTCGCGGTTGACGTAGATGCCTTCATAGGATGGATTGAACAAGTCACGCAGCATCCCCACGGCCCTGCTGCTTTCCTCATACACCACGGCAGGCAGCTCCTTGGCTTTCTGGGCACGGACGAGGGCGTCGGTCCATCGTTGGTTCAGGATTTTCATCTCGTTGTCCAATTCGCTGGCTTTCTTCCCTTCCGCCACAGTGCGCACTATCACGCCGCAGTTTTCCGGCTTGATGCTTTCGATTACCTGTTTCAACCGTGCGCGTTCTTTGGAATCCTTGATTTTGGCCGAAACGTTCACTTTCTCCTGGAACGGCATCAGTACCAGAAAGCGGCCGGCAAACGACAATTCGCACGTAAGCCGGGGACCCTTGGTGGAAATCGGCTCCTTCACGATTTGCACCAGTATCTCCTGTCCCTGTTGCAGGTAATGCTGTATGGCTCCGTCCTTGGGGCAATCCTGTGTCATTGCGGCCTTGCCGTGTGGAACCAAATGCTTGCGGTCGGCCAATACTCGTTTCAAGTACTGGGTGTAGGAATTGAATTGAGGCCCGAGGTCGAGATAATGTAGAAATGCGTCTTTTTCGTAACCAACGTTCACAAAGCATGAGTTCAATCCAGGCATCAGTTTCTTTACCTTCGCCAGATAGATGTTGCCTACCTGGAAACTTGCCTCCTGGCTCTCCTCCTGGTATTCCATCAATCGCTTGTCCTCGGTGAGGGCTATTGATATCTTGTGTGGCTGTACGTCAATGAATAGTTCGCTGGTCATTCTTATGTATGGTGTAAAAAAATATCCGGTACCAGCACCTTATATATAAATATATATCGGTTGTCCGGCCACCGGATGTTGTTCCTTTTGCGCGTATCAACGCGAGCAGACGGCAAGTCAGATTACTTGCTCTTGTGTCTGTTCTTGCGAAGTCTCTTTTTGCGCTTGTGAGTAGCCATCTTGTGGCGCTTGTGCTTCTTTCCGTTAGGCATAGCTGTTATAGATATTTGTTATTACATGATTTTCAGTGTGCAAAGGTAGTAGTTTTTGTTGAAATATGAAAGTCTTTGTCTCGTTTTTTTGATAAAATGTCTAAAAACCATAATCGGCTATTGTCATCAAGGCAATGTCGTATTTCAGTGGGTCTTCCTCCGACCATGAACGGAAAATTTCTGTCAATTCCACGCATGCTTTCCAGTTGGCTTGCTTGCGGCTGAGGATGGATGTCGTCAGTTGGCATACGTGCACATCCATCACCGCGTACAATTGCTTTTGGTCCATGTTCCGCCATAGTCCCAGGTCTGGTTCATTCCTGCGTATCATCCAACGCAAGTACATGCATATGCGTTTGCAGGCCGATACCCCCGGGGTGCCCAGTTTGGCCGGGGCAAGCCATCCGCAGATGATGGCAATAGTGTCCTCCACCGTTTTGCCGAGGAACAGTTGCTCCAGAGTCAGGTCCTGGTTGTCCGTCTCATGTTCTGTCAATGCCTTGCGGATATTGTCGCATACGAGAATGAAGTTGTCGCGGTTCAACGTGCGGTACACGCATCCGTTCTTGGCTTCCAGATAGCTGCCGCGGTATTTTTCTTGCAAAACGAAGTCAGCGGGATGCCATTCCATTTCCTCGCACAGCATGCGGTGAGCAGCCTGACGGATGGCCTTGCGGTTGCCCCACGTGATCATGGCCACGAACAGTGCTCCCAGCTCTATGTCCAACTGCCTGCTTGTGTGCTGCATCAGTTCATATACAAGTCCGCAAGGGTCCACTTCCAGGAATTTTTCTTTGGAGAAGTGTTCGTGGTGGGCCTTTTCCAGTATCTCTTTGGTAATCTTGGTCTGTGTTGTTTCCATATCAAAGGACAAAGGTATGTAAAATAATTCATATTAGCATCATGGATGTTGTCTCTTCCTGTATCGGCATGGCAAAATGTGTTATCTCGCGTTTGCAACTCTCGTATATTATCCATATCTTTGCATTATTGATAAACCAATAGTATCGGGGATGGCACGCTTGACTGGTATGGCGGTCTTGCTTTGTCCTCGTTGCTTGCTTTAATAGAGGAAAGAGGCTTATGAACAAGGTCATGCTGATAGGAAACGTCGGAGTTGATCCGGATGTGCGCTATGTGGACAAGGGAGTGGCCGTGGCCAGCCTTCGTTTGGCCACTACTGAACGTGGATATACTTTGCCGAATGGCACCTCGGTGCCCGACCGTACGGAATGGCACAATGTGGTGTTGTGGAAGCAGTTGGCCGAGACTGTGGAGAGGTACGTGCACAAAGGGGACAAATTGTATATCGAAGGTAAGCTGCACACGCGTTCCTACGACGACCGCTTGGGGCAAAAGCGTTATGTGGTGGAAATCTGGGCTGATGCCATGGAGATGCTTTCTCCGCGTCGTCCTGATGCTCAAGACGCTCCTTCGCCGAATCCTTAAGGGGGGCGAGGTGTTTGTTTGTGGAGGGGCCCTTTCCTGCAGGGGGGCTTCTCGTGTCCTTGGATGCTCAAATGCAGGGGATCGGAATGCCGGTTTCGTAGTGCTGCCACTTCGTCCACGTATTGTTGACATCCCGACCATACTATTGTCCCGGTCTCGATAATACTATTGTCCCGACCTCGATAATACTATTGTCAAGGGTTGGACTATACCGTGGTCAAGATGCTGTTTCGGCGAGGCTTCATTGGTTTAACCCAAATCGGTCATTAGAACGTCAATTTGTATAAATCAATTGATTTATATTGCCTTTTCCACCATTTTTGCCCTTCTCTTCGTTCGTCTTGCTTCCCGTTTGGTCTTGCCATAGCTCGCTATGCCTTCGACAAAACGGTTGCAATACGAACGAACATAAAGGCAAAACGGATTGGAAATCTAATGACCGATTCGGGTTTAAGAATTTTCCATGTCTTCGTTAGGACAAGGGAGTAGGGCCCGACTTGCATAAGCTATGCCATGGCGATGACAAAGACGGCGTTAGGCCGAACCTTGGAATTGGCATGCTGTCATCTGTGCTTGCCCTTCATGCATTGCCGATGTGATGACGGATTGTGCTTTATTGTTCCTTTTGCTTTGCCTTGGGACGTAGCCACCGGAACAAGTCGGTGAAGCGATTGAAATCTTTTTTGTATTGCAGGCCTATTCCCTGGGTGTTCAGCGACGACTGCACGAAATATCTGTCGTTAGCCTGGTTGTAGGCCTTGACCGACAACATGCCGTTGCGTGTGAGCAGGTACTCTATGGATACGTCGCTGATGAAGTTCCGTTGAGTGTAGTATTTCTCGCGATAACCGAAGTTGCCTGTCAACAACAGCCTGTTGTCCAGCAGGCTTCCGCTAAGCTGCCCCTCCACGTCCATGTTGCGCCATCCGTCCTCGGTGGTTTGCAGGTAGGTGCTCACGCGCCAGTTGCTGGAACCTACTGCCGTGGTGATGAGGCTGTTGAGGTGTGAGGAAAGGGTGCTGCTGACCAGCGAGTTCATGGCTGCGCTGCTTTGGTCGGCGCCATCGGCCTCGAAGTTGTAGAAGCGTCCCAGTCCCAAAAGGTATATGGCCTGCATGTTGCGCTCCTCCTCTGTACTTACGATGGAGCGTACCATCTGCCTTTCGTCCTCGGTGGCATTCGGAAGGTCGAAATCAAAGGTTATGGCGGGTTGTTCCGGATGTCCGGTAAGGTTCATGATGCAGTCCACTTTGGTTTTAGAAAATCCCAGGGACGACGTCGTGAGGTCGTCAAGGGATACGCTGTTGACGCTGTAGACGGCCTTTAGATTGAGGTCGGCCTTCATGGCATCGCCGCCAAAGACAATGGTGCCGCCGGGTTGGAATTTGAACTCCTTGCGTATTATGTCTTGCAGGCTCAGGCGATAAGTGCCATCCTGTACGCGATAGGTGCCGAAGATGTTGAAACGTCCCTTGTTGTGATACTTGGCTCTAATGCGTCCGTTGCCATTGATCTCTATCATGTCGCCGGATTTTCTGTCCATGAGCAGACGGAGTTTTGCTGCCGGGGTGATTGGCAGATCGAAATCAAGGAACAGGTCTGAGGCAGTGCTCCCGGCTGGATGCGCGTCAGTGCCGTTTGAAGCCGGCATGTTTGTGCCGTCAACGCTGTGGGCATGTTCCGTTGTGTCCGCATCCCTGCTGTTTATGGTGATGAAGTCGGCATTGGTGATGGCGTCCGGTGTAGTTACGTTGTATGTGAAGACAGTACCCTGTTCGGGAGTGGCATTGATGTTCACCATCAATCTTCCCTGCGTTCCTTGCACGTCGATGTCCCCGCTGACTATGCAGGTGGCATAGAAGGGGGATTCGCCAAAGTCCTTGAAATCGTATCCGAGGAATTTGTTGGCATTCACGTGAAAGTCATAGCTCATATCCTTGAAGTGGCTGTGCGCGAGACGGCCATTCAGCACTGCGGTATGCGGTAGGTTGCTTTTTGCACCGTGGGAAGATGCTGTAAATGAATTGCCGGTGTCGGTGGCGTTTTTGTCGTAAAGCAGTGTCGTGATGCTGATTTCTTCCGGGCGTATGTGCACGCTGTCTTGTTGCATATGGTATGCCGTTCCAAGCATTGGCATGGAGAATTCTGCGCGGTCGACCATCATGTCGCCTTCCAGGTCTATGGCGTTGAACGGCCCGTAGATGCGACAACGGCCAGTGGAGCGCCCTTTGAAGTCTTCGAGGATGTCCTTTGTAAAGAGATTGATGAACGCGAGGTTGAATCTCTGCGTGTTGATGTTCAAGTCAAGCCCGTCGGGAGTGTCCTTGTCCCCAAGGTTGAAGCCTCCGGAGATGGTGGAGAGGTGCTGGCTCTCCGGTTCTGATATGGTGGCGTCGAGCGAAAGAAAGTGTGGCGTGTCGCCCCAGCCTGCCTTGGCCTGCAATGTGCCCAAAGGGGCATGATTGAAAGCAAATCCGTCCACTGTGATGTCGGCTGATGCATGAGGTGAGGACAAAAGTCCTGTGGCGTATGCGCTGCCCGTTGCCAGTCCTTGGAATTCCACGGCCTTGAAGTTGACGAGATCCATTACATACTCCACATTTATTTCGCTGAGATTCACCCGGAGCGTGTCCTCCGCATTGGCCGAAACTCGGCCGTTGATGTCTATGCCGCGATGTGCGGACTGATTGATTCTGAATCCGCGAATTTCGGCTGTTTGTCCGTTCCATGTAATCGCACATGGATGCACCCTCCAGACTGTGTCGGATACGATGAAGTCCGAGGGGGCTATCCATGCACGTATGTCATGTTTGCCGTTTTGGTTGCGCGAAAAGGCGGTGGTTATGTCCAATTCTCCGCTGATGCGAGGCTGCCGGTTGTTGTTCAAGGTGGTGACGAGGCGCAGACGGTCGTCGTGGGCGTCCACGGCAATGGACAGGGCGACAAATCCTTTCTTGTGTCGTCGCTCTGCCGAGAGTGTGGTTTTGACAGACCCTGGCATACCGTGTATGCTGATTTTTCCGTTGCGTAACTGTTCGGAACCAATGTGCAGTTCTGGTATGTCGCCACTTACCAGAATGGAGTCGTATCCGTACAGGCTTCCTTCCATGGTGGCTTGCCGTGGAATGGATATGTCACGCAATGCAATGCGGCGTATGAGGGCTGTGTCCTGCAGGCTGACGGAAAAATGCAAAGTGTCCGCTGTGTAAGAAACACGCTTGTATGGGACGAGATTTGGCAATTTGTCGTGCAGTCCGTTAGTGATGGTTGTGGCGATTGTACTGAATCTGAAGCGGCCGCTGGCGGTGAGGTTCAGCGGGGCCGAGGCTATGCTGAGAGTTCTGTGTTGATTCTTGTCCACGTCTGTGGAAATAGACATGGACAGGGGACCGATAGTCGTGGAACTGTCTGTGCAGTTGCCCTGTATCAGGAAGTCGCGTATGCCAACGGAACCTGTGACATTGTCCAGGTCGCTACCGTTCAGGTCTATGGTTGTGTTGACGGACAGTCGCGTGTCCGGGTATCTTTTGCCGAGTCCTAAACGGCTGGCATGGAAGTTGTCCATGCTGATATTGCCTGAGAGGCTGTATCTGCCGTCAAGTTGACACGTCAGATGCGAATGGATGTCTCCGCCATGGTCGTGCAGGTCGGCCTTGGTTTCCAGCGTGTTGTCCGCAAGGTGTGCGTGGAGACTGAGGTCGTTGTATTCCCGGCCTTGCCATTGCAGCGAGGGCAGGATTGCGTGCACGTTGATGTCAGGCTTGCCTTGGGCATTGGCAACAAGTCCATTGGCGGTGATGTTGAAAGACGTCTTGCCAATGGCGTGATTGCCATAGTTGGACAGTATCCTGTCAAGCGATAGGCCGTCTGATGATGCACGAGCGTCAAAGCGGTTCCATTCCCGTGCCGAGGCGTTTATGTCCAGGTTTCCGTATTTGTTGTTAATGTGCAGCGTGCATCCTTGGTGCTGTTGCGTGAACTGTATTCGGCCGGATATGTCGATGGTGTCCAGTCGTGAAATCACAGGAGATAGTTTCTGTATGGCAGGCGCCATGGGGGCAACGTGGGTTTGGAATGTGGCGGAAGTGGTGCGCAGGCGTTCGAGCATGATTGTGCATTCGGGTGTTCCGGTCAGGTCGTAAATAAAGGCTTTGGCATGTAGTTCAGTGGATTGGGCGTCACGAATGCTTAGTGCCGGCATATTGAGACATGCCTCGCTGAAAAGCACGGTGGCCTCCATGTCTATGGGTGTGTTCTCCAGCCATGGAGCTGATACGGACAAGTCGGATGGCGTGAGATGGATGGATATGTTTGCCAGCAAGGAGACATTCTTGATCCAGCTATGCTCTTGCCCTTTCTTTGGGAAATGCGGCCACGAGACTTTGGCGGAAGAGATGGAGAGGGCAGAGTGGGGAAGTTGTAAGCAGAAATTGTCCAGAATGCCGCCGTCCTTTCCTGCCACCAAGTCAAAGGAGAGGTTTTTCAGGGAGAGTCCTTTCTCTTCGGTAAATGAAAACCTTTTCAACGACAGGTTCAGCGAGTCATTGGTAAGTGCTTTCAGATGGGCAGTGACGGCTATGTCGTTTATTTGTAGATGTGCCGGGTCAAGTTTGCCATGTGCCTTGCGGGGCTTCCACTGCTGATTCCAGTCCACTGACACCCTGCGGAGCAATATGCTGCCGATGCGCAGGTCTATGGGGGAGGAGGTGGTATCGTTGCTGCTGAAAGTGTCTATGATAAACTGGAAATTCGGCTTGTCGTTAGGTGTGCTTTGATATATGTGCACTTGTGTGCCGAAGAGTTGTGCATTGGCAATGCGTATCTGTCCTTTGGCCAATGGCACGAGATTGATTTTGGCCGCAAGTCTGGAGGCATGCAACATGACGCTGTCCTGCTGGTCCTTGAGGGTGATGTCGTCGATTATAATGCGGTTCCACAGCCCCAATCTGATGCGCCCGATGCCGACATTCCATCCGTATGTTTCCTTTAATGCGGATGCCATTACGGAACCAAGCGTCTCCTGGATGTAAGGAATGTACACGGCTATCTGCAAGACCATGTAAAGTCCGCAAATACTGGCAACGAGCCATCTTGTAAGGTTTTTCAATGATAGGTGTTTTGATTATTTGACAAATGTATGCCTTTTTTTTAACTTGCTTCGGCATTTGTCAATAAAAAAGCGTACCTTTGTACGAGTTTATACTAACATTTCAATTTTATTAACAAGTATATGGCAAAAGTAATCAAATTGCGCAAGGGCCTCGACATCAACTTGAAGGGAAAGGCTGCCAAGGAGACTGCTTCTGTGGATTGCCCGGGCGAGTATGCGCTCTGTCCGGATGACTTCACGGGGCTAAAGCCCAAGGTGGTTGTCAAGGAAGGTGATGCCGTAAAGGCCGGAGATGCCTTGTTCGTGGACAAGTTGCATCCCGAGGTATGTTTTGTCAGTCCTGTCAGCGGTGTTGTATCGTTGGTTGAGCGTGGCGACCGTCGCAAATTGCTGAGTGTTCGCGTTAAGTGTGACATGAAGTTCGAGTCCAAGAACTTCAAGACCGATGGCGATGTCAAGGCACTGATGATGGAAAGCGGCCTCTTCGGAATGATTCGTCAGCGTCCCTATGACACGGTGGCCAACCCGGAGGATGCTCCTAAGGCAATTCACGTGAGTGCATTCAACAACATGCCTTTGGCACAGGAGTTTGAATATGTACTGCAAGGTCAGGAGGCCGAGTTTCAGGCCGGATTGACAGCCCTGTCCAAGATTGCTCCTGTGCAATTGGGCGTGAGCAGCAAACAGGTTGCAAAGGCCCTGTTGGAGGCGAAGGACTGCAACGTGTATGTCTTTGACGGACCGGCCCCTTCCGGTAACGTTGGTGTACAGATTAACCACATCAATCCTATAAACAAGGGTGAGGTGGTGTGGACACTTGGCGCGGAGGAGGTTGTCATGCTTGGTCGCTTGCTCAAGACCGGAAAGGTGGACTTTACCCGCACCATCGCTCTTGCCGGTAGCGAGGTGAAGGCTCCTAAGTATTATAAGATGAAAGTTGGTCAGAAACTGTCTACTCTCTTGGCAGGTCAGGTGGATGGAGATGATGTCCGTATTATCAATGGCAACCCCATGACCGGTGTTCAGACATCCAAGGATGCCTATCTCGCAGCGCATGCTACCGAGGTGACGGCAATTCCAGAGGGTGCTCATGCCGATGAGATGTTGGGCTGGATTATGCCTCGTTTCTCAACATTCAGCACACACCGCAGTTACTTCAGCTGGCTCATGGGCGGCAAAAAGGAATATGTGATGGATGCCCGTATCAAGGGTGGAGAGCGTCACATGATAATGAGTGGCGAGTATGACAGGGTGTTCCCCATGGACATCTATGCCGGATACCTCGTCAAGGCCATCATTGCAGGTGACATCGACCGTCAGGAGGCTTTGGGCATATATGAAGTCGCTCCGGAGGATTTCGCCATCGCTGAGTTCGTATGCAGTTCCAAGATGGAGCTTCAGCGTATCGTCCGTGAGGGCTTGGACATTCTGAGAAAGGAGAATGCATAAACTATAGAATAATATGAAAGCGATTAAAAGAATTTTTGACAATATGCGTCCCCACGTCCAGGAGGGCGGAAAGTTCCATGCTTTTCACTCGCTGTTCGATGGTCTCGAAACATTTGCTTTCGTGCCCAATACGACCGGACGTAAGGGTGGAGTCAATATCCACGACGCTATCGACAGCAAGCGCATCATGAGTTTTGTGGTGATAGCCTTGTTGCCTGCCTTGCTTTTCGGCATGTACAATGTGGGTTATCAGAATGCTTTGGCTGCCGGAGGTGACATGACTGATCACGTAGGCATGTTCCTGTTCGGCTTGGCTGCCGTTCTTCCCAAAATTGTTGTAAGCTATGTGGTCGGTCTTGGAATAGAGTTCATCGTTGCCCAATGGAAGAAAGAAGAGATACAGGAAGGATTCCTGGTTTCCGGTATCCTTATTCCGATGATTGTTCCTGTGAATACTCCCCTGTGGATATTGGCTTTGGCCGTAGCTTTCAGCGTGATTTTCGCAAAGGAAATCTTTGGCGGAACCGGCATGAATATCTTCAATCCTGCGTTGATTACACGTGCGTTCCTGTTCTTCAGCTATCCGAGTGCCATGACTGGTGACGATTCTGTTTGGGTGGCTCAGAATACCATTTGCGGTCTGGGATATAATGTGCCTGACACATTCTCTGCTGCCACACCTCTGGGCGAGGCTGCTACTGGTGCCGCTATTCCTTGCGATACCATCTGGAATGCTTTTGTTGGTCTGATTCCAGGTTCTATAGGTGAAACCAGCGTGGTTGCCATCGTCTTGGGTGCATTGCTGTTGCTGTTGACCGGTGTGGCAAGTTGGAAGACCATGCTCAGCGTGTTTGTTGGCGGTGGTCTGATGGGCTGGCTTTTGGAAGGCGTAGGTGGCAACCAGTTGGAGTGGTGGCATCACTTCGTGCTCGGTGGTTTTGCCTTTGGTGCCGTGTTCATGGCTACTGATCCTGTTACCAGTGCCCGTACGGAATGTGGCAAGTACATCTATGGCTTCCTCATCGGTGTTGTGGCCGTGATGGTACGTGTGATGAATCCCGGTTATCCCGAGGGTATGATGCTGGCCATCCTGTTGATGAACCTGTTCGCTCCGTTGATTGACTATGTATTCGTGCAGAAGAATATCAACATGCGTGCTAAACGTGCAATAAATAATAAATAAGGTATATGGCTACAAAGAAATTCAAATGCGAAGTATGTGGTTATATCCACGAAGGGGATGCCGCACCGGACAAGTGTCCAGTATGTGGCGTTGGACCAGATAAGTTCACTGAGATCGTGGACGAGAAGTCCACCCCTGCCGCACCGGTTAAGAAGAAAGGCTTGGACACAAGTAGCAATGGCTACACAATCGTTTATGCTGCCCTAATGGTAATCATAGTTGCATTCTTGCTGGCTTTCGTGTCCAGCGTGCTAAAGCCAACTCAGGATGCAAATGTTGAGAATGACACAAAGGGTCAGATACTGACGGCTCTTAACAACGACATCGAAGTTCCAGGATATAATGTATCCGAGGCATTCAAGCAGGTCAAGGACATGCTGTGGGTTGACGGTCAGCTGGTTCCTTATGATGGCAACTTCCTTTCTTCTTACGGTACTGCCATAAAGAATGGTGAGCTACATGTGTTCGTGGCAGAGGTGAACGGTGAGACCAAGTATGTCCTGCCTGTTACCGGCCGTGGCCTGTGGGGTGGCCTGTGGGGCTACATTGCCCTGAATGCTGACAAGAAGACTGTCTTCGGAACGTATTTCTATCACGAAAGCGAGACTGCCGGTTTGGGTGCACGCATCAGCGAACGCTGGTTCCAGGAACAGTTCAATGGCAAGCCCGTGTTTGCCGGTGACAACCACAACGAGGTGACATTGTCTGTTGTGAAGGCCGGTGCGTCAAAGTCGGAAACCGAAATCAACGGCGTTACTGGCGCTACCCTTACCAGCAACGGTGTATCCAACATGGTGAAGGATGGCCTTGGAGCTTATCTTGACTTTATCAATAACTAACCAAAAAGAGAACGCAATATGAGTAAATTGTTTTCCGAGGAGAACCGCGCTGCGTTCTCCAAGCCGTTGAACCTCGATAATCCTGTAGTTATTCAGGTGTTGGGTATCTGTTCGGCTTTGGCAGTGACATCGCAACTCAAGCCGGCTATCGTCATGGGCTTGAGCGTGACTGTGATTACCGCATTTGCCAATGTGATTATTTCCATGCTCCGCAAGACTATTCCCAATCGTATACGTATCATTGTACAGCTCGTCGTGGTGGCAGCATTGGTTACCATCGTCAGCCAGTTGCTGAAAGCATATGTATATGATGTCAGTGTTCAGCTGAGCGTGTATGTGGGATTGATTATTACCAACTGTATCCTGATGGGACGTCTGGAGGCCTTTGCCATGCAGAATGCTCCCTGGCCTTCATTCTTGGATGGCATAGGCAATGGTTTGGGGTATGCGTGGGTTTTGATAGTGGTTGGGTTCATTCGTGAACTTTTCGGCTTCGGCACGCTGCTCGGCTTCCAGATTATTCCTCAGAGTTGGTATGTGGAGAACGGCGGATGGTATATCAACAACGGTATGATGGTCATGCCAGCCATGTCATTGGTTATCGTTGGATGTGTAATTTGGGCTCACCGCTCAATAAACAAGGAGGAGAAGTAAAGTATGGAACACATGATTAGTCTTTTCGTCCGCAGCATATTTGTGGATAATATGATTTTCGCATTCTTCTTGGGTATGTGCTCTTATCTGGCCGTATCAAAGAATGTGAAGACTGCTTTGGGACTTGGTGTAGCAGTTACTTTCGTGCTTTGTGTCACTGTCCCTGTAGACTATATATTGCAGACCAAGGTTCTTGGTCCCGACTGCTTGGTCAAGGGTGTGGATCTTAGTTTCTTGGCATTCATCCTGTTCATTGCCGTTATTGCCGGCATCGTGCAGTTGGTGGAGATGATAGTCGAACGTTTCAGTCCCTCGCTGTATGCTTCTCTCGGTATTTTCCTGCCTTTGATTGCAGTTAACTGTGCCATCATGGGCGCCAGCCTGTTCATGCAGCAGCGCATAGGCATGGAGCCGACCAATTCTCAGTACATAGGCTCTGTAGGCGATGCTTTCGCTTATGCCTTGGGCAGCGGTATCGGTTGGTTGCTGGCTATTGTAGGTCTGGCTGCGATTCGCGAGAAAATGGCTTATACCGATGTACCCAAGCCATTGCAGGGATTGGGCATTACCTTCATAACTGTTGGTCTTATGGCCATGGCATTTATGTGCTTCAGTGGTTTGAACATCTAATACAGAGGAGGATAAATACAAATGGATACAAATTTGATTTTCTATAGCATAGTAGTATTCTTGGTAATCATCCTCGTGTTGGTTGTCATTCTGCTTGTTGCCAAGAACTACTTGTCGCCCAGCGGCAATGTTACTATCACTATCAATGGCAAGGACAAGGTGTCTGTGCCACAGGGTGGTTCACTCTTGAGCACTATGTCTGCCCAAGGCATCTTTCTTCCCAGCGCATGTGGTGGTAAGGGTTCTTGCGGCCAGTGCAAGGTACAGGTTCTTGCAGGTGGCGGTGAGATTCTGGATAGCGAGAAGGGACATTTCACCCGCAAGCAAATCAAGGAGAACTGGCGTCTTGGATGCCAGTGCAAGGTAAAGGGAGACCTGGATATCAAGGTAGATGATTCCGTAATGGGCGTCAAGGAATGGGAGTGCACGGTTATCGGCAATCGCAACGTTGCAACTTTCATCAAGGAATACAAGGTGGCCCTGCCTCCAGGTGAGCACATGGACTTCGAGCCAGGTTCCTATGCACAGATTAAGATACCTGCATTCCAGATTGACTATGACAAGGACTTCGACAAGTCGCTCATCGGTGACACGTATCTCCCTGCATGGGAGAAGTTCGGCCTATTTGGCTTGAAGTGTGTGAACGATACGCCCACCATCCGTGCCTACTCTATGGCCAATTATCCGGACGAGGGTGACATCATCACGCTGAACGTGCGTATCGCTACTCCTCCCTTCAAGCCCAAGGATCAAGGTCCGGGCTTCATGGACGTAAACCCCGGTATAGCCTCTTCATACATCTTCAGTCTGAAGCCCGGCGACAAGGTTATGATGAGCGGTCCTTATGGCGAGTTCCATCCCAAGTACGACACTGGCCGTGAGATGATTTGGGTCGGTGGCGGTGCCGGTATGGCTCCATTGCGTGCCCAGATTATGCACATGCTCAAGACCCGCAACTGCCGCGACCGTCAGATGCACTACTTCTATGGTGCACGTGCATTGGAGGAGATACCATTCCTTGATGATTTCCTGTCATTGGAAAAGGAGTTTGACAACTTCCACTTCCACCTTGCATTGGACCGTCCCGATCCCAAGGCCGATGCAGCCGGCATCAAGTACACCGCTGGTTTCGTGGCACCCGTCATGGGCGATACTTACCTCAAACAGCATGAAAGCCCTGAGGATTGCGAATACTACCTCTGCGGTCCTCCAATGATGGCCAAGACTGTGCTTGACTTGCTCCATAGCCTCGGCGTGGAACAGGACATGATTCACTTCGACGACTTTGGAGGCTAATCTCTATATTGAGTCTAATTTAAATATGCGGGAGACAAATACCATCATCGGTAGTTTGTCTCCCGTTTTCTTGTGTAGTGGGCCATGCTACAGGTATCTCCGTGCCAGTGCTGTGATAATAATGCCACCATGTTGTCATTTGGATATGGTTGTTTCCAATGGTTGTTGGAACGGTAAGCATTCAAACCAAACTGTTTTGTACATATAGTTTTCTTTGCTTACCCTTGCAACCAAAACTCCATGCCTAATTTGCGAAGGCTGACGTTCTTTTGCCTCCGGTCAATGCCGTCTTTGCTATGAAACCGCTTTCAAGATCCTGGTATTATGGATACAACAACCGTCCGGTCTGGCCGGACGGTTGTTTGTGTGATATGCCATGAACCCAAATCGGTCATTAGAACGTCAAATTGTATAAATCAGATGATTCGTATTGCCTTTTCCTCCATTTTGCCCTTCTCTTCGCCGTCTTGCTTCCCGTTTGGTCTCGCCATAGCTCGCTATGCCTTCGACAAAACGGTTGCAATACGAACGAATATAAAGACAAAACGGATTGGAAATCTAATGACCGATTCGGGATGAATAGGTGGCCTTATGCCTTGGACGTTTTGCGTTGACTTGTATGGGCATGGTCTTTCTTCGTCACTCTTGATATATGACAAACCTTGAGTGGATATACATGCGGATAATACCTTGGACTGGATTTTCGTATTGGCATTGTCAAGAGTTTGTGCGGATCGACGCAATATCTGCTATGTCGTGTGCTTGATGTTCCGCTGAGAAGTATGCTGTTACGTATTACGGTATTTCAAAATTTAAAATGAACCGGTTTGGCAAAAGCATCGTTCTTTTTCAGCCCTTTGATGTGGCCAAGGTTTGTTATCCATCCGTCAATGTCCTTAAGGTAAAACACTTTGAAGATAGGATTGTCTTGCATGTGCTTGTAGAGTTCGTTCACAATGGCGCTTTTTGCCATGATGGCATCGCGAATGTCTTTCCTTTCCTCGAACACAACTTCCGCAGAGAAGCGAATCCATGACGTTTGTATTTCGTCTTCATCCAATCTGCATCCGCATAGCTCAATGCTCGGGTTCGCCTGCAATTCTGCATACACCTCTTTCTTGGAGTTGGTGCAGAACCACAGTTTGTCGTCCTCCAGCACCATGTACTGCATTGGACGTACCTTAGGTTTGTTATCCAAACCTATCGTGGCCATGAACTGTATGCCTATGCTGTCCAAGTAACGGGCTATGTCTCGTAATGTAATTTCCTCTTCCATGGCTATTGTGTGGGTGTCATTGTTTCAGAAACGACTCAATGGTGGCAATCAAGTCTGCTTTTGGCACAACGCCGCTTGTTCTCCAAAGAGTTTCACCTCCGCGGAACAACATCAGCGTGGGTACGGACTGTATGCGGTATTGGTTGGCGACTGTGCCATTCTTGTCTACATCTATTTTGATGATGCGTATGCGGTCGCCTAAGGCGGCCTTCGCTTGGTCCAGTATCGGGTGCATCATCTTGCACGGCTGGCACCATGTGGCGAAAAAGTCGACCAACACGGGTTGCCCGCCATTGATTATGTCATTGAATGATTCCATATATGCTATTGTTTAAGTTCTGTTATTCCTGTTCTTTCGTGAGTTGTTGATTACAAAGATAGTGAAAATTCATTGAAAGCCGGCCAAACAATCCTTTTTTCTAATCAATGCCAATCGTGTGATGGTGTGTTTTACGCTGTTTTATGTGGTTATTTTCCTTAATACTCTTGGTTAATGTGAAAGATGCAATGTCTACGTAGCTTTACTGTGTCCGGCATTGTGAGTAAACACTCCTGTGGGTGTTTGACGGCAATGTTGAAAGAGCTGATTATATTAAGTTAAGTCCACGGTGTGGGTGTTTGGACAGTGGTATTGCCGTACGCTTGACATCACTATTGTCTGGTTCGAGAGAATACTATTCTTTCGGGTCGGTTCCCGTGTTGTCTAAGCCGCGACAATACGGTAATCAAATTACGCGGCCATTGAGATGCTATTTCTTCTCTGTTTTGTGTCTCAGTAACCTTGTGCATGATGCGGTGTTTGATGAAAGGGTTAATTGTCAAGCAAAATAGATGCTTGATACACGAACGTCTTGTTATGTCTGCACATACTGAGCCATGGCGAAAAATGTACTTGTGCTGCATAATAATGCCATGCGTATACGGTGCAATCAGACCGCGCTTTATGTACATGGCGTGTGGAATACATGCAGCGATGCTAAAAGGCTTTCACTTAAATCCTTTTTATGTACGGACATGCGATATTTGTCGTTGATTTATTTGCATTATTCACAAAAAGGTACTAACTTTGCACCCTGTTTGGAAGATGTTATTGGAAAGTAACAAAAGAAAGGAAGATTAGAAATGTCTAAGATTTGTCAAATTACCGGTAAGAGAGCCATGGTTGGTAACAACGTGTCTCACTCAAAGCGTCGCACAAAGCGCACTTTCGATGTGAACCTGTTCCACAAGAAGTTCTACTATGTTGAGGAGGATTGCTGGATTTCTTTGCGCGTCAGTGCCAATGGTCTGCGTTACATCAACAAGGTAGGTTTGGATGCTGCATTGAAGAATGCAGTGGCCAAAGGCTATTGTGATTGGAAAAATATTCGTGTAATCGGCTAATTTCAGGAGGAACAATAAACATGGCAAAGAAAGCTAAAGGCAATCGCGTCCAGGTTATTCTGGAATGCACCGAGATGAAGGAGAGCGGTCTGCCCGGAACATCACGTTACGTGACCACCAAGAACCGCAAGAACACTCCCGAGCGTATGGAACTCAAGAAGTACAATCCCATTCTCAAGAGAATGACTGTACACAAGGAGATCAAGTAATCACCCCCTTACCAACCATTTGGAATAAGATATGGCAAAGAAAACAGTGGCTACTCTGCAGTCAGGTAAGACAGATGGCCGTTCCTACACAAAGGTTATCAAGATGGTCAAGAATGCATCTGGTACCTATTCTTTTGACGAGCGCATGGTTCCCAACGAGGCCGTAAAGGATTTCTTCAAGAACTAATCCCTTGCTCCTTGTACTTTACCAATAAAAAATCAATCCCCAATCCTTAAATAAGGTTGGGGATTTTTTCTTCTGTAGGTTGTTGTGCCGGATAACGTGCGGATTGACATGTTTGGGTCTGTACGTTGTTGGGTTATTGGATGCTGTGTGTTTGACTTGAATTATAATCGGTCATTGGATTGCCAATAATACCGGATTGGTCATTAGGGCGTCAATTTGGACAAATCAGATGGATTCTTCTCATCGACTCTGTATCTGTCTTTGTGGCTTCGTAATGGCTCAATCTTCCGTCACTGGTCGTGCCTTCATCGAAGCAGTTGAATGTCCTTTGGTCAAGCAAGGTTCTCTTGACATAAAACCAAATCGGGACACGTCTGTCAAAATGCTTTGACAAGCCGTGCCCCGACCCTTTCTATAAACAAACTTTATTTTATGCTAAGCGAAATTTTACCGTAATAAGGCGATGCCTCCAAGACCTTGCAGTAGTTGCCCCATGCAATTTCGGGATAGTCCCATCGGTTGTTGACATACAGTATCAGGCTATCGTCGGCGGGCTTGTTCAGGCGGCAAGACACGTCGGCATCTGCCGATGACACCATCACGCCGTGGTTGTTGCCGTTGAGCAGGCTGTAGGTGTAGATGTTTTCCTTCATGCCCTTGGCTTTCTGGGTCAGAGGAGCCTTTGTGCCGGCACCGGCATCTGCCCAGTAATAGTAGTTGTGGGTGTCCATGGCCCATGGCTGGTTGGGGTTCTCGCCGTATGCCACATGGCGGGCATTGTATAGCGGGGCGGATTCCTGGTTGCCGGCAAACTCGCCATCGGGATAGTAGTTCCAGTAGCCGCGCCGTGTCCAATGGATGGTCTTCATGGTGTTAGCCATCTTGAATGACACGCCCTCTTCGCGCAGGTAGCCGTTGGTCAGTCCCTCTGTCATGTAGTCTATGTCTATCCGTCCGTCGGGGCGTATGTTTATCTGGTAGTCCGCTTTCACGGTCTTGTAGGAACCCTTCAAAAGTACACGCACGTTGTTGCCGACCGTGGTAACGTTCACGGCATCCTTTTGCCAATCCTCGGCAGAGACTTTGTAGAAGTTGGCTATCTTGCGCACTTCCGCACCGCTTAGGTGGTTGAGGTTGACATAGGCGTTCAGGTATGGTCCGTTTTCTATCACCGTTTCACCGTTGGATTGTACGCGGGTGAGCAGTCCGGTCTTGCGTGATACCTCCAATGCAAAAGTGCCGCCCTTCACCACGTAGCAGGAGTCGTTTTCCGTCAATGTCAGCACCTGGCCATTGGCAGTGTTATGTGCAATCTCATTCCTGTTGCCAAGAATGGGGCGGTAGGCATCTATCAGGCTGCCGTCGGAGGCGCGGAACTCGATGAACAGCGGGCTGCCGTTTTTCCAATCTTCGGCAGGGATTGTCAGCGTGCCTCTCTCGTGTGGCTCCAATGCCGGCAGGCTCAGAGGCTTCTTCTCGCCATTGAAAGTGTAGCTGGCCGATATTTCGCTGAAGTTGGTATGGTCGAATCTGTTCTGGATGGGCAGGACGATGCGCTGTCCGCTGGTAAATGACACTGTCTCCGCCGAGGTGAGGCGGATGGGAGAGTAGGCCTTCTTTGTGGACCAGAACTCGGGCTTTTTCCTGCGCCATACGTCCACAATGCCCCATTCGCCGTAGCCGACGCAGTCGCCACGGAAGCCTTCTGGCTTGGCAGTATGGGCAAATTCCTTCCAGAATGATGTGCCCACCTTGGGCTTGGGCAGCATGAAGGTTTCGTCTATGTAGCCCCAGATGGCACCGCCCAGTCCGCCTGGAGCGTTGTATAGTCCCTCCCACATCATGTCTATGGACTTGCCCCAGAACTCTCTGATGTTGGGATCCGTTTGCAGGGTTTGATAGGTATAGCATGCGGGATGTGCCCATTCGTCGAAGAGAGCAGGAATGCCGTGGCCCTGGAAATTGCGTGTCGACATTCCCCACTGGTCCAGGTTGCCGTGGACGTTCTGGTAATGCATGCTCAGGATGTCGAAGATTCTCTTCTTCTCTCCCACCGAGCCCGGGTAACTGAAGATGACTGGACGGGTGGTGTCCGCAGCCTTGACCCAGTCCCAACACAACTGGAAGTTGCTGCCATAGGCACTTTCGTTGCCGATGGACCAGAACAATACCGATGGATGGGAACGGAACGCGTTCACCATCTCCTGGCACTGTCCCAGATAGCGGTCGGCGTATTCGGGATTGTCTTGGGTGTTGCCGGGAGCATAGTTCTTTTGGCGGTATGTGTTCACGAAGCAAACACCGGTCTCGCACTCAACGTATATGCCAAGGCGGTTGCAGTGGCGCAGGAATGTCTCAGAGGGAGGATAGTGCGATGTGCGTACGAAGTTCATGTTTGCCTCCTTGAACAACACGGCATCCAGGCTGTCCAGTTCGGCAGTAGTGGTACGTCCAAGCATGGGATGGATGTCATGACGGCATGCACCGCGCAACTTCACCTGCTTGCCGTTGACCAGCATGCGGTCTCCATTGATTTCTATCTTTCTGAAGCCCACGTCCTTCCTTATGCTGTAGAGGGGAGTGTCTCCGTCCATTACAGTTGCCGCCAGGGTGTACAGGTTGGGGTGCTCGGCATCCCACTTGCGGGGATTGGCCACTGGCAGGCGCCATTGCTCCTCCTTGCTGCCCTTGTGTAGAGGGAAGCGGCTCTTTTGCAGGCTTACTTTCCTGCCGTCTGGGTCTGTCAGTTCAAATACCACAG
Source organism: Bacteroides sp. (assembly GCA_023665805.1). Taxonomy (GTDB): domain Bacteria; phylum Bacteroidota; class Bacteroidia; order Bacteroidales; family Bacteroidaceae; genus Physcousia. The sequence goes on along the minus strand of JAMPDJ010000002.1, from coordinate 90,716 downwards.
CCATTCCGTCCTTGTCTGTCATGGCTGTGCTGTATACGGCCAGGACGGCATCTCTATACATGCTGTCCAGTTCTGTCTCTATGTAAGTGTTCTTCAAGTGATTCTTGGGCAGAGCGAACAATGTCACACTGCGCAGGATGCCGCCGATGGGGTGGTGGGCGTAGCCGGAAGCGTAAGAAATATCGTCCAGGCGGTCGGTGACTTCGAGCATAATCTCGTTGCTGCCCTTCTTGACATAGTCCGTCACATCTGTTTCCCAACGCGTGAACCCTCCATGGTGCTCGCGAACCATGCGATTGTTGACAAATAGTCTGGCATGGCTATAGACACCGTCGAAACGCAGAATTACACGCTTACCAATGAATGCAGAGGGTACATTAACCTGTCGTTTGTAGCAGAATGGTTCGTCGTGCCTAATGGCATAACCCTGCATTGCAGCCTCGCCCGGCACCTGTATGGACTGCCATTTATGTTTGGGCGAATAGCGGAAACGCCATTTGCCGTTGAGCGATATGTTTTCCATCTTACCCTCGTCGCACAGGTGTGTGGGTAGGTCATAGGTGTCGGATGGTGATACATTGGCACTGACCGTATTAGGCATGGCCATCATAGCGCATAGCGCGGTCAAGAGTACTGTCTTTACTTTTGATGTTGCATTCTGATGCTTCATATTATATATAAGGTATAGGTTTTCTCTGTTCTCTGCTTTTCTTGGTGGCAGGTTGCGCTTGCTGTGCAGATTCGTTCAGGCTTGAGTCCTTGTGTGCCTGTATCCAATGCAAAGATAATGCTTAGGTGGCGAAAATGCCTTAACTATATTTGCAAATTATGGCGTTATATTTGCGCACTTGCGTATTTATCCCAAATCGGTCATTAGAACGTCAATTTGTATAAATCAGATGATTTAATTGCCTTTTCCTCCATTTTGCCCTTCTCTTCGCCGTCTTGCTTTCCGTTTCGTCTCGCCATAGCTCGATATGCCTTCAACAAAACGGTTGCAATACGAACGAATATAACGACAAAAAGGATTGGAAATCTAATGACCGATTCGGGTTTATGCCATTTGACTGGGCAGGGCGTTTTACTCATGTATGCTTTTTGCCGTTTTGATTATTATTTGTACTTTTGCAGGCAGGAATACTTACAAGACTAACACTTATGCATAAAAGACTATTGCTTCGGGCCATCCAGTCCATGATGCTGGCAGGTGGGATGCTGATGTGCTCATGTACGGGAGAGGCACTTACCAAGGCGGAGGCCGAGGAACTGGCACAAAAGGCATGGACGGAGGCGAGAACGTGTGCCATGGAGGAATTGCGCCCCATGTGGAACGACCGTGTGATAAGGTGCGGGGAGTATGCCATGCCAATAGATGTCAAGGTCTATGGTGATAAGCCGGAGGACGGACGCTCGTTGTATATTTCCATGCATGGCGGAGGCAATGCTCCTGCTGAGGTGAACGACCAGCAGTGGGAGAATCAGAAAAGACTGTACACTCCTTCAGAAGGCGTGTACATAGCTCCTCGCGCTGCAGTGGATGACTGGAACATGTGGTTCCGTCCGCACGTGGATACTCTCTTTGCGAGCATTATCCTGTGCGCCATGAGCGAGTTGGATGTCAATCCGAACAAGGTGTATGTGATGGGTTATTCGGCCGGTGGAGACGGGACCTACCGCATGGCGCCACGTATGGCCGATTATTGGGCTGCGGCATCCATGATGGCCGGGCATCCCGGTGAAGCTTCCCCTTTGAACCTTCGCAATATCGGTTTCATGGTGTGGATGGGAGCAGATGATGCTGCGTACGACCGCAACAAGTTGGCCGTTCGCTATGGCGAGTTGATGGATTCGCTGCAAGCGGCCGACTCCGAAGGCTATTCCCACAAGACTGCCATTCTCCCGGGCTGTGGCCATTGGATGAATCGCGCAGACACGGCTGCAGTGGAGTGGATGGCCGATTATGTGCGACAGCCTTATCCCAAGCGTGTGGTTTGGAGGCAGGAGCCTACTTGCTTGCGCGACTGCTTCTACAACATCTCCATCCCACTCGAGGAAATGGCTGAAGGCAAGGAACTGCGTGTGGACTACGAGGGTAATCGCATCTCTGTGTTAAAAAGTGACTATGGCATGTTTTCCATATATCTGAACGATAACATAGTGGATTTGTCTCGCGAGGTTGAGGTAATCCTTGACGGTACATCGGTATTCCGTGGTATGGTTCCGCGCAAGGAGTTGCATATACGGGAAACCGCAGCCAAGCGCCTTGATCCCGCCTACGTCTTTTGTTCGCGTATTGATGTGAATGGCGGACAGGCGGTGGCCATGTGATTTCTGGCATAGTTTGGCAAGACAACTGTAATTTTGGCTGGTCGTAACACCCTGATTATGGGATTGGCATGTGTGGCCTGCTTGTTGATGTCATGTATGACGTGCGTGTCGACTTTTCGGCTCGCATAGTCTTGCGATGTGACTATCCTTTTGTCCTTTCCGGCCTCATGCGATGGATGTGTAGTCTCGAAGGTGCCACTTAGCTTGTCTTAAGCTTTAGACTCGTTGTCCTTTCCAGGATGTATTGATGCGGTATGTCTTGGAAAAATCTGAGAATAAGACTGTTTTGGGATGTTTTTGTTCTTTTATGAACACCATCACTAAGGTGTGTGATGTTTTGTCGGTATACGGTATGAACTATCATGGTTGCTTCTGGATTGTATACAGCCTGACCGGATAATGGACAAATTGAGTTTATATGTAGACACTATATAGGTATTTGCATAAAAAAAACAGGAGATAAATACCAATGCTGGTATTTATCTCCTGTTAAGTCTGTCCGGTGTGTCGGACTTATGCTTCCGTGATAGGCTCCACACTCACTGTTGAACGATTGAGACGACCCTTGCGGAAAGTCACAATACCGTCTGCCAATGCATACAGGGTGTCATCCTTGCCAATGCCAACATTCTTGCCAGGATAGTGGCGGGTGCCACGCTGACGAACGATGATGTTACCAGCAATGCACTTTTCACCACCGAAAATCTTGATACCGAGTCGCTGTGATGCTGACTCACGGCCGTTCTTTGAACTACCAACACCTTTTTTATGTGCCATTCTTTGTTCCTCCTGTGATTTTTAGTGATTAAGCAATAACTTCCTTGATAGTCAACTCTGTAAACTGCTGACGGTGACCGTTCAACTTGCGGTAGCCCTTACGACGCTTCTTGTGGAAAACAAGAATCTTGTCGCCCTTGACCAGGGGAGAAACTACTTCGCATACCACCTTGGCACCCTCTACGGTGGGAGTACCTACAGTGACAGTACCATTGTTGTCTACCAACAACACCTTCTCAAACTCAGCAGTCTGGCCTGCTTCTGCACCAACGATGTGGTACACGAACAGTTTCTTGCCTGCTTCGGCCTTGAACTGCTGACCGTTAATCTCTACGATTGCGTACATTGTTTTAATTATTATAACGGGTTTGACCGTTAGGCGGAGCCAACTCGTAGCCCTCTTGTTTTTGGCCTAAACGGCATAAATCGGTTGCAAAGGTAATGTATTTCTGTGAGTTATGCAAGCGTTAGCACGTGAAATGATTACTTTTTGGCACTATAACGTTTGTTAAGACCGTTCACGATGTCTTTCGTGATGTTGTAGCGAGGATTTGCTATGAGCAAATTGTCACCGGCCTTTATCATCACATAGTCATATTTCTTTGTCTGGTTGTAGGTCTTCAAAAAAGCCTGTATGCTGTCGCGGGCTTCCTCGTTTATGCGTGCCTGCTCTTCGTTGAATTCATTGTTGAGCTTGGCGGCCAATTGCTGCAGTTCCATCTCCTGTTGCTGGATGCTCTGCTGCGCGCGTTCCAGTTCGTCGCGAGTCTGGAAGCCGTTGTTCTCGTATTTGCGCTGCATGGCTGCGGCATTTGACTCCAGTTTGCGCTGTTTCTGTGCCAGTGTGTTTTGGATGTCAGTGCCTTTGCGGGTGAGTACGGCCTCGTAATCCTTGTATAGCTGGTATTGGCTCATCAAGCTGTCCAGTTCCACGTAAGCGATGCGCAGTCCCTCGGTCTCTGTATTGGTTGTTTCTGATGTTTGTGCGTTGTCTGTCTCTTTGTTGTTGCCACATGATGTGAAGCCTAAGGCTGCCGCCATGGCAAGAATGAGGTACTTTTTCATTGATGTAGTATGTGTTATTTGTTGCTTTATGCTGTGTTGCCTTTGCCGTGACTATGCTTTTTCCTTTACACGGTACGGGCTTGGGTGTCTCATCATGCTATCCATGCTTTGCACGCAGTGTATGCCTTTCTTGCGCATCTCGGGACTTTGGCCTATGTGCAAGCTGCGGAACTTGCCTCCTTTTTGCAGAATGATGGATATGGAGAGCAATAAGATGCTGACAACGCAAATTCCAAATGTCAGTAGTAGGAGTTTTAACATTTAATTCGTATATTTGCATGCGTAACTGCATGATTTCGGATGACAAAGGTAATGATTATTTGCTAATTGGCCAAATAAATCCCAATGGCAATGCGTTATTTTGATGTTAATGCACAAATACATACGTGAGATATGAAGAACTTGAAACCAGCCTCTGTTTTTGAGGCCTTTAGTGAGATAACCCGTGTGCCTCGTCCTTCCAAAAAGGAGGACAAGATGATGGAATACTTGTTGGGGGTAGGCCGGAGTCTGGGGTTGGAGACTGTACGTGACGAGATAGGCAATGTGGTAATCCGCAAACCTGCCACTCCCGGAATGGAGAACAGGCCCATGCTGACCCTGCAGAGCCACATGGATATGGTGTGTGAGAAGAACAAGGGTGTGGACTTTGATTTCGAGCAGGATGCCATACAGGCGTATGTGGATGGCGAATGGTTGAAGGCGAAGGATACGACATTGGGTGCCGATGATGGTATAGGGTGTGCCATGGAAGTGGCTTTGTTGAGGGCCACAGACATTCCTCATGGTCCGTTGGAGTGTGTGTTCACTCGTGACGAGGAGACCGGTTTGACGGGTGCCGAAGCAATGCCTGCCGATTTTATAAAGGGGCGTTTGATGGTTAACTTGGATAACGAGGATGAAGGCTACATCTTTGTAAGTTGTGCCGGTGGTTGTCGCACGATGGCAACTTTTCATTACAAGGACGAGCCTGTTGATGATGGCATGTTTTTTGTCAGTCTGACCATAAAGAACTTGACTGGTGGTCACTCCGGAGCTGACATAGACCAGAAACGTGCCAATGCCAATAAGTTGTTGGCCCGGTTCCTGTATATGCAGCAGGAAAAGACCGATATTCGTATTGCGGACATTCAGGCCGGCGGATTGCACAATGCCATTCCTCGTGAGGCTTCATGCGTGGTGGCTGTGCCCTATGCCTATAAGGAACAGATTCGCGTGGATTGGAACATCTTCCAGTCCAATGTGGAGGAGGAATACCATAGTACGGAGAAATCAATGCAGTTCTTGCTGGAGAGCACCGAGGCTCGGGACTGCGTCATTGACAAGCAGACTGGCCGTAATTTGATTTTGGCTTTGCAGGCTGTCGACAATGGCATCTTTGCCATGTGTCAGGACATAGAACTGGTGGAGACAAGCAGCAACTTGGCAAGTGTCAACAAGAACGCTGCCGACCATACCATAGTTGTCAATTCCAGTCAACGCAGCAGTATACTTAGTGCACGTCATAATGTCGCTGCATCCGTGCGTGCTGCCTTTGAACTTGCCGGAGCTGAAGTCCGGACTGGTGAAGGTTATCCTGGTTGGCAGATGAATCCCAACAGCAAATTGCTGGAGGTGACCGTGGAACAGTACAAGAAACTGTTTGGCAAGGAGCCGTTCGTGGGTGGTATTCACGCCGGTCTTGAATGCGGACTGTTCAGTGAAAAATTCCCAGGCATGGACATGGTGAGTCTCGGCCCCACGATGCGCGGAGTACACAGCCCTGAGGAGCGTATGTATATTCCCAGCGTGCAGTTGGTGTGGGATCACTTGCTTGCAATTCTTGCAAACATATAATAGGGGATTGGTTTTGAGAAGAGCCTATATATATATAATAGTATTAGGTGTATTGTTGACGGTATTGTCCGGATGCGACGACTTTGGCTCGTGGACCACTGACACCGGTGCGCGTTTGACTTTCGGACGCGATACGGTCAGCTTTGACACGTTGGTCAGTACAGTCAGCAGCAGTACTCAACGTCTGCTGGTCTACAACCGCAATAAGGCCGGGCTGAGAATTAGTGAAGTCCGTCTTAAACATGCCAGTGGCAGCCTCTTCTGCGCCAATGTGGACGGACAGTTTCTGCAAGGCGGAGCAGGCAATGATTTCGAAGTGCCGGGAGACGACAGTATCTTTGTTCACATTGAAGTGACATTGCCTGATGCTGATGCCGATACAGTCACGCAGTACACCGATAGCCTGTGTTTCCTATTGGAGAGCGGACAGATGCAGTATGTTGCATTGCATGCAGGAGGGCGGGACGCATGGCACTGGCATGGTGTGAAGGTGATAGAACAGGACACGACGGTGCAGAGCCGTAGGCCAGTAATCATTTATGACAGCCTTTATGTAGCCTCTGGTGCTACCATGACGCTGGAGGCCGGCACCCAGTTGTATTTCCATCAGCATGCCTCCATGTGCGTGGATGGGACGCTTCGGGTCAATGGCTCATTGGACGCTCCTGTGGTATTCCGTGGCGACAGGACCGGCAATCTGTTTGATTATCTGCCTTATGACAATACGCCGCAGCAGTGGGGCGGAGTATACCTTCATGGCTTCGGGCACAAGTTCGGCTATCTGGACTTGCATAGCAGTACCTTTGGCATAGTGGCAGAGGATACGGATATGGAATTGGCCAATTGTGTTATACACAACACTGGGGGTAATGCCTTATGGGCCAAGAACTGCCGCGTGAAAGCATATAATACTCAGATAAGCAATGCTTTCGGAGACCTGTTCCACATGATTGGAGGCGATGCGGAGATGACTTTTTGCACCTTGGCCCAGTTCTATAATTTCGATGCTGAGCGTGGTTGGGCATTATGCTTGCGCGACTATGATGTGGAGTACGAGGACACCATGTTTTACGATATAACGCAGGCAAGCTTCCGTAACTGCGTCATCAATGGTTATGGCGAGGATGTCATATCAGGCAGTTTTATCAAGGAGAAGAACTTCGGCGATTCGGTGCGCTATCACTTTGAACGCTGTTTCCTGAACACCGTCTACAGCGATGGCGACTCAGCACGTTTCATACGCAACATATATGAAAATCCCAAGGATACTATGTCTTATGGACGGCAGTTTCTGCTTTTCGACACCCGTGCACGCCTATATGACTTCACACCGGATACTTTGGCACATTTCTGCGACAGTGCTGATATCCGTTGGGTGGAATGCTATCCTGTTGATAGGTTGGGCCGTAGGCGTGACATGCCGGAGGGCGCGGACATAGGTGCATACGAGAATAATCAACGGCAAGGAGATGAAGGTAACTTTATTGGTCGTAGGTAAGACCACGGACAAGCACATAATTGCATTGGTGGACGAGTACCTGTCACGCTTGAAACATTATTTGCCGGTTGATGTGGAAGTGATACCGGAATTGCGTCAGACCGGTGCTTTGTCCGAGGCACAGCAGAAGGAACAGGAGGCAAGCATGATACTGGGGCGCGTGCGTATAGGAGACAGGGTCGTGCTGCTGGACGAGCATGGTGTGGAAAGGCGCAGTGTGGAGTTCGCTTCATGGATGCAGAAGAAGATGGTCGGTGGTACCAAACGTCTGCTGTGCATCGTGGGGGGGCCATACGGTTTTGCGCCATCTGTCTATGACAGGGCGGACGAGAAGATTTCGTTGTCCCAGATGACCCTTTCGCACCAGATGATACGATTGCTCTTTGTGGAACAGGTGTATCGTGCCATGACTATATTGAATGGCGAACCATATCATCACGAATAATTAACAAATAAAATACATGCAAGTATGTTAAGCGTACAAGAATTGAACGAAAAACTCATCGATTTGGCTTTTAGCGAGGACATCGGTGACGGTGACCACACCACTTTGTGTTGCATCCCGGCAGACAACATGGGCGAGAGCAAACTCTTGATAAAGGAGGAGGGCATCTTTGCCGGTGTGGAGATTGCCAAGCAGGTCTTTCATCGTTTTGACCCCACCCTGGAGGTTGAAGTCTACATCCAGGACGGTGCTCATGTAAAGCCGGGTGACATAGTAATGAGTGTCAAGGGTAAGGAACAAAGTCTGTTGCAGACCGAACGTCTGATGCTCAATATCCTTCAGCGTATGTCAGGCATTGCCACCATGACTCACAAATATCAGCAGGCCTTGATTGATGCCGGCACAAAGACCCGTGTTCTGGATACACGCAAGACCACTCCCGGCATGCGTATGCTTGAGAAGGAGGCAGTGAAGATAGGCGGAGGCATGAACCACCGTATCGGTCTTTTCGACATGATATTGCTCAAGGATAATCATATTGACTTCTGTGGAGGCGTGCACAATGCCATCAGTCGTGCCAAGCAGTATTGCAAGGAACATGGAAAGGATTTGAAGATAGAGTGCGAGGTGCGCAATTGGCAGGAATTGGAGGAGGCTTTGGCGGAAGGATGCGACCGTATCATGTTCGACAACTTCACGCCCGAAGATACCCGCAAGGCAGTGGAACTGGTTGCCGGCCGTGCCGAAACCGAGTCCAGCGGCGGCATCACGTTCGACACTATGATTCCTTATGCCAAGGCGGGCGTTGACTTCATCAGTTTCGGTGCTCTCACTCACAGTGTCAAAGGATTGGATATGAGCTTCAAGGCAGCCGGATCCGATAAGCTGCTTATCAAGTGAACTGCTGCGCGTACCATCATTAGGATGCGTGGATAAATTATAAACGAGCGGGTAGTGCCACCTCCGTATACGGTGGGCTTTGACGGTCTGATACATGTTATGATTATGTATATGTCGGTCGGGCCAGGGAGCGTAGGATACTTGTATCCGCAAAAACACAGTAATACACAATGCGAAAAATTCTAACAATTTTCACCCTTTTGCTTGCAGCAGTTGCTGCTATGCCTTGCACCAATCTGATTGTTGGCAAGAAGGCATCCGCGGATGGCAGTGTCATCATAAGCTACAGCAGCGACAGTTATGCCATGTTCTCTTCTCTGTACTACAAGCCCGCGGGCAAGCATCCCAAGGGAACCATGCGCCAGCTCTATCACTACGAGACCAGTAACTACTTGGGCGAGATTCCGGAGGCGGAGGAGACGTATCAGGTTACCGGTTTCCTCAACGAACATCAGCTCAGTATCATGGAGACAACCTTTGGGGGCCGTCCCGAGCTGGAAGAGGGGCCGGGCATTATGGACTACGGTTCGCTGATGTGGATTGCCCTGGAGCGTTGCAAGACTGCTCGCGAGGCCATTCGCCTGATTGACGAACTTTGCCAGACATATGGCTATCAGTCCAGTGGCGAGAGTTTTACCATAGCTGACAAGAACGAGGTATGGATTATGGAACTCATAGGCAAGGGCAAGGAAGAGAAAGGAGCCGTGTGGGTGGCACGCCGCATGCCAGATGACATGATTTCAGCTCATGCCAACCATAGTCGCATACGTCAGTTCCCGCTTAAGGACAAGGAGAACTGCCTTTATTCCAAGGATGTCATTTCCTTTGCCCGCAAAAAAGGTTATTTCGATGGCAAGGACAGGGATTTCTCTTTCTCCGAGGCTTATGCGCCGACAGACTTTGGCGCGCAGCGATATTGTGAGGCACGCGTGTGGAGTTTCTTCAACAAGTGGGCTGCCGACGATATGCAACCATATCTTCCATATGCCATGGGCGAGGACATAAATCCAGACACCAAGAAGCCCATAGACGGCATGCATCACGAAATGCCTCTGTGGGTGAAGCCCAAACAGCCGCTTAGCACTCAGGATGTCAAGAATATGATGCGCGACCATTATGAGGGGACTCCCATGGACATTACCGAGGGCCTGGGCAGCCTGCCATGGAATATGCCTTATCGTCTGACTCCTTTGTCATACAAGGTGGACGGCAAGGAGTATTTCAACGAACGTCCTATCAGCACCGTACAGTCCAGTGCCATATATGTGGCACAATTGCGCGACTGGTTGCCCGACTACATAGGCGGTCTCCTGTGGTTTGGCAACGATGATGCCAATATGGTTGCACTTACCCCCATATACTCATGTCTGGAGTCCGTCCCCGAGTGCTACAGTTCCAAGTTGGCCAACGCCACGACATTCAGTTTCCGCAATGCTTTCTGGGTATGCAACTGGGTGAGCAATATGGTATATTATCGTTACGACCTTCTTTTCCCCGAGCTACAAGCCGTGCGCGACAAGTTGGAGAGAGATTTCAACAGCGTGCAGGACTACATGGAGAAAAAGGCCAAGGACATGCCAGAGGCTGAAGGCAAGAAGTTCCTCAGTGACTACAGCCTCCGCATGGCCGGCATGATGATGGACGAATGGATGCAATTGGCACAGAAACTTATTGTCAAATACAACGACATGTGCGTCAAGAAGGTAGACGACAACGGCGACTATATCCTCACCCCCGGCGGAGAACCGGTCGCACCGCTGCGTCCAGGCTATCCCGAACCATACGCCCGCAAGATGGTGGAGGAATCCGGTGACAAGTATTTGCTGAAGTAAGCTTTGCTTGTCTTATTGTGAGATTGCATAAAATAAAACTGCACCCCAAAAGTTGTACAAAAGCTTTTGGGGTGCAGTTCATTTGTTTGGCAGCCTCTTTTGGCTTTTATCCGGCTGATAGATACCTGGAAATACACGTCAGTTTAACCCGAATCGGTCATTAGAGAGTTAATCTGCAACGAGTTTTAGTCGTTGTGTGCATGTTTTTCAAGGCCGTTGCCCTGTCGTCATGGAAAGCAGATATGATATTCGTGAATTCGTGTATGAGAATTCACGAATTCGCGAATGTAAGGTGTTGTTTCCGTTGAGGTCTCGTGAGCATACGCATTGTGCCTTTCCCGTTCTGCCTGTTTTCTGGTATTTCTTCCGACCAATGACTTTGGTTTGGCCCAAAGCGGTAGCAGAGACTAATTGAGACCATTTTCAATGATTTGGGTTTAATGACTGTCATCAGGAAATTGTCTGTGCAAATACTCTAATACTAATCTGTTGAAAAAACAACCACACTGCTTTCTCCTAATGACTGATGGTTTCGTTTTGTCGGTATAGTGGTTGATTTTGGCTGAAATTTATATTGTACACTATTGGTATTCCGCCATCTTTTTGCGTCTTTTTTGTGGTGTCCCCTGTTTTTAGGGGTACCCTTTGTTTGGAAGCTGTTAGTATTATTGCTAACTTTGAGAGCACAAAGAGAACGCTAATACAAAGAACACAGGCTATAGGATATGAACAAGAGATATTATCTGATGCTGGAGGCCATCATGACGGCTCCTGACGGACTGACAAGAGAAGAGATTAACAATGCCCTGCAGGCCGATGGATTCGCGCGGCTGGATCGCAAACGTTTTGCACGCGAGATAGCCGGCATGCGCGATATGACTCATCTGGACATACGTGCCCATGATTGTGGCAAGAACGTATGGCGATACCGGGTACACGCGGATACAGATGCCGACCGCAATCGTGTGGACTTCGTGCACTCGCTGATCGCCAATCTGTGGGAGGCCGAGTTCCTCAGCGAGTTCCGCACCTTGGGCAACCGTGTGCAACCACAGGTGATTCCGCGTGGCAACCAGTATCTGCAACGCATAGGCCGTGCCATGCTGGAGGGCAAGTGCATGAGAATGACCTATCAGAAGTTTGTTGACACAGAGCCATACGACTGCACCATACAGCCCTATACGCTCAAGTCCTATCAGTCTCGCTGGTACTTGTTGGCACGTAAGACGGACGAAACCGTGCTGAAGCATTTTGCCCTGGATCGCATTCATGCCCTGACGTTGACAGACGAGGACTTCATTCTTGACGCCACCTTTGACAGTGACGAGTACTACCTCCATTGCTTCGGTATATGGAAAGACCCATCGCTTTTCCCACAGGACGTGCTGGTAACCACCACACAGGAGCAGGCCCACTACTTCCGCACTCTGCCTCTGCACCATAGCCAGCAGGAACTCTCCCCTATCTCCCTGCCTGATGGCCGTATCCGGTGCCGCTTCCTGCTGCACATGTGCGTCACTCCGGACTTCCGTATGGAAATGAAAAAGTACACGGGAGTGGCAGAGTGGGAGGTGGTGGAGGATGTCTGAATATGACTGAAACATACAATGCTATAACCGCGCAATTGGGACAGTGCGATGCCATGCAATTATACCATGTCCAGTATTGACAGATATTTGTCTGTTGCTGGTTGATGTGGATAAACATACGAAAGGAAAATTACATTATAAGAATAACAAAATAAAATTGTCATGATGAGAAATATTAAGAATCTTACAGGGATGTATTCTCTAAATAAAACCCTGAAATTCGAGTTAAAGCCTATTGGCAGAACTTTGGATAATATAGAAAGGAAAGGGATAATATCCCAAGACGAGCAAAGGGCTGAGGAGTATAAAAAGGTAAAAGATATTATAGATAGGTATCATAAGGCTTTCATCAGCATGTGTCTTGGCAGGCTTCAATTTAACATTGAAGATCTTGAACAATATGTTTCTCTTGCCGAGAGAAAGGACAAAACAGTGGAGGATGAGATAGAATTTAATGCAATTAAGACAGCGTTGCGTAATCATATAGTTAATGCATTCAAGGATGGTGAAACGTATGCCGACCTTTTTAAGAAGAAACTGATTCTGAAGCACCTGCCAGAGTTTGTGACTGATGAAGATGAAAAACGCATAGTGGGCAACTTCAGCAAGTTCACGACCTATTTTACGGGCTTTCACGAAAACAGGAAGAATATGTATACATCCGAGGAAAAGTCCACGGCGATTGCCTACAGGCTAATTCATGAAAACCTGCCTATGTTTCTTGACAACATAAAATCGTTCGCTAAAATAGCAGAGAGTGAGGCAAGTATTCATTTCACAGAGATAGAGGAAGCCTTTTCCGAATATCTTAACGTGGAACACCTGTCAGAGATGTTCCAATTGGGGTATTTTAGCAATACGCTGACACAGGAGCAGATTTCTGTATACAACTATATTATAGGTGGAAAGACTGAGGAAGACGGAAGAAAAATACAGGGGCTTAATGAATATGTGAATCTTTACAATCAGAAACACAGGGACAATCGTTTGCCGTTGTTAAAGCCACTGTATAAAATGTTATTGAGTGATAGGGTAGTATTGTCTTGGTTACCGGAAGAATTTGTCAGTGATGACGAAATGCTGGTGGCTATTAACGAGACACATGAATTGTTGAGAGATACATTGAATAATCTGCGTAATTTACTTCTGCATATTGATGCGTATGATGCAGAACATATTTACATTGCCAATGATTTGGGGCTTACCGATATATCTCAGCAGATATATGGACACTATGATGTCTATACCAATTTTATAAAGGCGGAATTGCGCCAGAAAGCAAAACCGACAGCCAAGGAACGTCGTGAGCCTGAGCTGTATGACAAACGTATTGACACTCTGTTCAAAACAGCCAAAAGCTTCTCCATTGTATACTTGAATTCGTTCTCAAACGAAGAAGATTCCATTCAACGCTATTTTATGCAATTGGGGGCATATGATCGCAATGGCGAACAGCATATCAATCTGTTTAATCAGATAGAAATGGCACATATTGCCGCAAGCGATGTTCTTGCCGGGAAGCACTCTGATATCAATCAGTCCGAGGCCGATATTACATTGATCAAGAATTTGCTTGATGCATACAAGGCATTGCAGCATTTTATAAAGCCACTTTTGGGAAAAGGAGATGAAGCAGATAAGGACAACGATTTTGATGCTCAACTCCGTGAAGCATGGGACATGCTGGATATTGTCACTCCTCTGTATAATAAGGTTCGCAATTGGCTCACCCGTAAACCTTATAGTATAGAGAAGATAAAATTGAACTTTGAAAACGCACAACTATTGGGCGGATGGGACTTGAATAAAGAGGTGGATTGCACTTCTGTTCTCCTTTGCAAGGATGGAATGCAGTATCTCGCTATTATGGATAAGAAACATAATTATGTGTTTGACATAGACTTTTTTCCGTCAGAAGGCGTATGCTATGAAAAAGTTGATTACAAGCTATTACCAGGAGCTAATAAGATGCTTCCTAAGGTTTTCTTCTCAAAATCTAGGATTGATGAATTTGCGCCCTCAGACGAAATACAGAAGGCATATGAGAAGGGCACGCATAAAAAGGGGGCAAATTTTAGTATTTCTGATTGTCACAGGCTGATTGATTTTTTCAAAGATTCTATAGCCAAACATGAGGATTGGTGCAAATTCCCATTCAATTTTTCTGAAACGTCTACATATAAAGATATTAGCGGATTCTATAGAGAAGTTGAGCAACAGGGTTATATGATTGGATATAGGAAGATATCAGAATCATTCATTACTCAACTTGTAGATGAAGGCAAGTTATACCTGTTCCAAATATGGAATAAGGATTTCTCTGCATTCAGTAAAGGTACCCCCAATCTGCACACACTTTATTGGAAAATGCTCTTTGATGAGCGTAATCTGGCGAATGTCGTATATAAACTAAATGGGCAAGCTGAGGTGTTTTTCCGTAAAAAGAGTCTGGATTTGGATAAAACTGCGATTCATCGTGCCAATAGGCCTATAGTTAATAAAAACAGCCAAAACAAGAAACACGACAGCACGTTTGACTATGATATAGTAAAAAATCGTCGCTATACAGTAGACAAGTTTCAGTTTCATGTTCCTATAACAATCAACTTTAAAGCAACAGGTAGTGATAATATAAACGAAAATGTACTAGATATCATTCGTAATAATGGTATAGAACACGTCATTGGTATTGACCGTGGAGAACGTCATCTGCTGTATCTTTCATTGATAGACTTGAAGGGCAATATAGTCAAACAGATGACACTTAACGAAATAGTCAACGAGTATCAGGGCAATACATATTCCACGAATTATAAAGATTTATTGTCTCAGCGTGAAGGTGAGCGTACTGAATCCCGACGCGATTGGAAAAGAATAGAGAATATCAAGGATATAAAAGAGGGATATTTAAGCCAGGTGGTACACATTTTGGCAAAAATGGTGGTAGATTATAATGCGATAGTTGTATTGGAAGATTTGAACATGGGCTTCATGCGTGGCAGACAGAATATAGAGCGCAATGTGTATGAGCAGTTTGAGAAGAAACTTATTGATAAGTTGAACTATTATGTAGACAAACGGAAAGATGCAGATAAAGTTGGCGGCCTTTTGCACGGCCTGCAAATGACCAGTAAGTTCGAGAGCTTTGCAAAGTTGGGCAAGCAAAGTGGATGCCTCTTTTATATTCCGGCATGGAATACCAGTAAGATTGATCCCGTGACTGGCTTTGTCAACCTGTTTGACACCAGATACAGAAGTGCGGAAGAAACACGTTGTTTCTTCTCAAAGTTTGATACTATCCGATACAACGCAGAAAAGGATTGGTTTGAGTTCGAGTTTGACTACAATAATTTTACGGTCAAAGCAGATGGAACACGAACAAAATGGACTTTATGCACGCATGGCACTCGTATCCGGACTTTCCGCAATCCGGAAAAACTGAATCAATGGGACAATGAAGAGGTTGTTTTGACGGAAGAATTCAAACGAGTTTTCCGAGATGCCGATGTTGAAATCTGCGAAAATCTTAAAGAGCAAATATGTGCACTTTCCGACAAGAAACATCTTGAGCCAATGATGCATTTGATGAAGCTCTTGTTGCAGATGAGAAACAGTCAGACAAATACAGAGGTAGATTATCTTCTTTCTCCTGTGGCTGATGAAGACGGACATTTCTACGATAGCCGAACATGTCCCGAACAGTTGCCAAAGGATGCAGACGCCAATGGTGCTTATAACATTGCAAGAAAGGGCCTTTGGGTAATACGTAAAATACAGACAACGTCAAGTGGAGATAAACTGAATCTCGCCATATCAAATAAAGAGTGGTTGCAATTTGCTCAGCAAAAGCCTTATCTGAATGAATGACTACATAGCCATATCAACGTTAAATGATTTTATATTTTGTCCGTACTCCATATACCTACACAATGTGTATATGGAGACGGACGAAACAATATATCATGCCACACCTCAGACGCGTGGGCGTTCTGTTCATGAAACAGTAGAAAAAAAACAGCAAGTAATAGAGCCGATGATATTTTGGCACTACCTGTTTATTCTGAAGAATTTGGGTTGATGGGCAAAATAGATGTATATAAGCGAACGGAACGAAAACTCATTGAGCGCAAATACCAATTGAAGCAAGTATACCAAGGGCAGATATATCAGTTATGGGCACAGATGCTATGTCTGAAAGAAATGGGATATGAAGTTGCCGAATTGGCATTTTATGAAATCTCAACCAATAGAATGATTCCGGTAAAGATGCCAGACGATGCAGATTTAGAGCAGTTCCGAGGATTTATGAGACGATTCCGCGAATACAGCCCGGCTGAAACTCAATTCGCCATAAACCAAAACAAATGCCATCATTGCATCTATTGTAGTTTATGCGATAAAACAACTGAAGATAATGTTTACCAATAAGGATATTAAATATAGAACTATTTTTGTCATCAACTGCATACGCGAACGCAGTATTCGAGTAAGCAATGGTGAACTATTGTTGGAAGAACCGTATGAGGACAGTGATAAGATGAAGACCCTCACCAAATTGCCATTTCAAAAGATACTGGCTCTGTTTGTCATCGGTCATATGCGTGTAACAACACCACTTATAGAGAAATGTAAAAAGCATGGTGTGTCATTGGTTGTTATGAAGCCCTCCTTGCGCCCGGTTTTCTTTTGGGCAGATTCAGCGGAAGCAAATTTTTTGCTGCGCGGACGGCAATATGAATTACAAAAAACAGACATCAGTATAGCAAAGGTAATAGTTGAAAATAAGATACGGAATCAGATGAAGGCATTGAACGATACACGCCGCAAGGATGAACGAACGGAACACTCGCGTTGTCAAATGCAGGGGTGCTTAGATACTATTTGCGATATCAATGATTACAATGCACTGATGGGATTGGAGGGAATTGCAGCCAAAGCATTCTTTGCTGCATTTTACCAGGATTTTGATTGGCATCAACGTCGTCCACGCACAAAGTGCGATGTGCTAAATGCAACTTTAGATATCGGTTATACAATTTTATTCAATTACATAGAATGTTTTTTACGAATGTTTGGCTTTGATATTTATGTGGGCGTATATCATCGCATGTGGTTCAAGCGCAAGTCTCTTGTCTGTGATGTAGTTGAGCCTTTCAGGCCAATCATAGACAAGGCGGTGAGAACAGCATGGAATCGTAAACAATTCTCAGAAAAGGATTTCCTGATACATAAAGGCGAGTACCGTTTACGATACGAACATAATGCCAAGTATTGCCGAGTCTTTTTTGATGCTCTGATACCGTATAAAACAGAAGTGTTCAAATACATTCAATCGTATTATCGTTGTTTTATGGGGAGACAATCAGTGAAAACCTATCCCATGTTCTTGTTATGATATGTTAGTCGTGAGTTATGATATAAGCGATGATCGCTTGCGTGCAAAATTTTCAAAAATGCTTACAAAATATGGAGCTGTTAGGCTTCAGTATTCTGTATATGAAGTGAACAACACTAATCGTGTAATCAATAACCTTATGGTAATGATTGAAGAGTATTTTGCAAAGAAGTTTGATGGATGTGATAGTGTTATTATCTTTGATGTTTCAAGTGTGAAACTGACAAAGTATGGAAACTCGATTCATAGAGATAAAGATATTATGTATTTTTGACTCTTAATGCAAAAAGATATGATTACAGACGTAAGTCTCTACGTGAATATAGATAAAAGTATAATGGCTTTATATTCAATGTTATGCCGTTAGGTGACGTGTTCGTTTGCAAAATAGGCCTATCTAAATTATTTGTATATTTGTGTGCCTAAATGTTTGCCGATTAGCTAATTGTTGCTATCTTTGCAAACGTAAGGGCTATAAGTCCATTGTAATTTCTACTATTGTAGATATGAGAACCGAGTCATTGTGATTAACAGGGGCTATAAGTCCATTGTAATTTCTACTATTGTAGATTCTAAGACTATTGTTTGTGCTTTGCCATGGCTATAAGTCCATTGTAATTTCTACTATTGTAGATTTTAAGTACATTCTAGTTGCAGTTTGTTGGCTATAAGTCCATTGTAATTTCTACTATTGTAGATTATCATCCCGACTTCGATGGTACTGGTGGCTATAAGTCCATTGTAATTTCTACTATTGTAGATTGTAACGAAGGTATTTCTTTTTGATAGGGCTATAAGTCCATTGTAATTTCTACTATTGTAGATTTGCTGTTGTTCTGTTCGTCTAGCATCTGGCTATAAGTCCATTGTAATTTCTACTATTGTAGATTATATTTGTATTGTCAGAGTATCATTAATGGCTATAAGTCCATTGTAATTTCTACTATTGTAGATTGATGGAGACGATACAGGGGCTTTTTTGGGCTATAAGTCCATTGTAATTTCTACTATTGTAGATTGCATCATCTTGCACGGCTGGCACCATGTGGGCTATAAGTCCATTGTAATTTCTACTATTGTAGATTGATGATGGTTCAGAACCCTCCGGATATGGCTATAAGTCCATTGTAATTTCTACTATTGTAGATAGTTGCTGACGTTGAGTTGCATTAACCTGGGCTATAAGTCCATTGTAATTTCTACTATTGTAGATGTTGATTCCTATTTCCTTCAGCCATTCCGGCTATAAGTCCATTGTAATTTCTACTATTGTAGATTGCATCCAATCCTTACTAACCTTGTATAAAGGCTATAAGTCCATTGTAATTTCTACTATTGTAGATGAGAATCACTCGCCCTAAAGTCGGGAAGGGCTATAAGTCCATTGTAATTTCTACTATTGTAGATGTAGTCTTAGTTACCTCTATGGATGGTGGCTATAAGTCCATTGTAATTTCTACTATTGTAGATTAAAGAATCCTTACGCTTAGAATTAATAGTGGCTATAAGTCCATTGTAATTTCTACTATTGTAGATAGATATTTTGGACCTGTTTTTTTGTCCAAGAGGTTGTGGTTTGATGATGAATTAAGGAAAAATGTAAAAGCTGGAAAAAAGAAAGCTGCCAAGAACTGGGTCTTAACAGCTTATGATGAAAGAGCAGCTGACAATGGCGATAGCACTATAACCAAAGTCATTGAAGCCAATACCGTGCCCAGCACTGCTCAATCACAAGGCAAAGATAACGCATTACCTCCAAATCCGCAAGCGAAAAGCGAAAAAAAGAATGAAGGGGAGTTCGGTCTTGTCAGTGATGCCAGTATGGAAGAACTAAAGACACGATAAGAAATAAGCTGTGTGGTCGAATGAATTCAAGTATGTTGTGGCTTGATGATGAAAGAAACATTAGTGTCCATCGCCAAGACGATGGACACTGACGGTAATCCTACGGATTTGAGAGGTGACACTTCTTTTTCAAAAAATCTAACGTTTCCATAAACAAAGATAAGATTGTTATCATGGGATAAGCAAGAGGTTTTCAAATTTCATCACTTTCACTTTTTTCCTGTTTCCTCCTTGCTTCATCGAACTTGACCTTCATGGTAGGGTTTTTGTATGTCAATTTGCGGATGGAAAGGTCTTCGGTATCCTGGTTGGCAAGGCGCAGATTGTTCTCGCTTCCAATCAGTTCCTCGCGAACCTTTTGTAGTTTTGCTATGGTTGCGTCAATGTCCTTGATGGCATCGGCGAACTTCTTGGATGCCAATTCGTAGTGGCGGCCGAACTTGGTCTTGAAGCTTTCTATCTTGGATTCAAAATTGGTTACGTCCACCTCCTTGCTCTGCGCCAGAATGAGTTGCTTTCGGTATTCCAGACTCTTCTTGGAAGCCTGGACAAGCAGAGTGATGAAGGGGACGAAAAACTGTGGACGGATGACGTACATTTTGGGATAGAGGTGGCTTTTGTTTACTATACCGTTGTTGTAGAGGTCGTTTTCCGCCTCAAGCAGGCTGACAAGTACAGCAAATTCGCATCCTTTCTTCTTCCTGTCCTCGTCCAGTTTCTTAAGGAAGTCTTCATTTTTATGCTTGGTGGCGGTGGTGTCCATTTCGTTTTTCATTTCAAACATGATGGAGATGTACTCCGTACCATCCTCGGAGTCACGAAAGATGAAGTCCCCTTTGCTGCCATCGCTTGCATCGTTGTCCTTGTCGAAATATGCATTGGGCATCAGTGGGCGCAGGTACTGCTCGAATTCTATGCTGCAATGCTGTTCCAGAGTTTCTCCCACCATCTTGGTGGACATTCTTGCCTTCAGGTCCTTGTAGTAGTCTACTTGCTCCTGTTTCATGCGCAGTTCGTCTTCATGCCTCTTCATCAGGGCCGCTTCGTGGATTTGGGCTTCTCGCTTCTCCAGCTCTACAGCACTGCGCAACCGGGTAATCTCTGTCTCTTTGGCTTGAATGCTCATCTGGGCCTTGTTTCGTTCTTCCATTATGGCCAGTTGCAGTTTGCTGTCATTTTGTGCTATGGCAGAGTTCAGCCGGGCAATCATCTGGTTCTTTTCTGCCAGGGCGAGGCTTATCTCGCTGGCCTTTTGGGTCGCGATGCCATCCAATTGGGCTTTCAGCCGGATTATCTCCGCGTTCGTTTCTTCTCTCAACTTGGAGAGTTCGCTGTGCTTTTCGCTCTTCATACGTTCTATCTCTGCATCCTTTGCACTCAGTTCGAGTTCCTTTTGGGACAGCAGGCTTTGGAACGACTTTTCGGTCCTGGCCGTGGCCAGTTCCTGCTCGGCCTTGTGTCGCTCGCTTAGTTCCGCAAGGCGGCGGTTCACTTCTGCATCAAACTCTGCATTCTTCACTTGGTTGACGATAGAAGCATAATCCGCTTCGTCTACTTGAAATACGTTTCCGCACTTTGGGCATTTGAGAGACTTCATGGCAAGTTGTACATTATCCGTGATACGTGGCTGCGAATATAGCGATTTTTTTGCTCTACAGGCTAACTGATAGGGCATTTTTTGAGTTTTAAGGGGCATTTTAGTTAGATTATATTCCTGTCTATTTGCGCTCGGAAGAGTGCCTTGAACGCGGTTTCATACAAAATTGCCGAAAGTTAGATGAAAAAAGTTGTTTCTAAATTTGGTTTATAATGTAAACCGTATTAACTTTGCAACCGAAATTAGAGCAGTAACGTGTGACTGCTCTTTTTAAAGACAATAAAGGTTTATAATCTAAACCAATTTACAAACCCTCAAATTCTCCCGGATATGGAAGACAAGAAACTAACACCTCAAGAGAGCATGGAGCTGATTGCATCCATGATTCAAAGCACAAAGCGCAGAGTCGCTTCTCCGGACATCAGAATCTCGGTGATGTGGGCCGTACTCTCCATCATCATAGCAGCAGTTGCATGGATTCTACTCTCAACCACACATACACCGTGGTTTAACTTCGTATGGTTCGCTATACCTGTTATCGGCATACCGGCAAGCATTATTCTTGCGAAGAGCAAGCGAGAGAAAATCGGCACTAAGACCTACTTAGACAAGGTAAGTGAAGGATTGTGGAAATGCGTTGGTTATATCGCCATAGAGCTGACAATCGCATGCTTTATCGCACAGCAGTGTGGGTATCCAATGGCATGGCTTGCAATGTTATATTACGCATTTATCATCGTCGGCTTTGGGGCAACAGTAAGCGGATTGCTCCTCCGGGAAAAATCATATATCATTGGAGGAATGTTTTCGATTTTTTCGGGTTTTGCAATCATAATCTGTAACCTTTGTCAGATACCGTTGCTTTATTCATGGGTAGTTTCTCTCTACATCCTCTGCTTCTTGATGATGTTCATTGTACCTGCATTTATCATTTCACGAAAAATTAAAATCGAGGGAAAATGAAAGAGCTTGATCCGCTGTTGCACTCGCAACTACGTCTTGCGGTAATGTCAATTCTAATGAATGTTGACGAGGCGGATTTTGTCTTTCTAAAAGAAAAAACCGAAGCAACCGCAGGTAATCTTAGTGTTCAGCTCGACAAACTTTCTACTGCCGGATATATTTCCATGGAGAAAGGTTTTGTTGGCAAGAAAACTCGCACGGTATGCCAAGTTACTGAACAGGGACGAAAGGCATTTGAAGAATATGTCGATGTCCTTAAGTGGTATCTGAATCTTTGAATAGATACACTCATAGGTAATCTCTACATCTGTAATCACATGAAGATGCGGAGATTGCTTGTGCCTCAAAAAATACTTTGAGGGGAGTGTAACGTTGGCACCCCATACCATGCCATGGATGCTGCCAGGACCATGCTATTGTCGTGTTCCCGACCATACTATTGTCAAAGGCGCAACAATAGTATTGTCAAGGGCGCGACAATAGTATGGTCAAAAACGGATCTCTGTGAGAATTATTATACACTTGCTCTTAAGCCGCAACGGGGGTAGAGAGAATATATCAAGGTATGATTAAATTCTGCAGATTGTCTTATCAGGGTTGGATGGGACATATCTCCGTTAATAAAGGTTAACGCTTGCGCTTCCCTGTGACAATGGTACCTAAAAAACAGTATCTTTGCATAGAAAATGTAAAGTCCACATGGCAAAAACGACCAATATAGAGTGTAGCGGCTGCAAAATATCCATGTTCTGCGGCCGTAGGAACAAGGAAACGTCCCAGCCCTGCGAAACCAATCTGCGGGCTGTGGGAGTGGCGTTTGTCATCCCTTTGATGTGTATCGTGTTGGTGTTGGCATTGGCACATGACAGGATAGGCGAGGGATGGACCGCATTGATAATCCTTGTGGTGTTGGCGGTGTATTTCCTCGGTATAAGGTTGTGGAAGCCGGATTTCAGCGGAGGGCCTAAGTAACGCGGCTTCATACATTATATATATATAATATAGGACTGACAGGCAATAATGACAGGAAAACGAGTTAGATAGGAAAGTAAATCATTAAAAACATTTATATACTTATGAACGTAATTTTAATTGCAGTAATCGTGCTTGGCGTGGTGGGACTGGTATCGGCCTTGGTGCTGTTCCTGGCATCCAAGAAGTTTGCTGTGTGGGAGGATCCTCGCATCAAGCAGGTTTCCGAAGTTCTGCCCCAGGCCAATTGTGGCGGTTGCGGTTATCCCGGTTGTTCCGGTTTCGCTTCGGCGTGTGTCAAGGCTGCCGAGGGAGGAGACTTGAGCGGCTTGAATTGTGCGCCAGGCGGACAGGCAGTCATGGAGAAAGTTGCCGACATCCTGGGGCTGGCTGTTTCGGCTGCCGCTCCCAAGGTTGCCGTGGTGCGCTGCCAGGGTACATGTGACGTACGTCCTCATGGCGTGGAATTTGACGGAGCGCATTCTTGCCGCATCCAGAACATGACCGGCATGGGCGAGACCCAATGCCAATATGGCTGTCTGGGCGAGGGTGACTGCGTGAGCGCATGCCTCTTCGGAGCCATCACAGTGAATCCTGCTACGCGCATAGCCGAGGTGGACGAAAGCAAGTGCACGGGTTGCGGTGCGTGTGCCAAGTCATGTCCGCGCAATATCATAGAACTGATTCCGCAGGGACCCAAGAACCGTAAGGTGGTGGTCCTGTGCAACAATCAGGACAAGGGCGCATTGGCCACCAAGGAGTGCAAGGTAAGTTGCATAGGCTGTGGCAAGTGCGTGAAGGTGTGCGACAAGTTCGAAGCCATCACTTTGGGTACGAATCTGGCTCATATAGATCCCGACAAGTGCAAGATGTGCCGCAAGTGCGAGGAGGCATGTCCCCGTGGTGCCATCAAGGCATTCAACTTCCCTCCAAGGAAGCCCAAGGCCGAGACGCCTGTTGCCGCCCAGATACCTGTCGCTGCAATTGCAACCAAGGCAACGGCTGCAACAGCACCGAAGGAGACTGTCGCCACTGTGGCAGAAAAGCCAATGGATAACCTCAAACAAAATGAGACTGCAGAATGAAGACATTTAGAATAGGCGGCGTTCATCCCGCCGAGAACAAATTGAGTGCTGGCAGTTCCATCCGCGAGGCTGCCCTGCCCAAGCAGGCAATCTTCAGCATGTTCCAGCACATAGGTGCCCCTGCCAAGCCGGTGGTGAAAAAGGGCGACGTGGTGAAGGTAGGCACTTTGTTGGGCGAAGCCGGTGGCTTTGTCAGCGCACCGGTATACTCCAGTGTCAGCGGAAAAGTCAGCAAGGTTGACGTGGCCTTGGACTCAAGCGACACACGCCGTATGGCAGTGTATGTGGAAGTGGACGGTGACGAATGGGAAGAGTCCATAGACCGCAGCACTGACTTGGTGCGTCTGGAAGACCGTCCGGACCTGGATGCAAAGAGCATCGTGGAGAAAATCAAGCAGGCCGGTATCGTTGGTATGGGTGGGGCTACTTTCCCGTGCCATGTGAAGTTGTGTCCTCCTCCGGGACAGAAGGCCGAGTGCGTTATAATCAATGCTGTCGAGTGTGAACCTTATCTTACTGCCGACCATAGCCTGATGTTGGAAAAGGCTGACGAAATCCTTGTGGGCATTACGCTCATAATGAAGTCAGTTGGCGTGGAACGAGCATACATAGGCATAGAGAACAACAAGCCCGATGCCATCAAACTGATGCAGGAGAAGGCAGGTAAATATCATCCTGGCATAGAGGTGGTTCCCCTGAAGGTGCGCTATCCCCAGGGGGGCGAGAAGCAATTGATTGACGCTGTCATCGGCCGTCAGGTGCCGGCTCCTCCTGCCATACCTATCAATGTGGGTGCGGTGGTGCAGAATGTGGGTACCGCTTTTGCCATCTACGAGGCAGTGATGAAGAACAAGCCCTTGATTTCGCGTGTCATTACCGTCACCGGCAAGAGCGTGCAGAAACCATCCAACCTGTTGGCCCGTCTGGGAACTCCTTTCTCCCAACTCATAGAAGAATGCGGTGGCCTGCCTGCCGACACAGGCAAGATTATCGGTGGCGGTCCCATGATGGGCAAGGCCTTGATATCTTTGGATATACCTATGACCAAAGGCTCCAGCGGACTGTTGATTATGACAGAGAAAGAGGCCCATCGTGCCGAACCAGATCCATGTATAAGATGTGCCAAGTGCGTAGGTGCATGCCCTATGGGACTTGAACCCTTCCTTTTGGCCCAACTCAGTTCGCAGCACATGTGGGATGAGGCAGAGCATGAGAGCATAGTCTCATGCATAGAGTGCGGCTCCTGTGCGTTTATCTGTCCAAGCCACCGTCCGTTGTTGGACCATGTACGGTTGGGCAAGAGTACGGTCATGGGCATCATCAGAGCCAGGTCGGCAAAGAAATAATAATGTTTAATGGATATTTGAATATATCAAGCAATGTCAAATAGATTAGTTGTTTCACTTTCTCCACATGTGCATTCCGGCGACAGCGTGCGGAAGAACATGTACGGTGTATGCCTGGCCTTGGTTCCGGATTTGGTAGCCGGCTTATACTTCTTTGGCTTCGGCGCGGCCGTGGTCATGCTGGCAAGCATCGTTTCCTGTGTGTTTTTTGAATGGTCCATTGCCAAGTTCATACTCAAGCGCGAAAGAAATACCATCATGGACGGCTCCGCCATCCTTACTGGCATACTGCTGGGTTTCAATCTGCCTTCCAATCTGCCCATCTGGATTATTGTCATTGGAGCGTTGGTGGCAATCGGCGTTGGCAAGATGACCTTTGGCGGTCTGGGTCAAAACCCTTTCAACCCCGCCCTGGTCGGTCGTGTGTTTCTGCTTATCTCCTTCCCTGCCCAAATGACCACGTGGCCAGTGAGCGGCAGTGTGGAATATCTGGATGCGCAGACCGGTGCCACTCCCTTGTCTATAATGAAGACTGCAATACAGGCCGGTGATGCGTCCGTGTTGAATGAATTGCCCTCGGCCATGGGCATGCTGTTTGGCATGCACGGAGGCGCCTTGGGCGAAGTGTCCGCATTTTGTTTGCTGATCGGTTGCGTGTTTATGATTGGCCGCAAGATAATCACTTGGCACATTCCCGTCAGCATCCTTGGCACCGTGGCTGTGCTCAGTGCCGTCCTGCATGTCGCCAATCCTGTGTATGCCAGTCCTGTTGCCGTGCTCTGTGGCGGCGGCCTTATGCTGGGTGCATGTTTCATGGCAACGGACTATGTCACCTCTCCCATGACTCCCAAGGGACAGGTCATATACGGTGTGGCCATTGGTGCCCTCACTGTGATTATCCGCAATTGGGGTTCTTATCCAGAAGGCATGTCATTCGCCATCCTCATAATGAATGCATTCACCCCCCTCATAAATACTTATTGCAAGCCCAGTCGCTTTGGCGAGGTTGCCGGAAAGGAGGCCAAGAAATGAAGAAAATAGAATCTACATGGTACAACATGGCCATAGTATTGACCTTGATATCCGTAATTGCGGGTGCCGCTCTGGCCTATGTCAACGAGTTGACCAAAGGACCTATAGCCGAGATACGGCAGCGCAACGAGGCTCAGGCCATAAAGACCGTCCTATGTGACGATAATGCCGTGATAACGGATACCGTAGTCAATGGTGATGTCGTAGTGTATATGGCCGAGAACGGAGCCGCAGTTAAGACCATGGATCCGCAGAACGGCAGTTTCGGTGGAGGTCTTACCATAATGGTGGGTCTGAACCGCGAGTTCCAGGTATTGGGATACACAGTGTTGCTATCCAACGAGACTCCGGGCCTGGGCGCCAAAGCAGCAGAATGGTTCCAGAAGGGCGGAAGAGGCGAGATAGTAGGCAAGAAGGCCGGCAGCCTGGCCACAACCAAGGATAATGGCGAAATTGATGCCATCACGGCCAGTACCATCACTTCGCGTGCGTTCCTGCGTGCCGTGAACAATGCTTACGCGGAGTACGCCAAAGCCTTGAACCTGAACGATGGCGAGGTTGCAGACGTGCATACAGCGGCAACAGCAGTATCACTAAACTAAAAAGGAGGACAATGATATGAACCAATTGAAAGTACTTTGGAATGGTATTATCAAGGAGAATCCCACCTTTGTTCTCCTTTTGGGCATGTGCCCCACGCTGGGTACCACCAGTTCCGCCTTGAACGGCATGTCCATGGGCTTGGCAACAACGGCCGTGCTCATCTTCTCTAACTTCATCATCTCGCTCATCAAGAACATAGTTCCCGACATGGTGCGTATTCCCTCGTTCATCGTGGTGATAGCCTCGTTGGTGACTGTCCTGCAGATGGTTATAAAGGCTTTTGCTCCTGAGATAGATGCCTCCTTGGGGCTGTTCATCCCCTTGATTGTGGTTAACTGTATCATCTTAGGACGCGCCGAGGCCTTTGCTGCCAAGAACGGTCCGCTAAGTTCCATCTTTGATGGCATAGGCATGGGACTCGGCTTTACCTTGGGTCTTACCTTGCTTGGTGCCGTGCGTGAGTTGCTGGGTACGGGCAAGGTGTTCTCAATGACCATTTACCCAG
The DNA here is from genome assembly GCA_023665805.1 of Bacteroides sp. GTDB lineage: Bacteria > Bacteroidota > Bacteroidia > Bacteroidales > Bacteroidaceae > Physcousia. The sequence goes on along the minus strand of JAMPDJ010000002.1, from coordinate 63,103 downwards.
ACAGTTACGGTGCGCTGGTCTTTGTTCTGGCTCCCGGTGCATTCATCGCCTTGGGATACCTGATAGCTATAGTCAACAAACTCAAGAACTAAAAACACATACGGATTCTTATGGCATACATACTTATATTTATCACGGCGATATTCGTCAACAATATCGTATTGAGTCAGTTCCTGGGCATCTGTCCTTTCTTGGGTGTAAGCAAGAAGGTGGAGACAGCCCTCGGCATGGGTGCCGCAGTGGCCTTTGTACTCACGCTGGCTACCATCGTCACATATCTCATCCAGGTTTATGTGCTCAATGCTTATGGTCTGGAATATCTGCAGACCATAGCTTTCATCCTGGTGATAGCCGCATTGGTGCAGATGGTGGAGATTGTCCTCAAGAAGGTGTCCCCTTCCCTGTATCAGGCCTTGGGCGTGTTTCTTCCACTGATTACTACCAACTGCTGCATCCTTGGCGTTGCCATTCTTGTCGCACAGGGCACCTATAACACACAGGGGCTGGAAGCCAATCTGCTTACAGGTGTTGTGTTTGCCATCGCTACGGCCATGGGCTTTGCCTTGGCCATGGTGATATTCGCCGGCATACGCGAGCATCTGTCCATGATGAACATTCCTCGTGGCATGCAGGGCATGTCCATCGCCTTGGTTACTGCTGGGCTTTTGGCCATGGCTTTCATGGGCTTTTCCGGCGTGGATGCAGGTTTGGCCAAGGCCTTGGGATTGTAATGTCCGCTTGCTTTTGCACTTAGACTCTTTTTAGCTTCAATATCGCTCCCGGCAGTACGTTGTTGTGTATTCCATATCAATGTATTGCCGGGAATTCTTGTTTCTTTGCTTGGTGCACAGAGTTTGTCTTATGGTGCACCTATAATCATAATCGATGGCGGCATCAAAGTATGACACCGCCATCGATATATGTATTATGATGGTCTGCAACCGGTATGATGTGTGGTAGAGAATAGCCTTGGCGGCATGTGCCTAATGATGGGCCATTGGCATGATTGCCGACACGTGTTATTTGATGCTTACCACGGTGATGCCGGCTCCGCCGAAACGCACGTCTTCATCGCGTGCCGAGATGACTTGCGGCACGGTGTGGAGGTATTTGCGGATGAGCTGGCGCAGTATGCCATTGCCTGTGCCGTGCAGTATGCGTACACGGGAGGCACCTACAAGTATGGCATCGTCTATGTAATGGGTAATGGTCTCCAATGCTTCTTCACCGCGCATGCCTCGGATGTCTATCTCTGAGTGGAAGTTGAGATGTGTTTCCCTTATACGGTCCTGTGTTTCCTGGCTCATGTAGGTGGCCACTTGGAAGGCTTGTTTCTTTTCTTTCTTTTCCGGCTTGGCCGGTACCAGTTTCTGGGCATCCATTACGCTGCGAACCATGCCAAACTGTACTGTGATGCGTTTGCCATTGATTTTCTCCACGGTGCCGATGGCTGTGGTGCCGATGATTTTCACCGGCATGCCTATTGCCAGTCCTTCCGTGCTCTGTGGCTTGGCTCCGAGGGCACTGAGCAAGGTGCCTATGGCTGGACGCTGGGCTTCGCGGATGGCTTTTTCGTTCTTGTCACGCTTTCTGTCCTCCTGACGCTTCTTGCGTTCCTGGATTTGACGCATCTTGCGCTCGATCATCTCGTCATATTCGCTGCGAGTGGCCTGTTCCAGTTGGTTGCGGAATTCGTTAAGCTCGTTACGTATCTCCTTGGTACGCTCCTTTTCGGCCTGTGCCTCGCGTATTTCGCGTATGGTGTTCTCCACCACGGCATTTGAGTTCTGTATGATTTCTTCTGCCTGTTGCCGCGCACTTTGGATGATTTCCTTGCGTTTCTGCTTCAGTTCCTCTATCTCCTGCTCGTATTTCCGGATGGCCAGCTCCATCTGCTTCTCTTGCGAGTGGATGGTCTGGCGCTTGTTTTCCCAGTAACGTTTGTCACGGACTATGTCCAGCAGGTACTTGTCTGCATTGACATAGTCCTTGCCGACAATGTTTGTGGCATCAGCAATCACGTCCTCGGGAATGCCTATCTTCCGTGCTATCTCTATGGCGAAAGAACTACCGGGATTGCCTATCTGCAATTGGAAGAGAGCCTGCATCCTTTGCCTGTCATAGAGCATGGCACCGTTGGCCACGCCGTCGTGTGCATCGGCAAAATGCTTGAGGTTCTGGTAATGCGTGGTGATGACACCAAATGCACCGTTGGAAGTGTAGCGCATGAGTATGGCCTCGGCCATGGCTCCACCGATGGTGGGTTCCGTACCACCTCCAAACTCGTCAATGAGAAGCAGAGTGGACGAGTCTGCCATTTTCATCATGTTTTTCATGTTCAGCAGATGGCTGGAGTATGTGGACAGGTCATCTTCTATGCTTTGTTCATCGCCTATGTCTATGGCCAAATGGCAGAACACGCCCATCTTGCTGCATTCGCCTACTGGAACCGGGAGTCCGCACTGGAGCATGTATTGTATGAGCCCCACTGTCTTTAGGCATACGCTCTTGCCACCGGCATTCGGACCGGAGATTATAAGTATATGCTGCTTGCGGTCGAGTTTGATTTCCAGTGGCACTACCTTCTTGCCCTGCTTGGCCAATGACAGTTTCAGTAACGGATGCTGAGCCAAAGTCCAGTCTATGATTGGATAAGGGACCACTGTTGGGTATATGCCACCGATGTGTCTGGCAAAGCTGACGCGTGCTCTTACAAATTCAAGATCGGCAAGGAAGATGAACGCCCTCAGAAGTTCTTGGCTGTTGGGGCGAATTAGCATTGTGATGTGCTTGAGTATCTGTATTATTTCCCTGCGTTCCTCTGCCTCCAGTTCGCGTATGCGGTTGTTTGCCTCTACCACTTCCTGCGGCTCTATGAAGACAGTCTTGCCTGTGGCGCTCTCATCGTGTACTATGCCTCGCAGACGTTTCTTCAAGGATGGGCTGACGGGTATGACAAGTCTGCCTTCGCGAAAGGTCGGTGTGACATCCTGTGGCACGAGACCTTCGTTTTTTACTATCTTCAGGATGCCGTGCAGTGTACGGTTGACACTGCCTTCTGAGGCGCGTAGCTCGCTGCGTATGCGTGCCAGTTCCGGACTGGCTTCGTCCTTGATTTTTCCATATCTGTCCAAGGTCTTGTCTATGGTCGCCGCCACAGCCAGGAAAGTGAATACGCCCATGGACAACTGGTTGAGAGCAGGATATAAGGCATTATTCGTGTCCTCTTCGGTGGAGCGTATTATCTTTAGCCATGAGTGCAAGGTGTCCAAAGACTGTTTCAGCTTGCTCAAATCCTCTTCCTCTATGTGTGTGCCCTCCAAGCGAATGCGTTGTATGGCCGGACGGAGGTCATGGAAGAACATTTCTGGCAACTCGACAGTTTCCTCCAGTATTGTTTCCAGTTCCTGCGCTTCTGACAGCCTTTGGCGTATGGCACCTATTTCGGTGAACATCTGCAGGTCTGCCACCCGTTCTTTGCCCAGTTCGCTTTGACAGAAGCCACAGAGTAGGGTTCTTATGTCGTTGAACCCTACTTTGTTTTCATAATTCTCGGGATATATCATAAGTTCTTTTCGGGATACAAATCATTCCACCATGTGGGGTCGTCCTGCAACCACTTCTGGAACCACGCCATGATGCTGTCGTGCCAGCGGATGCGTTTGTTATGATCTGCTATGTAGTGATTTTCTCCATCCACCATGATGAAGGCTGTCTCCTTGCCCAGAATCTTCAGGGCATTGAACATCTGTATGGATTCGCCCATGGGTACGTTGTTGTCGACTGTGCCGTGCATGAAAAGGATTGGAGTGTTTACTTTGTCTGCATTGAAGAGCGGAGCATGTTCGGTGTACAGTTTGGCGTTGTTCCAGGGATAGGAGTTTGGCGATGCTGCCGCACTGTAAGTATATCCCCAGTTGCCCTCGCCCCAGTAGCTGGCCAGGCTGGAAATGCCAGCATGCGACATGGCTGCTGCAAAGATGTCGGTACGTGTTTGCAGGTATTGCGTCATGAACCCACCGTAGGATGCTCCCATGCAACCGATTTTCTTGACATTTACAAAGGGATGCTCCTTTGCGAACTGCTTGGTGCCGTTGATGATGTCGTCAGCTGTGTAGTCTCCCCATGCGTTGGAATGCCTTGCCGCGAACTCTTGTCCAAATCCTGTACATCCGCTGGGCTGCAGCACGTACACCACGTATCCCATGGCTGCCCATGCTTGGTAGTTGTAGGGACTTTCCAGCATGCGTCCCACCGGGCTTACACCGCCATAATAATATACAAGCATGGGGTACTGCTTGGTCTCGTCGAAGTATGGAGGCAGATAGTAGCATCCTGTGATGGTGTCCCCGCGTTCCGTCCTGTAGTTCCAGTTTCTGCATGTGCCCATGGCTATGCCATCCAGCCGCGTTGGATTGAGGTCTGTGAGCGATGTGTGCTTGCCCTTTTTCAGGTCCAGCACCCAACTGTGGTAGGTACTCTCGGCACTCATGCCGGTATATACCATTACAGGTTTCTCGCTTGCCAGGCTGAAGCCACCGCTGATGTATGGTTCGTTCAACTGCAGCATTTCCCACTTGCCGTTACGTTTGCCATTCTTCTCTGTCATGTCCAGACGGTAAATGCTAACGAGGTCCTTGTTCTCGCACTGTGCATAGATGTGGTTGTCGGCCATTGACCATTGTGCATTGGTGACATTCGGGTCGAAGTCCTTGGTCAGAGGTTCTACTTTGCGTGACTCCAGATCCATAAGGTAGAGTTGATACTCATAATTATTGGGTATCATCCCTTCCGGGCAGGCGTTGCCTATACCTCCGAAAGCTTCAGGGGTACCAGTGAAAAGAAGTTTCTTTCCATCAGGAGAGAACTGTGCACCGCGTACAAAGCCATCGTGGATAAATAGGGTATCCACCGTTTCGCTTTCCAGATTCATCAGTAGACCTGTGGTGAAATGATAAGGACGCTCAGTGGCATCGTCATCGGAGATGCTTATGTACAGCAGTTTGCCATCCTTGCTTATTGTGCCTCCTGAACTGCGCATGCCTGCGGTAATCTGCCGGCGTAGTCCGGTCTTTACGTCAATGATGGAGAAGTTGGAGCGGTTTCTCCATCCTGGCAACCTGTCGTTAGGTTCGAGTATCTGCCTTACTTGATTGTGTCTTTCCTTGGCCCCCTCGGTCGTCTGGTATACTATCACCTTGGTATCTTGTGCAACAAAACTTATGCCCTCGTTGGTGTCGCTGGTAAACAGAGGACGTGTTTTGCCGGTGATAACGTCTCGGTACTCGTATATGTTCCTGTGGTTGCTGTCCACGCGTTTGCTGATGTACTCTCCGCCCTTGGCTGCCCATTGTATGAAGTTTTGGGGTTGATAGCGGTTGCCTGTCTGCAAATCCACGATGTATATGTTCCATTCGTTTTTGCCGTCAGAGCGGGTAATGTAGCTGTTCTCCTGCACAAAGCGTCCGTCTGCTGATATTCTGGCAGATGCCAGTTTCTCACCTGTCATGTGGTCGGCGAGAGTATAGTTGCGCTTGTTGCCGGCATTTATTTTTATGCCAGAGAGATGTGCAGTCCACAAGGTGTCCGCATCTGTCACCACCTTAATCTCGACTGTGTCTGCATTCTCGCCTTTGTGTTGCAATTTGAGCACGCAGTCATGACGTCCTGATGCCAATGCCAGTTCACCGCCTTGTTGCTTGCCGTTGACATAGAGGGCATTCTTGCTTTTTGCCGTGACAATGAAGTTCACCTTTGCGTATCTATTGTTGTCCACGGTGAAGGCCAATTGGTAAAGACCGTTGTTGCCAATGATGAAACCGACACTGTCAGTTGTGTGAAGTGTGTGAGTAGCATCTTTTTTTGCCTGTTTCCATATGCTCATGTCCATAGGCATGTCCCATTGCAGGTTGTCTTGGTCATAAGGCTTGTCGTCAGCGTCCTTTTCCGTGGTGGTCACGACATGTTGCCGGGCAAATGGTCCAGCAACAGTTACCATGTCCACTCTCAAGGTGTCTTTTCGTGCAATTGCAGCCGTGCCCAATGCTAACAGCAAGGCTGCGGTCATCATTCTATTCATTGGTATATGTTTTTTGTTTGTTATGGCTTGGGTAGATGCCACTTTGATAAAAGTGCGCTCACTGTCTTTCCACATCCTTGACGCCTTTCACTGTCTTTAGTTTCTTTATCAGTTGCGTCAGCCTGGCGGTATCGTCCATCATTACCGTCAGTGTGCCGAAGAAGATGCCGTCGTTGGAGTCTATGCTGATGCTGCGCAACATTATGCGTTCCTCTTTGCTGATGATGCTTGTGATGTTGTTCACGATGCCGATGTCGTCGTTGCCTACTACGCGCAGTGTGATGGGGTAGAGCTGCTTGCCTTTTCCTGCCCACTTCGCTTCCATTACACGGTATCCGAAACGTTCCGTCAACTCTCTGGCATTGGGACAGTCCTTGCGGTGTATCTTTATGCCGTTTCCTGTGGTGACAAATGCGAACACCTCGTCGCCATAGGCTGGTTGGCAGCATCTGGCCATTTGAAAGTCTAATCCTTTCAGGTTGTTGTCAAGGATGAGCACGTCGTCGTGTTTGGCGCTGGTCTCTGGAACCGCAGGTTCTGCCAGCACGAAGTCCTTGGCGCTCGTATGGTCGTTGCCCGACTTGGCCCCCTTCGGCTCCACGGGGTTCAACCTTGAAGCATAGTCCTCAAGAACGTTGTTTATATCCAAGGTGCCATTGGCCAAGGCTGCGTAGAAGTCTGTCACCATTTTGTATCCGAATCCGGTGATGGTGTGCATCAACGTTGGCTCATCGAATCCCAATTTCCTGTTCTTCATCTTGCGTTCCAAGACTTCCTTGGCCATCAATGCCTGGCGGAACAGCATTTCTTTCAAGCATTGACGTATCTTGGCTCTTACTCTGCCGGAAGTGGCTATGTTGAGCCAGTCCTGTTTGGGAGTCTGCGTGGAACTGGTGATGATTTCCACTTGGTCGCCGCTTTGCAAGACATGCTTGATTGGCACCTGTTTTCCGGATATGCGGGCACCGGTACATTTGTTGCCAAGGCGCGAATGTATATGGTATGCAAAGTCCAATACGGTGGAACCCACAGGCAGTTTGAACAGGTCTCCCATTGGAGTGAATACGAATATGCCGTCCTCGCGGGCCTCCTTGACGCCCTTGTATCTCCAGTGTGCGGCCAGTCCGTGTTCGGCGATGTCGTCCATGCGTTCCGTGCGTATCTGCACCTCCACCCACCTGTCCTCCGGTCCCAACACGGTTATGTGCAGGGATTCGTAGCCGTTTTTCTTGGGTACTGTCACCCAATCGCGCATTCTTTCGTTGTTGGGCTGGTACATGTCCGTGATGATGGAGAACACCTGCCAGCAGTTCTGCAGTTCCTTTTCCGGTGCGGAGGTGAGGATGATGCGGATGGCAATAAGGTCGAACACGCCATCCACGCCCACATGCTGTTTTTTCATCTTCTGCCAGATGCTGTGTATGCTCTTGGTACGTCCTTTCATGCGGAATGTCAGTCCGGCTTCGGTCAGTTTCCTTTCGATGGGCGCTATGAAGGCGTCTACGTATTTGTCGCGTGATTCCTTTGTCTCGTTCAGCTTGTCCTTGATGTGGTAATAGGCATCGTGCTCAAGGTATTTCAGGGACAAGTCTTCAAGTTCCGACTTCAACTTGTACAGCCCCAACTGGTGGGCTATCTGTGCCCACAGTACGCCTGCCTCCCGGCTTTCTGCCTGCTTGTTCTTGTCGTCTTCGCAATTCTTGAGGTTTCGCATCAGTGCCACATGAAAGGCGATGAACTTCATCACTGTCTTCATGTTGCCCAGTTCTGACATGATAAGTGCACGCAGGTTGGCATCTTCCACGTTGGCTGATTTCTCCTTCAGGGTTTCCACTTTGGCTATGGCGGGTATCAGATCGCTGTCATCGTCAATCAGTAGCGAGTAGAAGTCTATGTCTTCTCCGGTTTCTTCTTTCAGAATTTCAGATGTTTGCCGACATATCTGTACGGGGTCCAGCCCGAATGTCTCACATAAATTCAACATGGCCTGCAGGTTTTTGACCACAAATGTACAAAAAAAAAAGCAAAAGGTTAAGTATATAATAAATAATGTGTATATTTGTCCTGCTAACCATTACGACTACAACCATATGCTAACAGACACAGAACTTCAACAGATTGCCTCCAAAGGCATAAGTGAGGAACAATTGCAATCACAACTCGACAGTTTCGAGAAGGGCTTTCCTTTTCTTCGGTTGCGTGCTGCCGCCGGCACGTCCAATGGCGTGATAGTGCCCACCGCAGAGGAGCGGGAATCCTATGTCAATACATGGAACAGATACAAACAAGAGGGGCATCGGATAACAAAGTTTGTGCCAGCTTCGGGTGCGGCCAGCCGCATGTTCAAGGCTATCTTTGAATTTGTCGATGCCGTGTACGACGTTCCTACCACCGACTTTGAGAAGACGTTTTTCGGTAAAATAGAGCAATTTGCTTTTTATCCGGCACTTGACGATGCCTGCAACGTACTTGAGGGAATGGGGGTGCAGGCATTGATTGAGGCCGGAAACTACAAGGCTGTAGCCTCTGCAATGTTGAGTGAAGAAGGACTGAATTATGGTCAGTTGCCCAAGGGCTTGCTCCAGTTTCACGCATATGAGGACTGTGCCCGCACTCCGCTGGAAGAGCATCTTGTAGAGGCCGCTCTCTATGCCAGCAGCCAAGGTGACGCCGAAGTGCACTTCACCGTCAGCAAGGAGCATCGGGAACTGTTTGAAGACATGGTGCAAGACAGCCTGTCCGATTATGAACAACAACTGGGCGTGCATCTTGATGTAAGTTTCAGCGAACAGAAGCCTTCCACCGATACCGTGGCGGCAAACATGGACAATACCCCGTTCCTCAATGAGGATGGCACGCTGCTCTTCCGTCCCGGTGGTCACGGTGCGCTCATTCAGAATCTAAACGATTTGGAGAGTGATATTGTATTCATCAAGAACATTGACAATGTTGTGCCGGACCGTCTCAAAGCCGACACTACGCTGTGGAAACAGATTATTGCCGGTATACTTGTCGATACGCAGATACAGGTGTTCGCATATCTCAGGTTGCTGGATAGCGGAGACTACAACCATGATGACATCGAGAACATGATTCGTTTCCTGCGTCATACCTTGTGCGTAGACCGCGATGACATAAAGGAGATGGAGGATACCGAACTGGTATGCTACTTGCGCGAGAAGCTCAACCGCCCAATACGAGTTTGCGGTGTGGTGAAGAATGTCGGCGAGCCTGGCGGAGGTCCTTTCTTGGCCTATAATCCCGATGGCAGCGTGTCATTGCAGATATTGGAGAGCAGCCAGATAGACACTGGAAATCCGGAATACGTTCGCATGTTCGCGGAGGGTACTCATTTCAATCCCGTGGATCTCGTTTGCGGTATACGTGATTATAAGGGGAGAAAGTTCAATCTTCCCGAATACGTAGACCCTGCTACCGGGTTCATATCTCACAAGAGCAAGTCGGGTCGTGAACTGAAAGCTTTGGAACTGCCTGGCCTTTGGAATGGTGCCATGAGCGACTGGAATACGTTGATGGTGGAAGTGCCATTGTCTACCTTCAATCCGGTCAAGACGGTGAACGATTTGCTTCGCGAGCAGCACCAATAGCCAATTAGGTTGTGATATACGCCCCCTAAAAGCCGGACAAAAGGCTTTTAGGGGGCTGCGTTTTGTACGGATTATACGGAACAGTATTCAGGAGTTTGTGCTTGTGTTGTCTTGTGCTTCAGCATTGCCAGCATCTCGATTATACTATAAATGCGCCCTTGACAATAGTATTGCCGGTATCTTGAGTATATTATTGTCACGCCCTTGACAATAGCATTGTCAAAACAGGACTTTGCTATGATTACGGCTGATGTATGTTTGTTTCAGTCTCGCATGTAACTATTGTCGTGACACGGCTCTGTGTAATGTATGATAATGTCAGTTTCCGTAAAACCTAAAGTAATTGAAGTCGGCAATGCCTTCAACACCCTCGTCTGAGGTAGAGAAATTGAATAGGGCAAAGCGGTTTGCCGTCCATGGCAGCCCCAGTCCCATGTTCAGGACATTGCCCACGGGATGGAACGTCTTGCCGTCAAGACTATAGTAAAATCTTGCCGTGAAGTCCTTGTCTGTGGCGCGTGCCCTTATCCATATCTTGTCCTGGGACAAATGTGCCACCGGTGTCTCCATCACATTGCCGTCGTTGCACATTATCACTTTTCTCATGCCGGCCTCCTGCTGCACGGCAACGTAGGCGTATGGAAATTCGAAGATGCCCATGCCTGCGACGTTGCCTTCTTTCAGGCTGGATACATCCAGTTCGACGGTTCCTGTGCAACTCGGTCCCTGTACACGCTGGGTCAGGGTGTTGCGGGCTGTCTTCAGGTCATTTGCTTTTGAGGCCTTGAGACGCATATATCCCGGACGTTCTTTCAGCGACCATCTGGTGTTGTCGGGATTGTGGTTCCATTGCCATTGCAGACCAAGAGATTTTCCATTGAACTCGTCGGTAGTGGCCGGGACCTTTGTCTTGTGTTGTCTGCCAACGGCAGGTTTCATGTATGTTATGGCATCCTTTCCCCCTACGCCCAGCATTGGCCAGCCATCCTCCCATGTTACAGGAACCAGGTGCGGCACGCGGCCGATGGGGCCTCGATCCTGCATGATGACGAACCACCAATCACCGTTTTTCAGTTGAACCATGCCCCCTTGATGCAGGCCGTTGGTGGGGTAGGAGATGTCGTCCTGCATAATCACGCGATGCTCGTAAGGGCCATGTATGTTGCGCGAACGCAAGCATAGCTGCCATCCCTCAGTGCCACCTGCGGGGCAGAATATGTAATACATTCCGTTGACCTTGCATACATGGGAACCCTCCATGCCGGCATGTTTGCCGGAGTTGTGGGCATCGTCCACTCCTTTGTTCCATATCTCCACGGGCTTTCCTTTCACGGAGAGGGCATCCGGACTCAGTTCCGTCACATACAAGTGGTGCTGGCCATGTACCACATATACCCTGTCGTCATCATCGAAGAACAGCCCCGGGTCGTAGAGGTATTCTGGGAATATGGTGCGCTTCCACGGCCCTTCCGGCTTGTCGGCCACGCAGACTGAGAAGTGCCCTGTCTCTCGTCCCCAGCCGTATGGCGTGCAGAAGGCCACGTAGAACTTGCCGTCGTGATAGCGGATGGAATTTGCCCAAGAGCCATTGAGGTATAGTGTGCCTCCTTGCATGTCATAGCGCGGATCCTCGTCGTACCTGTCAACAGCATAGCCCACTATCTCCCAATTGACCAGATCCTTGGACTTGGCCACTGGAGAGCCTGGCACGTAGTGCATGCTGGTAGATACCATGTAGAAATCATCATCCACTCGAATGACATCGGGGTCGGGCTGATTGGATTCGTGAAAGTGCCGTCGCCATTGTCCGGCGACCATACGTGTTGCGCCTGCACCGCGGTACTGCCCAATGTGCAAAGGCTTGCCATTAGGAACGTCTTGATGTTCATGTATTTTTATGGTTTGTTTTTTCGCTTTTTATGCCTGATCTTACGCGCGTTTAGTGTAATCCGTTGGGTATGTTGTTTTGTAATGGTATAGTCCTGCATGGGCTTTGTGTCATCTGAGCCGGTTGGCGATGAAGTGTCGGCGCACATATGTGAAGTAGAATGCCACACCAAGTGCGTTGGCCGAGAAAGCGAACCAAAATGCCGCAGAGTATCCAATGGCATGTATGGCCATGCCTCCAAATACGACACCAAGACCCATGCCGATGTCCCAGCAGGTCAGTTGGGAGGAGTTGGCTGTTCCGCGTTTGTTGTTCGGTGCCAGATTGATGAACATGGTCTGCATCCCCGGCCATATATGTCCGTTGCCGAGGCCTATGATGAGTGCCGCCCCATAGAACCCGACTGGGGACTTGGTTGCGGCAAAGATGAGGTAACCGAAGACGCTCACCAGGATACCATGGTCGACATTCTCCACCACCTTGCCCTGACGCAGGGTGCGGGCGCCGGCAAGGCGTGACAAGATGAGGCCCAGGCACAGAACTGCGAACCAGGCTCCAGTGCCGGTGCTCATGCCCAGCTCCTCCTTGCCGTAAATGGCCAGATATGTTGCCAGAACGCCGTAGGACAGACCTATGCACACCATCACCACCCCCTCGCTCCAGCCATCCAGCAGAAAAAAGCGGTCGAGAGACAGAGGAGACTTGTCGGATACTATCTCTTTGGACGGGAAATGCACGGAGGAGTTTATGAGCAGGCCGAGACCTGCGGTGCAGAGGGCGATGACGAATAGTGTGTCGTAGTTGCCAATGTGGTCATAGACCAACAGGCCTACAGTGGGGGCTATGCTTGTGGCAAGGTTGTTTGACAGACCGTAATATCCTATGCCCTCGGCTCTGCGGGACGCTGGAAGCACGTCTATGGCACAAGTGCTGTTGGCCACAGTCACCGCCCCCATGGGTGCTCCGTGTAGTGTGCGTACCAAGGTGAACAATGTCATGGTGCCGGCTATTAGATAACCGGCAAAGAATGCAAAGAACATGAAGTAGCATGTCAGAAGAATCACGCGCCGGGGATAGCTGTCCACAAGGAATCCTGCGGTTGGGCGTGCCAGCAGGGCTGTGAGCGTATATCCGGAAAGTACCAGGCCAATGGTGTCCTTGTCCGCCTGATACGTGTCGCTGAGATAGAGTGGTAGCAGAGGCGTGACTATCATGAAAGAGAAAAATATCATGAAGTTGGCCAGCCAAACTTTTACATAGTTAGGGTTCCACAGTTGTTCTGTTTGTTTCATATCAATTGTTTGTATGTGGATTAGTCTTTGGGGTAAGCGGAAGATGCTCGGGAGTATTGTTGGCTCGAAGTGAAACAGGACGCTCTTTTATGACTGGCATGCCAAGCAGTCCAAGTTCCATTGTCAGCGGCACAACGGAGCCTGTACGCATGGTGCGATATTGTTTGACTGGTATTTGTAACTTCTTGTGCTGCCCGTTGCCGAAGATTATATCCATGAAATATACTTTGTATGCTCTGCCTCTTCTCACATGGTTGCGTCCGATGCGTTGGGTGTGGTAATGAGTCTCGCAGTACTGTTTCTCAATCGTTACTTGTTCGGTGTGCCTGGATTGCGGGTCTGCCCATACGTAATTGGCACCATAAGTTATGGCTGCCGTCATGCCTGTGGCAGCTACAAGATGACACAGATAGTTGGGGACGAATTCGTTGCGTTCGGTCAGCCTGCGCCATTGGCGCCATGTCATGGTGCCTGTGAGCATGGCTGTCGTTGCGGAGATACCCCAAGGTATCCATTGTGAAGTCACGGTGTTCTCCTGTAGTCCCAAGGCCGTTCCGTAACATACAAACAGGATGAGGGCCAATGAGGCTGTTCCTGCCATGCGCCATGTCCTGTGTCGTGAATGTTTATGATGTGCGTCCATGTGGCTGTCTGACATTGATATATAGATAATGTATACTGACAGATTTGTTCTTTTTTCGCCGGTCGGTAGTATCCTTGCAATGTAAAGTAGGCTACCGTATTGCCTTAGTTGATGCAAAGTTAGCAAAAAAAGCGCAACTGCTTGGTGCTGATGTCCGGAAATATGTCCTCGGTCGGGTGTATGATGCCGTTGTTTTTGATTTAACATGCTTTATATTTAGGGTGGCACTTTTTAATCTTTCCTATCTTTGCCATATGTGGGAAAGTTGCTAACTTTGCAAGCAAATCAATAAACACAACTAAGGACAAAATGAATACCTTTGATATCCGTGCTCTGAACGAGCAGATAGAACGTCAGAGTGCCTTTGTGACCAACTTGCAAACGGGTATGGCACAGGTGATTGTGGGGCAGAAGCATTTGGTGGAGTCTCTGTTGATAGGCTTGCTCAGCGATGGTCATGTGTTGCTGGAAGGCGTGCCGGGTTTGGCGAAGACTCAGGCTATTAAGACACTGGCATCGTTGGTGGATGCTCAGTTCAGCCGTATTCAGTTTACTCCGGACTTGCTGCCGGCCGATGTCATAGGTACCATGATATATTCGCAGAAGGAGGAGACTTTTGCCGTGGAGAAAGGCCCTGTTTTTGCCAACTTCGTTCTGGCGGATGAGATCAACCGCGCTCCGGCCAAGGTTCAAAGCGCTTTGCTGGAAGCCATGCAGGAACGTCAGGTGACTATAGGCAAGGAGACGTTTGCCCTGCCCAAGCCATTCCTGGTGCTGGCTACTCAGAACCCTATAGAGCAGGAGGGCACTTATCCTTTGCCGGAGGCTCAGGTAGACCGTTTCATGCTGAAAGTCATAATCGACTATCCCAAGTTGGAAGAGGAAAAATTGATCGTGCGACAGAATATCAAGGGCGAGGCTCCCGTTGTGACTCCCATCATGAGTACAAGCGAGATAATGGAGGCACGTGCCGTAGTTCGCCAGGTGTATTTGGATGAGAAGATAGAACAGTATATTGCAGATATAGTTTTTGCTACCCGTTATCCTGAAAAGTACGGGCTGGCGGACATTAAGGACTATGTTGAGTTTGGTGCCAGTCCGCGTGCCAGCATAAACTTGGCTTTGGCTTCACGCGCCTATGCCTTTGTCAAGCGTCGCGGCTATGTCATTCCCGAGGATGTTCGTGCTGTGGCTCATGACGTGCTGCGTCATCGTGTTGGCCTGACTTACGAGGCGGAGGCCAATAATGTTACACCGGAAGAAATCGTAAGCAAGATAATCAACAAGATAGAGGTGCCTTGATGTCCGGGTTGTCCTTTTGAAGGCAACATAAGAGCGAGAGAAGAGTTACGCTATGGAAACAAGTGAATTGCTAAAGCGCGTCAGGCAGATAGAAATCAAGACCAAGGGCCTGTCCAACAATATCTTTGCCGGAGAATACCATTCAGCCTTCAAGGGCAGGGGTATGGCTTTCGCCGAGGTTCGTGAATACCAGTACGGCGATGATATTCGTGACATAGAATGGAATGTGACTGCCAGGTTCAACAGGCCGTTCGTAAAGGTCTTTGAGGAAGAACGTGAACTGACGGTTATGCTTTGTGTGGACGTGAGCGGAAGTTTGGAATTCGGCTCTTGTGTCCAGACCAAGCGTAGGATGTTGACGGAAATCGCCGCCACTTTGGCTTTCTCTGCTATTCAGAACAACGACAAGATAGGTGTGGTGTTCTTTTCTGACCATATAGAGAAGTTCATTCCTCCCAAAAAGGGGCGTAAGCATATCCTGTACATTATCCGTGAACTGTTGGAGTTCAAACCAGAGAGTATTCGTACTGATGTGGGGCAGGCTGTTGAGTTCCTTACTTCAGTAATCAAGCGCAGGTGTACGGCCTTTGTTATAAGCGATTTTATCGATGACAAGGACTTTAGGCAGCCTCTTACCATAGCCAACCGCAAGCATGATGTGGTGGCAGTGCAGGTTTATGACCGGCGCATAGCAGAGTTGCCTGACGTTGGCCTGATGCAGATACGCGACTCCGAGACGGGCATGGAAATGCTTGTGGATACAGGCAGTAAGAAAGTTCGTAATCAGCATGCTGCATGGTGGAAGACTCAGCAACGTCGCCTGAAGGATATTTTTACGCGCAGTGGCGTAGACAATGTCAGCGTGCGCACGGACCAGGACTATGTTACGGCCTTGATGGGGCTGTTTAGGCAGAGGGCTTGAACACGTGGATTGGGGAGCGATGATGAGAAGATACAAGAAATAAATCTCGGCAATGGTTGACACAATACGATATATTCATAGGTCTTGTATGGTACGATGCCACAGGTTGGCAGTGACGTTTGCACTGGTGCTGTTGGTTGTATCGGTGCTGCAAGCGCAGGTGACGGTGAATGCCCGCTTGGATAGTGTGCAGTTTTATGTAGGACAGCAGGATGGTTTGGAATTGAGCGTGACCATGCCTGTAGGCAAGACGTTGCAGCTGCCTCCATTCAGGAAAGGCATGGAGATAATTTCCGATGTGGAGATTGTGGATGTGGATGTTCCTGACACTGTAAGCATTAACGATGGCAAACAATTGCAAATCACTCAACGTTATGTCATTACGGCGTGGGATTCTTCATTCTACTATCTACCTCCATTGCAGGTCAAGGTGGATACGGCAGTATATGAGACCAAATCCTTGGCTTTCAAGGTTTATACCTTGGATGTGGATACACTTAATGCCGATGTTTTCTTTCCGCCTCGTGATATACAGCAGTTGCCTTTCAGTTGGGACGATTGGAAAGAAATATGCTATGCCTCGTTGCTGATACCTGTACTCATTGGTATAATCGTTCTGTTGCATTATCTTATAAAGAGGGGCAAACCGATTTTCCGTTTGGTGCGCCGCAAGAAGAAACTGCCTGCGCATCAAGTGGCTATCAGTGAGATAGAGCGTATCAAGGAGCAGCGTACTTGGGCAAAGGAGGACAGTAAGGAGTATTATACTTTATTGACCGACACGTTGCGTACCTATATACAGGAGCGTTATGGTTTCAGTGCCATGGAAATGACAAGTACCGAGATAATCGAGCGTTTGATCCGGGATACTGACCAGAAGAGCATAGATGAACTTCGTGAAATCTTCCGAACGGCAGACTTGGTCAAATTTGCCAAATGGACCACGCAAATCAATGAGAACGATGCTAATCTGATGGCAGCGTTGCAGTATGTCAATGAGACCAAAGTGGAGGAGGAACCCAATGCTCGGCCCGAGCCGGAGGTTGTGAAGGAAACTGACAAGACACGACAGATGCAGGTAGGTGTAATGCGTGTGTTGATTGGTCTCATGCTTTTGGGAATAGTTGTAATAGTTGGAACAATAGCCATGCGGCTGTATGAAATGTTCTATTGAAGTGCTTGGGATGAATGTAGAAATAAGTTGGACAAGGCATTTGTAATGTTTCCAACGAATGTTGACGCACAATAATGTTGACTTATCATGATGGAATTCAATAATCCTCTATATTTCCTGCTGTTGTTGTTGATTATACCTTATATAATATGGTATATCTTGAATCACAGGAAGACGACTCCTTCTCTTAAAGTCAGTTCTGCAGCGGCTTTCCTCAATGTTAAGCCTACATGGAGAATTCGTCTGATGCATGTCCCGTTTCTCTTGACCATATCGGCTTATGTGGCCATGGTATGTGCCTTGGCACGTCCGCAAACAGCCAATTCATGGAGTAATACCAGCATAGAGGGTATAGACATTATGCTTTGCATGGACGTGTCCACCAGTATGCTGGCAGAGGATTTGAAACCAAATAGAGTGCGCGCTGCCCGTAATGTCGCTATACAGTTTATCAATGGTCGCGAGAACGACAATATCGGTCTTACCGTTTTTGCAGGAGAGGCTTATACACAATGCCCTATGACTATGGACCATACTGCATTGCTTAATCTTATCAACGGATTGGATTGCAACATGGTGACCAGCGGCATGTTGGAGGATGGTACTGCCATAGGCATGGGGGTGGCAAATGCCATAACCCGCCTTAAGGATTCCAAGGCAAAGAGCAAAGTGATTATCCTGTTGACGGACGGTACCAACAATCGTGGCGATATATCTCCAGGTATGGCTGCAGAGATAGCCAAGAGTTTGGGCATCAGGGTGTACACTGTTGCTGTTGGTACCAATGGTACGGCACCTTATCCCATGACTGTAGGCGGTCGCAAGGAGTATGTCAATGTACCGGTAGAGATAGATACAAAGGTTTTGTCGCAGATAGCCGAGAAGACGGATGCCCGTGCCTACCGTGCCACAAATACGGATAAATTGTTTGAAATATACGAGGAGATAGACAAACTGGAGAAAACCAAGATGAATGTCCGCAAGTACTCGAAGAGGTACGAGGCTTATCAGATGTTCGCCCTCGTCTCTTTCCTCTCGTTGGCATTGTCCATAGCTTTGAAGGTCACTATATTGAGGCGGCTTCCATAGGTATAGGACGACTTATGTTTAGATAAAGCTGATAACTTATGTTTAGATTCGAGACTCCGGAATACTTATATCTCTTGTTGCTATTGCCAGTGTTGGCGGTGGCGCATTATTTATGTATGTTCAGGAAGAGACGCAACCTCAAACGCTATGGCGATCCCGTATTGCTGAGGCCTTTGATGAAGGATGTGTCACGTTTGAGGACGGAAATAAAGTTCTGGTTGTTGCAGTTTTCCCTCCTTTTTCTTGTAATAGCCTTGGCACGTCCTCAATATGGTACTAAAGCAGAGACCCGTAAGCGCAATGGCATCGAGGCCATCATTGCGATGGACGTCAGTAACAGTATGCTGGCCGAAGATGTGAGACCCAACCGACTGGAAAAGGCCAAGATGATGATATCCAATCTTGTGGATAACATGACTGATGATAAGATTGGCTTGATCATTTATGCAGGCCAGGCTTATGTGCAACTGCCAATAACCAGCGATTATGTGTCAGCCAAGATGTTCCTGGAAACCATATCTCCATCGCAGATAGAAATGCAGGGAACTGATATCGCCTCGGCCATAGACCTTGCTTCCAAAAGCTTTACAAGCCAGCAGGGTGTGTCGCGTGCCATATTTGTCATAACCGATGGCGAAGACAATGAAGGTGGGGCTGTGGAGGCGGCACGTGCTGCGGCACAAAAGGGCATACATGTCTATGTCTTGGGTGTTGGCGAACCTACTGGCGCGCCTATACCTGTTCCTGGTACTGGACGTTATATCACAGATAACGAGGGTAATACAGTCATGTCTCGTTTGAACGAGGACATGTGCCGCGAGATAGCAAATGCCGGGCATGGCAACTATATATATGTAGATAACAGCAGTTCGGCTCAGAAGAAATTGGACAAGTATGTCGAAAACCTTGGACGAGCGGAAATGGAGTCATCCGTATTTTCTGAATACGATGAACAGTTCCAAAGTTTCCTCCTTTTGTCTTTGCTGTTTCTTTTGGCGGATGTATTCATATTGGAACGCGAGAACCACATCCTGCAAAGGTTTACGTTCTTTGCCAAGAACAAGTAAAACGTATATAGAATGCTTTGCATAAAGCATGCAAAAGCATTGCAACAAGCGTATCTCAGTACTACGTGGTATTGCATGAAGGGTAGATATTATGAAAAGATTGATTATACTGTTGTGTGTTTCTTGTTTCGGCCTTGAATCGGTGAAATCCCAAACCGTTCGCGACTATGTGCGTAGAGGTAACCGTTTGATGACAGATACTGTGGGAGGAAACGATTTCTCCGAAAAGGCTATTGTGCAATACAAGAAAGCTTTGGAGACTGATTCCACTATGGCAATAGCCAGATACAACCTTGGCAATGCGTTGATACGACAAAGCAAGGCCCAGGAAGCCATGAACGAGTATAAAATGGCGGCCCGATATACCACTGACAAGCAACAATTGTCTGATATATATCATAATATGGGCGTATTACTTCAGGCTTCCCAACAATATGAACAGGCTGTGGCCTGCTACAAGGAATCTTTGCGCAATGACCCGTCCAACAATGAAACGCGCTATAACTATGTCTTGGCCAAGTGGCAGCTGAAGAACCAGCAAGGGGACGGTCAAGGCGGGAACAACAATGACAAACAGGATAGCAAGGACGATAAGCAACAGAACAAACAGAACGAACAGAACGAACAGCAGGATAAGCAACAACAGCAAGAACAACCTCAGCAGCAATCACAGTCTCAAGAGCAAGACAAGCAAGAGATGCCCAAGGAAACTGCTGAGAGATTGTTGAAGGCTGCCATGAGAAATGAAAAGGAAACCCAAGAGAAAATACAGAATCAGCAAAAGGAAGTTCCGCGCAGACGTTTGCAAAAGCAATGGTAACGCAGTGGTGTACATTCCATAAACTCTATAGACATATACCCAAAATAAGGAATAATAGTGAACAGGTTACTCTCGACAATAGTTTTCTGGGTTCTGGTAGGCACCTTTGGTACGTTGGCCCAGACTGTACATGTGCAGGCACCGGATAGGTGCGAGGTGGGCAGGCGTATCAATGTCAGTTACGTAGTGGATACACAGGACGTGGAGGACATAAGGGTTGGCGAGTTTACCGGATTTGAATTGCTGTATGGTCCTTCTACCAGCAGGCAAAGTTCTTTCCAAATGGTCAACGGAAAGGCTACGCAGTCCAGTTCCATCACCTTTACATACGTTCTTCTTGCCCAAAAGGAGGGAGAGTTCAAGCTTCCGGTGGCCAGCGTAGACGTTACCGGCAAGACCATACGCAGCAATCCGACCACTATCACGGTATTGCCCTCTTCCGGAGGAAACGGAGGAAACGGAGGAGCGACGGGGACGCAAGGACGGCAAGGACAATCGCATGGGCGTCATAACTCTACTGAGACTCTTGATGACAGAGACCTTTTCATAACGGCAACGGCCAGCAAGACCAAGCTTTTCGAGCAGGAGGCCGTAGTGCTTACGTATAAGTTATACACATTGGTCAACATACGTCAGTTGGCTGGCGAGATGCCCGAGTTGGATGGCTTCCATTGCCAGGAACTCAACAACAAGGCACAACTGTCACTGAAGTACGAGCACTATAATGGTCGCAATTACGGTACGGCCATATGGAGGCAGTATGTCCTGTTTCCTCAGAAGAGCGGCAAACTGACCATTCCCAGTATATCTTTTGACGCCGAGGTGGAGATAACCAATGCGTCCGCTGACCCGTTTGATCTTTTCTTTGGAGGCGGTTCACTTACCCAGATGGTGCGCAAGACCATAAAAACTCCATCCATAGACTTGGATGTGACGGCTTTGCCAACGCCTTGTCCGGACAACTTCTCCGGAGCAGTGGGTAAATTTTCCATGACAGGCACTTTAACGCCAGAGCAGTTAAACGCCAACGATGCCGCTACCTTGAAGCTGGTGGTATCCGGTCAAGGTAACATGAAATTGATGAAAGCACCTTCCTTGGAGGCTCCAAAGGATTTTGAGGTTTATACCCCTAAGGAAACGGACAAGACCACGAACACCGCATCCGGTGCCAAGGGAAGTGTCATTTTTGACTATGTGATGGTACCTCGTCATGGCGGCAATTATACCATACCTGCGATTGAGTTTGTATACTTCGACCCTGAGGCAAAGAAATACGTTACTCTGCATACGGACTCGTTCAAGTTGTCGGTGGCCAAGTCCAAGACAGCCGCATCGGGTTCTGTAACAGAAAAAGAGGATGTGCGCATTCTCTCCTCAGATATCCACTTTATCAAGTCAGGCCGTGCGGATATACGTGACAGTGTCGATGATTTCTTTGCCACTCCCTATTATTATCTCTGGTATTTGTGCCTTGCCGCAATGTTCATGATTATATTTGCCGTATTCCGCAGGCATGCCAAGGCCAATGCGGATATTGTTCGCAAGCGTGGCAAGAGAGCCGGCAAGGAGGCTGCCAAGCGATTGAAACAGGCACGCAAATTATTAAAGAATCATGACACAGGTGCTTTCTACGAAGAGACATTGCGTGCCCTTTTGGGATATGTCGCAGACAAGCTCAACATACCCACGACCGACCTTGCCAAGGAGAATGTACGTGAGGCATTGGTCGCCCGTGGTGTGGATGAAGCATTGATACAGCAATATGTCGAAGTACTGGAGGCATGCGAGTTCGCACGTTTTGCCCCCGGAGACCCTCAGGCCACGATGGATAAGATATATGACCTCTCTACGCAAGCTATCACTAATTTGAACAAGAGTCTGTAATCCATACTGTCGCGGTCGTCAGAACCCGAGATGTTCAACGCGGATGTCCACTACTATATATGTTAGATGTAGATTGAAATCCAATAAGGCTCACGTTGTGCCTTACAATATAGAATAGAATTAAATTGAAACGAACCGGATATGAAACCCATATATTCCATCATTTTGCTATTCCTTCTGTGTGTACACATGCCGTCATGGTCCGCAGATGCCGTATTGCCGGTCACGAAAGAACTTAAGGAACAGGCTGATTCTGCTTATGCGTCCGAGGATTTCGAAACGGCCCGGCAGATGTACTCGCAATTGGCATGCCAAGGCGAGAATGCCGCTATATATTATAATCTCGGCTGCACATATTACCGTTTGGACAGCATGGCCAAGGCAGTATTGTGGTTTGAACGTGCTGCACAGTTGGATCCGTCAGACGATGATATTCGTTTCAATTTGGCCATGGCGCGCAACAAGACCGTGGATCGTATCATACCGCGTCATGAAATGTTCTTTGTCTCGGTATGGAAAACCCTTATGCACAGTCAATCCGTATCGGAGTGGGCATCTTTGGCAGTAGGCTCTTTTGCTTTGGCATTGTTCCTTGTGGGACTGTACATCTACAGTTCCCGTGTTGTTTTGCGCAAGGTCGGTTTCTTTGGAGCTATTCTGGCTACGGTGTTGTGTGGGGTTTTCAATGTCATGGCATATAATCTGAGACAGTACAACAACACCCATACTGCCGGCATCATTATGGAACCGTCCGTTACCGTCCGCAGCACCCCCACCAAGTCTGGTACCGACCTATTTGTCATACACGAAGGAACACGTGTGGAAATACGTGACAACAGCATGCGCGACTGGGCGGAGATACAGATTGCCGATGGTAAGGTAGGCTGGATAGAACGTTCTGTATACGAAGCACTTTAATATAAGTAATACAGCAAGCTTCAAGGACGTATGACATTATTGAGCATTCATTCCATAGATAACGACGTGTTGTTGTACATCAACCATTGTTCCAATGTTCTGTTGGACGATGCCATGATTAAGTTAAGCAGTACCTGGACGTGGTCGGTGCTGCTATTCACCGTGGTATTTGTGGTATTGAAGGACCGTCCTTTACGTGAGGGAATTGCCGTATTGACTGGAATACTCCTGTGCATACTCTTGGCCGACCAGATCAGCTCCTCGCTGATAAAACCATGGGTCTGTCGGCTAAGGCCCACGCATGATCCGGAATTGATGTTCCAAATCAGAATCATCACCGGTCGTGGAGGACTTTATGGTTTTGTCAGTTCTCATGCCGCCAATACTTTTGCCATTGCCACTTTCCTCGCCCTTGTCTTTCGCCACGGACTTACGTCTGCCTGTCTGTTCCTGTGGGCCTCGGCCGTGGGATTCAGCCGCATCTATTTGGGCAAGCATTTTCCTACGGACGTTTTGGCAGGTGCCGCTTTGGGAGTAGTCGTGGGAGGTGTATTGTATTACCTCTTTTATATACTGGTGTCCAAGGTCGTGGTCTCGTCTTCTCAGTATTACAGTAGCGCATACACTACTTCCGGATTCCTCCTTAGCGACATGCACGTCATTCTCACCTCTTTGTCGCTTACACTGGCATATATCCTGTTTTAGTTGCCCTTTCTGTACTTCAGTGGCGGATATCCGGTGGCTTTGTGGAACATTCTCGTAAAGTGATTGGGATATCTGAAGCCCAATTCTTCCGCGATTTCATTTATAGTCATGTTTGTCTGGCGCAATAGCACTTGGGCATGTGCAATGACCTTGCTTCGGATATATTCTTGGGCGGTTATGTGTAGTTCTTTTTTTATCAGGTCGCTGAAGTAACCCGGACTAAGTTCCAGCTGTGTGGCGCACCATGCAACTGATGGTTGCCCATGTTGCGCGGGAAATCCGCTCCCCAGATATTTGGTCAGCAGTGTGTCCAACTTTCCCACCAATGTCTCCGTCCGCATGGGGCTATATGTATGTTGTTTCTCGAAATAGCGTTTCACATAGCTCAACATGGTTCCTATGCCAAGACGAATCATTTGGCCTGACAGGTAATCCTGCTGTGTGTGCAACTCGGCACAAAGGTTGGCAAAACAGTTGCGTATTACCCCGTGTTCCATGTTCGTGAGAGCTATGGCCTCCGGGTAGTCGGAATGAAAATACGAGAACATGTAGAAATCGCGCCCCAGTCCGGTCTTTTCCAAAAGTTCTTGCTTGAATGCCAGCATCCATCCTTGCGGTTTCTCGTTGTGTTCCAGTAGTATTTCTATGGACTGCCCAGGCCGTATGGTTACCAACGAGCCACGTGAGTATGACATGGGTTTGCCGTCCCGGTTAAGCTTTCCCGACATTTCCTCTATGAGTATCAGTGCATACATGTCGTAGATCCTGGGTTCATATAATGAACTGTCGGCGCAGGAAAGTTCTACCACGGAAACCTGCGGGTGTAGCGTGCGTGTGGAGAAGAATCGGTTGAAATCATCTATAAGGCTTAAGGCATCCATATGCTTGGGCTTGTTTGTATAGGAGCAAAGATACACATTTCCTACCAATAGTCCATGCAATGGTGCGCGTTTTTTAGCATCATTCCAGACTTAGTGCATTGCTGTTGAATTGTCTCGGCCAAGATCCGCGCTTATTTCTTGTCTCCATGGAGTTCCCAATGACCGGTTTGCAAGGCAAGTGGACATTACTCGCCATGGCATAGCCTGGCGAGTTTGGTTCTGCTCATCGGAAGCAAAGATGATAGTGGAAAAATCCTTACATATATGCTGTCCTTGCCGATATTGGTTTTAGACAATACTGTTGTCGCGCCCTTGATCATAGTATTGTCGGGGGCGTGGATATGCATTGTTGAGTCCGCATCAATAGTATAGTCGGTGTGGCGACAATACGGGAGCCAAATGGCAATGTAACTAAGACGTTTCTTCTTGGATATGTCGCTTGGACTGAGGAATACCCTTGGACGGGATTATGTAACAATCTGTATGTGCGGTTGTTGTATGTACTGGAGGCTATGGCGTTTTCAGACTTGCAATAGCCTTTCTGTTGTAGGGACTAACCCTTCCAGTCATGAAGAATCAAGACGCACTCCTATCTCATGTGCATAGGGAGTGCTCATCGTTTTTTGTGTTGAAAAATCCTTACATCGGTGACCCTATGGCATGGGAGGAGCGTACTTGATTGCCGGGGTGGAAATACTGGCTGTGCGCTTGAAATGCATTGCTGATTGCATGATTGAGGCGGGTTGAAATTAAATGTGTTCGATACCTCCACAAATACTACGCAATTGTACGATATTGCCGTGATTGCTTGGTTGCTTGCTTTTTTTTGCATATCTTTGTACACGTTATTTATTGAACTCACTGTGTGAAATGAACAAGACGCATGGATGAAGTTGTTATGGGAAAAGTAAGAGTAAGAGAGGTAAGTACAAAAAGGGATTTGGATGCCTTTGTGGACTTTCCCCTTAAATTATATGCCGGTAATGAACAGTTTGTTCCAGAGATGGCTGATGATGTTCGCAGCAGTTTCGACCCGGAAAAGAATCATGGCCTGTCCTTCACTGAGGTTCAGGCCTTTGTGGCCGAAATAGACGGGTGTACGGTAGGCCGTATCGTAGGTATAATCAATCGTCGTGCCAATACCAAGTGGAACACCAACGTGGTGCGTTTTGGATACATTGATTTTATTGACGACAAGGATGTGAGCAAGGCTCTTCTGGATGCGGTGACCGAGTGGGGGCGCGAGCGTGGCATGGAAGAGGTGCAAGGACCTTTGGGCATCACCGACTTTGACAAGGAGGGCATGCTGATAGAGGATTTTGATTGCATTGGCTCCATGATTGACATCTACAACTATCCATATTATCCACGGCATATGGAAGCCCATGGATTTCGCAAGGTTGCCGATTGGGTGCAGATACGTGTGGAGATTCCTGCCGAAGTGCCGCCAAGATATGCACGCGTGGCCCGTTTGAGCAAGGAAATGTATGGGCTGAGAGTGAAGAAGATTACCAGGAAGGAGGCTTACGACGGTGAAGGCAAACGACTGTTCGACCTGATGAACGACGCTTATGCCCCATTGTTCGGTTACAGTTCTTTCACCCCGCGTCAGGTCGAGTATTTCTTGAAAATGTATCTTCCTATTGCGGACATGGACATGATTCCAATAGTGGAGAACGAGAAGGGCGAGATGGTGGCTGCAGCAGTGACCATGGGCAGTCTGTCGCATGCATTGCAGAAATCACGGGGCAAGTTGTTTCCATTGGGATGGTGGCACATGCTAAAGACCTTGAAGCTGAAACATGAGGATACGGCCAATCTGATGCTTATCGCCGTGCGCCCTGACATGCAGGGGTTGGGGGTGAACGCACTGATATTTGATGACTTGATTCCGATTTACAATCAAAAGGGGTATCGCTATGCCGAGACCGGGCCTCAGCTTGAGGACAATGTAAAGGAGTTGTCACAATGGAAACCCTTGAATCCAAGGACATTGAAGAGACGCCGTTGCTTTGGCAAGAAGATAGCAGGAGCTGACAGAGCAATATAAACACTGAAACACAAGTAATATTTATACATATTATGGAAAATAGAGTCGTAATCACGGGTATGGGCATCTGGTCATGTCTTGGACAGACATTGGATGAGGTGCGCCAGAACTTGTATGATGGCAAGAGTGGAATAGTTTTTTCACAGGAAAGAAAGGATATGGGGTTTCGTAGCGGTTTGTGCGCGGATGTCCCCAAACCGGATTTGAAGAAACTGGTTAGCCGCACAATGCGCCAGTTTATGCCAGAGGAGGCACAATATGCCTATATGGCCACCAAGTCCGCTTTGGAGCATGCCCGTTTGGACCAGGATTATATCGATGCTCACGAGGTTGGCATAATTTATGGTAATGACAGTGTGGCCGAGGCTACTATGGTGGCCTTGGATCGTTTTCGCGAGTTCAAGGATACCAGCGCATGTGGCAGCGGAGCCATTTTCCAGAGCATGAACAGCACCGTGACCATGAACCTGGCCTGTCTGTTCCGTCTGCGTGGCATCAACCTTACCAGCAGCGCGGCCTGCGCTAGTTCCTCATTGGCCATAGGCAATGCGTATCTGCTTATCAAGAACGGCCTGTCGGATTGCATCATTACCGGTGGCGCCCAGGAGGCCAACATGTATTGTGTCGCCAGCTTCGATGGCATACAGGCTTTTTCCACTCGCGAGGATGAACCGGCCAAGGCCTGCCGCCCGTTCGACAAGAACCGCGACGGTCTGGTGCCTGGCGGCGGTGCCGCCACGGTTGTTCTGGAGAGTTACGAGCATGCAGTGAAGCGTGGCGCGCCTATTCTGGCGGAAATAGTAGGGTGGGGATTCAGTGGCAATGGCGACCATATCTCCACTCCCAATGTGGCTGGTCCTGCACGCTCCTTGGAGCTGGCCTTGCGCAATGGTGGAGTCAATCCCACCGAGATTGGCTATCTCAATGCCCATGCCACCAGCACGCATGCCGGTGACGGTCGCGAGGCAATGGCCATTAAGCAGATATTTGGTGATTATGCCGTTCCTGTCACTTCCACCAAGTCACAGACAGGACATGAGATGTGGGCTGCCGGTGCCGCTGAATGCATCTACAGCATGCTGATGATGAAGAATGGCTTTATCGCAGGCAATATCAACTTTGAAGAACCGGACGAGGAGACAGCCTGCGTGAATGTGCTTCCGGAGACTACCGAGCGGCACTTTGACATGTTCCTGAGCAACAGTTTCGGTTTCGGAGGAACGAACAGTACCATCATCGTGAAGAATCTTTGAAGCGATGAACCGGATATATAATAAGGTGTAAATTATAATTAGTATTAACACAATAACCAATTAAAATTGATTATGACAAGAGAAGAAATCATTGAGAAGGTAGCGAGCACTTTGTCAGAGGAGTTCGAGGTGGAGCAGGAAGTCATCACTCCGGAGGCTGTCATCTACGACACGCTTCAGTTGGACAGCTTGAGCCTTGTGGATCTGGTTGCCGTAGTTCAGTACACTTTCAAGGTTAAGATTCCGGTGGCAGATCTGCCCAGTGTCAAGACTTTCAATGACCTGTATGACTACATCGAGAGCCATCAATAAGATTGAAGACCTCATACCGCAGCGCTTGCCCATCATGATGGTGGACGAGTTGCTGTGGGCAGAGGATGATGTCTGCGCCTGTCGGCTTACGGTACGTGAGGACAATTTCTTCATGGAGGATGACGGCATGCTGGCAGAGCCTGGAGTGATAGAGCATATTGCCCAGAGCGCATCGGCGTTTGCCGGATACCGTGCTGTCTGCGACGGTGCTACGGAGCCTCCGGTGGGATATATAGGCGAGGTGAAGAACTTCAGTCTGTATCGTCGTCCTCGATTGGGGGATGTGCTTACCACGACCATCACCATGGGTGCCGCTGTTGGCGGAGTGACGATTATCCGCGGAACAACTCAAGCCGCGGATGGAGAAACCGTAGCAGAGACTCAGATGAAGATATTCGTGCGCGAGGAATGATCCGTATGCGCGCCAAGCGTCTTGATGACATACATTATAATATAGCGATGCTGTTAGAAAATAAATTTTATAGGGTTATTTCCTGGGAACGCCATGCAGAAGGGTTGGGAGCCACATATCATGTGGCCATACTGCCGGAGTGCAATGTTTACGATGGGCATTTTCCCGGAGACCCAGTGTGTCCTGGTGTGTGCAACATGGAAACTATCAAGGAATGTGCCGTTATGCTGGCCGGAGAACCGTTGCGCTACACCTCCATCAAGCAGTGTCGCCTGACGGCTTTGGCCACACCGACTGTCTGCCCTGAGGTGGATGTCGAGATTATCCTTACGGAGAAAGAGAACGGTTATGCCGTGCAGGCAACCATTGCCGACGAGAAACAGACCTATATGGTTCTTAAAGCTCAATTGTGCAGGGCATGACACGTTTGTTCATAGATATATACCGTTTTTTGCGTAGACATCGGGCAGTCATGTGGTGCTCGATGCTCTTGCTGTTGTTCGTTTCGGGATGGTTCGCCACCCGTATACATTTGGAGGAAGACTTGAACAAGCTGATGCCGTCGTCCAAGAACGAGGATGGTACTACCAAGTTGGCTTTCTCCAATCTCAAGATAAAGGACAAGACATTTCTTCTTTTCGAGGCCATGGATGGAGCCTCGCCGGAAGAGTTGGTCGCATGTTGCGACGAGTTTGTCGATTCCCTCGTAGCGGACAATGAGGCGTTGGCCTCTGATCGTGTCTTCTCTGACATATTTCATAGATTGGACGAGGACGTGATGCCCGCGGCCATAGATTATCTGAGCCGTAATATACCTGCATATGTCGATACGGCACTGTATGGCTCCTTTGATACATTGCTCACCGAGGAGCACATGTTGGCGCAAATGCAGCGCAACGCCAGTGATTTTGACACTGACCTGGGAAGTCTCTTTCCGGAACTGATAGAGATGGATCCTATAGGCATGCGTGATGTTCTGGCCTCCACGATGAAGGACATATTGGGGGCCGGGGGAGGGGGCATGCTCACTTTGGACAACCATTTTTTCGTGCCGGACTCTTCGGTATGCATGGCGTTTGTCTCTCCTCAGTTCTCGGCTACCAATACAGGGCAAGGCAACCGCATGTTTGAGATAATAAACAACCGCATAGCCGAATTTGCCAGTTCTTATCCCAATGTCCACATTTGTTACTACGGTACTCCGGCCTATGGATACTATAATTCCACCACCATAAAGGGCGATTTGGTCGGAACTGTGGCATGGAGCGAGATACTGGTGCTATTGTTGCTCTTTTTATGCATGCGTAACTGGAATACTATACCACTGCTATTCCTTCCCGTGGCATTCGGCACGTTGTTCGGCTTGGCCGTAATGTATTTCATCAAGGGACAGTTCTCGCTTATGGCTTTGGGCATAGGTGCCATTGTCCTTGGCGTGGCCATGAGTTATGTACTGCACATTCTGGTGCATTACAAATACACTGGCGATGCCGAACAGGTGTTGAAGGATGAGACCAAGCCTGTGCTTCTTGGTTGTGTCACGACGATAGGTTCTTTCATTGGCCTGCTGTTCGTACAGACTGATCTTTTGCAGGATTTCGGCTTGTTTGCTGCCTTGGCCATCGTCGGTACTACCGTGTTCGCCCTGATTTACCTTCCTCATTTGATGGAGTTGGAAAAGAATAAGGTCAACCACAAGGCCTTTGCTTTCATAGACAGAATCAATACCTATGCTTTCCATGAGAAGAAATGGCTTTTGGGAATGATAGCTGTACTGACGTTGTTCTTTGTCTCTGCATACGTATATAAAGGAACGTCGTTTGACTCTGACATGAACAAACTCGGCTATGTTGAGGAGGAAGTAGGTTATGCCAGCAGATTGCATCGCGAAAAGACTGCTACAGGCTACGGTTCAACCTATTTTGCCTCGCAAGGCAGGAGTATGGAGGAGGCATTGGAGAATTTTGCTGTGCTTGATGCCAAACTTGATTCGTTGCAAAAGGAAGGTCTTGTCAGACAATATACCCCCATTGCACGTTTCTTTGTTCCCATGCGGGTGCAACAGGAGAGGATAGACGCCTGGCACAGGTTCTGGACGCCGGAGAGACTGGAACGTGTCAGGATGCTGATTGATGTAACGGCTCCCACTGCCGGACTTAATCCGGAGGGTTTTGAGGCCTTCTTTGACATGGTGACCGATGATTATGTCCCTGTTCCTCTTTATGAGGCTGGCATTATCCCGGAGGGCTATCTCTCCACAATATTGGAGCAGACATGGAATGGCGAGTATCTGTGTCTTACCAATGTCAAGTATGAAGGCAAGGATGACTTTACCGAGAGCAGTGACTTTCTTAAGATATGTAATGCAGTGGCAAAGGAGCCCGATCTCCTGGTATTGAGTACTGCATATTATACACAGGACACATTGAGCGCACTTAATAGCGACTTTAACATATTGCAGTGGATGAGTATGGCCTTTGTGTTTGTAGTGTTGTTTGTCAGTTTCGGCTTCAATCTATGGCATACGGTCATAGGCTTTGCTCCAATCCTGTTCAGCTGGCTCATAGTGTTGGGGGCAATGGCTGTTTTCGATGTGCAATTTAACTTGATAAACATAATCATCTCTACTTTCATCTTTGGCATAGGTGTGGACTACAGCATATTTGTCATGAATGGATTGATAGCCGATAGCAGCCGGTCCGGAGGAGGAAATGATGCGATGCTGCATTTCCACAAAACGGCTATTGCCTTTAGTGCCATGATACTGATAGTGACGGTAGCAAGCATGCTCTTCGCACGTCATCCTGCCATTCAAAGTGTCGGCTTCGCCACATTGGTTGGCATGATTGCTGCCGTGATACTAAGCTATGTGTGCCAGCCTGCATTGTTCAGATGGATGAAGAAACATGCAAATGCGTCAAAATAATATATGACAAAAGTCGATATTATCGTAATAGGAAGCGGTTTGGGAGGGCTGGAAGTAGCCTTGACGATGGCCAGGGAGGGCAGGCGTGTCATGGTTTTGGAACGTCAGCATCAGCTTGGAGGTTGCATGCAGAGCTATCGAAGAGGCAAGTTGCGTTTGGACACTGGACTTCATTACGTCGGTGGCCTGGAACCTGGAGGGCAATTGTATGACGCCTTCGTCAGTCATGGTCTGATGGACCTGCCTTGGAGGCGAATGGATATGGATTGCTTTGAGGAAATACATATTGGTGGACGCATATTCCGTTGGCCTCAGGGTACAAAGGAGTTCATCAATGCGATGAAGGGATACTTCCCCCATGAAGAAAAAGGTTTGGACCTGTATAACGAGCTTCTCGAAAGTACGGACGAAATATGGTTGCAACGCACAAACGCATGGGAGTATCTTAGTTCAATCATATCCGATCCTCTGCTTGTTCAGGTTCTGTCGGCTCCGGCTACATGCAAGATGGAGCTCAGAAAGGAAACTCTGCCTCTCTTCACTTTCATTCATGGCACTGCTCCGTTTATACAAAGTAGTTGGAGACTCAATGGAGACGGCAACATGATTGTGGGCAAGTTGCAGGAACAGATTCGCGCTTGTGGAGGAGAGATACTGACAGACAAGGAGGTTGTCTTGCTGCAGGAGAACAATGGACGTATAGCTAAGGCCGTATGTGCTGACGGCACAGAATATGAGGCAGACTATTTCGTGAGCAATGCTCATCCGGCCGTCACTTGTTCGTTGGTTGGGGACAGCTTGCTGATGAAGAAGGTTTTCCGCCACC
This sequence comes from Bacteroides sp., assembly GCA_023665805.1. Taxonomy (GTDB): domain Bacteria; phylum Bacteroidota; class Bacteroidia; order Bacteroidales; family Bacteroidaceae; genus Physcousia. Next base: position 31,052 of record JAMPDJ010000002.1, on the reverse strand, counting down.
GTATGAGTATGCAGCCAAATACCGTGGGTATGTTTACCCTTCACCTTCAACTCAGATGCGGTACCATGCCATACTTCAATCACAATAAACTGGTCTTTACCGAGGACAATTGTTGGGACATGGCCGTAGACAAGACGTTGAAAGTAAAAGGAGTGATGATTACCGCCCGTCGTCCGGAGAAAGGTGATTATGTCACCAATATGGACATCCTTACCCCCATGCTTTGGGAAACAGTCTCTGGATTTGAGGGTAGCAAGCTGTTTCACCGTCCAAAGGCTTACCGGGAACTGAAAGCCGAGGTGGCACGTCAATGTTTGGAGATAGCTGAGACTGCCATTCCGGGACTCGGTGACATGGTTCTGAACACATGGAGCAGTACACCATTGACATATAAGGATTACAACCTTTCTCCTGATGGCTCCGCATTTGGCTTCCGCAAGGATTACGCCAATCCAATGATGACCATAGTATCCCCAAAGACTCAGATACCTAACCTTTTCATGACAGGTCAAAGTCTTATGTTGCATGGTTTGCACGGTGTGACGATGACGGCTGCATATACATGTCAGGAGATAAGCAGGATTACCGTTTCCGAATAACAGACATCACATAATAACAGATACAACTATATACATGAAGCGCAGTATTCTATTCGTATTATCCTTGTTCCTGTTGATACCTATTTACGCCCAGTATCTGACCGGTAAAGTTGTTGCCGATGATGATGGCATGCCTTTGGTTGGAGCCACGGTGTGGTTTCAGGATAATCCCTCTGCCAAGGTGCGTGTGGGAGAGAACGGCCAGTACCGTATTCGTTTCCGCAAGGGCACGTTGGTTTTCCATTGTTTCGGATTCAAGGATTACATGGTTGAGGTTACTCGTAACAATTCTGTCAATGTCAGAATGGCACCTGCATCCTTGGACATGGCCGAGATTGTGGTAGAGGCAAAGAAAAAGAAATATACGCGCAAGAATAATCCGGCTGTGGAACTGATGCAGAAGGTTATTGCCGCAAAGAAGGTCAGAGACATGCGTCAGAATGACTATGCCAGATACAACAAGTATGCGCGTACTATGATTGCCTTGAACGACTTTTCCGTAGAGGCACTGCAGGAAGACGAAACCCTCAAGAAGAAGTCCTTTCTGAAGGACTATGCCGAATTGTGTCCCGAGACAGGCAAGACCATAGTTCCCATCTCCATAGAAGAGAAGCAGAGTACCGAACTGTATAGAAAGAGCGATAACAAGAGCAAGAGCGTGGTTCTTGGACATCATGCAGAGAGCCTGCTTGATGTCTTGGCTGCCGGCGAGTTCCTTGAAACCAAGTTCAAGGACAACCTGAGGGATGTGGATATATACAAGGACGAAATGGTTCTTTTGGAACATAATTTCATCAGTCCCATCGGAGGTCCCGCCGCCATACGTTTCTATCATTATGCCATAGAGGACAGCGTCTTTCTTAATGGCGAAAAGTGCATAAAGGTTGCCTTTACGCCCTCTAATCCGCAAGATTTCGGCTTCAGCGGTTCCTTATACATCCTTGCCGACAGCACATACCGGGTTTGCCGTGCCAAGTTTGGTGTACCTGTGGCAAGCGGTATCAATTTCGTTGAGGCCATGGACGTGGACATGGAATATGTGTCACTGCCTACCGGTGAACAAATATGCGCAAAGAACCGCATGATGATGCAGTTGAAACTGACATCTTACTTGCGCAGGCTTTTTGTAGACTATAATGTTCAATATAGCGACTGGTCGTTTGAGCCTATTCCAAATAGCGATATAGAATTCATGGGTGATGAACGCTATGAGAAAGATGCCAAGAGCCGGGACAACAATTACTGGTTGCAGAGCCGTCCGGACACGCTCAGTTATGCCCAGGCCAATGTGGCAGAGATGAAACGCCGTTTCGTGGACCGTCCTGCTATCAAGGCCATGATATATGGCATGCGTATTATTTTGGACAACTATCTTGAAACCAGCACAGATCCAAACAAACCCAGTAAGGTGCTCATTGGTCCTTTCTTTTCCATGCTGGGTAGTAACTGGGTGGAGGGCTTCCACATGCGTGTCGGTGCCCAGACCACCGGTGCCTTCAACAAGCATTGGTTCATGTCCGGATGGGTGAAGTACGGCTTCAAGGATCGCCGTCCCAAGGGGTTCTTCGAACTGGCCTATTCATTTAACGAGAAGGAGAAAGAGCTGATAGCCTATCCCATACGCACTTTGTCCTTCTCTTATGCCAATGACATCCACAGTCCGGGTGACAAGTACTTGCAGTTCGACAAGGACAATGCTTTCATGTCGTTTGCCTGGAATACCACGCACTTGCAATCCTATTACGAGTTGTTCAAGCTCAAATATGATTGGGAGTTTAACAATGGCCTGCGCCTGAATGCAGCCTTTGTCCATGAATCCAACCGTGGTGCCGGTGATTTGTACTACAATACCGTTCGCGAATGGGATAATGCCAAGAAGATACAACAGGATGTGTATGACAACATGAACACTTATGTGCCTTTGGACGAGGTCATGCAATCCAACAAGATACGTTACACCGAGTTCCAAGTAGGAGCGGAGTATCAGCCAGGCGTAAAGTATCTGAATACCAAGACGCATCGCTATCTTGCCAACCGTGAAGCTCCAATTTATGGCATTCAGCACACTGTCGGCATCAAGGGATTTCTGGGTGGTGACTATAATTATAACTATACCGAGTTGACCTTGAAGAAACGTTTTTGGCTCAAGTCTTGGGGTAGCATAGATGCTTTCCATTGCGCCGCATTCCAGTGGAACACGGTGCCTTATCAGTTACTGGCCCTGCCACGTGCCAACCTTAGCTATGTTCGTAGCGACAATACATTCTCCTTGGTACGTGGCATGGAGTTTCTCAACGACCGTTCCTTCACACTCATGTATCGTTGGGACCTGAATGGCAAGATATTCAACCGTATCCCACTTATCAAGAAGGCCAAACTGCGTGAGAATATCGGTATCAACATGATGTGGGGTTACCTTACAGACAAGAACAATCCTTTCCGTTTCAACGATGCATCGCGCTATCCCACCTTGGAGAGCAAGATGACCGATCCCGGATATGATTATCTCTACAACATGCCGGGTGAATGGATAACACATAAGGATGGTACTCGTGAATATCAGCCGATAACTCAGGTTATGAACAGTTGGAAACCATACGTCGAGGTGAATGTCGGCATACACAATATCCTCAAATTCTTCAGTGTGGATTATTATCATCGTCTGACCTACAATAGTCCAGGAACGCAGAAGTGGGGGCTACGTTTCGCCTTCGAGGCATCATTCTGACCATAAAGACAATATTATATCAAACAGTATGAAATATGCACTTGTAACCGGTGGCAGCCGAGGTATCGGTCGTGCCGTGTGTGTTAAGTTGGCTCAACTGGGCTACAATGTCCTCATCAACTATGCAGGCAATACGGCCGCGGCCGAAGAAACTTTGCGCCTTGTACGTGAGGCCGGTACCGATGGAGAATTGATGAGATTCGATGTTGGCAACGCTACGGAGACCCGTAGTGCAATAGAAGCATGGCAGATTGCCCACGATGGTGAATACATAGAGGTGTTGGTCAACAATGCCGGTATCCGCAAGGACAATATCATGGGACTGATGCCGAGTGAGGATTGGGCAGGCGTGTTGGACGTCACCCTTAACGGATTTTTCAACGTTACCCAGCCTCTGCTCATGCCCATGCAGTTTCACAAATTCGGCCGTATAGTCAATATGGCCAGCGTCAGCGGTATCATGGGCATGCAGGGACAGACTAATTATTCTGCAGCCAAGGGAGGTCTTATTGCCGCCACCAAGGCTTTGGCTAAGGAGGTGGCAAAAAAGAATATCACCTGCAATGCCATTGCTCCAGGCTTTATCAAGACGGACATGGTGGATGGATTGGACGAAGCCAGTCTTAAGAAAACCATTCCCGCCAACCGTTTCGGCACTCCGGAGGAGGTTGCGGAGTGCGTTGCATTCTTGTGCAGTCCTTTGGCAGGCTACATAACAGGAAATGTAATCTCTATCAACGGTGGTTTGTATACTTGACGGACATTTTGCATCTTCGCGGCGTGTTCCAGCTGTATCCGTATAAAATATATAAATGCATATGACAAAGAAACTATACGCTTTCTTATTGTTCTGTATCTTGTCAGTTTCCGCCATTGCCCAGAATGCTGATTTTCAGAAGGCCGTGGCGCGTTTCAAGGGTGCCACGCGTGTAACTGCCGTGGCCACACGGGTTGATCACAAGGCTGCCGTGGCCAAGGATGACAAGGTAACAGGCACAATGACTATCGTGTCTCCCGGCAAGATGAATATCTCTGTTGCCGGTGGCAAGGAGCAGTTGGACATGAATGGCAATGTCTTTACCATGGTCATGCGTGGCTGCGAACACAAGGCCAATAGCAAGAAGGACAACCAGTTCGTGGCTTTTCAGGCTGTGCTTACAGCCATTATCAATGGTGATGGCAGCGGCATAGAGCAGGTGCCCGGTGTCACCATGACCGAGACCGACGGCATACTTGCCATCACCATGGATCCCACGGTAGGGCAGGCACAGAAAAAACGCATGATGTTTTATTCCTTCGTCATCACTTTGGATGTGAAGAAAGGGGAAATACGCAGTCTGCGTATGAATGGACGTGGAAAGAACTATACAGAGTATTCTTTCAGTAATTTTGTCTTCAAGTAGTGTTCACGACTCAGATATGGAGCTTACGGATATATGCCGCGTACCGGTCAAGTTCAGTGAAATAGACTCCATGCGTATTGTATGGCATGGCAACTATGTGGTTTATTTCGAAGATGGCCGTGAATCTTTCGGACGCCATTTTCCAGGCATCGGTTACGACGTAATGCAGGAAACCGGCATCTATGCCCCCATCTACGATGTCCACACCCGTCATTACGCTTCGTTGCGTATGGGAGATGTGGCTGTTGTCCACACCACGTTCGTTCCTCGACGTGGTGCACGTCTGGACTACAAGTACCGCATTTACCGCGAGAGCGATGGCGTGCTGTGCTGCGAGGGCGAGACCACCCAGCTTTTCATAGAGACGGACGGCGAGTTGATGCTCCAGTTGCCCGACTTCGTGCAGGCGTGGAAAGACAAGTGGCTTAAAGAGTAAAATTCTATTCCGATATATAGCACTGTCCCCGGAAAATCACATGAGTGTATTTCCGGGGACAGTAATGTCTGGGCGTGCCAATCTCACAAATCATATGAAGTTCTTGCTGAGGAGCTCTTATCCGCTGCCCTGCCGAGGTCTTGGATATCCTTTATGTCGAAGGCATCCTTCCACATGTCCACGGCCATTACTATGCCTGCTATTGCAATGGTCCCGAGCATCATGCATACGAACAGGTGTTGGTTTTCAGTGAGGATGCGCATCAGCATGAAATGCGTATCCACCGTGATGGATGGCAGGGCATCGTCAGGTGCCATCAACATGGCGTACAGTATGCATCCCACTACAAGTCCGCAGGCAAAGGCACAGAGTGTGGCATAGCGGTTGCGCCTTTGCTCCTTGGCTTGCATCTGCCTGACATACTCTATTGCATCCAGCCGCCTATCCAACTGTTCCATGAAGTTCTCTTCGCCTTTCAGCTTGGGACGGTAGTCATCGAATATCTGCCTCAAGTCCTTGTCTTTCTCTTCTTTCATCTTTTCATCCTCGTCTTTAAGTGGTCGCGCCCTCGCGACAGTTGTTTCTTCACTGCCTCCTCGCTGCTATCCGTGATGTGGCTTATCTCCTTGACACTGTATCCCTTGATGTAGAAGAGCAGCAGGGATGTCCGTTCATGTGCCGGCAGGGTGTCAAGAGCCATGTACAGTTCCTGGTAACAGAATGCTCCGTCCGCTTCGTTCCCGCTGTCGCATATGTTCGTGGCCTGCTCCAAAGGCTGTGTGCTGTTGCAGCTGCGTCCATGGTCCAGGAAGGTACGGTACGCTATCTTGTAGAGCCATGCGGCAAAATTTCCTGTTTCGTTGTATTTCCCTAAAGATAGATAGGCCTTTACCAAGCTTTCTTGGGCTATGTCGTCGGCCTTGTCCATGTTGCCGCAACAGAGAGCCAACAGGAACCGTCTCAGCTGTTCCTGTTCGCCCCTTACCTGTATGCTGAACTCTTCTCGGCTCATGACATGTCCGGTCTCATTCCTTTCTTGCTGCTTTGCTTTCGGCCTCCAGTTCATCTTTAAGCATTTTCTTGCTTACGAAGAAGACTATTATGATGAAAATGCCCACAAACAGCGAGATTAAACTCCCCAAGTAGAAGAGTTGGAGTTCGTTAGTGGCAGATCCTCCACGGTAGTCTTGCCATAAGGCATATATCAGCATCCCGAGACCCAGGGCCGTGGGGATAGCGCCCCATTGCAGGCGTGTCAGCAATTTGTATTTCAGGCTTTCGGTTTTTGCTTTGGCATTAAGTTGGGTTATAATGCCGCTTAGGTCTACCTGCGTGTTGCTCTCTATTGCCAACTTGATTAGTTCTGCCTGTTTGTTGGATTTGTTTGATTTGTGTCTAAAGACTATCCATACGATGCTGACGGGTAGTGCTACGACTATGCCAAGAGGGAGGATGGTGGATTCAAATAAATTTACAATTGCTGTTGCTGTGTCCATAACATAATTTTGTTGGTTAATGACTTGTTCTTCTTGAGCCTGCTCATATATATAACGATTGTATGGCGGCAAAGGTGACGTGACATGGCAACTTTTTTTGAGATTTTACTCCTCCGTCTACCGATAGTTTTCTGACAGTGCCATATATGTCTGTGTACGTGAGTGCTCTGACTGCTGTTGCCTGTCGGAAAATGGTTCGTCCGGTGTGCTTGGGAATTAGTTCCTCGCCCATGTGACGGGAAAAGGACGAGGTCGGAAACCTTGGCATGTAAAAAATACGTGTGGAAAAGGCCGCCCCCGTGGAGATGCGGTGCAGTCCACGTGTTGTAGGCACCTCGGCAATACTATTGTCGGCACCTTGACAATAATATACTCACGAGCCCGACAATACTATTGTCAAAGCAGGCCTCTGCGGTGTCTGCCGACGATGTAAGGATTGCTCAATGTCCATGCCCATAAGCAGCCCTGCCTGATTACTCGGAGCAAAGCCTCTCAGTTGTGTACAAGGTTGCCTGTCGTGCCAATGATTCAAGCCTCCCAAGGTACGCATGGTTCCTTGAGAGGCTTGAATATATGTGTCGTTTGAAGTGGCATTATTCCGGATTCTTGGAATCCATGACTATGGTTACCGGTCCGTCGTTGGTGAGGCTGACCTTCATGTCGGCACCGAAGCGGCCCGTGCGAACGTCGCGTCCGAGGGACTGCTGCAATTGCTGCACGAAGTATTCATAGAGAGGTATGGCCGTGTCAGGACATGCTGCACAGATATAGGACGGGCGATTGCCCTTTCTGTAGGAGGCCATCAGTGTGAACTGGCTCACCACCAAGGCCTCGCCTCCGATGTCCTGCACGCTGAGGTTCATGACACCATTGGCATCGTCAAATATGCGGAGGCGTGAAATTTTGCCTATAAGCCAATCGGCATCCGCACGGGTATCCTCGGGAGCTATGCCAAGGAGTATCATCATCCCACGGCCGATGCAACCGACCGTCTCGTTGTCTATGGTCACGCTGGCCTGTGTGACACGCTGTATTACTGTACGCATAAACTGTCTGTGGTATTGTCCTGTTTTGTGGGAAAGGTCTTTCCCTCGTGGATGATTTCAATGGCGCGCAAAACAGTCGGGTCGTCTTGATTGAGGAAACGCATGTAATCGTTCATGTCGCTGCTGTTGTATATGATGCCGGAGTATATGGCACGACGGAAGAGACGTTTGCTGCGCTGCAACATCAGGTTGCGGCGTGGCAGGGAATGTTTCTGACCATAGCGTGCAAAACTTTCAAGCATGTTGCGGCCGTCCATCCAGTTGACTTTATCTTCCATCGTTTTCAATGCGTTGAGTGTTTCACGGTTTTGGTCCACCACTTCAAAGCAGAATTGGGCTATCAGTCCTGTAAAGGCGGCCTCCTTGTAGTATGATGTCACGCCTGTGCTGTCATCCGGGATGAAGATGTCCGGGCGTATTCCTCCCCCGCCGTATACGCTACGTCCGAGGGTAGTGTGGTAGACAGGACCGTCCTGGCGGATGGAGTCTTCCACATAGAACTCGCCACGTTGGTATCGCATGAGCAATTCGTTTTCATATTCCTCTCCGTGTCCCTTTTCGTATGGTTTCTGTATGCAACGGCCGGATGGGGTGTGGTAGCGGGCTATGGTCAGCCGCACCACGCTGCCGTCCTTGAATTCCATGGGTTGTTGCACCAGGCCCTTGCCGAAGGAACGTCGGCCTATGATTGTACCGCGGTCGTTGTCTTGGATGGCACCGGCGAATATCTCGCTGGCCGAGGCGCTGATTTCGTCTACCAGCACCACTATGGGCAAGGACTTGAACGAACCGTAGCCATTGGAGACATAATCCTCGCGCTTTACCTTGCTGCCTTCGGTGTAGACTATCAGCCGTCCTTCGGGCAGGAACTCGTTTGCCATCTGTATGGCTATGTGCATGTATCCTCCAGTGTTGCCGCGCAAGTCGATTATCAGTGATTTCATCCCGTCGAGACTCAAGCGCGCCAAGGCGGTAATCATTTCTGCATAGGTTTGTTCTCCAAACTTCCTGATACGGATATACCCTATGTTGTCGTCCATGATGTAGGCGGCATCCACGCTTTCCACCGGTATGTCGCCGCGAACCACGTTGAATGTCAGTGGTTCGGGATTGCCGTGGCGCACTACTTCCAGCCTGACGTTTGAGTTCTTTTCGCCCTTGATGTGTTTCATTACCTCGGTGGATTCCATCTTGCAGAGACTGGTATCGTTGGCGGAGATGATGCGGTCGCCTGCCAGCATACCGACCTTCTCGGCCGGGCCGCCGTGGATGATGCTCATGACCGTGGCGGTATCGTTTTCCATGCGGAAACTTATGCCTATGCCTGAGAATGAACCTTTCAATTCTTCGTTGGCCTGTTTGGAATCCTTGGCAGGGATGTATGCCGAATGAGGATCCAGTTTGGACAGGATTTCGGGCAATGCGTCTTCGATGAGGGCATTCATGTCAACGGTGTCCACGTAGTTGTTTTCGACCAACTGCAATAGGTTGTTGAGCTTGTTGCCTCCAAAATCGATGATATTGAGTTTGTCGCTGCCGAAATGTGATGTGAGGAATGTGCCTAAGACAATTCCCAATGCCATGCTGATGGATAGGAGCAGTGGCGTACGTGACGAATGTTTCATGTATATATATAATAATGTATAGTGGACTGTGGTGGAGTGATGGCGTGGTTAATTGGTTGTGTGTAGTTGGTCTTTGTCTTCTATGGGAAGGAACTCCACGGATATGCCAGCCTTGCGCAAAAGATCGACGCCATCGGTCAGGCGGTATTCCCGACTATAGACCACACGCTTGATTCCGGCTTGAATTATGAGTTTGGAGCATTCTATGCAAGGCGAGTCCGTGACATATAGTGTGGCTCCGTCGGAATTGTTGCCGGAACGTGCTATCTTGGTTATGGCATTGGCCTCGGCATGCAGGACATAGGGGTGGGTGACGTTGTTCTCGTCCTCGCAAACATTGGGAAAACCGCTTGGGGTGCCATTGTAGCCATCGGAGATAATCATCTTGTCCTTCACGATGAGAGCTCCCACCTGTCGGCGTAGGCAATAGCTGTTTTCGCTCCAAATGGCAGCCATGCGCAGATAGCGGCGGTCGAGCAGTGTGTTCTTGCTGTCGGTCATGTGAGTGTTGTTTTGTGTTGTAAGTTGCTTAGTTGTTCTCGTGCTGCGTTTCTATGCCGTTGCGGTGTAGCAATGCGTCTATTGTGGGTTCGCCGCCGCGGAAGTTCTTATAGAGTGTCATCGGGTGTTCGGAACATCCTCGTGACAAGATTTCACTGCGGAACCTTTTGGCTGTCTCGGGATTGAATATGCCTTCTTTCTGAAATACGCTGAAAGCATCGGCGTCCAGGACTTCGGCCCACTTGTAGCTGTAGTAGCCTGCGGAATAGCCTCCGGACATGATGTGGCCGAAACGCACGCTCATGCAACTCTCGTCCAAAGTGTCCAGTACTATGGCCGGTGACCATGCCTCGCGTTCAAAGGCGGGGATGTCCTGGGATAGGGGAGTGGTAAGCGTGTAGTAGGCCATGTCCAACAGACAGAAGCTGACCTGGCGGCAACAAGCGTAGCCGCACTGGAAGTTGCGGCTTTCGCGTATGCGTTGTATCAGTTCCTGCGGCATGGGTTCTCTGCTTTGGAAGTGACGGGCAAAGGTTGCAAGAAATTCCGGTTCGATGGCATAGTTTTCCATGAACTGTGATGGCAGTTCCACGAAATCCCAGTATACGTTGGTACATGACAAGGCCTCATATCTCACCTGCGAGAAGATGGCATGCAGGGCATGGCCGAATTCATGCAGGAACGTCTCCACCTCGCCCAGTGTGAGCAGGGCTGGCCGCTCGCGTGTGGGTTTGGTCAGATTCATCACGATTGACACGATGGGGCGTACATTCTCTCCGGTCTGCTCATCCATCCACTGTTCGCGATAGGTAGTCATCCATGCACCGGATTGCTTGTTGGAGCGTGGGTGGAAATCGGCATACAGTACGGCCAGGAAAGTGCCATCGGCATCCAGCACACGATAGGCTACGACATCGGGATGATACACGGGAATGTCCTCTGCGCGGTGGAAAGTGATACCATATAGGCGTGTTGCCAGTCCGAATACTCCCTGCTGTACTTGTTCCAGAGGAAGGTAGGGACGGAGCATTTCGCTGTCGATATTGTGGCGTTGCATCTTGAGCAGGTAACCGTAGTGTGCGAAATCCCAAGGTTGCAGGACAAAGTCTTCTCCTTCCTGTAGGCGTGCAAAGTCCTCTATTTCCTTCACCTCCCTGACGGCAACAGGACGATAGGAAGCAAGTAGCTTGTCCGTAAGGTCGGTGACATGTTGTATGTCCTGTGCCATCCTGCGTTCCAGGACAAAGTCGGCGTATGTCTTGTAGCCCATGATTTGGGCTAACTGTTGACGGAGGTTCACTATGGCGCGAACGTTTTCGAAGTTGTTGTTGGCGTTGTCGTGGGTACAGATACTGTTCATGGCACGATAGGCCTTTTCGCGAAGATCGCGTCTTTGGCTGTACTGCATGAACGGACCGTATGAAGGAGCCTGAAGTGTGATGACCCATCCGTCCAAATCCCGGTTCTCGGCCTCTTGCCTGGCTGCGGAGCATGCGCTCTCTGGCAGTCCGGCAAGGTCTTCCTGATTGGTCAGGTGCATGAACCATTCGTTGGTGTCATGCAGTTCGTTTTGGGAAAACTGCAGGGAAAGTTGTGACAGTCGTGTACGTATCTCCGCCAATGCCTCTTTCTTGTCTTTGGGGAGATTCGCACCGGTACGAAGATAGCCGTCATATATCTTGTCCATTAGGATTTGCTGGTCTTTGTCCAGCAGATGACGATTTTCCCATACATGTTTGATACGCTGGAAGAGTCTCTCGTTCATGGTGATGCTATTGGTGTGCTGGCTAAGGAGTGGAGCCATCTTCTGGGACAACTCTTCCATTTCCGGACTGTTGCAGGCTGAGAGCAGGTTGAAGAACACGCTGGTGACGTTCTCCAGCATCTCGCCTGTCTTGGGCAGTATGGTGTTTTCAAATGTTGGCTCCTCGGGATTGCAGCAAATAGCTTCTATGGCTTCCTGCTCCAGACGCATGCCTTCCATCATGGCCGGTTCGTAGTGTTCGAAGCGTATTTTGTCAAAGGGCGGTACTTCGTGTGGTGTGTGATATTCCTTGTCGTAAAAAGGGTTGTCCATGCTTGTATCGTTATATGATGTTGTGTATAGTGATATGTCCTCGGGAGAGTGTCATGATTCCCTGTTGCTGCAGTTCGCGCAAAGCCCTTGAGACATTGAGGCGTGTTTCGTCCACGATGCTTGCCATGGTGGTCATCTTGATGTACAGGGATTTGGGAAAAGTGTTGGTGTGGGAAATCGTGTGTATGAAGTGTAATATCTTCTGTGTCGTATCGTGTGGGGCGGAATGTCTGGCAGAAAACTCGTTGCGTTCCAACCTTGTGGACATGCGTGTGAGGAGGTTTATGCGAAATATGTCGTGGTGCATCAGAGTGTGCATGACATGATTGCGGTCTACGATAATCAGTCGGCCGTTGCTTGTAGGAGTGTATGTGTGCTTGTAGCTCTGCGACAGGCTCCACAGGGCTTCTTCCTCAATGACTTCTGGGGCATGTATTTCTTCCGTCAATATCCATCCGTCTCCCTTGGTAGTGCATGCGACGGTACCGTCCATTAGGAGAATCAAGGTCTTGCAGTATTGTCCTTCTACGACGATATTGCCTTCTTCCGGCTCCATGCTGATGATGCGTATGGCTCCGCGTTCTTGCATCTGTAGGAGGTCTTCGGCCGATATCCCTTGCAGGAGAGGGATGGAGGTTGCTTGTATGTAGAAATCATTTCGTGTCATCTGTCCGAGAGATAAAGTTGCTCCAGGTGCGATATGTACCCATGCTGTCGGTATAGATGAAGTAGACCTGTAATTCGGGATGTTGTTCAACTACCTGGATAGCACTGTCTATACCTATGACCATGAAACTGGTGGCAAAGGCATCGGCCATGGCGCAGGTGGGAGCGAGAACGGTACTGGATAGCAGGCTGTGCTGTACCGGATAGCCGGTTGTGGGATTGATGGTGTGGGAAAGCTTGCGTCCGTCAGGTGTGACGTAGAAATTGCGGTAGTTGCCGCTGGTGGCCATGGCACGGTCGTGCACTTCTATCACCTCCTGTATCTCGTTGTTGGTGCCCGTGCTGTCTTCCACTGGACGGTTTATGCCTATGCGCCAGGCTTCGCCCTTGGGGTTGTTGCCTCGGCATACTATTTCGCCGCCGATTTCCACCATGTAGTCTTTGACAGAATGCTCGTTGAGCAGTTGCGCAACCATGTCGGTGCCGAACCCTTTGGCTATGGCGCTGAGATCTATGACTACATCATTATTCTCCTTTATGATACGTCCGTCTTGCCAGGAAAGGAACTTGTAATTCACCATGGACCGTAGACTGTCCACTTGGCTGGCGGTGGGCAACTGCGAATGCTTGAAGCCAAATCCCCATGCGTTTACCAATGGGGCCGTTGTGATGTCGAAGGCTCCGTTGGTGGCATCGGATACACTTTGCGCCATGGGAAGTATAGCTTGTAGATATGTGTCCAATGTGTCGGTCTCACCGCGGTTGATGCGCGAAAGCGTGCTCTTGGGATTGAACATTGACAGGGAAGCGTCTATACTGTGCAGGCATGACATGATGGTGTCGTGAAGATCCTCGCCAGAGGTGTAGGTGACATTCATCATGGTGCCGAAGATGGGTTCTGTGAACTTGTGGGTACGAACATCAGCACCGTTTTCGTGCTGTTGGGTGGTGGCAATGTACATGGTTCCTGCAATGAGTAGGAATAGAAACGTTATTTGTAGTTTGCTTAGTTTCATGTGGGCATGTAGATGGTATAATGTGAGTATTGACGTGTTTATTTGCCTTTTTTCATCGTTCGGCCGAAGTCGAAGATAAGGTTTACTGTGCCTCCCCAACAGTTAGCACCGTTGGGACCATATCCGGGAATGTACCATGGCTGACCGTATTCGTAGTGCTTTTGTGACATCCGGAACTTGTATCTGGCATTCCATCCCAAGCGGACGAAACTCCATATTTTTGTTTCAAATCCAATGGCGGCCTCGCTCCACACTGCACTGGCATTGATTCCGCGCATTTCCAAAGGTATGGTCTCACCCCAAACCGGATCCTTTATGGAAGGTCCCGTATAGTCGTATTCGAACGAAGAATAACCGACACGGACTCCGACCATCAGGCGGTTGGAAGTACGCTTCTTATTTGCATTGACATCTACGCCGACGCGGAAATATGGTGCGGATGTATGGAATATGTTGTCCTTGGAATTGCCTGTGCGGTTACCCTCTGCCAGGCCTATCTCAAAAATGGGAAACACTCTTTCCTTCAGGTTGAGCCGTCCCGCAATTTCCAGTTGCGAGAATGTGCTGCCGGCCACTTTCATTACCAAGCCAACGAAATCGGCACTTACTGCAAAGCCGGAGAGAAAATATGTTTTTTCTTTTGCCGGCTCTTCCCACTTCTTGGCTCCTGGACGACCTGCCGGAGTAGGGGGCTGCTGGATTGATGCTATGTCTATGGTGTCTGTCGTGCTTTCCGGTATGGTGTCGGCCACTTGGGCCTGTACCGTTGCCGACCAGGCGATTAAAAGCATGAGCAGGAACGTACTACGTATCTTCATGTCGTGTTGGGGGCTTGGTTATTGTCCGATGAAAAGCCGTATATGGGTTGTCTCCGTGAAATTGACTTTTGCATCCACGAGGCTTACCGAGTCCACATACTCGTTGGTACAACGGACTGACTTGATAGTATGCATCATCACCGTGGGACAGTCCGGAGATTCGAAATATATGTCGTTTGACTTGGACACGAAGAGGGTGTCCTTGAAAGAATATCCGTTGCCGTAGTTCAATAATATGAACGTGTCTGCCGGGGCATGGTAACTTAAAGGCAATAGTATCTCTTTGGTATCAACGTTTTTGTTAATCAATATGCTGTCTGTACCGCATGCTTTCACGGTGAGGGTGTCGGGCAGGGTAATAGGATTCTCTTCGCTATCGTAAAGGGCTATCTGCAGACACCTGACGTCGGCTTGGGTGCAGTTCAGCAAGTCGCACGAACTGACTAATGTTGTCAACATGGCCAAAACGAATAGTAATCTTGCCTTCATCATAGCGTGGCTCGGATTTGATATTTGTTGCGTTCCTCGGAATTGCGACTTATAAGCTCGCCCAAGAATCCCGCAACGAACAGTTGTGTCCCCAAAATCATTGTTGTGAGCGCGATATAAAAATACGGTGTATCGGTTATTCGGGGGTGTGGGATATTGGCGGATAGACAGTACAATTTGGTGCCACCCACTATCAGTACGGCGATAAACCCAAGAAGGAACATCAGAGAACCTATAAAGCCGAAGATATGCATAGGCTTTAGGCCAAAGCTATTCAAGAACCACAGGCTCAATAAGTCCAGATATCCGTTTACAAATCGGTTCCACCCCATGAACTTGGACTTGCCGAACTTTCGCGCTTGATGGTGGACCGGTTTTTCACCGATTTTGGAAAAGCCTGCGTTCTTTGCCAGATATGGAATATATCGGTGCATTTCTCCGTACACTTCGATGTTTTTGACCACTTCCAGCCGATATGCCTTCAGTCCGCAATTGAAATCGTGCAGGTTGTGGATGCCGCTGACAGCTCTGGCCGTTGCGTTGAACAGCTTGGTGGGTATGGTCTTGGATAAGGGGTCTCCCTGTTTGCGGTTCATCTTGAAACCTGAAACCAAGTCATAGCCGTCGTTTTGAATCATACGGTACAGTTCCGGTATTTCGTCCGGAGAGTCCTGCAGGTCAGCGTCCATTGTTATGACGACATTACCGGTGGCGGCAGCGAAGCCGCAATACAATGCCGGGCTTTTTCCATAGTTGCGACGGAAGCATATACCGCGTACTGTGTCCGGATTCTCTGTGTGCAATGCCTCTATTGTTTCCCATGAGGCATCGGTGCTGCCATCGTTCACGAAGATAATCTCATAGCAAAAGCCGTGTGTCGTCATCACTCGTTTAATCCATTCGTGTAAAGGACGCAGGCTTTCATCTTCGTTCCATAATGGTATTATTATTGAAATATCTTTTGACTTATTCATAAAATCATGTCGTGTAAGTGTGGAGGTGGCTCTCAATGGTTTGTGTTCATTGCATACAAAGTTACAACAAAAGAACAATAATATATAATGTATGTTCGTCTTTTGCCCTTTTTCTTGAAAAAAATGCAGCTAAAGCTTTGCTTTTTCAAATAAAAGCCATACCTTTGCACTCGCAAATACGGGTAAGTCCTGTACGGCATGCTCCCTCGGAATTCCCCCAGGGCTTGACCGCAGCAAGGGTACTTGGTTGTAGCGGCGCGATATAGATCGCTTACCCACCCGCCTCTTTAGCTCAGTTGGCCAGAGCACGTGATTTGTAATCTCGGGGTCGTTGGTTCGAATCCGACAAGAGGCTCACAATAAGCACAGATGATAAAAGGAACCTTATTTGAGGTTCCTTTTATTGTTTGTGTCGGGCAGGTCATGGCCTATATTGTCAATTTTCAATCATCAAAATCCTTTCTTTGTTCTTTCCGATGGTTTGTCTGTGGCCAGAACAAGTATGACACAAACCTCCATACAGCCTTCCCAAAAACATTAAATGCCTCCATTTGTTATCGTTCGGTTACAATCACCTTAAACGTTTGGAAAATCAGTTTAATATCGTACCAGAAACAGGCATTCTCCACATACTCCATATACAGTCGTATTTTCTCCTGCATGATTACGTTGATGTAGTAATCCTCTGGATCCGCAGCCTTCTCCATCAGTTCGTTCTCGTTGCGGAACTTGATGCTTGCAGGATCGGTGATGCCGGGGCGTACATCCAGCACATGCATCTGTTCCTCCGTCCAGTAGTTCACATAGTGGCGCACCTCAGGACGTGGGCCGACCAATGACATATCGCCCACGAATACATTGATTAACTGAGGTAGCTCGTCCAGCTTGTACTTGCGGATGTAATAACCGCTACTTGTTACGCGAGGATCACGTCCACCTATTGTTACCAATGAACCTTTGTCGGAGCCTACACGCATTGAGCGGAACTTGTAGATGCGGAAGTCCTTGTTGTGTCTTCCCACACGCACCTGGCGATAGAAAACGGGACCTTTTGAATCCAGCTTAATCCAGATGGCAACAATAATCAGCACAGGGCTGAGGACGAGAAGTCCACAGCCCGATGCGATGATATCAAAAAGTCTTTTCATTGGCCTTTCAGTACTTCAGTCATACAATCAATTACATACTCCAGATCCTCCTCCGTCATTTTCGTGTTCAGAGGCAGGGTGATCTCATTGTCGAAAGCAGCGAAAGCATTCGGGAAGTCCTTGATGTCGAAGCCCATCTTCATGTATGCCGTCATCATGGGCAGCGGCTTGTAGTGCACGTTCGTAGCCACCCCCATCTCGGCCATCTGCTCAATCACTCCATTCACCTTCTCTCGGTTCATACCCTCCAGACGGCAGATGTACAGATGTCCGCTTGATACGTATTCCTCCGTGTAGTGCCTTAGTCCCTTCACGCCCAGGCTACTCAGAGCCTCTTCATAGCGTGCAATCATCTTCTTGCGCTTGGCCAACATCTCGGGGTAACGCTTGAACTGAATCAATCCAAGAGCAGCTACCACGTCTGTCATATTGCACTTGAACCATGGACCGACAATGTCGTATTCCCATGCCCCCAACTTGGTCTTGGCCAAAGCGTCTTTGTTCTGACCATGCAAACTCAGCAGTTGTGTGATGCGATACAGCTTCCTGTTCCATGTTTCGCCCTCCATCTGTGGCAGACAACTAAACGTATTCTCTGGATCAGCGTCCAGCTCCATCTCTGCAATCTCGTCACCAAAAGGCAGTTTCCATGTCAACGCACCGCCCTCTGCCGTTGTGAAGTTCTTCACTGCATGGAAGCTGAATGACGAGAAGTCAGCCATGGCACCAGCCATCACCCCTTTGCGGCTTGCTCCAAACGAGTGAGCGCAGTCGGCACAGATAGCCACACGTCCGATTTTGCTTTGCAAGTCAGTCTTAGGTTGAAACAGATCTTTCTTTCGGTTCACGATTTCAAACAGACGGTCGTAGTCGCAAGGAATACCGGCCAAATCCACAGGTATGATAGCCTTGGTGTCTTGAGTGATGGCAGCCTCCACTTTGTTGTAATCCATTTCGAGACTGTCCTTCTGAATATCAACAAATATCACCTTGGCTCCCACATGATCCACAATGCTCGCGCTGGCGGTATAGGTATAGGCTGGAACAATCACCTCATCGCCGGCACCAACCCCAAGCAGACGCAGAGCCATCTCCGCACAAGCCGTCTGCGAGTTCAGACAGACGCAGTTGGGAGTCTGCACGTCAGCAGAAGTATTCACGCCTACATACCGGGCAATCAGTTTCTCCAATTTCTTTGTACGCGGACCGGTAGTAATCCAACCACTCAGAATAGCGTCTTTTACTTCATTTGCCTCAGACTCCGTCATGTCTGGAGGCGAGAAAGGTACGTTACGCAATTTTCTTGTCATAATTGTCCTTATTTAAAATGTTTAACTTCTTATTTCTTGAAATACCCGTGCCTCAATCGCCATGCGTATTCCTTGATTCTCACAAACGGACTCGTTGCAATAATCCACGGAGCCATATCAAAGTACTTCCACATTCTGATGTTGTGATACCAGAACCTGTACCAGCTGCTATTCATTCGCCTGTCATTGCGCTTCTCGTCATATTTGCCAAAGTTACCCTCTTCCATCACGCTCTTCAGGATGCGCTTGCCAAAGCTTTCATTGGCAGGAATAAATCCCTCCGATGCACCAAAGGCAGTTTGCAGCACGTATTCCACACCCTGTGCAAACTTATACATCTCAAAGCGTTTTATGGTGGACACAATCTTCGACTTTTCTTCATCGCTGAACGGTTGCTGCATCACGAAGTAATAATCCAGCAACTGCCTCAATCCCACACCCTCAAACAAGAAATGTCCGAAGGCATGATGAAGAATGTGTATTGCCTGAAATGCATTGTCGGGTGCAACTAATACTTCACCGGATTGCAAAGTAATCTTATGCTCCATCTGTTGTTTCTTCTCACTTTCATAATACTCGGAAACACGTCTTCCTATGATTGGCGTTGAAATTCCAGCAGGTACGAAATGCGCTTCTACGATAGTATCATCAAACACAGAAAACTCAATGTGCTTGCTGCTGATATCAACGTTATCATCAGGACACATGTGCTTCACGTATGCAATCACGTCATCGCGGTCGGCTTCCATCCAAACATCGATGTCGCCCGATTGTCTAAGTCCGGAAATACAGGTCGGGTACAAGGCGGCAACTCCTTGGCCTTTCAGTATGCAAGATTGCATCCCGTCAGCAGAAAGCCTTGCTTGCAGATCAACACACTGCTTATTCATTATGGCATTCCGCTGCTGTATCTTTGCGGCCATTCCCATCCACGTCAGGTATTGCGACTCCGTCATGCCGGCATAATACCTTTCATCGTAGTTGCACAACCGTTGTACGCCAGCAAAGCAGATACCGACAAGACATTGTTTCTGAGCCATGTCGTACAGTTGCCGCCATTTCTTTGCTATGGGAGTTCGTGGCATACTTTCAGCATTGCCAATGGTCAACCGTATCAGTGATAGAAATAAATTATTTACTTCCATCGCATTATCTTGCGGTTTTATATATTAGGCTTAGTATCGCTTTCGGCATCATCTTCGCCACTGCATATGCAATGGCATATGCATCCTCTGCAATACCGAACCCCAGCATCTTGTTTACACGGTGTCTCAGTTGCCAGATGCCTTTCGCATATTTCCACCCCCTTCGACGGTAAAAAAAGTTGTCATCCAGACGGAACCTTAGCAAATACTCCGGCACATTGCCCATCGTGCAGCCAGCCGCAAAGCCCTGGGCCCACATCATTGTGTCTTCACCGAAGAACGTATCCAAATCATACATGCCGGCCTTTTCGATGTAACTCCTGCGGAACATCACCGTCGGATGAATCATCGGGTCACGTTTGCGGAACAGTTTTAGGCAACCATCATGCGTCTCTGGCATCTTCTTCTTGAAGTATTCCTCACCCTTGCTCGTAATTTCCGTTGCCCACGTACCCAGCAACTCCATCTCAGGATGCTCCTTGAAGTACATCATTTGACGCTCAAAACGGTTCGCCTCCGATATGTCGTCTGCATCCATACGTGCGATGTACTCATATCCCATGGGCATCACTATTGCCAACAGGTCGTTCAGGCTTTGCGCCAACCCCAGGTTTACGTCCCTGCGCTGAATCTTCACGCGCTCGTCAGTTAGTCCGCTTAGGTACTCATCCACTTCCTTGCGGATAGGGCCGTCATATTGTATGTAAAGGTCAAAATCCTTGTGCGTCTGGTGGAGAATGCTCTCCACCGACAATTTTACAAATTCCACCACGTCATTTTTATACATTGACATGATGACTGCAATTCTATTCTCTTGCATATTCTCGTTCCTATTCTCGGGTTCTCATAAATTCATTTTCGTTGGATTAGGATGATATAGATGCTGTATATTCAGAATATACATTTTGTTCGAGATGACAAGGTCCTTTCATGTTGAATAACAAATAGAGATTAATGATGTTCCTCAATGTAATCACTCAGTTCACTGATGAACATCATCTATCGTTCATTGTTCGTCATGCTTTAATCGTTCAGATAAGCAATCAATCGTTCAAAGATTTCTTTCAACCCATACTTTGGCATCCATCCAAGACTGACAAGTTTTGCGGATGTTAACTTCAATTTGCTTGATGGAGCATAACCCATATTTTCATTTATTTCAACGCGAACAGAGATATTGGGATTGAAGTTGTCTCGAATGTATTCTGCCATTCCTCTGGCAGATATATAAGTCTCGTCATTTGACACATTATACGCCTCTCCAGGTTCGCCTTTTAGCAAGATATAGAGGATTCCTGCAACAGCATCTGTAGTATAGCAATATGGCCGTGCGGCTTTACCTGTAGTATGGAGCACGATGTCTTGACCTTGTGAGGCAAGACGTGCGAACTGGGCAATCACACGATTATCATCTTTAGCTATACCAGCCCCTGTCGTTTGTGTCAATCTGGCTATCTTCGCTGCTACTCCATATTGCGAGGCATACAAATGGCAGAGGTGTTCGGTTGCACGCTTGGCCATAGGATAGCTGCTACGGATGCTCAATGGATTGAGATAGAACTGACAGTTTTCTGTTACAGGAATAGTATCGTCTGTTTGTGTTCCGTATACTTCCAAGGAAGACAGATACACAAAACCTTTAACCGGATTCTCCTTTGCGTATTTCAGCAGTCTCTCAGTTCCGTTATAGATAATCTCAAAAGTCTCAATGGCATGTTCAACAAAGAACTTGCTGGAAGTTGGAGCTGCACAATGGACTATGTAGTCCATCTTGCCCAATGATGTGTAATCAATGGTTTCAAGACTGCACTCAATGACATTGATGGCTGCAAGCTCTTCATCCGAGAAGAGTGATTTGCATTTAGATGTATTACGTAAAGGGGCTATAATCTTCACGCCTTTGCCTAATGCCAGAAGGCAATGGATTAGTGTGGAACCAATCAAACCGGTAGCCCCAGTAATCAATAAAGACGCGTCTTTTAAGTCATCTGACAAATCAAAGCAACTCGCAAAAGCTTTTATGTCTTGTTCTTGTATTCTGTTCATCTTACAATGTGTTTCTGTATAAAATCAAAAGACTGTTTTCTATATTCTGTTAATCGTTTATACACTTCATTGTAATCTATTGGCTGTTTGATTTCTGGTATTGTCCTTGACTCGACCTCTATGAAGCAACCATTCATTCCAAACTTATTGATTAAATGGGGCATTCTGTTATCATTTCTGTCCCTTTGGAAGAGAAAAAAACTTTTCTTAAAAATAATAGCAAAGCATAAGCCATGGAAAGAATTTGTGCAGAATGCAGTTGAGTATTTGATATACCCCAACCATTCTTGAATGCCTACATTGCACTTGACTTCATGCCAAGGAGTAAGACCATTAATCGCGTAGTTGCTTATTTCTATCACCTTTAGGCCATGTTTCTTTGCATATCTACATGCTTCTTTTACCATTGCTCTGTCATTAACGGTACAATTATAGATTAGAAGATAATCTTGCTCTTTTGGCTTAACAATTATGTCTTCATAGTCATTTTCGTCCAGCAGCAAAGTTGGATCAAGAACCCATGGAATTTCTCGATTCAGTAACTCCGACATGTACATGCCTCCTTCTTCCTCTCTGGAACTGATGGCATCAAAATCGAATACCAATTCAATGAACTTTTTCTTGGTTGCTTCATTGAAGGCTCGCGCACTCACAGTAGGAGCGTAAGCTACTCTTCTCTTATTCTTCGCAGCAGGAAAATCAAGAAAGAAATTACTGTCAAAACATTCCCCCTCAAGATACTTCCATATCACATCACTCTCACAAACGAAAGTATCGGGATCTTCTGCCAAAGATGTACATTCCGCTAAGTTTTCATGTGTAAAACATCTTGATGTCTTTCTCATTTTGGAATCAATAAACATTTGGAATTTATTGTACTTCACAATATTCGAAAAGAAACTCATCAAATAGTTTATCTTAACAGCAATCCATGTCGGCAAAGTTCTCCCCACCTCTCTATTAAGAATGGGATATTTCAAGTTATCTGGAACTACTGGAATTGGGAGATAGTCAATAACCACGCTCTCGCATCCCATCTTGGTTAATACAGTCTGAAAGGCATAGCCATGGAGAGTAGCACCGTAATTAAGATGTGATGAGTGCGTAACATATGATATGAATGCAACTTTGGCTTTGTTGATGTTCTGCATCAGAATCCAAATATTTGTTGATTTTCATGAACTTGCACCATTGCACGGAAAATAAAGAAATCCGTTGGTGTAGTGATTTTTATATTCTCCATAGGGCCAATGACGGTATTCATCTGATGACCATAGTAGCTCATCATAGAACATGAGTCAATGAAATCGTGACGACCTGCCGCCTGAGCCTTATGATGTGCATCAAGAATGTCCTTCAAACGGAAGCATTGAGGAGCTCGTGCAATGAGAGAATTTGCACGGGTCGGGATTTCGAGTGAACCGTCTTCTTGCTTCACAACGAATGTTTCTGTTGCAGTAATACAGGTTATGCAATTACCCTTTTCTGTAGTTGTATTTACACAATCGCTAATCGTCTGCTCTGTAATAAGTGGTCGGACACTATCATGTATAAGCACATTGCAATCCTCGCCATAGCACTCATTGGTAGCTGCAAGTCCATTGTAAATGGAATCCTGGCCAGTCTTACCACCGGGAACGATAATTCCTACCTTGTTAATCTCGAACTTCTTCAATTGTTTTTCCAAGAATGGAATCCATGGTTCAATACAAACCACGGCAATACCATCAATCATCGGATGATTGTCGAAGAGTTCAAGTGTATAAATTATGACCGGCTTGCCATTCAGTTCCAAGAATTGTTTTGGTCTGGAAACCGTATTCATTCGTTTTCCAGAACCACCGGCAAATATAACAGCTATATTCTTCATTCGTTTTCGGTATTTAGTGAGAACTTATATACGAAATGGCGTTCACGCTTTTCTACAGGAGGAATGCTCATATAGTCGCGATATAGTGCTGTAAGATACGTATCATAATCGGCTGGCACGTTTACCTCAATACCCTCAAACATGGCCTTCTGTGTAGGAAGAAAAACGCTTATTGGTTGAGTTTCCCCAAAGTAATGTTTACGACCAGTTGGTATGGTTATCAATCCTGTCTCCTTGGTGCGAGCATTGAACATATCAAACCACCATACCCACTTGCGATGAGGGATGATGCCGAATACCTTGCCAATGAACATGCGTTGTTTGTATCGTTTCAATGCCTCTGAGTCAAGAGACATAAATTCCTTGTACTTCTGACTTGGATATTGAGCATAAAGCACGCATGTACAAATTGCTTGAAGGAAATCTGACATGAAGCCTTTCAGTTTGCGGGCATACTTGTTCTTTGGGGCGTTGTCCATTGGGAATATATCGATAAAGACACCAACCGGGAAAGGCGTGTCTTCGCAATAGATCTCAGCATCAAGCGTATTTTTGCGATATATTTTAAGGTATGGATTCTTGCAGTCCTTGTCTTTTGATGGTGCATCAATCTCGTACTTTTCTCCTAATTCACCAGCCTTGCATAATGCAATTAACTTTTCGTATGACGTTCTGGGTATCATCAAGTCCAGATCATCGTCCCATGGAATATAGCCTTGGTGCCGGATAGTTCCCAGACAAGTACCACCGCCCATCATATAAACCAGATTGTGCTTGTCGCACAAAGAGGCAATATCCTTGTACATTTCGAGCAGTAATAACTTTTGGCCTTTTGATTCCTCCTCTGATAAAGGTTTCAGAAAGCCGGAAGCAACAGCCAGCTCGTTCATTATTTGCATATCTGATTTCATTGCAATCAACTTTTTACTTTTATCCAATCTTTGCTGATTGGGTCGTTTATAGGATTGGCTTTGGCGAAAGCTTCCGGAGCCACAATTACCTTTTCTTCATTCTGATTGAGCCATGCGCCCCACCATGAGAAACTGCTATTTGCTATGATGTTGTGCTTGCAAAGGGTCATAAGCTGCATGTCACGGAAAGATTGTTCGCCTTTGTTCCAATCAACGAACACGACATCTCTATTGCCAATCAATCCGCCGATATTTTCCTTACACCATTGTATGTCATCGCTGAAGATTACGTAAAGCTCCGGTTCCACCCTGGCATTCATTTCAGTAATTGCACGTGCATAATATCTAGGCGTACAAACGCACATATTCGGTTCTTTCAGGTAATCCCCTCTGCGAATATGACACGATACTGCATTTGTAGTCTTTATACTTTTTGCAAGTTGACTGTTATTCTCATCTGTAAATTCGGGAAATGTGTAAGCCTCCAGTATCTTATCACGAATATGCTTGAAGTTTCCTTCATTTTGCCAGTAACCTTCATAATAGCAGTTATCCTTGCGTGTTACCTGCGAAAAGTCGAAAGGAATGCCGAAAGCACCTCTTGTCATCGACTTGCGGTTGGGCAGCCAATGACGCATTATCTGCCAAGTTCTGTAATTGAAGAATGGATAAGCCACTTTAGTCAACTCCCCAAGGGAAGCTTCTGGCAACTCAACGCCAAAGATTCTCTGTATCTCCAATCCATTGTGCAACCCATAGCCTCCAAAACTGCGGGTACACACCTTAATCTCTTCCTGTGGATGGGCATCTTTCAAAGCCAGGTACATAGCGTACTCAAACATTTGGTTGCCCAATCCACCAAGTATGTTTACGATTTTCATATAATTAGATTTTTATAAACCACATAATGGATACAACCACTTAATTCTTTTTTCTAATAATAGCATTATCCATGATATAGCTATCGCCAACATGAAGATTACCAACCAAAGAACGGTTGCATTACTAAACGGTAGGAAAGAAGCTATATAATAACATGGCAGCATAATAAGTAAGTGATTAAGATAGAACTGTAATGAAAAGTGACCAAAATAAGATATAGGATTAACGAGAAGTCCAGTTTTAACTAATTCTATTGAAGCTAACCAAATAAAAATAGAACCAATTATACCTTCAAGCACGAATGTCAATCCGTGAAATGAGGATGTCGTGGCGACTATGACCACGTACACAATAGGGAGTGCTACTATCATAGATAAGCTTATTGTCCCCGATAGGTATTTAGTCACTTTTTCATAGTTTTGTTTTAATATGAATCCTGCTACAAAAAATGGGAAGAAATTAATGCATCGCATAATTATACGATGAGCCTTGAGATCAAGGATAGATATCACAATACAAATTAATGCCACAATAATCAAAGCATATATGTTTCGGATCGCTCTACATATAGCCATTATAAAAAATAAGGCATATAAGAACCAGTAGTACCCACCTGTCAATAATCTAATAAATGCATCCGAAACGGAAGGAGCTCCACTATGTGTAAATGGTGCAAAAGCGAATCTTAATAAAATTGTTAGAAAGCAGAATGTTGCATAAGGTATTAATAGGCGTGCATTTTTTTTCTTCAGAAACACGCCCCAGCTATCTTTTGTTGAAAATAAGAATCCGCTGGCAACAAAAAAGATTGCTAATGAAAAACCATCAACATAAGGAATGACGGCACTGAGTTGCTCTCCTATGTTGACAGGAAACTCGCACAAGGAGTGCCCAAGAATAATTAATAGTATTGCAATACCCTTTATAACATCAAGTTCTGGATAATATGCTTTTTTCATATAATCAAATATATAAATACCAACGAATAGCATGCCACAACATGCGAAAAGCTTTTTTCATGCGGGCTACTGTAGTAAATTTGCGCCCTTTGTTGAAATATGGATCTACCTTAACTTTGTCTCTAAAAATCATTTTTGGCTCAAAGTCGGAAGGAATTTCCTCAGGCCAGCAGTATTCTGGCGTAATAATTTTGCAAACGTGTGTGCGCATATAGGCATTGATATGGCTCTGATCATGAACCTTGGCAATGATGCCACGATTGTAATCATCGCGGATATTAGCAGCCAATGTGCGAACCATAGCAAGATATGCTTCAGATGTTCCACCGTTGATCCCCCCCATATAGTAAATGTAGTTCTTGCCGTATGGTGCGACATACGCCAAAGACTTCTTGTTGCGCTCGTATGGTTGTAGACAGGTTGGACGTGTAAGAGAGACACCTCCCCAAATACCCATAGAGAGGCCTGTTTCATCTGGAAGAATTTCTTCGCCTACTGGTTGCAAGAACTTGGCGTTAGCCTGAATGAAGTAGATGTAGTCGAACTTTTTCAGTTCCTTCTCGGCTTGAAGGCACATCTCGAAGCGAAAGAGGGAATCGGCAGGAAAACCGGCACACTCCTTGTGGATAACTTGCACGTTGGGCAGACCATCTGCAATGTGGTCGTCGTCTGTCCATACAAAGAATGTCTTTTCATGGTCTGTCATGAAATATTTCATGGCAGACTCGTAGAACTCCTCAAAGAATTGATTGTATTTGCCTGTGCAAATGTATAAGATTGCTATTTCCATTTTCTAATGGCTTGTTTTCTTGTAGTTCAGCGATTCTATAATTTGTTACGAAGAACAATAAAATCCAACTTGGCATAAAGGTGCCCCCTGGGAGTGTGAATAGACTAAAAGCGTTAGATGCCAGCAAACCGATAAGTAGGTAAAATTGATTAGATTTGAGATGCTTGTAAGCAAACTTAAACAAGGATAGATAAAAGATAAACGCAAATACTCCCATCTCGTAAAGTAGAGAAAAAAAAGTATTATGAATGGCATATCTGCAATAATAACCATATTGACGGTACTCTTGTATTTTTGCGACCGTTTGTCCTGGCCCTATCCCTAATGGTATTGAAGAAGGATGATTGATAAATACGTTTATGCTACTCTCAATACCCTCCATTCTTGCGCGAGCACCACCAGCATCCGATGACGATTCATTACTAAAGCGTGCACTAATAAAATCTAATGTGTCACCCATCTTTGCTATAAATGAGCCTGAGAATGTCAATCCTACTATACATATTGTAATGAACCCAATCTTGCTTGACTTAAATATGTCCCTACCTATAAAGTATAATATAATGATAAGGCCTAAAATACCGCCACGTGAAACTCCGACAAGAATAAGAGGTATGGCACCTATGACAGATACAGAAGCAAAAAATTTTACTATATGCTTATCATGTAGTTTGAATGACAGATAGCACATAGTTATTATAAGGTTCAGAGCAATCGCTAAAAAGTTGGGGTCTCCGTAAAAGCCAGCATAGCGATATGCACCATAGCCAAACGGATTTGTCAATATATAGTGAGGTATGATAATGAAAGGTGCTGCATATGTAATATAAAGAACAAGTCGTTTGGGGTCAATGATTCTTATATCGCGAAAACAGAGAATAGCCATGACAAAACGGGTTGCAGTCCATTCTAATACATTATTTGATGATGGTAAATTCATGAGGGTGGATATAAGAGCCAAAGCTATCAGCCAGTTCAATGCTTGGTTCATTTTATCATTTGCCCGGTGCATGTAGAATGAGCACGCCAAGGCTATCCCACACGGAAAATAGAACGCTTTTCCTATACCCAAATGAACAATTGTACCATCCGGTGCTTCCTGTCTATCTGCGTTTGCAAAGAATAGCAAAGCAAAGGCTAAAACGACCGAGATGGTGTAAAGAACCTCTACTTTATTGTTTTTAATGGAACTCATTTCGTTGTTAATGTTTTGTACAATTGTGCTTTGCTGATAATGAATATATCTCTCCATATATATATTGTATATAAAAGAAGTATATACAGAATCGACTCAACCATGCAAATCCATATACTGAAATGCCATACATATTTGATGACGTATAATACTGTCCCAAAGAATATGGCAGGCAGAAGTATCTTCGCCAATTGCTTCCACGGAAGGAAAGAAGCAAGATTCATGTTCAACAAACGACTTTCCATAACCATCTGAATTAGACGGGGGAGTATCATATTGATGAAAGCTCCGATGATGGCTCCGTATGTACTATAGGTTGATACCAGCCAATAGGTTGTAGGAAGACCTGCAAGACAAGTGATAGCGAATGCTAAAAAAGATGATTCCGTCTTGCCCATAGAGCGAAGGATGGTTCCTGCACCTAACATGGAAGTAAGGAACGTCAAAGAATAGATGCGGAAGAATGGGGCAGAAGTTGCATATTGGTCTGTATAAAGGAAAGACATAATCTCTTCTGCATAGATGGCCACTGCAAAGATAAGAGGTGTAGAGAAGGATAAAGTTTTAACCACAAAATTTTGATACTGTGGAGCAACTTCTTCTAAATGCCCTGTCTTGTAACTACGAGTCATGTTAACGATGTTCACTTGACAGAGTGAGTCGTAAACTTGGGTAATTCCTGGAATGCTCAAAAATGCTACACTATAAATGGCGTATTCGGCTGGTTCGAGGAACTTGATGCAAACGAATTTGTCGAAGTAATTAGAAAAAAGTTGCAAAGCAACAGCACACCCAAAAGGCAGAGAGTATGCCATCTGTTTTTTTGCAAGGTTCAAATCTAAACGGAAATGGACATTTCGTAACGAGTAAATAGCAACTACTACCAAAATGAATAACTGATAGAACAGAAGCCACTTGAAAAGTTGGTTCAGGTCATTATACACTAAAGTGCATCCCACTACAGTAAGAATTCGCATCACAGCAACAAAACCAGGAATCAGCATCGCCCCCCACTTGTCCTCTCGTACAGTATTCAATGGCGATACAATATTCATGGGAGTAGCGAGCATGATGGCTGTTATGATAACACCCATGTGCTTGCCCAACTCGCTATCTCCGAAGATTGCCTGTTGGAGCGGTGGAATGTACATAATAGTTCCACCAATAATTCCAAACAGGAGAAGTAGTACAGTTGTATTGGATACGTACTTGTCCGCATCCTCTTTTGATGCTGTAGGATAAAAGTAAAAGATATTGGTATGTAGGCCTAATGCCAATATGACATATACTGCCGTGTAAAGCGTATAGAACTGCGAAAATACACCATAGTCAGATTGGGACATGAAGCGCACCAGGATGAGTGGCATGGTAAAAGATGCCGCCATGGTGAACATGCGCCCAATGAGCAGGTATATTGCAAAACGATTAGAGCCGTGTGCCATTTTCTTTCATATAAATTTCAAATTCTTTGCAGCTTTCTGGCTCTGGCATTTCCTCAATATTAGTCTTGACTATCTT
The DNA here is from genome assembly GCA_023665805.1 of Bacteroides sp. Classification (GTDB taxonomy): domain Bacteria; phylum Bacteroidota; class Bacteroidia; order Bacteroidales; family Bacteroidaceae; genus Physcousia. The sequence continues at coordinate 1,404 of JAMPDJ010000002.1, read as the reverse complement.
GGCAGGGTTGCCAGCAGCAATGCAGTTGTCTGGAACATCTTTTGTTACGACAGAATGAGCTGCTATTACGCAATTTTTTCCGATGCTAACACCCTTGCAGATGCGTGAACGTTCGCCAACCCAAGTGAAATCACCTATAGATACAGGTTTGTGGGCTGACCATTTCCAAAGGTGCATTGGACTATTCAGAGGAGCCAATGCACGTGCCTGTTTGAAATAGAGAGAGGTGGGATGAGTATTGTTATCGGTAACAACAACATCTCGTGCAATGGTTACACCTCTACCTATGGTGATGCTCTCTACGCTCTGTATCATTACACCTCTGCCTACACGGCTATGATCGCCAATCGTAATCTTACCATGGCTCTGAGACATCAGAGAGCCAAAGACGAAGACGTGGTCATCAAGTATGATGTCTGATTGTGAAGAGCCGTCAGCAAATGAGACAGAACCGGAAGGGCCGATCGTATAATGAGTTCCTGTCATTGTGACCAGTTTGCGGAATTTGTGAAGTTGCCAAGCATAGGCAGCTTTCTTAATAATTGATCTCAGTTTCATGTTTGTCAGTACTGAACGTTTAGATTTAATTCAATCTTGTGCCTAAGGTGTAGTGCAGAGATGAAGAAATACTTCAATTCTTTATAAAATCACAAGTCGCAATATTTTGTCCTACCAAGCCATTGCCCTGTTTATGTTCCATGTGGACTGGCGACAACGTTCTCCGTATTCATTCCGCCACCTCGAAGTCCTCGTTGTGCACGTTGCTGATGGCCACGGCATAGCCTCCGAGTTCCATGACGAGTTGGCGGTCGCGCTTTACCCGGACAACGTATCCCTCCTGTCCTTTGAACAGTCCCGTGAGTACGCGCAATCTTACGTGGTCCTTTGCGAACTTGATGAAGGGGTCGCGCAGGAATGTGACACGCTCCGGCTCGCTTTCCATGACGGTCATGAAAGGTTCCATGACGCTGTCGGGTATGGAGGCCGGCTCTCCGGTGCAGCAGTCGTTGACGAGGTAGTACTGGGGGAAGTTCTGCGCGAGGAAGGATTTCAGCTGCCTGGTGGTGCCTTGCAGGAAGACGAGGCCGCTTACCGACGGCACGCTCTCCTTTATGACACCCTTTCCGTCGGGCCTCTTCCTGTGTCTGATGGTGCGGTGTATGAAGCATCTGGGGCGGAAGTCTCCGATTGTCTGCCGTGTCTCCAGTTTCTTCTCGAAAGTGCCTGCGGACATGTGCTGTATGAAGATGTATCCCCAGGGCAGTGCGGTTTCGTCCGCGGACATTCCTCCCACTTTCGGAGCCGTGCCGTCTTCAGCCCCGATGATGTTTATGCCCCTTGGCAAACGCTTCTCGTTGTGAGTTCCGTTTGCTCCGGCCGTAGAAGTTGGAAGCGAGCATGCCT
>JAMPDJ010000029.1 GCA_023665805.1 Bacteroides sp. | reverse complement strand
ATACGAACGAAGATAAAGACAAAACGGATTGGAAATCTAATGACCGATTTGGGTTTAAGCAGGAACTGAAAATCACTGTGCATGCCAATATGGTATAAAGTGATTTTCAATTCCTGCTTGTTACTCCTTGGTGCTTATGGCTTCAGTTCCCTCCACTCGCCGGTATGAAAGTTTATCTGGAATGAGTCCCTGTACTGAAAGTCGCACGTGGTGTCGCTGAAACTGACAGGGAACATTATTGTCTTGGTCTCAGCCAGCGTGGGGTCCTTCCAGCGGTCTCCTACATAGAGATAGGTAGTGTCCTTGGTTCCACGGATTTCCAAAATGGCAGCGGGCTGGGTGCGGAAAGCCTTGCTGTCGCCTATTGATTCCAATTCGCTCCATCCTTGCCGCAGGTCATTGCTCCATGAGAGCTTGCATTGGTTTGGAGCCCATCCCGTGCATGCCGAGGAGAACATGAAGTAGCGGTCGCCTAAGCGGACGATTGCCGGAGCTTCGCGTCTTTGTCCGGGGAAGAGCCGGGTATGTCCTACGGCAGAGAGGTAGTCGTCTGAGAGGCGGAAGAGGCCAAGATGCTGGTTCTCCTCTGTAGTAGAGATGAAGTATGCCGTGCCGTCGTTATCCACGAACACATTGCAGTCCCTGCTTTTGATGTCCATGGGGCGGCCGCTCCATTCCAGCCTGTAGTCACCGTCTATGCGGTCGCTGGAGAAACAAGCCGCTTCAGAGGCTCCGTAGTTGCTGGCCTCCCAGTGGCACCACACCACGTAGCGTCGGGTCTTGGGATTGTATAGTATTTTGGCCCTCTCTATCATGCGGCTTTTGCCAAGGTCGGGGCAGGTGACTCCGTTCTCTATGATTTTCTTTACGAAGTGCCATGTCTGCAGGTCGGTACTGCTGTAGAGATTCACGTCCGGGTTGTACTCGTGTCCCCGGTCTTCTCCCACCATGTACCATATGTCGCCTTCTCGAAGGAATCCCGGTGCGTGTGCCTGGACGGTGTCGCCCTCGGGTGTGAGCCATAAGCGGCCGTTAGTGATGGTGACCCATTTGTCGGGTGTGCCGTTGCCCTGTTTGGCGGTGTTGCATGCCGAAGACATGGCTATCAGCCAGGCGCAGAGAATAGTTCCGGCAAAGATGTTTCGTCTGTTCATTTTACGATGTTTTATGAATAAGTATACACGTTGTCTTATCTTGCATGGCGCCAGCTAACCCATATTCCACCGCAAGAGCCTTAACCCCAAATCGGTCATTAGAACGTCAATTTGTATAAATCAGATGATTTAATTGCCTTTTCCTCCATTTTGCCCTTCTCTTCGCCGTCTTGCTTTCCGTTTGGTCTCGCCATGCTCGCTATGCCTTCAACAAAACGGTTGCAATACGAACGAATATAACGACAAAACGGATTGGAAATCTAATGACCGATTCGGGTTAAATTCCTTTCCGGGAACGTTTTCGTTAAGCCCGATGGACAGAACCGTGCTTGTCCGGGACGTGTCGTGGCGAGAAAACGCATGGTGAATTCCAACGCTTGTTTGCTCTCTTATGTGCCAATTATAGGGTTTGGCAATAACAAAAATACCGATAAATTGCTATATATGCAAACTTAACGGGTATTCATTCGTGTTGTGAACGGCATTTTTTTATCCGTATTCCCTTATAGGACTTGTCCGGTATTTCAAGTGTGTGAGCATCATCCGTTGGAGCGATGGTGGGTGGACCTGGCAGGCTATATGTGATGATATAAGGTTGTCGAGGTACCGACAAGACAATGGACGAGGCTTAGACAATGCTATGCTCACGCCTTGGACGATACTATGCCGGCTGCTCTGTCAATGGTATTGTCCTGGACGGGGATTCATGCTGTCCTATATGATGCAAGTAATGGAATATCTTCGCGACGCTGCGTAACAGGATTGGCATCTTTGCGATACATCCGTACCACGCCGTACTTCGGATGGGCCTTGATGAGGGTTTTCCTGCCGGTTTGTTACATGTCCCGAACGTGATGCCAGCCATTTCCATTGGTACGTCATATTGTGGGAAAAGTCATGGTCTGCGTACTGTTTATTTTATAGGAAAATAAGGCAATAGGTGTTGGGAAAAGTCTTTTTTGGGGAAAATCGTTTGCAAGATTCGGAAAAAAGCACGTACTTTGTCTCCGGTGTCTGCAAAGTGCAGGCATGAGAGCGACTGTAACGTACAAATAACCACAAAGCCTGAAGCCTATAGATAAACGTCTACTCCTTAATATAGAAATAACATAGAGATATGAGTAAATATGATGCAATTTCCGACCATGAACTGGTGGTATTGTACGAGAAAGGTGTAGACGAGGCTTTCGATGTGTTGTTGGCACGTAATCAGGAACGCCTTTTTGCATACATTTTGCGCTTGACTCAGGATACAGACAGGGCCAATGATGTGTTTCAGGAAACTTTCATGAAAGCCATAGTGTGCATCCGTGGACACCAATACCGTGCCACGGGCAAGTTTTCCGCATGGCTCATGCGCATAGCCCACAATCTGGTTGTGGATGCTTCCAGAAGCAACAAGAGCATATTCCGCTTGGACACTGACGAGAACATGGATGTCATCTATAACAATTCCGAGTTTTCGCAGGAGTGCCACGAGGAGGAGATGTTGAGGATGGCTGATATGCAGACTCTGGGCACGATGATTTCCCGTTTGCCTTTGGTGCAACAGGAGATAGTGCATTTGCGATTTTACGAGGAAATGTCATTCAAGGACATTGCACGCATCACCAATGTGAGCATAAACACGGCCTTGGGGCGTATGCGTTATGCTACGCTCAATCTTCGTAAGATGATTATGGAGAATTCCCTTGACCTTGCGGTGTAGGCAAGGAACGAATGTGCATGCATCCATGTTCGCATAATCTTTGCGATACGGACTGTGTGGATGGAAGCATTCCGTCTGTTGCTCCCGATTATGCTGGGCGGTATTCCCTCGCAAAGCGGCTCAGCGCGTCCAGGACTTCTTGTTTCGGTAAAAGGATGGGGTGGGGTAGAGTTTGTGGCATAGGCATATGGTGCGTTAGATGATGATTGGTTTTGTATGTGTCGTGTGGCATCTCCCGTCATCGGCATTTGCTACTCTATTGATATAACGCTAAATGGCTTCCGATTATTGTGTCGGAAGCCATTTGTGAATAATAATTGCTCTAAGGCAAAGATTGCCGGCGCATTTGGATCAGTCGTTGGAGTAGTCGGTCAGTATGCGCCTGTATACCGACAATATCGTGCTCTTACGTATGAATCCCACGAAAGTCCCCTCCCTGTCCACTACAGGCAGGTTCCATGAATGGGTATGGTCGAAGGTACGTATAACAGCGTCCATGTTGTTGTCGATGTCGAGAATGGCAGGTGGCTGTATCATCAGCTGGGATACGCGGAAGCGTTGAAACAACTCCGGACGGAAGACCAAATGCCGTATGTCGTCCAGACGCATGATGCCAACCAGCTGCATCTGTCGGTTGACAACCGGGAATATATACCCTTTACTGTTGGCCACGAGGGTGGCCACGTCGCCAAGGGTCTGGTCGGGATACAGGACCTTGCCGCTTTTCTCTATCACGGAGTCCATGCTCATGAGCGTCAGCACGGAGCGGTCGGTGTGGTGGGTGAGCAGTTCGCCGCGCCTGGCCAGGCGCATGGCATAGATGCTGTGAGGTTCAAATACCTTTATTGTAAGATATGCCATCACCGCCACCATCATCAGTGGGACGAACATGCCGTATCCGCCTGTCAGTTCGGCAATCAGGAATATGCCTGTGAGTGGTGCGTGCATTACTCCGCTCATCAGTCCGCACATGCCCATCATGGCGAAGTTGCACTCTGACACCTCTATGCCGAAGGGAGAATAGCTGTTCCAGATACGTGCGAAGACAAAGCCGGCCACGCAGCCCAAAAAGAGCGAGGGAGCGAAGATGCCACCGCAGCCGCCACCGCCATTGGTGGCCGTTGATGCAAATACTTTCATCAGTATCACCAGTATCAGGTATGGAATTAGCATCCTGGCATGTCCTGCAAAGAAGGAACCGTCCATGGCCTGCTGCCACTCCTCCATGCTCTTGCCGTTGAGGAGCAGTTCTATCAGCGTGTAGCCTTCACCGTAGAGCGACGGAAAGATAAATATGAGTATGCTCAACATGGCACCGCCAAGGAGAAACTTCTTGTATGGCAACCGGATACTGCGGAAAATCTCCTCCAGCCAGTTCATGGTGCGGGTGAAGTACAGTGCCACGAGACCGCAGCATATTCCCAAAGCCAGATAGGCCGGTATGCGTCCCACAACGAAAGGGTCTATCAGGTGAAACTCAAATACGGACCCCATGCCTGAGAGGCTGAAAGTCACTGCGGCAGCGGTGACGCAGCTGACAAGCAGCGGCAGCAGCGAACCCATGGTAAGGTCTATCATCAGCACTTCCAGCACGAAAACCAGACCGGCTATCGGGGCCTTGAAGATGCCTGCCACGGCACCGGCCGCACCGCAACCCACCAGCGACATCATGTTTCTGCCCGACAAACGGAACAAGCGTCCCAGGTTGCTTCCTATGGCACTGCCCGTAAGCACAATGGGAGCCTCGGCACCAACGCTGCCGCCGAAGCCGATGGTGATGGCCGAGGCGAAGACAGAGCTGTAGGTGTTGTGGAGCTTGATTTTGCTGTTGTTGCGTGCCAATGCAAACAGTATCTTGGTAACACCGTGGCTGATGTCGTCGCGCACGACATAGCGGATGAACAGCATGGTAATGCCTATGCCCATTACCGGAAAGATCAAGTTCAACCAGTTGGCTCCGGTACTGGAGAAACTGTATGTCAGGACGTACTCTATGTTGTGGATAATCCATTTCAGCAACCACCCTGTCAGGGCTGTGAATATACCAACCAAGAAACTGATGAATAACACCAGCCGTTCATCGCTGATCTTGTCTATATGGCGTCTGCGCCAGCGTAGCAGGGCTGCGGTAATATCGCGTGTATTCATTGGACGTGTTCTTTGGTGTAAGCGATTGAGTTTCCTTGTGGAGAATGTAGTGACGGTGTCGGCTTATCGGATAATCTGCACGCTGCTGTCCAGTCCCAGCTTTATTATGCGGCTTGGGGCACCGGGAATGTTGTCGCCACGGCGGAAGGAACAGATGTAGTCTACTTGAGACTTGATTTCCTCGCTTATTTCGCGGAAGGTGCGTGCTGTTGGTTCGCCGCTGATGTTGGCACTGGTACTCACGAGGGGGCGTTGCAGGCGGTAGCATATGTCGTGGGAGAACTGTTCGCGTGTCACCCTTATGCCGAGTGAACCGTCCTCGGCCACAAGGCTGGGGGCTACGCCCTCGGCACCGTCCAGAATCACGCTCACCGGTGAGTCGGCAGAGTCGAAGATGTCCCATGCCACATCCGGGATGTTGCGGAAGTAACGTTGTATACGGTCGGACTTGTCCACAAGGCACAGCATGGCCTTGGCATCCTGACGTTGCTTGATTTCATAGATGCGTCTGACGGCTGCTTCGTTGGTGGCATCGCATCCCAGTCCCCATACCGTATCGGTGGGGTAGAGAATTACTCCTCCATTTCGGAGGCATTCCACAGCTTGCTTGATGTCTATTTCGCAGTTCATGTGCTTGAATGTGTAAATTGTGTGTCTATTGTGCCTGTGTAATCACGTGCGCGTATATATATATTAAGGTATGTCGGTTGACCTTGCGTCGTGTCAGTGCACTGTCAGAATTCGCTCGAGAAGTGGAACTGCAGGTGTTCGAAATCCTGTTGTGCCATGCTGAGGACATAGCCGCTGTCTGCCAGAAAGACATCGCGTCCGTCGCGGTCTTTGGCCATGTACTGGTACTTGCGCTTCTTGAAATTTTCCATCTCTGCCTCGTATCCCGGCTCGCATGATATCCAGCATGCCTTGTGAAGATGCACTGGTTCCCAACGGCACTTGGCACCATACTCGTTTTCCAGACGATATTGTATTACCTCGAACTGCAACTGTCCCACGGTGCCAATGATCTTGCGTCCGTTGAACTGGTTGACGAACAATTGCGCCACGCCCTCGTCCATCAGCTGGCTGATGCCCTTTTCCAATTGCTTGGTCTTCATCGGGTCGGCATTCTCTATGTATTTGAACATCTCTGGCGAGAACGATGGCAGGCCGCGGAAGTGCAATTGCTCTCCTTCGGTGAGTGTGTCGCCTATCTTGAAGATGCCATTGTCCGGCAGACCTACTATGTCGCCCGCCCAGGCCTCTTCGATGGTTTCCTTGCGTTGGGCCATGAACTGTGTGGGGCTGGAGAACCGCACAGTCTTGCCGTTGCGGACGTGCATGTAAGGGGCGTTGCGCACAAAGCGTCCTGAGCACACTTTGCAAAAGGCGATACATGAACGATGATTCGGATCTATGTTGGCTGTTATCTTGAATATAAAACCCGTGAACTTCTTTTCGTCAGGTGCGACTTCGCGCTCCTCTGCCATCACGGGGCGCGGAGACGGTGCTATCTTGCAGAAGCAGTCCAGCAGTTCCTGTACGCCGAAGTTGGTCAAGGCGGAACCGAAGAACACGGGGGCCAACAACGCTTCCTTGTAATCCTCCTCGTCGAAGGCAGGATACACGCCTTCTATCATTTCCAGGTCTTCACGCAGTTTGGCGGCATCCGTTTCGCCGACCCGTTGGTCCAGTTCCTCGCTTTGGATGTCCACCTGTACCTTTTCGGTCACTTTCTGTTTGTTGGACTGGAATAGATTGAGCTTCTGCTCGTAGATGTTGTAGACACCCTTGAAGCGTTGTCCCTGGTTGATGGGCCATGAGAGGGGGCGCACTGCAATTCGCAGTTCCTCCTCCAGTTCGTCAAGCAGGTCAAACGGGTCGCGGCCTTCGCGGTCCATCTTGTTTATGAAAATGATGACCGGTGTCTTGCGCATGCGACACACTTCCATCAGCTTGCGCGTTTGCGCCTCCACGCCTTTGGCGCCGTCAACCACGATGATGGCGCTGTCCACGGCAGTGAGTGTGCGGAAAGTGTCTTCGGCAAAGTCCTGGTGTCCGGGCGTGTCAAGGATGTTTATCTTGTAAGGATGAGAGGCTGGCGTGCCTTCGGGTGCATATTCGAATTCCATCACCGAGGTGGTAACTGATATACCGCGCTGTTTCTCTATCTCCATCCAGTCGGATGTGGCGGTCTTCTTTATCTTGTTGCTCTTTACTGCGCCTGCCACCTGTATCTGACCGCCGAAGAGGAGGAACTTTTCCGTCAGTGTGGTCTTACCTGCATCGGGGTGTGCGATGATGGCGAATGTGCGTCTGCGTAGTATTTCTTCTGTCATGTCTTGTGTTATGGTCTGTGATGTGTATACTGGCTAAGTATCTGGTATGTGTGAAATGTTTTGAAGTATGTCCTGGACGCATGCTCCTCAAGGATGCTCCGGGACATATTTCTCTGCCAGCATGTTCAGCAAATTGCTTATGGCAGAGATGGCGGCCGAGGTCTCGGTGCTGACGGGCTTGTTCTGCATGCGCAGTATGGTTACTCCGTACATCGCATCCAAGGCGGTTTCCAGTTCGGGCTTCATTTTGCCGTTGCCTTTGCTGCGCAGCTCCACTATGAATGGCAGGGCCTTGTAGTAGGTGGCATTGTAGATTGATTCCTGAGGGTCGGCCAGCAATTCGCGATGTCGGTCGGTCAGCAGGAAGATGGTGTTGCGTACTACCTGCACGTGACCTGCCTGGCGGCAACCCTCTTCGTTGAGCATCCGTGCCAGGCCTTCGTACCATTGGAAGGCTTGCTCCAACTCCTCGTCGTCATAGTCGAAACGTGGCAGATATTCCTCGGCAATCCTTTGTATGTCGCAATCATAAGAACGAACGATGTCCTCCACCTGATACATGTAGAGGACATAAGCCACGAGGTTTTGTTTCCTGAGTTTCTTGGCTATTAGCATTGTGTTTGTTTTGTTTATACGTCTATGCCAAACCGTGGTGACAGCGCCCATACAATGCCCACCAGGCCTGCCACAGTCACTATGGCACCGATGGTGCGGTTTATCAGGCATACTGTCTTCGCTTGGAACTGTTTTCTTGCCTTGTTTATAATATAAGTGAGGCCGAACCACCATAGGATTGCACCTCCGAAGATGGCCATGTATCCCAGCCACTGTTCTAAATAATGCTCCGGCACCACAAATTCAAACCGTGCCATCAGGGCGATGAAAAGGAGTATTATCAATGGATTGGAAAAGGCTACGAGAAAGCCGGTCAGTCCGTTGTGCATAAGCGAACCGCGTGTCTGGCTGGTTGGGCGAAGGTTCCCGGCCGGGTTGCTCAAGTAGGTGTATATGCCGAATGCCATCAACAGCATGCCCCCGAAGACCTTGAACAAAAACATGTTCTTGGGATTTTCTATGAATTCCATCACGAAGTTCATGCCCAGCAGCGAGATGGCCGCATAGATGATATCGGATACGGCAGCCCCCAAGCCGGTGACCATGCCATACCATCGGCCCTTGTTCAGTGTGCGCTGGATGGTCAGTACCCCGACCGGTCCCATTGGGGCACTTGCAAGGATGCCCACAATCAGGCCTTTGATGACCAATGCCAATGTATCTACCGGTTGTATCCACATATAGTGTCTGCAAATTACGGACTTTTTTTTCATATAGGCTGCATTTTGTGCTTAAAAAAGCCTTTGATTGGGGAATAAACATTATCTTTGCCAGTAGAACATTATCTTAATATCTAAAATCCATAATAGAGCATGAACAAAAAACCTTATGTTATCGGTTTGGACCTGGGTGGTACCAATTCCGTATTCGGTGTAGTGGACAAGAATGCCAAGATAGTCAAGTCCGTATCCATTCCCACCACAGGTCACGGCACGGTGGAGAAGTATGTGAAGGCCTGTATGGACGTGCTTCTGCCCATGATAGAGGAAGTGGGCGGCATGGACAAAATCAAGGCTATGGGCATAGGTGCTCCGAACGGCAACTATTACTCAGGTTGCATCGAGGATGCTCCCAATCTGGAGTGGCGTGGCAACATCCCGTTGGCAAAGATGTTCAATGAGGCCATGGGCATTCCTGTGGTGATGACCAATGATGCCAATGCCGCCGCTTTAGGCGAGATGACGTACGGAGCAGCGCGTGGTATGAAGAACTTTATCGAGATTACACTGGGTACCGGAGTGGGCAGTGGCGTTGTGGTCAATGGCCAGTTGGTTTACGGACACGACGGTTTTGCCGGAGAGCTGGGACACGTAATAGTCGAGAAGAACGGCCGCGAGTGCGGATGCGGCCGTCGTGGTTGCCTGGAGTGCTATTGCTCCGGTACAGGCATCGCGCGTAGTGCCGTGGAGAAGTTGGCCGTCACACGCCGTCCGTCTATTTTGAGAGACATACTCAGCTCCAAACTGGAGGCCAAGGATGTGGCCGTGGCTGCTGCCAGCGGTGACGAGTTGGCTTTGGAGATTCTGGCAGATACCGGCCGCCGTCTGGGAGAAGCTTGTGCCAATTTTGCCGCTTTCTCCAGCCCGGAGGCTTTTATCTTCTTTGGAGGTCCTACCAAGGCTGGTGAGCTGCTGATGTCTCATGTGCGCAAAGCGTATGACGAGAATGTCCTCTTCGTCTACAAGGGCAAGGCCAAGATTCTGTTGAGCGAACTGGACGGTGCCAGTGCAGCCGTACTCGGTGCCAGTGCCCTTGGCTGGGAATTGTGACGCTGCGGGTGCCGTAGATACATGCTTGCCGGGAGTGCGGAGTGTAAACTTCGTGTTCCCGGCAGTTTTTTTATCCCGAATCGGTCATTAGATTTCCAATCCGTTTTGTCTTTATATTCGTTCGTATTGCAACCGTTTTGTCGAAGGCATAGCGAGCAATGGCGAGACCAAACGGGAAGCAAGACGGCGAAGAGAAGGGCAAAATGGAGGAAAAGGCAATACAAATCATTTGATTTATACAATTTGACGTTCTAATGACCGATTTGGGTTTATGCATGTACAGATTACCGTGCTACGGCCGGGGTTTCCTGCAAGGATGATAAATACGGGATGGATGACGACATCTATGAAGTCGTCTTCCGGTTATCACGGTGTCCAGGGTGAATATTCGTGAATTCACAGGTTGACATTCGTGAATTTGAGAGCGCGAATTCGTGAATATGATTTGACATGCTCGCCGGATTATGTGCTGTTGTCTGTGGATTTTTTGAAATAGCGGTAATCGTGCTGCTTGTCTGGTTGCACTGCTTGTCTGACGGATGTGGCTGATATAGTGGCTGTTGCAATGATGCTTGCCTAAAAATGACATATTAAGTTGATAAAACTTGTATTTATTGCTTATTTTTATATAACTTTGCAACATGTTTTAGTAAACCTTACGTGACATATTAACATATATATAATAATCAAGACGCATGATGACTAATCATTACCTCAAGCTTGGCCTTGTTGCCTTGACTGCATGTTCGCTTGCCGCCTGTATGGATGACAGGTATGACTTGGACGATGTGGACATGACCATCGGCACTTCGGGTGACCTTACATTACCTCGGAGCAGTACTGGGGACATTCTCCTCAGCAATATTCTGGATATTACCGAGGACGGCATCGTGCAAGCTGTGGACGGAGAGTATTTTCTTGTGGAGAAGGGCGATGCCGATGTTCCCGGTATAGACATCACTCCAATATCCATCAACAAGCCTGTGTTGTCGGATTTGGCAGTCCATGTGGATATGGATAAAAGCATTTTCTCTCCTGTACGTACTGCGGGCGTGGCCGGTGCCAACCTCAATGGCGCAAATCGTCCGGACTTGCCTAATTTTACTTATACTTATACAATCCAATCGGATGACAAGGCCTATTACGAGTTGCCCAATACGGCCATCGGTACGGTACCCGATGATGTTGTTTCTTTGCGCGAAGTGACATTCGTTGATGATACCAGGTTGGATGTCAAGGTGGTTGCCTCCTTTGAAAGGGGACATGAGTTTATCAGTCGCGTGCATCTGGACGACATCACATTGAGACTCCCGCGTGGTCTGCATGTGAAGTCTGCCTCGCTGAGCCATTGGGTCATGAAGGATGGGCAGGAACAGGAGGAGTTGCTTCCTGCCATTGACATCGACAACGAGGGCGGCAGCATCAGGCTTACTGCCAAGGATAGTCATACGCTCGTGGGCGATGGACACGACATGCACATATGTCTGACCTTTGACAAGGGTGTGACCGGATATGAGGGTCTGGCCTTCGCCAATCACAGGATTTCTTTGCAGGGCAAATTTGAGATTGGTGGTACTTTTCGCATAGAGTCCGACGAATTTGAATTCGACAAGTTCACACCGGAGCAGTTGGGCACAGTCATTGCCAGTGGTAGTTATGACGCAGTCTGTCCAAGCTGTATAGATATAAATGGTGAATCTTCCTTTGCCCGCAATATAGATGTGGACGCATTCTCCGGCAAGGTGCAGACAGCGGTGACCGATATCGCTCCCATAGAACTGAATGACCTTCCCGACTTCCTCAATGATCCCGAGGTTGTCCTGGATTTGGTAAATCCTGTAATTTACGTGGAGGTTAATAATCCCTTGCCTGCAGAGATAAGGACGGGCCTGGCTTTCATAAGCAACTATGTCGACGGTACTCCGTCCGTCAGACGCGAGAGCGGAGAGATAGTCTTGCCTGCCAACACCAAATGTGTCGTACGAGTGGCTGAGACTTTCGATGGTCTTGCCATGCCGGAGAAGTATCAAGGACTGCCGGTGGTGGATGCTCCGGTTGCCGATCTTGGAGGACTTCTGACCAAGTTGCCGGAGGATATTGACGTGGAGATCAGCGACATCACCATGGACATCGATGCGATGTCTGTTCCTCTGGTAGGTAGGGATAGGTACAATGTGACCATAGATTATATGATATATACTCCCTTGGAATTTGGAGAGGGAACCAGATTGATCTATCAAGGTGCGGAGGAAGGCCTTTCTGAGGATTTGGAGGATGTGAACAAACTGAACACCAAGGCCATAGAGATAGCTGCCGTAGCAGAGACCAATTTCCCCTTGGATCTCAAGCTCAGCGTGGACGCACAGGATACCAAAGGCAACAGCCTGGTGGGCAGTATCGTCACCGTGGATGATGTAGTTATCAATGCCCACAAGGGACCCGAGAATGTGTCATATCAGGACATCAGGTTGGTTATCAGCCCCATGGAAGGACACACCATGCGTGAACTGTTGGAGAACATGGACCGGTTCGTGTATCGTGCCGTGGCCGAAGGCGATGGCAAGTTGTTGGAGAACGCCTACTTGAAGTTGACAGATATAAGAATCACCCTTAAGGGAGGTGTCAGCTATGATGCCAACTAAGCCGGTGTCGGGAATGAAATCCGATGAATATGACAAACCGGCTTGACAATACAAATCACCTTAACGAGACTATTTACAATCACGATGAAGACTAATCTCAGATATTTGATGGGCGCGATGGCATTGGCATGCTTCGGCACGGCATCGTCCCAAAATCTCAATAGTGCTTACTTTCTGGACGGTTATACCTATGGGCACCGTCTGAATCCCGCCAAGGATTATGACCGCAAGGGGTATGTTTCTTTCCCCATGTTGGGAAACATCAACGTGGGTATGTCGGGCAACCTTGCCATGACCGACGTGCTCAAGTTCAATGGTGGCCGTCTTACGACATTTCTGCATCCCGACATTCCGGTGGCAGAGGCTCTGAAAGGATTCTCCTCCAGCAATCATACCCGCATGGACCTGAATATGGATATCCTCGGCTTTGGCTTTCATGCCTGGGGCGGATTCAATACGTTCAATATCAGCATGCGTTCCAATGTCGGATTCAGCGCACCGTACGAACTTTTCGAGGCTACCAAATCGCTGACCAATAAGGACTATGACATCAGTGGTATAGGAATAGATGCTTCGGCATGGGCGGAAATTGCCTTCGGCCACAGCCGTCAGGTCAATGACGCATGGCGCGTGGGTGGCAAGGTGAAGGTGCTTCTGGGAGGAGGCCGTGCCAAGTTGAATGTGGACAATGCGCATCTGAACCTGGCTGCACCTGACAAGTGGGTTCTCACTGCCGATGCCCGGGCAGAGGTCAGCCTCAAGGGGTTCACTTGGGGAGAGATGGAGACCAAGGAATATAATCAAGGCGGCACCTATGAACAGATTAACTTTGACAATGTGGACATGGACGGATTCGGACTCAATGGATGGGGCTTGGGCTTTGACCTTGGTGCCGAGTGGAATCTTGGCGAACAGGGGTGGCTCGAAGGCATGACTGTGAGTGCCTCTCTGTTGGATCTCGGCTTCATATCTTGGAATGAGACACATACTGCTTACAATAATGGCAAGGAGGTTGTGTTTACTGGTTTCAATGACATTAAGGTGGACGATGCTCCAGGTACGCCTGCAGGTGACCAGGCAGATGGTTATGCCGATCGTTTTTCGGACTTGATAGCCATGCAGGATGGTGGCGTGAAGAAGTCTGCCGGCATGTTGGGTGCTACGCTGAACATAGGCGTGGAGTATCAGATGCCTTTCTATAAGCGGTTGAGTGCCGGCTTCCTTAGTACTACTCGCATACAGGGCGCATATTCATGGAACGAGGAGCGGTTCAGTGCTACCGTTTCTCCCGTCAAGTGGCTGGAGGCCAGTGTCAATGTTGGCTTCGGTACGATGGGGACCAGTTTTGGATGGGTGGCCAATATACATCCCAGGGGATTCAATCTCTTCGTGGGGATGGATCATCTCATGGGCAAGCTTTCCAAGCAAGGTATCCCCTTGGGGAACAATACGGGCGTAACACTTGGTATAAACATCCCCTTCGGCAAGGTGACGGTGAAGTGACAACAGAAATAGAGTGACAAAAGCAAGGCGCAACGGATGGTCTCGAATGGACATCCGTTGCGCCTTGCTTTTGTCACTCTATTATAATTAAGGTATGTTTTATCAAATCAGCTGCCATCCTTTCAGCGATGTGCCACGCAGGAAGTCTTCCGCATTCATGCGCTTCTTGCCTGCCAATTGCAGCTCCTGGATGTGAAGCATGCCTCCGGGCATGTCCACAGCCAGTGACGGTTTTCCGTTGATGTCGGTTATCAGGGTGGGGGAGACCTGTTCTGGGTCCTGCCCGGTATTGGGCTTGCTTTCCTTGCTTGTGCGATAAATTTTCATTACTGTCTCTTTTCCGTCTGGAGAAAGCAGGGAAGTCCATGCTCCGGGATAGGGACTCAGACCGCGGACAAAGTTGTGTGCAGTGTCCATGGTGTGCTTGTTCCATTGAATCTGGCATGTCTCGCGGAATATCTTTGGAGCCGGGCGCAGAGGAGAGTCGGTGTGCATCTGTTCCTGAGGGATGGGAGTGACATTGCCGTTAATGATGTTTTGTACAGTCTCTGCCACAAGTCCTGCACCTAATGTCATCAGTCTGTCATGTATGTCTTCCACGTTGTCGTCTGGGCCGATGGGCACTTTCTCCTGTTGGATTACTCTGCCGGTGTCTATCTGGTGATCCAGAAAGAATGTGGTGATGCCGGTCTCTGTATCGCCATTTATTATGGCCCAGTTGATGGGGGCGGCGCCACGGTACTGTGGCAGCAGTGCGGCGTGCAGATTGAAAGTGCCCAGGCGCGGCATGGCCCACACCACTTCTGGCAGCATGCGGAAGGCCACTACTATCTGCAGGTCGGCGCGCAGTTGGCGCAGTGCTTCCAGGAATTCTTCGTCCTTAAGACGTTCCGGTTGCAGCACGGGGATGCCGTGTCTCAGGGCGCACTCTTTCACCGGCGAAGCCTGCAATTGGCTCTGATGGCGTCCCACGGGTTTGTCAGGCATGGTTATGACGCCGACTAGGTTGTAGCCATCGCTGATGAGGCGTTCCAATGTGGGCACGGCAAAGTCGGGCGTACCCATGTATACTATTCTCAGGTCTTTCTTTTTCATATTTTGTATAAGATATTTCGTTACATCGGACAAAGTTACGAATAAGCCTGCGGAAAACAAAGCATAGGCATGCATTGTCTCCAAAATTTCTCTGCATGGTTCATTCGTAAAGACTTAGTATATCCCTTTAGCTTTGTCCGGGGGCTGTGGACAACATGTCCACATAGGCATGCGGGCATGCTCTTGAACTTTCAGAAGTTTACTCCTGTGGCCACTGCAATCGTCTTTTGTGTATGTTTTGTTGTTTTATTTTTGTACTTTTGCAAACATTATGGAGAAAGTAGTGAATGAGGCGGAGTTGCGTGCTCTGCGGACAAGGATGGATAGAGCGGAGCGTGTGGCCTGTGTGTGCCATGTGAATCCGGATGGTGATGCCATGGGCAGTACGCTGGCCGTGGCGGAATGGATGAAGAGCATGGGCAAGGAGTGTAGCGTGGTGGTACCGACACGTTTTCCGGACTTCCTTCAGTGGATGCCTGGTGCTAAGGATGTGCTGGTATATGACAAGGTTCCGGTGGAGGTTGAGAATGTTTTGCGACATGCCGACCTGATATGGGTATGCGACATGGGCGATGCGTCAAGGGCTTTGGAAATGGAGAACCTGCTCTCCTTGTGCAATGACCGATGCCATACCGGCACGGGCTGCTTCATGGTGATGGTGGATCATCATCTGAATCCTGACGCTGGATTCTGTAATATACGGATCTCTCATCCGGAGATGTGCGCCACGTGCGAGGTGTTGTGCCACCTGCTGTGGCAGACGGGCGGCATCGACTCCATGTCCGTGGACATGGCTACGTGTCTCTACACCGGTATGATGACGGACACTGGGGCTTTTACCTATGCTTCCGCGCGCAGCGTCATCTACGAGTGCATCAGCCGCCTGCTGGCGCGTGGCATAGATAAGGATCGTATTTATAGAAATGTCTTTTGGACCAGCACGCCCAACCGTATGCGTCTGGTAGGCTATCTGCTGTATGTCAAAATGGAACTGATTCCAGAGATGCACACGTCTATCATTACGCTGACCAACAGTGAGCGCCACCAACTGGGCGTGAAGAACGGTGATACGGAGGGTATAGTGAATATGCCCCTGCAGATAGATGGCATGCGTCTCTCTGTCTTTATCAGCGAAGATACGGAACATCCGGAGTTTGTCAAGTTCTCGCTCAGAAGCGTGGACGACTTTCCTTGTAATGAGATGTCGGAACGCTTCTTCGGCGGTGGCGGCCATAAAAACGCAGCCGGCGGACGCATGCGTGCCACTATGGATGAGGCCGTCAGTGCGTTCCGCCGTGCTGTGGAAGAATATGCGTCTATGCTGCGCTGATGTTTCTTGTCGTGATGCCGTTGCATAGAGGTGAGTTCTGTACATGTGACAGCATCCTTGACCTCTGTGCCACGGAAGACGGAAACTGAATCCATCTCGTTCCAAATGGCCTTTACGGATAGTAACGGCCTCCGTGAAAGACTATTTGTGAATAGGCAAAAGTAAATATACACCTGGTTTCACATTCAGTTCCGTGCTTCCGGATGCAGTGGCATGGCAGATGCCGTCGGTGCTCCATACAGCAAAATCCCCGCCTTTGGGCAGACGCAGCCGTCCGTTGCGACACAGTACTTTGGCAATTTTGCATCTGGTACCATTTGGAGCAGGAATGTCGTTTATGTCCGTACCTGTGTTCACGGCTTTCAGAGTCATGCAGTCGATATCCGGAGCCCAGCTTTGGGGATTGGCTATGCGTATGGTGTTGTCTCCAGGTGCCAGGACCACTTGAATGGTCTTGGAGCGTCCACGTCCGGCTATGTTGGTAGCTTCGAAATTCAGAGTCTGGGCTTCGCCTCCGTTTACTGACAGTTCTATGCTGCGGTTTTTCCATTGCAGGCACTCGACGTTCAGTTCATATATACCTCCTTCACGGCTCCATACATCGCGCCACTCCATGTAGTTCTCGGCATGGTTGCCCAGCCATCCCACTCTGGCTCCACCGCTGCAATTGGAATCTGTGGTGTATACCGCGTGTCCAAGGGAGGAGTTGATGCCAAGTTGCTGGAAGCGTTCCAACCATGCCCATTCTGCCTCGTAGAGCGTTCTTTCCAAACGTTTCTCGCCCTCTAACAGAAGAACGGCTGTGTCGTGAGCCTTCAGTGTAATTGTCATAGCACCGTTTGTGACGGAAGGCATGTCTGTGCGTGAAATGAGATCTCGCACCTTGATGTTGCCGGACAAATCTACATCTGACATGTTTAAAGTATATGTCTGCACATTGTTGCTGGGGTTATATATGGCCACGGCGCGTGTCTTGCCATGCAATGTTCTTACGTCTTTTGCGTATACTGTCAGTCCGTCCGTTCCGGTAGCAACGATGCGAGCTTGTAGCCCCAATGCGTCTTGGTTGATGGCAATCAATTCCGGATTGCTAATCAGTTCCAAAGAACTTGCAGGTATCTTGGTCATGTCACAGCCGATAAGTAGAGGCGAACTCATGATACACCACATGCCGAAGTGTGTGCGTTCTTCTGCAGCTGAGAGGCCGCGGCCGATCTCAAGCATATCCATGTCGTTATAGTGCCCTTCGCCTGCATATGCAGAAAGGTAGTTGTTGGCATTGATAATTCTTTTTACGGATGCCCAGTTGGCTCCTATGTCTCCGGCAATACGCCATGATGAGCCGATGGAGTGAACCCAGGTTCCTGGAAATGCCCACCTGCATACATTGATGCGCACATCATTGCGTCCCACAGCGTCAATGGCCTTACGGATGGCGGTGTAGCGTTCGCGCTCGTCAAGGCTGAGCTGTTCTGTATTCTGTTTGGCGTCACCTCCGCAAAAATCTATCTTGATAAAGTCAAACCCCATTTCTTCAAAATAGAAACGTGCGTCCTGATCATCGTGTCCGTAAAATCCTACACCAACTCCGGCTTCATCTTTGTCCCAATAGTTGCCACAGGTATTGTGGCCTGCATCTGAGTAAATGCCGGCTTTGAAGCCGAGAGAGTGAATGTAGTCAACAACAGGCTTCAGGCCATTGGGAAAGCGATCCGGATGTGTGTATAGCCGACCGGTTTCATCTCTGCCTCCAAAGAATCCATCATCAATATTTATATATGTGTATCCGGCTTGTTTTAGCCCTGTGGATGCCATGGCATCTGCTTGACGGCATATAATGTCCGTAGAGATATTGACACGGTACGTATTCCATGAACTCCATCCCATTGTCGGTGGGTCGTAGGCTTTGAGTGCGGAGGGAAGCAGCAGGGCTGTTGCCAGTGCCATTACATGTAATTTTCTGTTATCCATATTAGAAGTATTATTTAAAGTAACGTGAGTTCGATGAATTATAATTACTCATAAATTTGGCGATTAGCGAACATTGCTGTAATTTTATAGTGCCGAATTGCAAAATACCACAAGCGGTAATCGCTAGGCTCACCGATGGCAAAGTTACTGAAATTTTCTGTATGGCAGATGATTTATGCAAGGTATTTGATGTCCAAATGGAAAATACATATTGAAAGATACCGGAAAACGTAAAAAGGCACAGATGATTCGACAACTTCAACTTGCGCTATTTTTAATTCATCGGACTCACATTATTTGATATCGGTGTAGCGTATCTCCCAGTCCGAATAGGAATTCTGTACACCGTCAACGAAGTATGCCACGGTCACTTCGGTCCTCTCGGCCGTATTCACCTTGTATGTCATACGGCATGAACGGGTATGGTATCCGTCGTATTCTGAAATCTCTGTAGCAAGATTCTTCGATGATTTGCCCATCAGTCCGGAGATTGCGAAGAGCTTTGTTATGTCACCTGCCGCAAAGTCATAGTATTCGAAATCATGAGGAAGAACCCAGTTGATGTCAAACAGGCTATGCAAGTTCTGAAGTGAAGGGTCGGAGTATGTAAAGGTTATGATCCCACCGTTCGTACAGGAGATTTTCTTAAGGTTGCCGTCCTCCCATGTGAAGTTGTATGTATCCCATGTTGTGGTGCCGTCATTGTTCTTTGTGGTCTTCAAATATCCGGAGTCATCGTATGAGGCAGTCCACTCCGAAGCATCGGAATCGTCGTCCCATTTGTAGTTTCCGTTTGTAACCCGCCTACCATCATATTTGGCATAATGGTGGCTCTCACCTTCTGTTCTGACTGTTCCTGAAGGATAGTATGTCGCTTCTATGCCTCCCTCAACAGTAATACCGCTATCGTCCCATGTAAGGGTATACTTTCCATTCGACTCGCAATAGCTGTCGTGAGTATCATTATAAGGCGAGTTATTCAAATCATCACGCCAATAGGAATATGAACTTACGGGCCGCCTGTCTATATAATTTACGCGAGAACGGGTAATGGCTCCGGCCGAGAACGCCCCGTCTCCCATGGAAGAATATGAGGAATAAATCATATCTACAAATCCGAGTTCATGAGATGGAAGAGCCTCGTCATCGTCGTCGTCGTCACTGGTAGTCTGGGTTGTCTTTATGGTAATTTTCGTATCCTCGCATATTATCACGATATAAGCCGTACGGGAACTGCCTGTATTGTTAGGTTCCATTGTAAATGTCACCAATGACTTGCCGGCACTGCCATTGCTTGTGTCTAGGTGAAGCCAGTCTATGTTTTCTGGCCCGTCGTCCTGCCTAACCGCCGTCCATGCACTCCATGAGGCTGATGCCGTGAATCTCACCTCGCCAGAAGTGCTCTTGGCACCATAGTTGACAGTTGTCTTCTGACCGGATTCCAACTTGATTTTCTTCTGTTCATCGTCAGAAGAGTCACATGATGTCATCATCAGAACAGATACAAGCGATGATGCCATAAGAAACAATAAACTCTTGAATTTCATTTTTGTTATCATTTTTTTATTTTATAATTAACCGGCCGTTTCTTAACGGCGCACAACGTAATGTCGGGTCGGGAAGCACACGCACAGGATAATCAAGAACAGTAGGATAACGATGGGTTCTTACACTTCGCATGTCCGCCAACGCTTCAGAAATGGCATCGTCATAACAGGATGTCGGACTGCCGGAGGACACCGGTTACGGAACCTTCCTTCTCCATCGGCATTAGTTCTCGTTGTCCGCAACTTATGGCATGCACAGTCGGACATTACCTTTCGGGTCAAAGGCCGCTCTGTCGTCCTGGGCAGAAAGATGCGAAACCATGCACAGCAGAAATTAAGGATAGAGAGAAACATGTTGTTTGTTATAATTGTGTTTTGGAATTCAACGGCAAAATTAACATGTTTGATTCATAAAACCCATGTTTTCAAATTCCTGCATACTGCAAACTACGGAGTTCCGTAGCCATCTGCTGCTGACAATCAAAAATCCGACTGACCGGAAATATACCCGAGAGTGATTTATGCGGTAGGCTAAAGAATTCATCCCCGACCAGTTCTATATTAAACCCAAATCGCTCATTAGATTTCCAATCCGTTTTGCCTTTATGTTCGTTCGTATTGCGACCGTTTTGTCGAAGGCATGGCGAGCTATGGCGAGAGCAAACGGGAAGCAAGACGGCGAAGAGAAGGGCAAAACGGAGGAAAAGGCAATAAAATCATCTGATTTATACAAATTGACGTTCTAATGACCGATTTGGGTTAAAATGCTCAAGCTCCTTTGTGCACGAGATGGAGATAGAATCTGATGCATCGGTGCCATAAAGTCCTTATTATTTCTATGACGTAATACTGCCGACTACGGGATTCCGTAGTCGGCATGACAGGAATTTAGTAAAAACACATCTTGTTGAACCATTTCGGAAAGAAAACGATGTATCTTTGTATGCTGTATTTACTTTTGACCCGGAATGTCTGCATGGCACACATGCACTCTTACTGCCACAAGAACTTCCGGAAAAGATATTGGGCATGAAAAACATATTGCATAAGCAAGCGGAAACGGCATTCTACGCTTTTGCATTCATCTGCATAATATCCTGTTCCCAAGGCACCAGCCGGCAGGATACTGACCGTGTATCCGTATTGCTCGACAGCGTTGAGACGCTCTCCGGAAGGTCATTGAACTCACAGGCATTGCCATTGCTTGACAGTGCCCTCATTTATTCCGAAGGCAATGACACGCTGCGGGCATACATATATGCAGAAAAAGCCAACAATCTTCTCACCATGGGACGCATGTCAGAGGCTCTGCCGCTCTCGCAACGGGCAATCGCTCTCGGAGAAAAACTCGGAAATAATGAAATTCTTGTCAACCAGTATTCTGCCATCGGAATAGTTTACCGGCGGCTAAACCTTCCGGATTCGGCAATGTGTGCATACAGGAGGGGCATTGATGTGGCACTGAAAGTCAATGCGATGGACTATGTGGCGAATCTATATAACAATATCTCCGTAATGTTCATTGAACAGGATCGTTACAATGAGGGTTTGGAATATGCCAATCTTGCCACGAAATGGTCACAGGAAGCTAAAGACTCCGTGGAACTGTATTCGGCTCTTGCGACAAAATCGGCTGCACTGTTCCGTATGAAGCGATATAGTGAATCCGTAGCTGCAGTGGCTACGGAATTTCCTAACATTCTTGCTCTTGGCTACGTCCCGCTAACGCTTAAGTGCACCTCGCCGATGCTCCGCTCTTTGGTGGAACTGGAGTTGATTGACTCGGCATTGGACTATATGCGGCAGATACAGCCGTCATTACAGATGGCTGACCAGGCAAGCAATGGTGTGATAGGAATTATGGAGATACAGGCGGCAATCCTTCACTCACGGAAAGAATACAGGGAGGAACTTGCCATATGGGACCGTCTTGACACATTGGTTCAGGCCAATGGAGGCATACCGAGAGAGCGTATCCTTTTTTCAAAGGCAGACTGTTACGCCAAGCTTGGTGAACCACAGCGAGCGCTGGTCCTGATGGGCGAAGCCTACAATCTCGCGGATTCTCTGAAGAACAGTGGAATGAGCCGTCAGATGACAGAATTTACAATCAAATACAAAACAAAGGAAAAGGAGCTGATGATAGCACAACTTGATGCAGAGCGGGCCAATCAGCAGTCGCTGATAGCCATATTGCTACTTATCCTTGCGCTACTTGTCGTTATTGTGTTCTTTGTGTTATACCGCAAACGTATCACACGCAAAGAAAACGAACTGGCTTTGCAACGCAGGTTTATCGAAGGACTGGAGAGTGAGCGTGCACGACTGGCACGCGAACTGCATGACGGTGTATGCAATGACCTTCTTGGAGTTCAGCTGGCACTAAATTCCGGCAAAGACAACGCATCACAGATGGTAAGGCATATCATGACGGACATCAGACAAATTTCCCATGAGCTGATGCCGCCACGTTTCAACATGGCGAATGTCGCACAGATTCTTTCTGACTATATCGGACACCTGCCGTTGTCGGGCTGTCAGGTTGAGTTTCATTGCACACCGCCACAGGACGATGCACAATGGAACGAAATCCATACTTCTGTAAGCTTTGACACCTACCGTATTGTACAGGAACTTACTGGCAACATCGTACGTCATGCAAAACCGTCATTCATCCATGTCAATATGGAGCGCAGAGACGGGCATATCTATCTATCGGTGGAGAACGATGGTGTTGTCAGCGGTAACGAAGGGCAGGGGATAGGCATGCAGAGCATTTCCGTGCGTGTGAAGAGTCTTAACGGAGAAATCTGCCATACAGACAGTGATGATGGCAGGTACAGGGTGGAGGTGACGCTATGACTCCAAAGATGCATATTCTTGTGGTCGACGACCATCCGATTGTCCGCAGCAGCATTGCGGCATTCCTGTCGGATATGTACAACAGTGAAGATGTTGCAGAAGCGTCCAACTGTCAGGAAGCTGTGTCGCTTGTCGCAAGCGGCAATTACAGTATTGCCATTGTGGACTTGGAATTGCCTGACGCAAACGGAACGGACATCTTGCACAGAATATACACTACATGCCCTTCCATACGTCTTATTGTCTACACTATGCACGAAGAACCATGGCTGGTACGTGAGCTGATGAATACAAAGGCTGCTGCCATAGTGCTTAAAAATGAAGATACGACGGAATTGCTGCAGGCAGTAGAGTCTGTGGCTGCAGGCATGCCATATTTCAGCCAACGGTTCATTGCACTGGCAGACGAGAGATACGACCTGTCGGAAAGGGCATTGGAAGTGATAAGGCTTATCGCATCGGGGCTTTCAAGCAAGGAGATTGCACAGCGTATCTTTATAAGTGAGAATACAGTGGAATACCATCGTAAGCTCATTCTCAAGCGTCTTGGTGCGAAGAACAATGCTCATGCCGTAAGTATTGCCATAAATGTCGGACTGATTGACTGGCATATGCTGCAACAGCCTGACACGGATAATGATTCTTGCATATAATCCCTATATGGCAGTCCGGCAAACAGAAAAATACTTACAAGCATTCCACTGCAACGGATAAATGGGTGTGCGAAACCATATAAGTAGAAAGATTAGTCCTGTGGGGCTTGCCATTGCCATCTTCTTTCTTCTCCGTCGGTTCCATAGTATTGTTGTTCATTCGTTCA
>JAMPDJ010000028.1 GCA_023665805.1 Bacteroides sp. | reverse complement strand
ACTGGCATATCCATCATGCAACCAAAGGGGGCGGTCAGTTGCTCGTGTGCGTGGCTGGCGAAGGCTGGTATCAGGAAGAGGGCAAGCCCGCTGTGAAGATGCGTCCGGGCGATGTTGTCAATATCCCCGCCAACGTGAAACACTGGCACGGCGCAACAAAAGACCATTGGTTCGCCCACCTCGTAATGGAAGTGCCCGGCGAAAGCCTATCCAACGAATGGTTGGAGCCGGTTGATGACGAACAATACAGCAAACTCACCGAATGATGGAACATCTGATTTTGATCCTGCTGCTGTAAGTGAAAACCTTGTGATGGAGGACTGCACGATGGGCGATGACAGCGGTCTTGCCTTTGAGTATTCCACGATCAAAACCGACATTAAGGAACGTATTCTGAGCATCCAGCACCCAAAGAGCGATGAGATAACGGCCGATTCAGTAGGCGAGGTATTCTCGACGAGAACATAAAGCTCCGGCCTATTGCAGGATAATCATCGGAAAACAGTAAATTTACATATTAACAACCTGTCAGTCACTGCATCTTAAAACGATGTGGTGACATAGCATAAAAAACTATGTATATGAAAAAACACTCCTATCCATAGTGGCCGTATTGGGCTGTATGTATGCGTCAGCCCAATCGACAGTTTATATGACTCGCGAAATCTCTTCCGAAGCACTTGTGAGAATTTACAAGGCACTCGGTAGACCTGCCGACGGACACAGGGTGGCGGTCAAAATCAGCACAGGAGAAGCCGGTAACCCCAACTACCTGAAGCCTGACCTTATCCGCAACCTTGTTGACAGCGTCCACGGCACCATTGTGGAATGCAACACAGCATACAGTGGCAAGCGCAACACCTTTGACGCACATTGGCAGACCGTCCACGAGCATGGGTTTGATTCAATCGCGCCCGTTGACCTGATGGACGAGGAGGGGCAGATGAAAATACCTGTGCGCGACCGTCGCCACATCAAATATGACATCGTAGGAAACCACCTTCCCAGTTACACCTACATGATTAACCTTGCCCATTTCAAGGGTCATCCGATGGGCGGCTATGGAGGTGCGTTGAAAAATGCCAGTATCGGAGTGGCATCGGCCGATGGCAAAGCATATATCCATTCCGGTGGCAAACAGGACACGGTGGAAGGGCTTTGGCAAAACATAGCCGAACAGGATGTATTTCTGGAATCAATGGCTTCAGCCGCACAAGGCGTGGCGGATTATTTCGGCGACAACATAATATATATAAATGTAATGAACAACATGTCAGTCGATTGTGACTGCGTTGCACATCCCGCCGATGTGAAACTTGCCGATTACGGCATACTTGCATCAACTGACCCTGTGGCCCTTGACAAAGCCTGCTGCGATATAATCTTCAATATGACGGCTACCGACGGTAATGACAATGCTCCGCTGAAAGAGCGTATCAGTTCACGCCACGGTCTGCATACCATCGACCATGCGGAAGCAATAGGACTTGGCTCCACAAACTACGAAATCATAAGTATTGACAAATAATGAAACCTCGTATTATTTGCCACATGGCAGCAAGTATCGACGGTCGCATAGACTGCGATATGACGGAAAAGATGGGTAGTGATGCGTACTACTCCATGTGGCTGTGACGAACTTACCATGCTGCTTGACGCAAGCCACAAGACAACAGAGAACATAAAGCTCAACAGCAGTCTACCGTTGCTATGGGTACGGTTGACACTCTTGTTCTATGTGACTATCTCGGCATAGTTTCCGCAAACAAAGTCCCCGATAAAATCATGAAATCGGATGCAACCCTTGTCAAAAGCAAGCATATCAACGCTCCGGTCATTGAGGAATTTCCCATGACAATGGAGTGTGAGGTAATAGCGATTGATGACTGGACAGGCGATGCCCGCATTACGGCCAGTATAATAGATATGCTGCTTGCCGCCCCCACTGTTCTCAACGAACACGGCAAGGTGGATTATGGCAAACTGCGGCGTCCCATTTCATTCGATTCCGAAACAAATACTTACCGCGAACTCAGTGAAGTGATCGGAAAAGCATTCCACGACGGCACGGCAATATCCAAACGATAGATATGCCATGTAAAAAATTAAGGTTTGGGGACTTCTCTCCAAACCTTAATTTTTACCATTTAACCTAATAGCAATCTCGGAACACCATCATGCGGTCAGGCATACTTACTTCTTCTCCGCCTTGATGTTCCTGGACACGCCTCCGGACACCGTACACACACCCTCCATCTTGCCTCCCTGAAGTTTAGTCACCTTGTAGCGACCGAACTCGGAACCGGAGACATAGCAAACAATTGTCTTGCCAGAAGCCTTGTATGTTCCGGTGACGGTAATGCCCAGATTGCTGTTCTCTGCATACTTACCGTCCTCATAGAACGTGACGGAACCACCCAACAATGCATAAGGGCCGGAAACCACATTGACCCATATGCCGTTTTCCTGCACATGCGTCAGTGTCCATGTACCATACAGGGTGGACATAGGATAGTCAAAACCACCGTCACCGTCGTCACCGCACGAAGAGAAAGAGAAACAAGCTGTCAGCACAGCCAACATGAATAGAAACTTCTTCATAAACATTGAATGATATTTGGGGTTAATACTTGTATTGTATCTGCATCATGTTTATCCGTTCACGACACAACGCCCCCAGCCGATACACAAAAGAAACGTAGTGCCAATCCACAACGTCTCAAGGCTTCCGACGGCCTACTCACACAATGGATATAGCACTACGCTAAAACGTAGCACTCCCATGTGTGAGTTGATATAACCTTGGCTTCTTTATTGTCGGAATTTAGAGACGCTTAGGCTATAATATGACGCATTCTCCGCAGAGTATGCGATACAAAGTTACGCATTTTGTTTCAATCAGACAAGGCAATTCCACGAAAACTTAGGCTTCCGTCACACATTGAGCTGCCGTAGATGCCAATCCGCAAGTAAAGGCCCACAGAAACAATAAGCGAAGTTTACTGAAGAAATAAGCAAATACATACATCTTCACCCGACTTCGTCATCGCGCACCGCAAATCAGGGCATACATATCATGATTTGTCAACTGATTATAGAACATGGCAAAGAAAGTCTATTGATAATGGATGATGCATACGTGCCACACCCATAACGTAGCAACAATGCCGCTCACAACTATTCTTTGGCACATATCATGCTTATTTTTAATCTCAAAATCTTTAATACGATTTTTTTTACGTACCTTTGCCAACGATTCTTCTATGTTGCGCAGCAGACAAGGGTACATCAGCACGCCAATCGGTGTGCACACGCACAACGCCTGCGAGTCGTGACAGACCCACGCCGATGCCTGTCGACACGACAAGGCGGATGTGGTGGTGAACGATAAAACCAGAAGAATCACTATATCGGAAAAGGCGTTTACTCAACGCTTTGTTCATGACTGCTTGAAACTTCGCAACTTTCAGATGTTGTCACGGACATAGCAACGGTAGATGCCCATGGGATGTATTTATAGGCATTTCCCACGCACGCCTTGCATCCTGCCCCACACATCTCCCCACCACAGGTGGAGTATGCTGTCGGTGCAGAGTATATGCATATTTAGTGTGTGCACGGAGAAAGTGTATATATAAATTCATCGGCGTGGGTTTCGCGTTGCTCGTTCAACAACATCGGGCAGTGCGAAGGCCTCAAGCAGTGGAACGGGCAACAGTACGGATCTCCACGCTTTTTTTGTATAGTGCCATAACACACCCTTAATCCACAATCTGCCTGACATTGGAGGTCGCCAGGCACATTACACATCAATTTATGAACAAGAAAATTCTTTTTGTTCCATTGACCACATTGCTTCTCACATCGTGTGCATCGATGTTCAGCGGAAGCAAAGCGAAAGTCACGTTTCGTAACGATGCCGTCGAAGTGCCAGTAACACTAAGTTATGATGGCAAGACAGAGACCAACGTTTTTTTGCCTTACAAGACCAAGATTCGCCGTGGATTCAAGGCAACCGAAGTCACAGCTACAGCCAAGGGATACAAAGAAACAAAAGTATCCGTACGTAAGAAATTCAACCCGACTACACTATGGAACTTGTTCGGTGTAATTGGTTTTGGCATTGATGCAGGAACGGGTGCCATGACATCACCCAAACAAAAAGAAATATACCTGCCATTGCGTCCGGAGGAGCAGCCACAAACCAATATTGCCGCACAATGGAAGGAAACAACGCAGACAAATGAACGTGTAACACGCGACAATGCCGGAGGCACCACTATGGAACGTACCATCATACGTTGGTTCTTTGAATCCGACCCCAAAGGCGCACGTATATACTGGCGGATAATCTCCAGCGTGCCTGACGAAGTGAAGAACACCAACGAGTTGTACTTGGGCAACACTCCTTTTGAAGAAACGCGTTCCTTCAACATCATCGGACTTACGGAAGAAAACGCACGTGACATACAGATAGAGATCAAGGTACGACGCAAAGGATACATGGACCAAACCAAGCGTTTCAACGTCCGTCAAGCCATAGACCAACAGGAGATAAGCAGCTTTTTTGAACTAATAAAAGAAGAATAAACTATGAGAACCATGAGTAAAACATTGGAGAGACTACTGCCACTATGCCTCTCTTTAGCATTCATCTTTACCACGAACGCAAATGCTCAACGCGCCATCGTGACCGGAGAGAGATATGCCAGCGTCACATTGCAAAGTACTCCTGCCGGGGCGAAGGTGTATCTGAACAACAAACTGATTTGCGCCTCCACACCTGCCACAGTGCAGATTCCGTACAAAGGCATTATAATGCCTGGCAAGAAAAAAGATGCAGCTGAACGCATGAGACGCTCTGCCGAGGCCAGCAAAATCACTCTGCTCTTTCAAATGGACGGATGCACCGCAGGAGAAGAGATACTTACGCCCACCATCACAGAAGTAAAAAAGGACTATGTGTTCACATGGCAACCCACAGTGATACACGAGTTCCCCGAAGCCAATCAAAGAAGAGACTCTGGCATACCACGTGGAGAGGCACGCAAGACCGTGTCACGTGACAATGCCGGTGCCACGGCATTGGAAAAGACCATTATACGATGGAACTTTGAATCCGAGCCCAAAGGAGCACGCGTGTTCTGGCGTGTCATCTCCAGCGTGCCCGAAGAGGTAAAAAACACCAACGAAACGTATCTGGGCAATACTCCTTTTGAAGAGACTCGCTCCTTCAACATTCAAGGATTGAATTACGAAAACTCCCGCGATGTCCAGATAGAGATTAAGGTACGACGCAAGGGATACATGGACCAAACCAAGCGTTTCAACGTCCGTCAAGCCATAGACCAGCAGGAAATCAGCAGTTTCTTTGACATGATTGCCGAAGAAGAGTAAGGAATCTCCTGACATTTGAAATGAGGGCCGAACCGTTCAATCCGGTTCGGCCCTCATTTATGTACCATATGACTCATAAAAGCCTATTACCACCAATCGTCATGATTAAGCGCACAACTTATCCGTGACCGTCACCGCATTTGCCTCCCCATGGGCCATTGCCCGTCGGGATGCATGCGATGAATTTCTCTTTGAGGATATGCATGCGAGGCAAATGCCGCTAAAAGTCCCTTTTGAACCAAGAGCGGATCACAAGTGATGATGGAACGAAGGTCGTCGGGAAACTCCGTACGGTTACCGCCCGTAAAGAACACTTGCAAATCGGGATAGCGATTGAGAACATAGCGGATATACCCCTCTATCTCCCACTTCACGCCATTGATGGCACCACTGCGCATGGCTGTGGGAGTATTGTATCCCAGAACGGGATGCTCACCACGGGCATCCAGCATGGGCAGGGCGGAAGTGTGCTCGTGCATAGCCTTAAGGCGAAGACATATGCCAGGTGAAATGGCACCACCCAAGAAACGGCCGTCAGCCGCTATAACATCAAACGTGAGACATGTCCCGGCATCTATTATCAACAATGTACTATGTGGACACATGCTGCGTGCACCTATATCCGCGGCCACGCGGTCGGCACCCAGCCCCATGGGTATGTCCTTCAACCATGTGCGTGCCTCCGGCGACTGCCACGTAAGAATATGACAATGCGGATGCATCATAGCCTCCACTGGCAGCGACTTCTCGCCTGCCACATTACTCACCAGCACAGCCTCTGCATCCTGCACATACACAGCCCAATCCTGCACCGGACGCAATTCATCGCCATCCGCCAAAGAGGCCTTCAGACGCGTGTTTCCTATATCAAGAAGCAATCTCATTTGTCATTTATTTTTACGGTTGCGCTGACCAGCACCGTCACTATGCAACACAGCATAACCCATTCAAAAAAGCCCAGGAAGCCCCACCTGTCCGCAAGATACCCTGCCATCATGCCTGGCAACATCATGCCCAGAGCCTGGAAGGCCGTGCATATGCTGAAAACGCTGGTGCTTCTCTCCCCCTTTGAGAAATATACCAGAAAAAGCATGTATGCCGTAAAGCCGAAACCGTACCCCAACTGCTCAACGGCCACGCATGCATTTATCATCCACAAGGATGTCGGTTGCGCCATGGCCAGATAAATATACACGGCATCGGGCAAGGATATGGCCATTATCATCGGCCACCACCATCTCTTCAGGCCATGCCTGCTAACAAGCCATCCGCCCAGGATGCCTCCGCCCAACAATCCCAGCACACCTATAGTGCCATACGTCACGCCAATGGTCTCTGTGGTCAAGGCCAATCCGCCCTCGGCCACACTGCGCAACATGAAAGGTTGCACCATCTTGGCCAACTGTGCCTCAGGGAAACGGAACAACAGCATAAACAACGTGGCTGCCATTATGCCTTGTTTGGAAAAGAACACACGCAACGTCTCTGCAAAAGACGATACAGCCACACGGAATGCCACCAATACACGCCTTTGACCAGCAATGCCGCTGTCTGTCACAGACACGGTGTCATCAGTACTTTCTGGCAAAGAGTGCAACTCCGCGCCCTCAGCATTCCGTGGCAACACTCTGTCGTGCCAGGCGGCCAACACTATCATTATTGCTGCAGACAGCCCCAGGGTTATGCTCCATGCCGGAGCCGTATCATAATACTTTTGCAACATTCCTGCCAGAAACACCAGACCGCCTTGGCAGAAAACAGTACCTATCCTATAAAACGTGGAACGCCATCCCACATACAGGGCCTGCTGCTTCTCCGTCAGGCCCAATATATAAAAACCATCTGCTGCTATATCATGCGTGGCACTGCTGAAAGCCATCAGCCAAAAGAATGCCAACGACAATCTCAACCATAAATACGTATGCAACGTCAGTGCCACACCAGCCAGCGACGCACCTACCAGTACTTGCATGGCCAGTATCCACCAACGCTTGGTACGCAGGCTATCCACCAATGGACTCCACAATGGCTTTATCACCCATGGCAGATATAGCCAGGAAGTGCATAATGCCAGTTCCGTATTGCCCAGTCCAAGATTAGTGTACATCACCGTGGACAAGGACATCACGGCCATATATGGCAGAGCCTCCGCAAAGTACAACGACGGCACCCATGATACCGGTCCACGTCCACCTCTTGCAGAACCTGCAAATGAATGATTGCTGCTCACGTTTTTTCTTTTCATATTGGTTTCCACGCCGTTCATTATCACTTCGTAGCCAGTCCCCTTCTCCTCATAAACATCGTTCGCCAACGCCACAGCAACACTACGGCCATGGCAATCCATGTCACCGGAGCACACAGGGTATCCAAGAGGAACAGTCCCTTGAACGACAATCTTTCCGCCAAGTACCCGCTACAGGCCATAGGCAACAACAGGCACAGGCTGATTACAGGAATGTACAGAGGATTAACCACGTTGCGGTATCTCTCCCCGGAAATATATTCTATCCGGCGCCTACAACCATTCAGCCCCAGGCCAAACAACAGTTGTGCCAAAAACGTATATCCCGACAGCACCGGCAATCCATCCGGATGCCATTGCGTCATAATCAGATATACAAGCGGAGACAATCCCAAACACACGGTCAGAGGCAGTTCCGTTCTCGCCGCCCCCCACATGTACAGCATCCGTCGGCCCACGGTCACACCAAGCAGAAAAGCAATCACACCCATGGTGCCTTGGGCAAATCCCACTTCCTGCAATGTGCATCCCAGCCCGCCCTGCTGCGGACGAGCCAACAAAAATATGGTACGACTGAAGAACATCAATCCCTGAGGCAACAGCAACAATGCCAATATCCCGGACTGCATCACCCATTGTCTACGCCTATGATACGGCACAGATGGCAAGAGCGGCGTATCCGATTCTTTCATCAACACCATGTTTGCCACCATAAACACCATATATGCCCCGGCCAACAGATAGCAGCACATGGCCCAGGAATACCACATGGCCTTCTGCCTGAAATATATCTCCAACACGCCAACGGCCATAATCATAAGCCCATAAGTCAATACAGTGGCCGCCTGCGACGAAACGGTGCGCACAACGTCTCCCCACCTGCCACGCATATGCCTCATCATGCTACCATAATAGGTACGTGCCACTATGTCGTGCCATGAAGCCAGGCAACTTATGCACATGAGCATTCCCAACGTCCTCAGCGGGGTGCCTCCCATCAACATGGCAAACAGAACCAGCACAATGGCCGTCAGGCACTCGGTTCCCCATATCCAACGCCGTCCAGCGTTGCAATCCCCTATCCTTAACAGCAAATGGCGCATCAACGGTTGCAATGCCCAAGGCAGCAACAACATGGCACTATACACCGTGACCATAACCATACTCACCCCCATTTGCAGGAACATGACCACGGCCACGAACGTCACCACCACCGACGGGATCTCATTGGTGACAAAAAGGGAGAATATCCACAATCCGCCTTTTCTGCGCCTATACATTATATATAATATAAGTATACCTGCAAGCGGGCCTACCATAATTTCCCTGTACGGGCACCCACCTGGCTCATTAAAAGCAAAGGCTCTTGCCTGACATGTGGTGCATTTGTTACACCACCCGGCAAGAACCTGCTATGGTTTAATACGAGCGTGCTATCAATACACGTGCCACGGCCGGCTTGCCGCTTACCATGTCCACACCCGGGGTCTGCTCTACGCCAAAAGGCACGCAACGTATCGTAGCCTGCGTCTCCTCCTTTATCTTGGCCTCCGTCTCGGCAGTACCGTCCCAGTGGCACAGGAAGAATCCACCGTCCTGCACACGCTTCTTGAACTCCTCGTAATCCTCGCACTCGTAGATGCGTGCATCGCGGGCCTCCTTGGCCTTGCGGAATATGTTCTGCTGTATCTCGTCCAAGAGATTCTTCACATACTGCTCGATACCCTCCACGGACACGTTTTCTTTCTCCAGAGTGTCTCGGCGCATGACCTCCACAAGCCCTTGCTCCAGGTCGCGAGCCCCCAAGACCAGACGCACCGGCACACCCTTCAGCTCATAATCGGCAAACTTGAAGCCGGCACGCTTGTTATCGGAATTGTCATACTTCACGCTCACACCCAAAGCCTTCAGTCCCTTCATTATCTCCTCGGCCTTGGCATCCAGTTGTTCCATCTGCGCAGGTTTGCCTATGGGAATGATAACCACCTGCAATGGAGCCAGAGCAGGGGGCAGCACCAGACCGTTGTCGTCAGAATGCGTCATTATCAAGGCACCCATCAGGCGTGTGCTCACACCCCAGCTGGTGGCCCAGGCATATTCGGCCTTGTTCTCCTTGTTCAAGAACTGCACGTCAAAGGCCTTGCCGAAGTTCTGTCCCAGGAAATGGCTCGTGCCGCTCTGCAGGGCCTTGCCGTCCTGCATCATGGCTTCTATGGTATAGGTATCCAGGGCACCGGCAAAACGCTCGGTCTCGCTCTTCACGCCCTGCACCACTGGCACAGCCATATACTGTTCGGCAAAGGCGGCATATATTTTCAACATCTGCTTTGCACGTTCCTCGGCTTCCTCACGGGTGGCATGGGCCGTATGCCCCTCCTGCCACAGAAATTCCGCCGTGCGCAGGAACAGACGGGTACGCATCTCCCAACGCATCACGTTGCACCACTGGTTCACCAGCAATGGCAGGTCGCGATATGAATGTATCCAGTTCTTGAACGTGTTCCAGATGATAGTCTCGGACGTTGGACGAATTATCAGCTCCTCCTCCAACCTGGCGGCCGGGTCCACTACAACGCCATCGCGAGTGTCATTGGTCTTCAGCCTGTAGTGCGTCACTACGGCACACTCCTTGGCAAAGCCCTCCACATGCTCGGCCTCGCGAGAAAGGAAACTCTTGGGAATGAGCAAGGGGAAATAAGCATTCTGCACACCCGTCTCCTTGAACATATCGTCCAGCACGCGCTGCATCTTTTCCCATATGGCATAACCATAGGGCTTTATTACCATACAACCACGCACATCGCTCTGCTCTGCCAGCTCCGCCTTTACCACCAGCTCGTTATACCATTTAGAGTAATCCTCACTCCTCTTGGTGAGGAATTCCAGTTCTTTTGCCATTGTATTTCTATTATTTACATTTCGTATGCAAAGGTACGAATAAGTGCGTGAAATGCAAAAGAAAAGCATGCTTTAATTTATGACGCGCATACTACGTTACCATGCCAACCTCTTCTGCATCCCCATTGCCAACAGCGAAGCCCGAACGGAAATGCCGGCCATTCCCCGCTCGGGCCTTTCACGTCATCCTAAACCTTTCACATGCACGATGTCACGCCAAATGTGGTGGCAATGGATGTCAGCACAGTGACAAGCAGCTGCAAGATCTTCTTCCATGTTTCTTTCTTCATAGTCTGTTTCTGTTTTTTGTGTTATCAGTTAATCTAATCGCAACTCGACCACAAGACGGTTATTCGCCCAGTTCGCCTCCCTCGTCAGGATTCTTGTCCGGATTTTGATCTCCAGGATTGGACGTGTCCGGCTTCACCGAAGCCATCCCGTTTAGTCTCTTTCGCTCCTCCCTACGTGCAATGATTTGTGACTCTCTGGTACCTACGAAACGGAACTCTGCATCCTTCAACAGATTGGCAAACTGAGAACTGGGATTCCAGCGTACCTTCACCATCTTTATCATTGAAGTGCTGAAGCTTTCGGCATTGTCCGCACCCTCTCCACTCAGACCGAGCGAGAAAGCCCCCAGGTCTCCCAGAACCACCTTGTTGCCCAAGAGCAACTGTTCGCGTATGCAGTCTGACATCTGCGTCAGCACGGCCATCACGTCACCCTTGTTGTACTTGCTGTCGTGACTGCTCATGTGCCCTGCAATGTCATCCAGTTCCAACACTTGTGCGTACTGTGCCACGGCATAGGTTTTGTTACCAAGTTCAGGTTTACCAGGGATAGCCGATCTCACTGCCAAAGAATAAGGTATTGCCATAGTTTCATTGTTCCTCTCCACCGTGTGTGTTGCCTGCCGGAGGTGTGGAGTGGAACCGAGATTTACTCCGACAGAGGTTAATGATAATAATTCGGGCAAGAAGCTCTCTTTGGCCTCTCTTTCATGCCCGTCGGGATGCGTCCCTTGTGTCATGACGCTGCAAAGGTACGGCACAAAACGGCCTTTGAAAAGCAATCCCGTCCGCACGTCGTATCCTCGTCGCATTCCTGTCGCATAGTAGTGGCAAAGCACGTTTTGCGTCAAGCCATGGTCGTTTTACAGCCATGCCACGACCGCATTCCCCGTTGCCACACCCACCTGTACTTGCCGAAGCACTCCCACACATCCACCTACATTATAATATATAGCTACACGTGCAATGGCACATCCACTACTCCCCTCCACCCCCATTGTCCGTCATTATACAAGTGCCTTATATCAGACATACCACCGTTGCCTTTAACCCGAATCGGTCATTAGATTTCCAATCCGTTTTGTTTTTATATTCGTTCGTATTGCAACCGTTTTGTCGAAGGCATAGCGAGCTATGGCGAGACCAAACGGGAAGCAAGACGGCGAAGAGAAGGGCAAAATGGAGGAAAAGGCAATACAAATCATCTGATTTATACAATTTGACGTTCTAATGACCGATTTGGGTTTAATCCAAGTGGAAAAGTCCCAATGATATCACAAAAACCGGGCGCGCCAAAGCGTCCGGCCGTTCATATCGGTTTACTGTTTACAAAGAAACATACCCAAACCAGGTATAGTATGGAATTTAGCCGCAATTTTGATATGCGTACACTAAGCAGACAAGGATACTGTCCATAAAATCATTTCTGACCAATTCGGAAAAAGACTATGGCAAAATAGGCGCATACTCAAGGGCAAATGGCTCAGACCGACGGACTATGCATCCACAGACTCCCTGCTGTACGCAACCAGAAGAGCGTTGGCGGGACTCGGTTCTGAACTCCGTATCAATTTACTTCTTTACTGCCTTACTACTATTAGTCAGCCGCAAGGTGAGAATTCATGTCTCGCTTTGCGTCGGAATTGTCGTGTGACCCGATCTGTATTTGATTACAATCAAAAGTTAAGCCAAGTCGATATTTTTTACCCAATGCTTTTGTTGTCTTATCGATTTTTTGATAATTTCGAGTCAGCTGCCAGGAGCGGTTGATAATCCCAAACCGAACCATACGGTCAACTGTAAAAAGATTAACTTTGCAGCATGAAACCGGAACAGTTATTAAGAGCGAAACTCCCATCAAGAATCGTGATAAATTCACGAGTGGTTGTATATCATTACTTTTAAGAAATAGCGCAAGAGTAATCCCCCTCCTATTGCTCCACCAATAACTTGCGTTGTTTTGCGTAAGATTGCGTGAAGGTTTCCGTAGGCAAATGGTAGTGAATTACTCTGCACTTTTATCATTCTTGTTCTTTAATCTTTTGATTTCCCTATCAAAATCACTTTCAAGCAGTTCCATTTCGCGTTTGCGGTAGATGTCAAACTCCTTTTCTGCCTTTTCAACTGCTTGCTTATGCGAGATGTTTCCCTTGCCAATCAACACTTTCCGCTTATGAGCAATAATCTGGTTATCCAGTGCTTCTATCCAATCTTTCATTGTCATAGGATTCATTTCCAATGCTTGGAACTCCGCAAAATCCAAGAAACTGGAAACAAGCAGATTCAGGCGTTGGAGTTCAATTTCAGACAAATAGTTCTTGGCTATCTTCACATCGTCTTTAGTCACATAGTTGCCCTTGAAGTTAGTCATTCCGACAAAAGGTTTTTCATTATCCACACGATTATATATGACTTCAGCAGCCGTATTCTCGTGAACAGCATAATGCAGCTTGTTCTGCACTGTGGCAAAAAACTTTTTTGTCATCTCGTCACGAGGGTTGTAGTCTGTAGCTGTGGCATAAATATCGGTGACTTGCTGATAGAAGTTGCGCTCACTGCTGCGAATGTCCCTGATGCGCTGCAAAAGCTCACGGAAATACCTATTTCCTCCCTGCTTCAATCGCTCATCATCCAACGCAAACCCCTTTTGGATGTATTCGTGAAGCCGTTGGGTAGCCCAGCGGCGGAAACGAGTAGCAACCTGCGACTGGACACGATAGCCCAAGGCTATAATCATATCCAAATTGTAATGCATAACACTTCGTTGCACCTGACGTTTTCCCTCATGTCGAACTGTCAAGAATTCCTTTACAGTTCGATTGAAGTCTAACTCTCCATCGTTTAATATATTATCTATATGCTGACTAATATTCTGTTTGGTCGTACAGTATATCTCCGCCAACTGGTTTTGTGTCAACCACAAATCTTCATCGGCAAAACGCACGGACACACGGATTATCTCGTTATCGTCTTGATAGAGTATTATTTTGTTTTCTTCGTTCATGATTTGCTGCGGAAATGATTGATTTTTTTTGACACAAAAGTAGTTAATTAGCACGAGAAAACATCATGTTTCCACCTTTTTGATCCACTTTTCTGAGAAACAATGTGATAGGCTCAAAATAGAAGTATTATATTTGCATGATAAATCAAGGTATTGTAATTACACAAGCAAATTAAGACGTATGGAATATCAAAAAAAATCAATAGCCTGAAAGTTGTGTTAGTTGAGAATGGTAAAACCGGAAAGCGGCTGGCAGAACAAGTCGGCAAGAACGAAGCAAGCGTTTCACGATGGTGTTCCAACAAAATGCAACCCTCTCTTGATATGCTTGTAAAAATTGCAGCACTTCATTAGTGTCCCGTAAAAATTGGGACACTAATGCAAATGACTAATAAATTCCTTCTTTTTCCCTAATTATACCTATGTTTTCATCTATCGTTTTTGATTTTGAAACGACTATTTGGTCAAAGTTCTTTTTCCCCACTTGTATTTGACCAGTTGAAAACACATATAGAAAAACATTTTTGAATGTCTTTTTATATACTGATTTTCCATTCTTATCAACGACTTGCACTTTTACTTTATATTTATCTGATATAAAGTAGTCAGGAGTTATTGACTTGAAAGACATCGTAACATTTTCATAATACTTTCCTTCAATACTTCTTTTACATGATAACTTGGCATAATTATAAAGATCTATTAGTTTTGCTTTTCTGAAACAAGTCCTATTTCTTCAAGTCTTGACATAACATCCGCTGCGAAGTTCCTCGCATCTATCTCTACAGGCTGATAGTAATACAGGCGGAAATCTACATCATGAATGCTGCCATCATTGTATGGTATGAGAATTTTCTGTGTACCGCTGTGGTAGTACTGGTACTCTGGGTTATAGAAATTCTCACGCCACGTTTCCACTTCACTGCCAGATTCATGAATCATTTTCACATCAACGTTATAATGCTGATAGGCGTGGCGACCTTCGTGGACTATAGTATCAAGAACCTCACGATGCATACCTGGAGCATTTGAACCAACATAGAGGGAGTTGAGTACAATCTTATGTTCTGACGCACTCTGATATCCAAGATGACGTGGCTCCATCTGCTGAAGTTCTACCTTCAAAGCAGGTCGGTGTTCTATGGCAGCGATGTTTTGTTCAACGCGGTTAAGTAAAGCCTCTCTCTCCGAGAGTGAGAACTTGCTCCAGTTCTCCAAGCGAAAATCCTCAACAGTCTCCAGATAGTCTGCAATACCTTCAGCCATTTCAAAGTCAGTCATCATTTCGGTCATTTCAAGACGTGATGACAGAGTTTCCAAAGATTCATTTTCTTCTATGGACTCGTTAACATCGGATGAAACGTCTGATAACGGCTCTATGGACTCGTTGATATATTCCGCCTCAGAAACCTTTTCAATTTGCTCAAAATACTCCAAACTCATTATTTGTGATAATTAGACCCACAATTGCCTGAACATGTGCAACCACCAAAGCTATAGTTGGATCCACATCCACCAGAGCAAGTACAAGTACTCATTTCTATAATAGGTTCATTAACGTTCTCCTGGGCTTCTGCATATTCAGCAGATTCTTTCAATGGAGTTACTTCTTCTGTGCTTTCTAATGCACTGGATTCAATACGTTCTAATTTTAGATTAGACTCAAATGTTTGGTAACTCATAATTATGCGATTTTAGATATTGCTTTGTTAATAATGTTTATTGCCTCCAAGTCATTCTGTTTCTCCGCCAATGCCAGTCTGAACTTGCAATTTTCAGCAAAAAGAATTCTGAACGCACTACAATGGAAAGGTGATGGCAGCCTAACGTCGTTGGTACAAATATAGTTCATGCCATAGCAATGGTTACATGCAGTATTGAGCAAACACTTTGCACAAATTGGCGATTCGAATTGGGAATGGTCTTTGAAGTCATAGTGAAGATTGCTTCTTACTGCTTTTTTCATAGATATGGACACGGGAGAAAAAAGATGGCAGGCATATTCTTTTCCTGTCCAGTCAACACAGACCATATCCTCTCCACAACTACATGTTTTAACATGTGTGCTACTTTTGCCGACGGATTCTATATTTACACGTAACATAGAGAAGGGTATTAAGTCTGTATGTATCAAATAGTATTGCGATAAAGTGCTCAACTCGTTCCTAAAGGAAATAAGCGACTGCTTTGACCACTGGATAGCAGACCCCATAGCCAAATCTGCTGAGATATATTTAAAGCCCATTTCATGCAGATATTCTACGCCATCAGACATTCGAGAGATTGTCTCTGGAGAAATGGTCATTTTAACACTTTGCTCTGGCCACGTGGTTGCAAAATACGCAAGGTCAACATTCTTGAATGAATTAGACCGGTTAGCGTTTTGCATACCATCATCACCATCAAAGCTCAGTCCAAGATGAATTTTCTCCTTATTAACAGTGAACCATTCTTTCATCTCGTCGTTCAAAAGTGTACCATTAGTTGGAGCAAATAAAGCCAAAAGTTTTTCTGCATAAACTGATGACCATAGCCATTCCGAGATTTCCTTGATTAATGAAAATTCAAGAAGGGGCTCGCCACCCATAAACTGAATTTCCACAGAATCATAGTCATCTTTTAGAGATGACATCTGCTCCCGTATGATCCGTTTTGTCCGTTCAACGGTCATGTGGAAATTAGATTCCTTGGGTTCGTAACAGTAGGAGCAACGTAGATTGCAACTATATGTCACAAGTAACATTATGGTTTTTTGCTTTCCCATGAACTAATTACAATTGTACACCTTCTTTGAATTCAGAGATTTTTCCATCTGGAGAAAACATCATACCCTTGAATGGCTTGTTTTCAGCGAAGATTCCTTCAAACCAATTACCGCTGGGCCAAAAGAGTTTCCCATATCCATTAAACTGGCCATTTTTCAGCTCACCATCGTAAATTTGACCGTCAGCTTTACGTAATACGCCACGGATCATCTTGTCAAATTTCCATATACCATGAAAAACACTTCCGTCAGCAAACCAGCAAATACCATCTCCTGTGCGATGATCATTTTGCCACGTTCCTTGATAAACGTCATGGTTGGCATATTCCATTCGACCAGCTCCCTCGCGGACACCATGGTTGAACTGCCCCGTATAGACCGTAGCAAAGCGATCTTTCTTCTTATCCCAGAACTTATAGGTTCCTTTACCATGCATCTTCCCCGAATCCCAATCTCCATCGTATGAGTCATAGTTCGAAAAGTTCATGACGCCATAGCCCTGGCGTATGCCGTCCACTATTTCACCTGTATACTCTCCATTTGAGAATAGACAAGTACCATAGCCTGTAAATTTCCTTTCTTCTACCATGTTATCTTTGTATTTAAAGGTATAGAGATAAATCCTGTTGTTTTTATATCAAGGTTTATCCTTTCATACGGTTTATTTGTGCCAAGTAAACATCAGAACTGTCTCCTGTCATGACATTAGCGCTGTTGAAACCAGCCAGAACTGCCTGTCCTACAGAAAGTTTTGCAATCACTTTCTGCTGTTCAGGTGTGAGACCGATACATTCCGCTATTCGTTGCGAATCATCAGATGCCACAAGTTTGTGGATAATTTTGACATTGGTATTTTTTATTGCATCTTCTATCAGGCGCGTCGGAACCTGATCAACAACCATCATGCCCTGGCCATATGCACGAACTTCAGAAAGGAAATTACTAAACATTTGCGCTGACTTATAAAGTGGCGATTCTGAATTATCGCACTTTGCCATAACACGGTGAGCTTCTTCCACAACAACGAGATGGCGACATTCATTAGCATCAAAAGAAATCTTGCCAGTTTCCAACTCTGCAATTCGATATTCATAAAGAAATTGCAGCAATAACGACATAATAAAAGCACGGTCTTGATCATCACCAGCATAAGACAGATTTACCACAACTGGACTGCCAAACAACTCATCCCATGTGTAATTGGCCAATTTTTGATTGTTCAACATTTCACCTTTCCATCCATATTTAAGACTCTTGAAGCGCGTGCGAAGAGCGGCAGAAATGTTTTGAGTATTCTCTTTGGCGTAACCAATGTTAGTCATAAGGTTGTCTATAAAACCCCTGTCAATCGTATCAAGAGTAGGGAAACCTTTCTTTCCAAACATGGGATCTTCTTTGTCAAGCAAAGGATTGGTCTCTGTATATAAATCGTATAAGAGATGCTCCATTATAACTGGAAGAATATCCTGCATCGGGAATGCTGATGCAAATGTGGATTTCAAACGATCGACGTGAGAGAGAACACGCATTTCACTTTTGGGCAAGGAAATAACCTCAAAAGGATTTAGTTTGAGTTTAAGTGGTGTAAAACCTGCTTTTGCATAGTTTTCGCACCCAGGAATGAAAATTTTGATTTTCTTGGCAGGATCTTTTACGGTTTCATTGTACTTAACAGCCCAATCGACATATTCTGTTTTTGCAGGTTCAATGACAAAGAATGGGCGATTAGCTTTGGCAAATCCATCGAGTATGCTTAATACGGAATTTGTTTTACCACTACCGTTTACACCACAAACTAACGCATGGCGAGATAATGTATCAATAGGCAAATTTACGTTAATCTCGGTAGAAGAACCACTCCAAAGAAGTTTCCCAATTTTGATAGCCTTCGCTCCTGATTTAAGTTGTTGTTCTGATAAACTAAATGACGGTGATGCATCAACGACATTGATACCAGGAACAGTATGCAATGGGAAGTTTGCCATACATGCCAACTCCTTAGTTGTAAGTACTGTTGTCAATCCGTTGTATTTAGGCCCAAATGGATGTGAAAACGCTGTTGGAGTAGTTCCTTTAGACTTTACATGAGTTTCAATATAAGGAGCGGTGATGAATCCATGAGAAGAATGTCGTCCTGCTTGCTCACAAAAAGAACTAATATCATGAACACGAATAGGTTCGTAAACAGACTCTTTACCACTGAGAATTGATTTAAGTTGTAATGGACTTGTTGCGCATCCTGCATTAGAAAAAAGGTAACACCCTACATTCCACATCCCTATGGCCTTTCCTTCTTCATAGCGACTCTTTTGTTTATTGAGGTGCTCTACAACATGTGCTATGTGCGCAT
Source organism: Bacteroides sp. (assembly GCA_023665805.1). Lineage (GTDB taxonomy): Bacteria > Bacteroidota > Bacteroidia > Bacteroidales > Bacteroidaceae > Physcousia. The sequence continues at coordinate 5,328 of JAMPDJ010000028.1, read as the reverse complement.
TAACAAGATTCTTTGTTACTGACTGTGTATAGCTTTCAGAAGTCCCCTGTGTCTTTGTCGTTGTATCAGTTGTGCCTCTTTGTTCTGTATGTGTATTTGTTCTTTGAGGAATTAAAGCTGATAAGATGCTAATACCGCCTAAACCGCCATTAGAAACAGGAGAAGCAAGAAAGTCCAAGACATTAACAAATGGCATGATTGCAGGGAATGCAATTCCTGCCGCAACGAGACCTCCACCTATCAATAAAGATTTCCCAACCATTTTGGGGTCTTTACGACTTGCTCCAATGGCATCGGATTCTGATTGAGTGATACTGTGTGCTTCGGCAATCGACTCATTGTGTCCTCGTTGCAAACTTTCTGCAAATGAAAATGATTTCATAGACTCTGCTTGTCCTTGCATTTCATTGCATGAGTAAACAATGTTATCTATGAATTGTTCATCAACCGGTTCGGCAACCACAAGATAAGCCATCGTTCCACATCTTTGACCTCCCATTAAATATTCAACAGAGTCTGGATAACCTGATTGTGAATTAACGCTGGGAATTCCTGTTATTGCGTGCACAGAAGTGTATTCTTCTTCCATACATTCTCGTATTGTCAAGAAATCACGGCTGTCTTCTTTTACGGGCTTGCAAGATAATCCGGTCCAACTGACATTAACAAAGTTATTAACGTCAGATTGAAAATCCATAATATCAATGTCGTCACCCTGAACACCAATATAAAGATTAAATGATTTACCATTTCCATAGATAAGGAATAGCAGTCTTGTTCTTGGAAGAGAACAAGACTGTAATATGTTCTGCATTGTTTCAAAACAAGCATTCATATTGTCATTAATTGGACGGCCTATTTGGTTTATCTTAATCCAACTTGTATTAAGCAAAGATCTTGACGGATTTGCTTTTTTTACGAGTTCAAAGTATTCGCTTTTTTCAATTCCAGTCAAATGCTTTCTTTCAAGGCACATAGAAAGACTTTGTGCCATCATGGTGGCTGTGGCAACTTGTGCAAGGCTATCATTGAATTGCTCTTTTTGCAATTCAAATGATTCTTGAGGTGTTAAATCTGCCATAGGCTATCGGTACATTTCTAGTTTTGCGTTATCAACAATGTCTTGTATCTTAGAACGAATTGCCGCTTCAATCACAGACAACTCGTCTTCCAGATCCCCATCATAATGAAGGGCGTTACATTTAGAACGAAGATTAGAATTAAGGTTTGATACAATACTGCTGCGATCAGATGAATCTCGATCCTTATATGGTGTATCAGATGTTGTTCCCCAAAAGTCTCGATTGTTGATAAATTCTGCCAACTTCGCCCACATAAATTCCAACACACCTTTCGCTGTTTCAACGGGTAAATAGTATGTTGTATCAAAATCAAATGCAACATTAATGCTACCGGCTTCATAATTCCAATTGTCGGTGAATGCCTTAAGACGAGTATTGATTGCAGAACTTACACTACGTTCTACAGCAGAAGCCACTTTGGAACCAACGGATTCTGGTGATGTAGAATACGATTTGAGAAAATCTATAAAAGCATCTTCCAAGGCATCTAAGTTATGACGATTATTAGAATCAGAAATGTAACCATTGCGATAGCGTTCGGTTATTCTTGTAAATTCGTTATAATAAATGTCAGCGACAGCCTTGTTCAAAGCGGAACGTAAAATGCCCGGCAGAGAAGATTCAATAAAGTTATCTACATCCTTCCACAATGGTTTTTCATTGTTGCCAGACTTTTCATTCATAAAGCCAAAAGCAGAAATACCCTGGGATATAGTTAGACTTGGGTTTGGATCAACAATCAATGTCTGTTCTTCTTTGCTCACGTTATATTTTTGCGATACAAGGTCTTTGAAGAAGAACATCCTTGACGCACCACCAGTAAGAATAACCTTGTCAACTGTAGTCACCCCATCTTTAGTGAGAAAATCATCGAGCATATCAGCAAGATTTTTTATATATTCTGATAAAATATCTACAACTTCCTGCTTAGTATAACCGTTTACAGAAGAAGGCTCAATGTACAGATTTGTTAAGGATTTGTCCAAAAGGAGATTTCTCAAATCCATTGAAAGTAAAAATTCATCCTGGTTTGGTGATTTGAAATACTCTTCCTTGAGCTTTCTTATTGCAAAAAGTAGAACATTTCTTCCTTTATCAGAGCCACAAATCTGTTCTACCAATGCAATCCTTTCTTTTGCCACGGTTTCAGTATCTTTGAGATATTCTAAGAAACGCTCTTCTATCATTCGAGCCCCAAATGGATATCCTTCATGAACAGGCTCAAAACGATTGTCATTGTTGAAATAAGTAAAATCAACAGTGCTGGAACCAAAGTCAATAACTAACACGTTACCTCCCTGGGTTCTATCTCCACCAGTTACCTTTCTACGAGTAGCAATGTATGCAGCTCTAGACTCCTTTACGATGTCAATGACAGGGATCCCACATTCCGTATTAGCAAACTCTTTGTATGCATTTATTTGTTCAGAATCCCAACCTGATGGACATGCAATATAAACAAGGAAGTCGCTTTGGCCATCTTGTGAGATGTGCAAGTTGTTGCTGGGGTTGCTTTTTATCGACTCATATGCCTTGGTTAGGAACATCCGAAAATATCGGCGGTCTTTCTCTGATATTTGTGGATATTTATGGCTTCCTACAATAGGTGCCTTAAAACTTATTCCAACTTCATTTGACTTCGCAATTTGGTAAGTGCTTGGAAAAATTATTTCCTCGCCGCCAGGCATTACACATACTATTGACGGAATGACTGGTTCTTCTCCAACAATCTTGAGGTCAGACATGTTAATCTCATTGCCTTGTGTGCTATCTGATATTACTAATCCAGCCGACGTTTCTCCGTGGCCGAAATCAATGCCAACAATGTTCTTCATATTGATTTATTTTTTATATAGATTTATTTTTTGTGGGTATAACGACATCGCCTTTGAGGATAAGAATCTCTCTGGAATCTTTGATTTTAACTATTGCAGGTGTGAACTGCTCAATGTTGTCAACATATTTCTCTTTGCAATTAAAATAGCCACAAGCATCTTCGGAATAGTTCACGTATTTAAAGCCTTGTTTTTGAAGAGTCTGCGATATTTTACGAATACTATCTACAACAACAGGTGACTGTTCCATATCTGCAAGATTCCCAAGCAATGATTGATAGCATTCTAAAACTCCGATGTATTTTTTTTCTAATTCATAGTCGCTTACTTTTCTTGCAAAGTCATCTTGAAGAATATCGAGGTGTCTGCGATAAGTAAGAAGAACCTTATCTATACATTCTCCACTCGAAACGAGAGCCTTTGCAACATTATCTGCATCTATTTCTGTCAAAATATATTCTTGTGGAGACATTTGCGGCTCTCCGTATTTGGCGACAACATTGTTATTCCTATCAAGGTAAATTCCATAGAGAACTTTCCCAATAATGGCACTTATGACAGAACCCATTAGAATTACTCCCCAGGAAGTAGGTTTACATATAGTAGCCAAAAGAGTTCCCCCGGCTGCTCCAACAAGTGCAGGAGTATATTCTTTGGTGATGTTGCGTTCATTTTTTTGTTTTTTCTGAGAAGTGTTTACAGACTTCTGTTGAGAAAAAGTAGAAGCTATTTTCTTGCTTAATTCTATATCAGAAGCGTAAAGCGTGTCCATTACCTTTAGAACAGGCGAAATCAAATCTTGTTCAAGAAGAGAGAGCTGCATCATATAAACGGCATCTTTCTTTGTAATCTTATTCACAAAATCAATACATAATTCTTTGATTTTGTCTACATCAGAGGGCAATGACAGCCCTTTAATCTTTTTGCACAAATTATCTTTGTCATTGGTGATAAGTTGTGCTAAAGGAGTGTAGTTAGCCATATTTTTGTTATTTAATGTTTATTTGAAAATCATGTAAATCACTTATGTTATCAATAGACTCATTAAACTCATTTCTGAGTTCATCCATGCCATCAATGGCATCAACCTCATCAAAGACATCAAGCATATCAGAGAAACTATCATTCTCCGAAATCTCTTTCAATATGAGCTTGTCTTCTTTCTTTGTAGATACACCAGCTCTATATGCTGCCAGTATGTTGTCTGTTATACTCATGACTTGGCTTTGAAAATTTTGGTTTTAATTTCTTTAAGTGCTTCCTTTTTCAGTTTCTTAAATTGTGATTCATTGAGGTTTAACATAGAGCAAACGTCATCGTAGCTCATCTTATCAATGAAGATAGAGCGCAGAATTTGTTTTTTTTTATCATCCGCAATCAAATTTATGTACTGTTCAAGGTTTTGTATTTCATTCGAGAAGAGCGCAACATCTCTCAATTGTTCAAGGCCTCGACTTTTGAGATTATATATGTTGGAAACTTTTCTATTCATTTCAGCAGCAACTACTTCTGGTTCCTTATCTTCAATGAATATAGAATACAATACACGTCTATATAATTCATCTGGCATGGCAGACAAATATCTAAACGCATCTATCTGTTCTGTTGAAACAGTTTCTTCTCCCAAAGATACGCTGGCATCATCTATACTAATTTCCGAAGTTTCATTTTTGATAAACATATAATCCAAGTACTCAGGAAATTTGTTTTGGATAGTTTTCTTTAATAGGCGTATTGACTTTCTGCGAATTGACTGTAGCTGTGAAAGTTCCACTTGCAATTTCTCTGATATAGCAACATCATCTAAACATTTGATATATTTGAAGTGCATGTACTTTCTGCATTCCGCTCGTTCTAATTCGGCAAACATAGATTCTGCCAAACCAGATTCAACGTAAGCTTCAGGTAATTCAAATCGTTCGTCAACAGGTTTGTAGAAATGTCTTATTGCTATAGTCTTAATCCAGTCAAATAGGGAAGTGCGATAATCAAAGGTTTTCAAACTATGCCATAGTTCTCCTTCCTTGTTGGGTTTCTTCAAGTGGAGGTATAATTCGTTTACGAGTTCATCGTAATCGCCATTATTACCGAAGATTGTCCACAAGATATTGCTTATAAGTGGACGACACTTTTCATGAAAAAAGCCGTAGGCATATTTATCATCGCTGCAAATTTTATCTATTACAGCTTTTTCCCTTTTTATCAACTCTTCCCTTGTCAATTTTTCCATTTTTATATCCGAACAAGTTTTGGTAATAAGTTCACATATCCATCATCTGGTAACTGCCGTTGATGACGGAGAGGAGGATAGACTGTAATGCGGGGCGTGGTGCTCACGGTTCCAGTCGTTAGAGACATTCCAAAATAGTCGTTCATATTACATATCTATTCGTCTCTTCGTAAGAGACGGA
>JAMPDJ010000027.1 GCA_023665805.1 Bacteroides sp. | reverse complement strand
GCAGGACTAAAGTCCGCGCCCTTGCCTGTGGCTATTAACAACTTGCGGACATTTACACAAATATGAAAAAACAAATCACAATGCTGTCATGTATTGCAGCTGTTGCCATCGCAGCATTCGTTGGCAAGATGTCCTTAGGACAACATGCTTATGAGAGTGACGACCTTCTAAGGTTGAACGTGGAGGCCTTGTCTACAGGAACAGAGACAGAGGACGACTGTGATTACAAAAATGGCTACGCCGCATTCACAGGAAAAAAAGGAGGAGCCTATGACTGCTGTAAGGTATGGGTGAACTTCGCACCAAAGGATGAGCATTGCAGATAACATGATTTTTGCCTCCGTTTCGGCGGAGGCAAAAAAACGAGAAGAAGTATCATGAGTATAACAGGTTACATATCAGGAACAGCACTTATGTCGCTGATTCTGTTTGCGTCGTGCGACGGCCATACTGAAAAGCGTGTCACCGCATCGGCATTGTCGGTAGACGACACGCTGTGTTACGAAGTGGTGGAGTCTCAAACCGTCCCGTTGGGCTTGAACTTATGGGACTGGAAGATTGTGCCAAGCCATATCGTGTTCTTCCACCAAGGACAGGAACAATACTGTACATTGTATGAGACGGCAGACCCGCATGAGGCTTACCCTATAGCGAACAAAGGGCACGGAAGCGACGAGTACATCTCCTGCTGTTGGTGCAAGACAAAGGCAAACGACGAGTTTGCGTTATATGACATAATGAAAGGGAGACTGAACATTTACGGCATAGAGCGCCAAATCGCAAAAATAAAAACGTCCTATCCTCTGCCTGCGGACGGCGACGGCATGACCAAGCCATACACCGGCATGGTACATAGCAAAGACCACCAATACCTAATGAAGGAGGACGGCGACGAGACAAACCTGCGTTTGGTGGATTTGGACAATGGAAGGGAAATCGCATCATACCATTGTGCTTACAGAGACAACCGGACTGGACCATATACGCCGTACGATTTTCTGTTCCAGGTGATTGGCGATAAAGTCATTTTGTCCTACTGCTATTTTGACCGAACCGAATTGCTGCAAATCAAAGACGACGCAATCGAACTGTTGGCCGCCTATGGCGAGGAATGTGACTTTGACATACCGACCGATTACGACCTGTTGGAATACTCCAGTTTGTACATAGATACAAAAGACGGCGATTTCTACATTCTGAAAAGCCGTGAAGGACAAGACGAAGGAGAGGACATTTTGGTATTGAATGCCAAGACCCACAAGGCAACAATGCTCAGATTGTCAACGCCAGTCAAATTGTTTGGTTTCGACACACAAGGGGCACTTGTCGGTTACAACGAGTCTGGGTCTGGCTCAGAGATTTATACATTTCGAGAAAAGACTACTGATTGAAAATTCAACCTATCATATACAGCACACTGAGCACCGTGCTTGGCGCAGTGTTCATCGTGTCGGCAGTGGCCGAGTACGAATACGTATCGTTCGATGATGTTCCACAAAACCGCCTGTATTGGCTGGAGAACAAGTCGCAAGGAGGAGAGGAGATGCCTTTCGTTCTGGATAAGGATGGTAAGCAAATGTTCATATACTATGATATAGTTGACATATACAAGAATAAATTAAGTTGAATCTATGTATCAAAATAAGCCTCTTTGCAGCTTATTTTTAAGTTTGGGCACACCCTCTATATTCCACAACCCTCAATAGTTCATTTTAAGACAACTAATATGCTTAATAAAATTAAAATTCTGTATGGACTGTTTACAATAATATGTGCCTACTCTATTGTTGCCTGCGGCAATGGGGGCGGCAATGAATACAAGTGTCAGGAAACAAGGATTATTTCCAATTTCCCTGTAAATATAAATTTAGACAAGGGACATTTGCTCCCAGTCAATCCCTATGGCTGTGTAGACTTTATCGGTGTTGACAGTCTTGTGATTTTCAAGATATACAATGTAGACTACCTTTGGAATGTAGTAAACTTGAACAATACAGAAGCGAAGTGTAACTTATTTAGTTTGGGGCATGGAGAAAACGAATTTACTGCTTTACCGATATCGGAAAGGGCGTTCGTGACAGACGAGTTAGAACGGCCGATATTCGGGTACTATGATTTGGTGGACAATGAGAAATAACCTTAGTATTAACACAAAAAAGAGGGGAGGTGCAGACTGCTGTAATTAGCATCAAAACATAGAAAATAGCACATTAATCTATTTCGTCAATTCATAGTATACTATGTATAAGACAATGGGTTGCACTAAATGTGCGATGTCTGACCCATAGGTCAAACAGACATAATCGAACATGTAAAAACTACAATCAAACATCTACGTATGAAAAAAACACTAGATTCATCATCATCGCAGCATTATGTATTATGGCTTTCATTTCATTCAAGGTTCAACATCGGCCTGCAAGCGAAATTCTGTTGGATGACATAGAGGCGTTGACACAAGAAGGAGGTAGCGGAGAAACACTCAACTGCTACTGTGCTTTAATGTCAGATCAAAGTTGTGCAGTTAACAATAACGGTTCGTCTAAATGCGCAACTGGCCCTAATGTGAAATGCTGGGAATACAACAACAACTGCAATTAGTATGTTGTTACTCGTATAATAGCACACTAATGAAAAACACATGGGTAGATGCCGTGAAAACATTGCATCTACCCATAAACAATCAAACTTAAAATCCAAACATGAATACATTATACAAATCAATTTTGATGTCAGTTGTTTCATCACTGACAATACTCTTTGCTGGATGTGGAAACGACACGAAACAAGCTATAACATATGACGGAGAGAAATTAATTGAAATGGACAGCATATCACTTCAACGGGTTGATTTGGAAGAAACGACAACAACATATGAAATTGAAAGTGGTATTAAAGATACATCCATATATGTGATGGACAAGTATCTGTGTACCTTGAACCTATATAATACCAAAGGTGAGTGGCAGTCATCACATCTTGGTGCCGGCCACGCATATAATGAAACAGTTATAGGACGTATCGCTGGATGTTCGTTCTTGCCTGATGGAAGATTGGCCATTTTTAACACCAGCGCTGTTTATATGCTGTATAATGACAACTTGTGTATGCAAGACTGGTTCCGCATTGATTATAACGAGTCGTTGCCAAAGAACTGCTATGAAAAACCACAAGCCTATACACAAAGATACAACAGGTTGGTATGCCGCAGTTATGGTGATTGTATTTATTGTAATATGGAGTTGGCAACTCAGGAGACCAACATGCTTGTTTCTGGATCTGATTTCTTGGAAAACGCATCTAACATCATGGAGATTGACATGGAGAAAAAAATATTGGGACGGCTTTTTGCAAAAGGATTTCCAGACTCTTATTCAGATACCCCGTTATCAAAAATAATTCTATCCTCTTCCTACTTTGATATTGATGCCAATGGAAACTTCTATGTGACATTCGAGGCCGATTCCGCCATTTATGTCTATGATAAGAATAACCATGGGTTGGCTCGGTTTGGTTTTGCCGGGAAAAACATGGAAACAAACTACACTTCCACCCCTACATTGGCAGATGTAAGAAAAAATTACAGCAAAGAACGTAAAAGATGCGGCTATTATAACTGGATAGAATATGATGATGCCAATGGATTGCTTTTCCGCTCGTATCAAAAGGGGGAGCATGAAGCGATGGATGGATTGCAAATTTATAGGAATCACAATCTTATAGCCGACATTGACGTACCGAAAAACTTCAAAGTCATGGGATATATAGAACCATACTATTATAGCCAAGTGATTGCGGATGAAGATAACGAAAAACTATATTTATACAGGTTTGCATTATGCGAATGAATGAAAGAAGCAAAGGTATATTAGAATATGGACTTTATCTATGTATGTTTATAGTACTTTCCTGTATCATCTTGCACAGTGCGTCTAATGAAGTTAAGCCCACTAATCATGAAGGAAACTATCCTATTACTGACGCTAAAATAATTGAGAAAATCCAAGTTTTGGATAGCATCCCCCTTGATACAATTGTCCACCTTACATACCAGATTATAAATTTAGGACACGACAGTCTAAGAGTGCTGAATGTAAACCCTGATTGCTCATGTACTGATTTTATAATAAGCAATTCCGTAGTTGCGGCAGGCGATACTGCCAATATCACTCTAATATATAATTCCCAAGAACGCCTCGGAGAAAATAAAATAAACGCAATAGTAAAATTGAATACTAACAGACGAATATACAAGATTACAGCCTATATTAATGTTATAGAAAGGCAACACAAGTAACAAACCCAATTTGCCTATGCATGCCAAATCATTTACAACATTCCTTATTCTATATTGATTGAGACCCTACTTTATTGTCATATCAATAAGCATGCCAGAAATTAAGAAGATAAGTTTATTCCCTCCCCTCAACCTACTCAAATATATGCGCACGTTGCTTGATAAAATAATGATGTTGCCAATACTGATTGTGACATGTTTTCTGACGTACTACGGCACACGCACCTTCGTGGCCGACCAGTTCATCATCCCCTCGTGGTCCATGGCACCCACGTTGGTGCCCGGCGACCGTGTGGTGGTGAACAAACTCATCATGGGGGCGAGGCTGTACACCGATTTCAACTTCAGGCAGGGTGGACAGGAACTGAAAAGCATACGTATGAAAGGAATGCGCAGCTTAAAGCACAATGACATCGCAGTATTCAACTATCCGCAAGTAGGCGGTCGCATAGCCTTCAAGATAAACTATGTGTATTGCAAGCGGTGCGTGGCTCTGCCTGGCGACACGCTGAGCATAGTGGACGGACACTACAGGAACAATAACTACCGCGACACGCTGGGGCTGCACACGATGCAGACGCGCCTGTCAGAGGTAGACGAGGCAGGATACAGCGCAGAGGCTTTGGCTGTGTATCCGTTTGATGAGCATGTGGGGTGGACATTCAAGCGTATGGGGCCTCTGTACATACCGCGCCGTGGCGACATAATGCCGCTGACACCCAAAGAGGGTGTCGTGTACAAAAGTCTGCTGGAGCATGAGACAGGCAAACAGATTACAGTGGATTGGGAACAGAATACAGTCATGATGAACGGCAAGGTGGCGACAAAGCACGAGTGGCGGAACAACTACTACTTCATGGCCGGCGACAATGTTTTCGACTCGATGGACTCTCGCTACTGGGGTCTGGTGCCAGAGGACTACATCGTGGGTGTGGTGCAGATGATAAGCTATTCTAAGGACAGAAAAACCGATACAATAAAATGGGAACGGACACTCCTGGAAAGATAGTTGAACAAGAAAAGCAATCTAAAGGAGCTATGTGCCATGCCACTCATAAGTTTCCTGCACATCACAACATTACATCTTAAATCATGGGCAGAACAAAAAGAAAAATTTCCTCGTGACCATACATGTATAAAGGGGCGCAATCCGAAAAGCCTTATGAGCAGGAGTTATAAATAAATCACAAGTATGAAACACAAGAGAACAATGGTTGCTATGTGTGCAGTATGTATTGCTACGGCTGCTGTATGTAGTTTCTATCAAACTACAGTTAATGAGGGTGATTTACTCTCTGCCAATATCGAAGCACTCACAGAAGAAAACACAGGCGTTTTCAAATTTCCGACTGCTCACGCATATAAAATGACGTGCAATGCGGAAATAAGCAAAAGGAAAACGTGCAAAATAGAATATTGGGATTGTCAGGGAAGCGGATACGGATGCAACCCTAGCAAATGTCCTGATCACAATCATGAACTTTAGCCTATTCTGGTGGACTCCGGTCCACCAGAATATAACCCGCACATCGTACATATATATATGGAAATAAAAAATATCATCAAGTTTGTCGCCATCTGCTGCCTTGTCTCATGTGGTGACAATACAATACAAAGGCAATACTGTAGCGTGTCTGACACCGACACACTGTTTTTACCTGAAAAAGGAAATTTTGAGGCGGCTGGCTATGTTCGGCAGATAAAATGCATACCTTTAGAGAATAGTGACCGCCACATTTTGTCCGCAGTCTCAAAGATGGCTGTTTCTGATAGCGTGTTTTTTGTTTCAAACATGAAACAGGGAAAATTATGCGCGTACAAAACTAATGGAGAGTTTCTATACGAAATACATGCACTGGGGCGGTCACACAAGGAATACTACGAGATAAGATCCTTCTGCGTGGATGACAACAGCATCCACATTCTCGACAACGCAAAGCATTTACTGATATCGTATTCAAAATATGATGGCACATACCAACAGACACGGCGTTTAGAACATGTGGCATGGGATATTGAGACCTACGGGAATGATAAATTCATCTTTTCGTACAATGACAATAACTCGTCTGACGCCATCACCACTATCCCACCTTCTGGTGTATGGGTGACAGACAAAAACTTAAGAACTATCGGGTACCATACGATGATAGACACTAAAGAAGATCTGATCGGCAAACAAAACTATTTTACCAAACATCGTGACGATGTGATATATCATGACTATAAGTGCCAAGGCTATTACATATTTACCCCTGGCGATTCCATTCCAAAATTCGTGTCTGTGGAAGTAGGCAATCCAATTCCTATGAAACTATTGGCCGATTATGAGGCGGTGTGCAATGGAAATTACCAATATCTTACAGAGACCCCTTTCATCACTGACAAATACGTGGCCTTGGCTGTGGGAACAGGCAAATACGAAGAGTCTGCAGTTGCATGGTTGGATGATGGCGAGATTCATCTTTTTTCGGAAGACAACTCACATAATTATATGCCATTTCCTAACGCGGTATTTAACGAGAAATTCGTGTACTACCTTAACGATTACGGCTTTTATAAGACTCTTGTAGACGATGGTTTTATGTCTATGGATGCGAAATCTGAAGAACTACTTAAAAACGGAGGAGCCATTCTCCTTATTTATGATATGCGAATTTAGTCGTCGTGTCATTGAGTAACAGAAAAAACGGATATGCAAAAACAGTGGTAACGAACACTCTTGGAAAGATAGTTGAACAAGAAAAGCAATCTAAAGGAGCTATCTGCCATGCCATTCATAAGTTTCCTACACATCACAACATTACATCTTAAATCATTGGCAGAACAAAAATAAAAAATTCCTCGTGACTATACACGTATAAAGGGGCGCAATCCGAAAAGCCTTATGAGTAGGAACAACGAAAATCAAACGACACAAGAAAATGAAACGAAAAATCTTATTTTCCACATTGGCTTTGGCGGCTGTCGGTACATTTATCAGTGGTCTTAGAATATTTCAGAACCAAGCCACACAACGGAGTGATTTGCTTATGGCAAACATTGAGGCCATCGCAAATGGAGAAACTACAGAGGAACTGACATGCTATAACACCATCACATCAAAAGATGGCTGCAAGGTGCGGTATTGCTCTACCTGCGAGTACATAGATGGAACAGACCCATGGAATGCTCCGTCAAGCAAATGCATTCCCAAATAACCACCTACATCGGTAGACATCTTGATTACGAGAACAGGGAGTTGGGGCGGAGTTCCATTCCAACTCTCTGTAAAAACATAAAGAACTAAAAGTAAATAAAAATCAACAATGACACATAGAACCTTTTCCTGCATTTTGCTTGCCGTGGGCCTATGCGCCTGCACCAAAAACTATGAAGGCAACACTTACATGTCGTTTGACAACGTGAGGCATGTCACATCGTTTGCCTACGAGCGTGTGCATAGCAAGGTGGACGCAGAAAAAATCACATCGTCTTATGGCAAGAACTTCCGCATCGTGGGGCAATACCTTGTGGAGGAGTCGGGCTGTGGGGCATCGTTCTGGCGAGTGACGGATATGCAGACGGGCATAACCAAGAGCCTTGCGCACAAGGGGCATGGAGAGCATGAGTTTGTGAACAGCCCACGCCTCAACGAGGCCAACATCTATCTGGAGGACGGACATGTGCACTGCCTGACCAACGACTACTCGTCGGGCAAGACGTTCGACATCGACATTTCGATGCTGTTCGCCGACAGCGTCTATATAAAACGATGCCATGACATGGCGCGCTCGTCGTTCAACGCACTTATATTCAGTGATAGCACTTATATGTACCGTGCCATATCGGCACACGAGGATGAGCAGATGCGGTTTGTGGTGAGCAACGGAGAGCAGGTGTTCTCGCCGTCAACAGAGAGGCTGAACGAGGCACGGATTCCTGTCGGCGAGGACTTCAACATTCTGTCGTCGATAATGGCCTACCACAGGACCAACGGCCTGATACTGGAAGCCCCTGTGTGTCTGAACACCTTGAGCATATACAATGTGGAGGGTAGCGTGGAGCTGTCGGTGTGCTATGGAGTGGAGGAATGGTCAATCCAAGATATGTTGAGGCAGAGTAGGAATGACAGGTGCTACACGTTTGAGAACCCACGCATATATGACAATTGCTGCGCGGTGCTGTGGCTGGGCGACACTCGGAAAGCCTATTTTGGAGGAAACAGACGCAACGCCTCCATATTGGTGTTCGACTTGGACGGCAACGGACTTGCTAAATTCGATTTCGATTTCATGATAACCAACTTTGAGATTGACCCACAAGGACATCGTATTTATGTGAGAGACGGGCAGGAGGGGAATATATATGCCTACGACTGCATGATATGATAAAAACAAAGCAACTACATAAGTCACAATGAAAAAATTATTGATTTTAGCATTGGCACCTGCCATAATGCTCGTGGCCGTCTCATGTGGACATAAAGGAAGATGTGAATCGATGGACATGGACAAAAGCATTGTGTTCGATGTCGATGAGAACCGGAACATCTCATCCATGGTGGACACAATAACATATATACCATTTGAGGACAGCCACCTGCATGTCATGCCGGAGGTGACAAAAATGAACATATCGAAAGACTATGTGGTGATTGGCAGCAAGTCGCTGTCTAAATTGGCTGTGTATACCAAAGAGGGCAAATTCAAATACGAGATTGACAAAAGAGGCCACGGCAACGGGGAATATCTTGAAATTGCCAATTTTACAAATACTGACAGCGTCATATACATCATAGACAACTTCCAGCACTCGATACATAAGTACTTGCTGGACAACGGAACCTACCTGGGCAGCGATCGGATTACGTTTATGGCGTGGGACATGGAGGCGTTTGACGATGACACGTTCCTGTTCACGATGATACGCAACAACAGGGACGCGAAATTTGACATAGAGCATGATATAGAGACAGGAGTGTGGGAAACGAATGGCAGATGGGAGGTGACCAAGTCTTATATTCACATGTCTGGCGATTACTGCGAAATGTATGGCAAGCAAAGGTTTTTCACAAAAAACGACGACACCATCATCTTCCACACATTAAAGGACAGTGGCTATTACAGGTTCATGAAATCGCAGAGTCCTGTTTTCGTGCCTGTCGTGTTCGCCAATCCGCTGCCCTCTGATTTTGAAGGAAGTGTGGAGGACGCAGCGGAGCGCGGATATGGATATGTGGCGGAGACCCCGTTTGAGATCAACGGCAATATGATAGCGATGGTGGCTTCCAATGGTGTAGAGGACTTGTATGTCTATAACGCCTCGCAAAAGAAATTCTTGAGAAATTCAGCCGAAAACGCACATAATGGCATGATAGCAGTCCTCGGAACTTTAGGGTTGTCGCCAATTGGATATCTTGCGGATTATGAAATGTATCAATACCTTATCAGCAACGGTTTTGCCAGAGCGGATTCCGTTACGGAGAATCTATTGCGCAAGGGCGGAGCCGCGGCAGTTGTTTATACAATGAAAGGGTCTGTAGAATAACAGGAGAACAAATCTCCAAATGTAGAATACAAAATCAACCATGACACCGAAAACGATAAAATGGGGAATAGTATTCTTGGGAAGATAGACACATGGCTCGCGCTGTGGTTTGCAGGTTATGTCTGCAACACCTTGGCAGTGTCGCAGACGCCGTGTGGCGGCATGTTCCTGCACACATGTGGCTGTGTGGCGCTGTACATGCTGCTGCGTTGTCTGCCGATAGAGCGTGTTGGCAGGCGGACGTTGGCGTATGCCTGTGCCGCCCTCGGTGTGTGGCAAGTGGTTTTCGGAATGGGGCAACTTGTCGGGCTGTACAGTTCGAGGCACCATCTGTATGCCGTGACAGGCAGTTTCTTCAATCCCGCGCCATACGGGGCGTTCATAGCCACGATGTTGGCAGTCGTGATGGCTGTGTACAAGGAAAGTGGCGGTCGTACGCTCGGCATTGCGGCCTTGGCCATGGCCGTGATGCTACCTGCGGCGTGGAGCCGCGCGGCGTTGCTGGCCTTTGCCGTATGTGCCGTCATCGTATACCGTGCCTGGGTGTGGAGGAATTGGCGCTGGGTGGTAGGTGTCTGTACCGTTGCTGCCGCCGTCCTTTACCTTGTCAAACGCGGCTCGGCGGACAGCCGCATGCTCATGATGCTGGTGTCCTTGCAGGCATGGGCGGACAACATTTGGCTGGGCGTCGGCACAGGAGGCTACCTGCACGCCCTTGGCGAGGGACAGGCGGAATACTTCGCCTGTCATCCGGACTCAGCTTTCATAGAGAGTGTGGGCGTGGCCGACCTTCCATTCAACGAGCCACTGAGGATGGCCGTGGAGCAAGGGATTGTCGGGCTGGTGCCGTTTGCAGTCGCCCTCGGCCTTGCGGCGCGTCGCCTGTGGTTGGCAGGCAGTCCGCTGTTCCATGCCCTTGTGTCCTTGCTGGTGTTCTCGCTGTTCTCATACCCCTTCGCCATACCTGCGTTCTGCGTCATGCTGACTGTCATCATGGCCGTCGCCGCAGGCATGGGGCGAGAGCGTCGGTTCCGTCCCGCGATGTTGTGCCCACTGATGGCCTCCATCGTGCTGGGTGTGGCGGTGTGTCTGGCGCTGAGGCCACGCGTGGAGGCCGAGGAAGACTACAACCGGTTTGCCCACATCCGGGACAGGGCTTTCGTCAAGGACTATTACGAACTGCTGCCACTGATGGGCGACAACCACCGTTTCCTGTTCGACTTCGGCTCGCAGCTGCGCGACTGTGGCCGATACAACGACAGCAACGCCATGCTGCGCCGTGGTGCGTCGCTCAGCGCCGACCCCATGTTCCACATCATGATGGGGCGCAACTACGAGGACATGCGGGAATATGCCAAGGCTGACTCGATGTACGAGCACGCCTTCCGCATGGTGCCAAACCGCATCTATCCTCTCTACCGCCAGATGAAACTGTATGAGGCAACCGGCGATACGACACGCTGCAAGGAGATGGCACGCAAAGTGCTGGACTTCCGCGTCAAAGTGGAGTCGCCCGCAACGCGGGAGATGAAGGTGGAGGCAAATAAAATCGAAAAAAGGCGATATTGCCAAAATAATCATTAAAATTAGTTATGACAAAAAAACTATTATTGGTTTTGTTGTGTGCAACAACTGCAAGTGGCATTTGCTATTTGCACAACAAAAAAAACAACGTACGAAATTCTCTGTTGGAAGCTAACATTTTGGCCTTGGCCGATGATACAGCGACATCATCAGAAGAACGTGAGAACAAGACAGGTATCGCAAAAATTGTAAAAACAGGATCAAGCCTGTACGTCACATCAGTTTCGGGATCGGCATCCGGACAAGTAAAGATCGGCATGAGAATTTCTAATTCCGTAGCAGCTTCCTTAAGTGGAAAAATAACAGCAGAGATGAAAGACGAATACAAAATTGAATGTCAAAAAGTGGATGGAGCAAATGCCATCTGTAGTGCTGAGGACTGGCATGCCTGCGCATCCAGTGGTTGTCCAAAAGCGGGAACTTTCAAATAATCTTTATAGTGCCAATTAAAGATGTTGCAGGATATCCACACTGCCTTATGGACGTATCGCTCAGAAAGCAAGGCGGAGGTTCTGCAACACCTTCTTAAAATATATATATGAAACAAACATTATATATAGTTTTGTATGCATCTATTTTAGTTGCTTGTGACGCATCAGACATTCCTGTCGCCAACACTTTTAAATATTGTGTTTCTGCAGAGGATATAGCAGATTCGGTGTCATTTGACTGTATTGTTGAGAACTTTGAGTATATACCGTTGGAAACTGTTCCAGAGGCCACAATAGGAGAAATCACAAACATTATTGTTGACGATGAAGATTTTTTCGTAGTCACGGAAGGTGTTTATTGTTTTGATAGAAACGGTCATTTCAAATATAAAATAGACCAACGAGGGCACGGACAATCCGAATTTGTCACATGCAACACAGTCAGTGTCTCTGACCATCATGTGCATATCTATGATGCTACCAGCAAAAAGATAATGTCGTATGACAAAAGAAATGGGGAATACATAAAAACCGAAAACGTTGATAACACCCCATATAACATTTATGTGAACGAGAAATGTCTGATATTGGATAACGCGGATTTTGCAGAGAATAGTGCTGCTGACAGATTTGCCGTATACGGACGAAACAACAACATGATAGAATATACATGCATGGGCGAGGAGGCATATAAAATATTGATAAATAAGCAAACAACAATGTCAAAATCGGACGTGTTATTTTCTGATTACTATTCATGCACAACGTATAAAATAACACCCGACTCATGTTTGGCTTATTTCAGACTTAACGTTCCATGCAGCAAGAGATATGCACAGAATGACATAGACGGCATGATAGCAAATAAAACCATATCGTTGAAGAGTACATCTGATAATGGAAAGATTACTGGTTTAAGGAATGTACATGAGACAGACTCCACTATTTGGGGGGAATGCGTGTATGATAGAATGCCGGCATATATAACGTATAACAAGTTTTCAAATAAAGGATTACTCTTCAAGACAGTGATTTCGTCTCCGGCACAAATCAGTCCTCTATCAATTGTTGCGAGTGACAATTCGTACTTTTATAGCGTTATGCCGGCTTTTGAAATAGGCTTGATAAAAAGTATAGTGGGAATAGACGAATTACAGAACGACAAAGACATAAACGAAAACAATCGCAAAACACTGATGTGTATACAAAACGATGACAATCCTGTTATTGTTAGATATAAGTTGAAATGATAAAATCAATGGCGTATAATCAACTGTATAAGAGTTTAATCAGATTATTTAGTTTTGACACACAAGGGGGCGCTTGTCTGTTACAACGAGTCGGAGGATTGGTTTTGTAATTTATATGTTTAAAAAAGGCAATATGAAAATAAAATATATAGTGCACAACACACTCAGCATAGTGCTTGGCACAGTATTTATTCTGTCTGCAGTGACCAAGTTCATCGGTTTGCGAGTGTTCGGTACAGAGGTGATGCTATACCTTGAAATCTACTTCAGAGGGTGGCTGAGCGACTACCACACGTTATTGGCAGGACTTGTATGCCTGACAGAGTTGCTGACCGGTATCGCGTGTCTGCTGCCAAGGTTCAGGAGAACTGGAAACGTATTGGCGTGCGCAGCCCTGACATTCTTCGTCTACCTGACTGGTGACAACTACTTCAATCCGTCTGCTATAATAGGACAGATAGAAACATGCGGATGCTTCGGCGAACTGATTCACTTTACGCCATTGGACTCATTCGTCAAATCATGCGTGTTATGGGTAATAGCGTTGATTTGTGTCGTAATGGACACACAAAAGCGTATTGAATACGAACATAGAACAAACCGATGAGAACTATCTTGTTCATATTGGCTGCCTTTTTGGCTCCGAGCCTGCGACAGATACAACGACAGCAACGCCATGCTGCGCCGTGGCGCGTCGCTGAGTGCCGATCCGATGTTCCATATTCTGATGGGGCGCAACTACGAGGACATGAGCGAATACGCCAAGGCTGACTCGATGTACGGACACGCCTTCCGCATGGTGCCAAACCGCATATATCCTCTCTACCGCCAGATGAAACTATATGAGATAACTGGTGATACGGCACGCTGCAGAGAGATGGCACGCAAGGTGCTGGATTTCCGCGTCAAAGTTGAGTCGCCCGCGACACGAGAGATGAAAGAGGAAGCAACTGAATTTGAAAAAGGCAATATTGCCAAATAATCAATCAAAACAAACAATTATGAAAAAGAAAACTTTAATGCTGTCATGTGTTGCTACTATTATCAGCGTGGCTATTGTTGGCACAAAAACTTGTGAGCCACAGGTATTCGTGTCAAACAACTTGCTGACACAGAATGTGGAAGCACTAAGTCAAGACGAAGAGCCCTATCCGGAGGAAAGACGCAAGTGCATAGATTCTGACGGTTCATGGAATATGGCATCTGTGTGTGATAATTCCGGTTTTGAAACAGCTACGTGCAAAATCAGTGGGGAAATCTCATTGTTCGGAGTTACCATTAAAGGCTCGTATGAAAAAGGAAGCAAGTATTCTATCCCATGGGCCAGATACAAATGTATAGAATCTTCAGGAAACTGCTGTAAACAACAAGGTTTATATTCTGGAGGCAAGAAACTGGCATAACATTTTTCCTGCAATAAAATTGGAGCATTGAAAGTTCCTCTTCTATTGCAGGAATTGAAATCCTTATTATAAATTGATTATGAAAAAAATATTATTTATATTCGCACTACTTTATATCATTCCGTCTTGCACCAATAAAAGATCATACAACGAAGTCATGATAAATGGATTTGATAATAATTACAGTGACGAAAATACACCGTTATCAGCATTTATTGATACAATCGAAGTAATTCCCCTGGCAAGTGATAATAATGGCGTGGTATTGACAAATCCACAAAAATTGCTTCTTTATGAAAATAATTACTATATTTTGGATAATAACAGATTGTTATGTTTTGGAGCGTCTGGAAAATTCATTCGTTTTATTGGCGAACGGGGTCATGGGCATGGTGAATATATAAACATAGCCACCTTCGTTGTCTTCAATGACACAATAAAATTGTTAGACTCATTTAAGAACACGTTGATAACCTATACTCTCAATGGAGAATTTGTTTCTGAGAAAGAGGCTGCCGAAGGAGCTTTCTCAAATGTGAAGGATGCTGTATTTGAGAAAGACAATGTTCTGTTTATGGCAAATTATATTTATAATGAAAAAAATGATATCTATACACGTTGGAATACTTTAACCGGCAAGGTTTCAGTTGTGGATAATTCTCCCGTTAAAACAGACGGGACAAAAGAATATGTTGGCTCACACTCGTTTTGCCATTACAACGGTAATATCCGTTATATCCTCCCTTTTTCTGATGTAATAAAAAGCACAAATGATAATACGGTTAGATTCCGAACCGCGAAGAGGATATTAACGGATTCCGAACTGCGTGATATGACTGATTATGGCATTATGGCATATTCGACCCGTCTGGATGACTTTGTCGGCTTTAGCAATATATTTGAAACAGAGAACTATCTTTTTTTGACTTTCTCAAACTTGGAATATACTGTGGTTGATAAAAGGAGTAACGAATGCTTTAGACGTAGTTATCAATATGACGAAGATGCTGAGGCATTCCCGTTATTGAACATTCTTTCTTCTACGGAAGATGCTTTAATTGGCATTATTGATGTGGAGCATTATAGCCATCTGAAAGAAAAAAATCAATGTCGTGCACATGCCACGTGTGGCAAAGATTATGGTTATGTGGTTGTAGTGTATCATGTAAAGTGATTATACCGAGGGGTGAACATCATCTGTATCAAAGAGGATTGGCATGTCTGGCCACATAGCCTATAACAAGTTTTCAAATCAAGGGTTGCTCCTCAAATATGTGGTTTTGTCTTCAGCACAAATTTGTCCTCTGTCAATTGTCACGAGTGACAATCCGTATTTCTATAGCGTTATGCCGGCTTTTTAAATAGTTGGATAAAAATATTATGTTGGAATAGGCGAATTGCAGAATCACAAAAACATAAGTGGCAACAATAGCGTAACTGATGTGTATACAAAACGATGACAACAATCCAGTTTTTAGATATAAACTGAGATGGCAAAAACCAATAACGACACGTTCATTTGTCCAAAACGACCATAAAAATATTTACAAAATAAGAACAATAACTATCATACACAACACACTCAGCATAGTGCTTGGCACAGTATTTATTCTGCCTGCAGTGACCAAGTTCATCGGTTTGCGGGTGTTCGGCACCGAGGTGCTGCTCTACCTTGAAGTATATTTCGGCGGCTGGCTGAATGATTACGGCATATACGTAGCCGGAGCGGTTTGTATGGCGGAATTACTGAGCGGTATAGCATGTTTGCTGCCAAGATTCAGATGGTTAGGAAACGCATTCGCATTCAGTGCCCTCACATTCTTTGTCTATTTGACAGGAGACAACTACTTTCACCCGTCGGTGATAGGGCGGATAGAGACATGCGGTTGTTTTGGCGAGCTGATACACTTCACACCCTTGTGGTCGTTCGTCAAGTCGTTAGTACTGTGGATTGTAGCCATAACATGTATTTCCATGTACGTATGGGCGGTTGCCCGACAGGAAAATTAAGACATAGTGTATCCCCATTGGCCTGTTATGGGCATGTGATATAAGAAAAAGAAATAAAGGATATGGCTCGGACGTGTTCTGGCAAATAATACAACACCATTGCTACACGGTTTCATCTTTGTGCCGGAACCGGACGAGCCACCCTGATAAACAAGTATATGAAGCTTCATATTGGAATGGACCATAAGACTGGTAAACAGAAAACAAAACTCAGGAAAGATGAATCCTCGCGGAGATGGTATTTGTGTATGTACGTCCCATGTTGCCATGTTGAAGAAAACTTACATCGGCGAACTAATGTGTGGAGAGTTACCATAGCCTCAAGATGCGTACAGTGAGGAAGGTCATACATGGTTGAAATTAAGAGTGCAAAAACTTGTATATCACACTAAAATGCATTACTTTTACAAACGGAAAATTATGTCATGTCCGTCAATACTTGCGCTTTTTGCTTGTCGTTCAGTCACAATGCTCGCATTGCTCCTTCAGTCCGCGCACAAATCAATTCAAAAATAGCTTCGTCTTAACTGTGCATTAATTTTCAATACCTATTTATAAAATTGAGTTATCAATGAGAAAAGTCTTCTTAATACTATGGGCCGTTCTTGCGACCAGTGTGGCAAAAGCCTCCATGTCACTCTCCCTGACCGATGCCATACGCTTGGCGCAGGAGCACTCGCTTGATGCCAAGATGGCCCGCTTCTCCTTCCTAGGCAATTACTGGACATACCGTTCCTACCGTGCGGAACTGTTGCCATCGGTCTCGCTGTCCGGCTCGTTGCTGAACTACGACCGATCCGTCACCAGTGTGCGCAACTACGAGGACGGACGCATAAACTATGTGGAGAACAACTCGTTGAGCAATTCGCTGACCCTGTCCGTAAGTCAGAACATAGTACCCACTGGAGGCACCGTGTCGCTACAGTCCTACCTCTACCATTTGGAGCAGTTCAACTATGGCCTGCGCACGTTCAACACGCAGCCGCTGCGTCTGGTGTATGACCAGCCGCTGCGCACGTTCAACTCCTTGAAATGGCGTGGCAAGTCGGAACCAGTAGCCTACGAACGTGCCAAGCGCCAGTACCTGGAGTCCATGCAGAACATAGCCGTGACCGTGACCAACCTCTACTTCTCGGTGCTGTCAGCCCAGTCCGACTACCGGCAGTCCGTGGCTACTTCCGAGGAGAGGAGCCGTCTGTATGAACAGACCAAACGGCGTTTCTCCCTTGGCACCGTGGCCAAGAGCGAACTGTTGCAGCTGGAACTTTCCGCCATCAACGCCCGCGTGTCGGTGAAACATGACCGCCTCTCGCTGGACGATGCGCGTTTCATGCTGTTCACCTACCTGCAGGCCGTGCAGTGGGAGGGCGTAGAACTGCTTGCCCCTGAGGACGTGCCCGACATGATACTTGATGAGAACGACGTGATGCAGAAGGCGATGACATCCTCGGCTCATTCTATGACGCAGAAGCTAACTCTGATAGAATCACAGCGCAACCTGGCCCAGGCCAAGTCGCAACGCGGATTGCAGGTGTCGCTGCACAGCGAACTGGGATTGCGCAATACGGCCGACCGTTTTGCAGATGCCTACAGCCGTTTGCAGGACAACGAGATAGTGGGATTGAGCGTCGCCATGCCCATCTTCGACTGGGGCGTAAGCAAGGGTCGTGTACGTGTGGCCAAGGCCAACCTGGACGTGGTGAAGACGCAGATAGAACAAAACGACCAGGAATACCAGCAGACGATAAAGAAGCTGGTGATGCAGTTCAACCTCCAGTACGAGCAATGCCACGATGCCGCCCGTGCCGAGGAGATTGCCGATGAAAGGTATGCGTTGACCGTGCAACGCTTCGAGACAGGTGCCATAAGCGTGACCGAGCTCAACACTGCGCAGCAGGAGAAGGAATCCGCCCGTTCTCAGTACATCAGCCAGTTGCGTACTTACTGGAACAATTACTACAACATACAGCGCCACACTTTGTGGAACTATGTGGACAACCATGAAATAACGACTGATTTTGACAAGATAGTAAAATGAAAAGACTGATACCGATTACCCTGTTGCTACTGGCAGCATGTGGCAGCAACAAAGACGAGAAAAACGAACGCGAAGGACGGGGCCAGGCCGACCAGACCGAGAACTATGTGGACACGATGACGTTGCGCCTCGCCGACTTCAACCGCGAGGTGGTGTGCAACGGGCACCTGCGCGCCGCGGTCAAGTCGGCACTGGCACCGCGCCACACCGACATCGTCACGTCCATATCCGTGCGCGAGGGGCAGCGTGTGGACAAGGGCGAGCTGCTGGCCGTGACCGACGAGACGAACTACCTGCGCGAGGTGGAGCGGGCGGAGCGCGAGGTTGAGCGCACGCGTGTGGATCTGGCGGACAAACTGCTGCAACTGGGCTATGACGTGGACGAGAACCTGAATCCCCGTGGCGACATACCTGTCGATATTCTGCGCCGGGCGGAGGTGACATCGGGACACTACGCCGCGCGCTTTGCCCTGCAGACGGCGATGCGCAACCTGGACGACTGCCGCATAATCGCCCCGAGGGCCGGGCGCATAGCCGACCTTGAGGCGCGCCTGCACCAGAGCGCGTCCAAGATATGCAACATAGTGGACGACACGGCGTTCGACGTGGAGTTTAGCGTGCTGGAGGCCGAGTTGCCCACAGTGGGCACGGGGCACAGGGTGCGCGTGACACCGTTCGCCGACGACAGCCTGACGGTGACAGGAAGCATAGTGAGCGTGAACCCGACGGTGAGCGACAAGGGTACTGTGAAGGTGACGGCGCGCGTGCCGGGACACAGCGGACTGATGGACGGCATGAACGTTCGCGTGGTGGTGGAGCGCAGCGTGCCACGCATGTTCGTGGTGCCCAAGGACGCCGTGGTGGAACGCGACGGATACAACGTCGTCTTCCTGTACGACAACGGCCGAGCCCGCTGGACATACGTGGACATAGCAGCCTCAAACATCACAAGCCACGCTATAACGGGCTGCGCGCGCAAGGAGACGACGCTACACGAGGGCGACATTGTGATAACGAGCGGCAACCTGAACCTTGCCGACGATACGAAAGTAAAATGCAAGTAACACATTATAAAATTATCATCATGAAAAAAAGTATTATTTTGAGTGCGATTATTCTGTGCGGAGTCTTCGGGATTATCAGCCATTTGCTTAATGAGAGCAACGCCAACAACACTGATTTGTTAAAACAAAACATTGAAGCGTTGACAACGGAAAGTTCAAATTCAAACTCTTTGTGGTTTTCAAATCTCAGAACCGTAGAGTGTACTACTAAAAAAGTGAACGCTGGGGGAGGTTTCTATTATAAAGGAATCTTCATAGCAGCAGGCGCAACATATACTTACTATGGATCAAAAAAACGTTGTGAGCGGGAACTCACCATCAATACGTGTGAATTAAGTGATGAGACAGCTTGTAATTAGTTTGTTCGTGTTTCTGTCGGTATGCGCATGCACGCATACCGACAGAAGCATGCCGTTAGAAAAATTGCCGTTAAGTCACATAGTGCTTGACTGGAACGGGCAGACTGTGCAATTGGATACAGCCGGTTATGAGATAAGTAAGATTTTGTCACTCGACATGGACACGACACTGTTCATCGGGCAGATAGATAAAATGGAAATATATGGTGGGTACATATTTGTACTGGATAAGGAATATGCTAAAAAAGTGTTCGTATTCGACTCTGTCGGACACATGACGGCGTGTGTGGGCGAAATAGGGCATGCTGACAAGGAATTTCTTAGAGGCCCTTCTGATTTTGCCATAGACAAACAAAACAACGAGTTGTGTGTGTTTGAGGCGGAGACGAACAAAATATTACGCTTTACGTTTGATGGGGAATTGCTGTCGACAACAAAAATAGATGAGTACTGGCCGTATTCTTTTTCTGTTCTGAACAGCGGCAAATATGTTTTCGCTTTCCGGATGATTGATAATAACAAAAGTACGGATGGATGTGAGGTCGTGGTGAGTGACACATTGATGAACGTTCAGCAAAGATGGCGTCCTTTGGAAAGGCATCACCTGTTTACAAAGGATTTTCCTTTTTGGAGCAATGGCGAACAAACTTTCTATGTACCAAACCTGTCGGACACTGTGCTGGTATTCAATTCGGATTCAATCGTCAACAGAGTGTATGTGGACTTTCAGGGACATTTTATAGACTCTGAAACGGCGGCGAAAATCAAGTATGACGGTGATTACAAGGCGGCCAACGATAAAGGACAACACGTGTACAGCATTTGCAAATACGAGGAAAATGAATATTGGATTAACATTGAATACAATATCGGCGTAATGATGCACTATCTTCGGAATAAGAAAACGGGAAAGTCATATCAGGGCGTATCACTGTTTGACGGTATTTTTCCCATACATGGTGTCACCGTCAGTGACAAACATATTGCATGTATAATAACCGCAGAGTCTATTGAACAATCAAAATATATGATTGACAGCGGCAATTCGGATATCCGTGCTGCCTATGCAAGGACAAATCAAGTTATACGGGACATGATAAACGGCAAGTTGTCCCTGCCGGCATTGCTCTACATTAAACTTCGCTGATATGCTAAACCACATTATCCGCCGCCCCATAGCCGTGAGCATGTGCGTCCTCGCGCTTGCCGTCATAGGCGTTTTGTCAATGCGTTACATACCCGTGTCGCTCATGCCCGACATAGACATACCGCAGATCACGGTGCACGCCGCCTATCCCGGAGCCTCCGTGCGCCAAGTGGAGAGCCGTGTAACGGGCACGCTGCGCGGGCAGCTGTCGCAAGTGCCGGGGCTGAAGGACATCGGTTCCGAGAGCCGCATGGACGCGGCCACCGTGACGCTCACCTTCGAGCCGGGAGCTGACATGGATCTGCTCTTCATCGAGGTGGGCGAGAAGATAGACCGTGCCATGA
Source organism: Bacteroides sp. (assembly GCA_023665805.1). GTDB lineage: Bacteria > Bacteroidota > Bacteroidia > Bacteroidales > Bacteroidaceae > Physcousia. The sequence goes on along the minus strand of JAMPDJ010000027.1, from coordinate 7,126 downwards.
CATGGCTTCCCAAGGAAATGGAGCGACCAAAGGTGGTGAAGGCCAGCGCCATGGACATACCGGCCTTCTATCTGGATATATCGCTGAAGGATAGCGCGGCCACCGACATGCGCTTCGTGCAACTGTCGTCGTTCGCGCGCAGCGTGCTGCGCAAGCGCATCGAACAGCTGCCGCAGACGGCCATGGTGGACATGAGCGGCATGGCCGGCACGGAGATTGTGCTGACGCCGCGAGCCGACCGCATGGAGGCCCTCGGACTTACGCCAGCCGTAATCGAGCAGGCCATCAAGGCGAGGGACGTGACGCTGTCGTCGCTCAGCATCGTGGACGGCATATACCGATACAACATCCACTTCGATGCGGCCCTGCTGACCGTCGATGACATAAAGGACATAATACTGGCGCACGACGGTCGCCTGCTCCGTCTTGGCGAGTTGTGCGACGTGACGCAACGTCCGCTGTCGGGCGGCGGCATAGTGCGGCACGACGGACGACGGGCCGTGACCATGGCCGTGGTGAAGCAGACCGAGGCGCGCATGGAGGAACTGCAGGCCGGCATGGACACGCTGCTGACGGAACTGCGAGCCGAATTCCCCGAGATTGCCTTCGACCTGACGCGCGACCAAACACGACTGCTGACATACTCGATGGACAACCTGAGGACGAACCTGCTGCTGGGCGCCGCGCTGGCATGCCTGGTGCTGTTCGTGTTCATGCGCAGCGTGCGCCTGCCGCTCCTTATAATAATAAGCATACCGCTGTCGCTCATCCTCACCGTCCTGTCGTTCCACATCCTCGGCATATCGCTCAATGTCATCAGCCTGTCGGGTCTCATACTCGGCGTGGGCATGATTGTGGACAACTCCATAATAGTTATTGACAACATACGCCAGCGCATGCAGCACGAGCCGTTAGACGTGGCTGTGGTGAGAGGCGCCAAGGAGGTGTTCCAGCCCATGCTGTCGTCGGTACTGACCACGTGCTCGGTGTTCATCCCGCTGGTGTTCCTGAGCGGCACGGCGGGCGAGCTGTTCTACGACCAGGCCATGGCGGTGACCATCGCGCTGTTCGCATCGCTCTTGGTGGCGGTGGCGGTGATACCCGTATACTTCCGTCTGTTCCACAGGCGGCTGAGGGCCGGCACTGGTCGCGAGCCGGAACTCTTCATGTCGTCCTACTCGCGTGTCCTGGGCCTCACGTTGCGTCACGCGTGCTGGGTGCTGGGCGGCTTCGCGCTGTGCGTGGCCTGCGCAGTGATGCTGTTCGGCTCGCTGCGCAAGGAACAACTGCCCGATGTGCCTCACGAGGACACGATGATGGCTGTCGACTGGAACCTTGGCATTTCTGAGCAGGAGAACGACCTCCGCATGCGTGAGCTGTTAGGACACGCCGACTCGCTGCGCACAAGCACCACGATGGTGGGCACGCAGAGTTTCCTGCTGTCGCACACTCCCGAGATAACGGCATCGGAGGCGACTGCCTATCTGCGCTTCGGGACGGAGGAGGAACGCCTGAGGGCACAGCGCGGCATAGAGGCGTACATGGCAGAGCGTTATCCGCGTGCCACGGTATCGTTCGCTCCCGTGGGCAGCCTGTTGGACATGGTGTTCGGCGGCGGAGAGAGCCGCCTGAGCATGCACCTGCAGAACGCCAGGGGAGGGCGCCCCACGGTGGCGCAGGCGCGAGCCTTCACCGACTCGCTGCGCAATGCCTTCCCCATGGTGTCCGTACAACCCGTGGCCTCGGATATGACCATAGAATACCGCGCGCAGATGGAGCGCATGGCCCTGTATGGCGTGACGTACGACAACCTGCTGTCCACCTTGCGCGGACAGACGGGACAACGGCGTGTGTTCGGCATCAACGACGGAGCCGACGTGGTGCCTGTGCTGGTGGGAGACCGCGCGCAGGACAAGGACAGGGTGATGGCCTCGTCGCTGACGGCGCCTAACGGCGTGTGCATACCGCTGCACCTGCTTGTGGCCACGGCCGAGGGCGAGGACTTCAAGCGCCTGCACGCTGCGTCAGACGGTGACTACTATCCGATAGACATGGACGCTGACGATGCCACCGTGCGTGACGTGATGGCATGGGCGCAGAATTTCGCTGAGTGCAGTGTGAAAGTGAATGACGGAAAGGACGGCGTGTCGGTGACCTTCTTCGGCGACTATTTCAGCAGCCGCCGTCTGGTGGACGAACTGCTCATTGTGCTGTCCGTGGCCCTGGCGCTGCTCTACTTCATCCTCGCGGCCCAGTTCGAGAGCCTTGTACAGCCGCTCATCATCCTGTCCGAGATGGTGGTGGACGTGGCCGTGGTGCTGGTGGTGCTGTGGCTGGCAGGCGAGTCGCTCAACATCATGTCCATGATCGGCCTTGTGGTGATGTCCGGCATCATCATCAACGACTCGATACTGAAGGTGGACACCATCAACCGCCTGCGACGCGACGGGACGCCAACGCTGACGGCCATAGTGCGCGCCGGCCACCGCCGTCTGCGCCCAATAATCATGACGTCGCTCACGACGATACTGGCCATACTGCCACTGCTGTCGCGCGCCGACATGGGTAGCGCGCTGCAGTATCCCCTGTCGCTTACCCTCATCGTGGGCATGACGGTGGGCACCATGGTAAGCCTGTTCTTTGTGCCGCTGGTGTACAAGATGATATATAAATAATAAAATGATGATGTGGCCATATCATGTATAGTATAAACACTTAATATCTGTTGACTTAACCATGCATATGCACCATCCTCCTTGTCGCTGTATTTTTTGTCAAGTATCAGTACTTGAATGTATTGTATTGGGCATTGGCAGGATGGTGCCAACATCAATTAGGCAAAATGAGATGAAGAATATACATTTGATACTATTGCTAATTGCTTCCATGGCTTGTGGATGTGGCAATGACAAGAAAGACGTGTCCGATGCGGTGTTGGAGAATGCTGTTGTGGAAGAACAAGTTGCATCGAAAATATTAGATGACAATGTTGATTTCAGCATTCAGGAAATGGCAAAAATGGGAAAAATTCTGATTTGTAGGGTTGGGACTTCGGCTCCGGCATATATTCGTTACGATGTTTGTAACTTTACAAAAGCAAAGGCATTTGGAACTATCGGACGTGGACATGGAGAATGGATTAAACCACATTTAATTCCAACGTCATCAGACTCATACGAAATATGGGATAACGGACGAAACCGTATATTCCAATACCGTAACGACACATTGGTTGGTGATGTTGAACTGAAAACGAAATTGCCGGCCAACAATCCCATGTTAATAAACAGAGAGTATGGTGGATTCTCGTGCATAGAACAAGATAAAATATCTTTAGTTGTTTACGATGCAAAAACATATCGTAGCACCGATGAGTATTGCTTTGAGGATGAAAAGCAGAAAGGGAATGCCATATACCAGGATTTTGTGTGGAACGGAGAAGGAAACACAATAATATTGGCACATCTGTACAAAAAAGAGTTTCATATAATGGACCTTGATTGCTATGGTGTGATTTCGCATTGTGTCAAATATGCTTGTGATTACGAATTCAATCCCGAAGAGCATGTATACTATTCCGATGCAAGAATACATAACGGCCTGATCTATTTATTGTGTCAACAAAACGTCAATCCAGAAACTGGGGACGGATATTCTGAGATTGACATATATGACACAACAGGGAAGTCAGTCAAGAAAATCGTTCTGGATGTTGTGGTGCCACTTTTTGAGGTCTTTGACGATAACGTGTGGTTGGCAGATATTGACGGCAATATTAGAATATGTCCTAATAAAGCCATATAATGCCATAGGCTTGGCACTGTGTCACTGCTATTTATCTAAAAAAACAATGAAACTTAGCAACTTCTCTATACTCTTGACTGCCGTGATACTTCTTGTCATCGGCATCGCTTTGGCCCCTCTCATCGACGTGGCCCCACAGCCCCGTCCGCGCCAGGGACGCGACCTGTGGATAAACTATGGCTGGCAGGGCAAGTCGGCCAAGGTGGTGGAACAGGGTGTTACGGCACCCATCGAAGGACTGATGGTGGCCGTGCGTGGCGTAGAGAACGTGGAGTCGGAGTCGCGCTACGGAGGCGGATGGGTCAAGGTGACGCTGAAGCCGGACGTGAACGTGTCTGCCGTGCGGTTCGAGATAGCCTCTCTGCTACGCCAGATACGTGGCCGCCTGCCCGAGGGGGTAAGTATCCCTACGCTGTCGGGAGGCGACATAGTGAACAACACGCGGCAGAGGGACGAGACCGTGCACCTGCTGTCGTACACGGTGAACAGCCCGCTGGCCGCCACGCAGTTGCAGGAATATGTGCAGCAGCAAATCACCCCGGTGCTACAGCGTAACGAGGATGTGCGTTGGGTGAACGTGTCGGGTGGCACCGGGCGGTACCTGGAGATAACCTACGACCCGTTGCTGCTGCAGTCCTGCGGCCTCTCCGCTACTGACATGGAGAACGGGCTGAAGGCGTTTTTCGGGCGTAACGAGATAGTGGGCGATGTGCTGCATGACAGCGCACGCGTTACCCTGCGGTTGGCCACGGCGGACTTCAACCGTCCGCTGGAACAGATGCCGATAAAGAGCGAGGATGGACACATTACATACATGGGGGCGCTGGCACATTACGAGTACAAAAACTATGAGCCTTCGTCGTACTACCGCATCAATGGTCACGAGACGGTGAGCCTGAACATATATGTGAACGCGCAGGCCAACCTGATACGTCTGGCACGCGAGCTGCGCGAGCAGATAGAGGGCATGCAGACGCACCTGCGCGGTGACGTTGTGTTGGAGCTGCAGCACGACTCGTCGGATGAGCGGCAGGGCGAGATGGACCGTCTCGTGTCGCGCAGTCTCATGTCGCTGTGCATATTGCTGGTGTTCGTGTTCCTCGTGCGTCCGGGATGGAGGTATGTGGGCATCGTGGCTGGCACGCTGGCACTGTGCCTTGCCATGGCCGCGGTGTGCTACTACGCCTTCGATCTGCGCCTGCATGTGTTCTCCATTGCCGGTGTCACCGTGTCGCTGGGACTGGTCATCGACTCGTCCATCGTGATGATAGACCACTATGCCTACTACCGCGACCGCAAGGCCTTCTTCGCCATCCTGGCGGCCCTGCTCACCACCATAGGCACGCTGGTGGTGATACTTTTCGCTCCAGAGAACCTGCGGCGTGACCTGTACGACTTTGCGTGGGTGGTGATAATAAACCTGACTGTGGCACTTGTGGTGGCCGTGGCCTTTGTGCCTGCGCTGGTAGATGCCGTCCGCTTCCGCACGGCCGGCGGTGGCGCCAAGCGTATACGCATGCGAAGGTTTGTGGTGCGCTGGAATCGTATATATGCGCGTTATATAGCCTTCCCGGGCAGGTTGCCGGGACGCTGGCGTATCGCGCTCTACACAGTGTTGTCGCTGCTGTATCTTGGCGGATTCGGCTACACGGCATACCTGTTCTCCAAGTCGATGGACGGTGCCTCGTGGCCTCGTGAGGAGGAGGAAATGAGGCTGTACATCAGGGCACAGATGCCGTTGGGAGGCACCGCCACACAGCTGAACGCCAAGGTGCGCTTATTGGAGGAGACGCTGGCGTCAGACACAGCCATATTACGTTTTGAGACATCTATCAATGGAGGCGGAGCCAACATAACGGTGCGTTTCAGGCCCGAGGCATTGGGCACGGCGGCCCCGTATCAGGTGGAGAACCGCGTCATCGGTCGCGTGATAGGCATCGGCGGTGCAGACTGGAGCACATACGGCGTGAGCCAGCGCGGCTTCAGCAACTCGCTCAACCTGCAATACCGCAGCAACCGCATAGAGCTGACGGGATACAACTACGACCGCCTGTACCGCTACGCACAGGATTTGTGCGACATGCTGCGACAAAACCCGCGCGCCGTGGACATCACCATAGAGACTCCGGGCCACGAGAACCAGGAGGACGAGTATTATGTACGTTACGACCGGGAGCGCATGGCTCTGCTTGGCATAACGTCCGACATGATATACAACTCGGTGAACGACATCCTGCAGAGACGTGACCTCGGCTGGTGGGACAAGACGCGCACGGGTGTGACGCTGGTGTCGTCACGCCGCGACACGCACGACCTGTGGCGGTTGCTGAACTCGCATGTCCATGTGGGCGACCGCGACATACTGATAGGCGATGTGGTGGACATACGGCGGAGGGAGGCCAAGAACGTTATTCCGAGGCGTAACCAGGAGTACGTGCTGCGTGTGGCATTCAACTGCCTCGGCTCGTATGCCTACACCGATAATTATATGAAAGAGGTGACAAGGCGCATGGATGAGAGGATGCCCGTTGGCTTCCGCTGCGAGCGTCAGGGGTGGTCGCAGCCTCCCACGGCATCGGAGCAGTACTGGCTGATAGCCTTGTGCCTTGTCATTACCTGCTGGCTAATGGCCATCCTGTTCGAGAGCCTCCTGCGTCCCCTCGCAATACTTGTGGCTCTCATACCCATGACACTGGCAGCCGTATTCCTGACGTTCCACTTCACAGGCACACCATTCGGCACAGGCGGACTGGCTGCCCTTGTGCTGCTGTGCGGCCTTGTGGTAAATGCCGCCATTTACATCCTACATCAATACGACCTTATCCGCCGGTCGTCCGTTACCGACCCCGTGCGGGCATACGTCAGGGCCTACAACCACAAGATCGTGCCGGTCATGCTCACTGTGCTGTCCACCATGCTCGGCCTCGTGCCCTTTCTTATGGACGGGGCGGACAACAAGTTCTGGTATACGTTCGCAGTCACCACCATGACGGGGCTGTCGGCCTCTGTAGTGGCGCTGGTTTTTGTACTGCCCTGGCTCGTGAGAATGAAAAAACAAAAGCAATAACTCCAATCAATGAAACAACAGCATAGAATAGTCATATATTGATTATCCGGCAGAGCGAATCGACAGTGTGCGTCAGATACTAAAAGACAAGGAAAGGCACATATACCAAATGCAGCAAGGCGTATCATCATATATTTTGCAGCAAGGCGTATCATACGATACAAACGGAAAACGTTGTATTTATTTGGAAATAAAAGCCATTTAACCCGAATCGGTCATTAGCTTTCCAATCCGTTTTGCCTTTATGTTCGTTCG